>NZ_JBSGAQ010000003.1:0-540928 GCF_053600815.1 Mycobacterium sp. NPDC004974 | reverse complement strand
GCCGACCTCCAACGGGTCCAAGACAAACTCAACAGCCGGCCCCGACCCACCCTGGACCTCGACACCCCAGCCCAACGCCTCGCCACCCTCCTCAATCAAGCTGCGTAGCCACGTTGCACTAGCCACTTGACTTTGAGGCCGGTTTTTCCGCCACCACGTTACGAGCGCGGGCCAGGTCTCAGCCCTACCCCGTCACGAACTGACAACGGCACGGTTTCGGCTCGGGATGGCCCCGCTGTGCGGACGCTGGATCGGGCCGGGGCGCTCTACGGTGAGGCGATGCGGGTACTGCGGATCGCTGCCGTCGTCCTGGTTCTCAGTCTGGGAATGGTTGCACCGCAGGCCGTCGCGGAATGTGCAGCCACAGGCTGTGACCTGCGCTCGCGCATCGCGGCAGCGGATGCCTATCTGGCGTCTCGGCCCGGCACTGTCGGCTACGTGCTGCGCGACCGCGCCGGCGGCATGCGGTACGCCAATGCCAACGCGAACACGATGATCTGGACCGCCTCCACCATCAAGCTGGCGATGGTGGTCGACCTGCTGACCCGGGAACGCGCCGGAGCAGTGCGGCTGTCGGGCAACGACCGGCAACTCATGGTGAAGATGCTGCGGAACTCCGACAACGACGCGGCCGATTCACTGTGGACCCGCTATGGCGGAGCCGACCACCAGGCGTTCAACGCCGGCTTCCCCCGCTACGGCATGACGGACACGCGGCCGCAACCGGGTTTCGGTGACATGTTCCCGTACTGGGGTTTTCAGAAATCCACCACCAACGATCTCGACCGGTTGATGAACTACACGCTGACCCAACTGAATCCGGCCGACGCCTCCGCCGTGGTCGCCGAGATGCAGCGGGTCGGCGGGGAACAGCAGTGGGGCGTGTGGGGCGCCGGGCCTTCGATGAGCCCCGGCAACAAGAACGGGTGGTCGCAGGAACAGGGTGGCTGGGTCGTCAACTCGGTCGGCTTCGCCGGGCCCAACCAGCGCTACACGCTGGCAATCATGAACGGGCTCAACGGGCAGGGCGGCTACGACGACGGAGTCGCCACCACCACCCGGCTCAGTCAGATCCTGCTCGGTGGATGACTGCGCCGCGCGGCCGCTCTACTCGGCCAGCGCCTTATCGAAGGCCGTGGCCAGGTCTTCATAGCTGTGTGGCTGGATGCGCTCGCCGTTGAGAAAGAACGTCGGCGTTCCCTGCACGCCCAGGGCGCGGCCGTCGGCCACATCGAGTTGGACTCGGGCGGCGGTGGCGGGGTCGCTGTAAGCCTTGTCGAATGCCGCCATGTCAAGGCCGAGTTCTCCTGCGAAGCCACGGAATACGTCGTCCGCCGGATCCTGCTTTTCGCCCCACTGGTCCTGGGCGTCGTACATCTTCTTGTACATCGCCTCGAGCTTGTCCTGTTGGGCGGCAGCCTCGACGGCGCGTGCCGCTCGTTCGGCGTTGTAGTGCGCGCCGAGCGGGAAGTACCGGATGACGAAGTTCACCCGGTCGCCGTACTCGGACCGCAGTTGCTCGATGGAGGGATACACCGCGCGACAACCTTCGCACTCGAAGTCGAGGAACTCCACGAAGGTCACGTCACTGTCGGGGACGGAGTTCAGCCGATGACTGTTCTCGCGTACCACCTGGCCGGTTTCGACGGATGCCACCGGTGGCGGCCCGGCGCGATGGCGAACGGACTGGTACACGAAAACGCCGATGGCCAGCACCGCGATTGCCAATGCGGTGAGCAGTATTCGAGTATTACGCGTCATCGGATCAGTGCCTCACTCGAACAGAGTCGAACCCCAGTAGCCGTTGGTGTCGTCGTCACGTAGCCCCGGCGGACACGCGAAGACGGCTGTCCCGGTGTGGGTGATGTATTCGTTGAGCGCATCCTTGCGGGCCAGTTCGCGCTGCATCGGGATGAACTGCTTCTCAGGGCTGCGCACGAACGCGATGAAGAACAGGCCCGCATCGAGGTGACCGAATCCGTCGGAGCCGTCGGTGAAGTTGTAACCGCGGCGCAGGATCTCGATACCGCCCAGGTGCTCGGCCGAGGCCAGTCGCACATGTGCGTCCACGTCGATCTTCGG
This sequence comes from Mycobacterium sp. NPDC004974, assembly GCF_053600815.1. NCBI lineage: Bacteria > Bacillati > Actinomycetota > Actinomycetes > Mycobacteriales > Mycobacteriaceae > Mycobacterium > Mycobacterium sp. NPDC004974. The sequence continues at coordinate 538,846 of NZ_JBSGAQ010000003.1, read as the reverse complement.
ATTGCCCTTGCCGTCGGTGATCTCGAAATTGAGCTCGTCGAATTCCTGCTGCAGTCCGTTGGGCGCACCACTGCCCTTTTGTCGTCCGATCACCCGCTCCTGCTCCAGAAGCGTGGTGCGGTCCCAGCTTTCGATGAGCATCCGGATCCGCCGGGTGATCAGGTAGCTGCCGCCGGTGAGCCAAGCCGGTCCGTCACCCTCGGCCACCCAGACGTTCTTGTCCAGCAGGTCCGTCTCATCGGATTTGAGGTTGTTCGTTCCGTCCTTGAACCCGAACAGGTTTCGCGGGGTGGCCTGGTCCCGGGTGGTCGAGGACGTGCGGCCGAATCCCAGCTGTGAGTACCGCACCGCGACCGTGCCGAACCCGACGCGGGCCAGGTTACGGATCGCATGCACCGCGACCTGCGGATCGTTGGCGCAGGCCTGCACGCAGATGTCGCCCCCGCAACGGGCCGCGTCCATGGTCTCGTTGGGGAACTTCGGCAGATCCTTGAGCTCGGCCGGCTGTTTGTCGGCGATGCCGAAGCGGTCCTTGCCGTCCTTGCGGAAGAACGACGGCCCGAACCCGATCGTCAGCGTCAGCTGTGAGGCAGGCAGATCCAGCGCCTCTCCGGTATCCGACGGCGGCGCATACGGATTGCCGTCCACGGCGCCGCCGGCTTCGGTCTCCTCACCGCGCGTCATCCGCTCGGCCATCTTGGTCCACTGCTTGAGCAGGGCGATGACGTCCTCACGGTTGTCGGTGGTGACGTCGAACGAGCAGAAGTGCATCCGGTCCTGCGCCTCGGTGATGATGCCCGCCTGCCGGTCACCGCGAAACGGGACCGGCCCCTGCAGGGCACCGTGCGGGGCGCTGGCCGCGGAAGCGCGGCCGGCCAGCGCACCCGCGCTGGCCGCACCGACTACCGCGGCGGTGACCCCGGCAGCGCCGAACAACTTCCGCCGGGAGAATCCGGTGGACTGCTCGGCATCCGGGGTGGCTTCGGGCGAATCACTGCTTTGCGATGACACCCTGCACCTGGCTCACCTCGTTGCTCAGCGCATCGATGGCGCGTGACAGTTCCTGGCGTTGCGGTTCGGTCACCTTGTCGTAAGTGATGAATCCGTCGCCCTGGCGATACTTGTCCAGCAGCTTCTCGACATCGGCGAACCGCTGATCGACGCGCTTGCCGAGGTCGGCGTTGCGCTCGTCGAGGATCGGCCGCACCGAGGCCACCGCGGTCTGTGAACCTTCGACGTTGGCGTTGAAGTCCCACAGGTCGGTGTGGCTGAAGATGTCTTCTTCACCGCTGATCTTGCTCTTGGAGATCTCGTCGAGCAGGCCCTGGGCGCCCCCGGCGATCTGGGTGGAGTCGATGGTCCAGTCCGGAGCCTTGACGCCGGCCTGGAGTTCCTTCACGTCGGCGACCAGCTGGTCGCCGAGTGCGTTGGCGTCCGGCTGCAGCCCGGTCACCCACAGTTGCTTTTCCAGTGCGTGGAAGCCGGTCCACTTCTGCCCGGGCTCGAGGTCGGCCTCGCGCAGGTCGACTCGCGGGTCGAGGTCGTTGGGGAAGGACTCGGCGACCGGCTCGATGCGCTCCCAGTAGACGCGCGAGGTCGGGTAGAGCGCCTTGGCTTTGGCGACGTCCTTGGCCTTGACGGCGGCGGCGAACTCCTCGACCGCCGGCACCAGGGCGTCGACCTGGCTGTTCACGTACCGCTTGTAGTTGTCGGCGGCTTCCTTGAACTTGCCCTCGGTGTCGATCTGCACGGCTTCGCCGGTCACCTCGAAATTGCCGCGGATGCCTTCACCGACCATGCCGGGGCGGCATGACGTCTGGTACGTGCCCGGCTGGGTGAGCTGAACGATCAGCTGACGCTTGAGCCCGGGGGAGATGTTCTCCACCTCGCCCATGACCCGCTCGCCCTCGCCGTAGACGTAGAACTCGGTGACCTTGTCGCCGTTGTTGGTGACGACAAACGTGCTGGCGCCCGTCGTCGCGGTGGTCCCGGAGAGCTTGCACTCGGTGTCGGAGGCATCGACGGTGATCTGGGCGCCCTTGGCGCCGTCACCGTTCGCACTGCCGCCGTCGGCCTCTTTGGCCTGGCAGGCGCTCAGCGAGAGGCCGGCCAGCACCGCGGCGGTGGCCGCGATTCCGGTCTTGACGGCGGGGGTCATCTTCACTTGGTCGACCTTTCGGATGCGGTGGAGGTCTCCGGCTCGACGGTCGGCTCGGAGGAAGTCGAGGCACTGGATGCCGCCCCGGCGGAGCGCAACGGCTTCAGGAACAGCGCCAGCACCACGACGATGTAGGCCAGCCATGCGCCGAACTGCAGAACGGTCGGCGTGGGGTCGATGTTGAAGACGCCCTGGATGATCTCGCCGTACCAGGCCGACCAGTCGAACGCACCGCTCATGTCGAAGGCCTTGGCGCCCAGCCCGGGGATCCAGCCGACGGTCTGCAGCGCCTTGATGCCGTAGGCGAGGATTCCGGCCGCCACCACGATGAGGAAGATCCCGGTGTATTTGAAGAACTTGGCGAGGTTGATCCGGACTGCGCCGGCGTACATGCCGTAGGCGATCGCCGCGGCGATGAGCACGCCGATGATGAGGCCGGTCAGCGGCCACAGTGTCTCGGCCTCGGCGTAGCCGACCATGAACAGCGCGGTTTCCACACCTTCGCGGCCCACCGCCAGGAAGGCCAGCAGCGCCACCGCCAGACCACCGGTCTGCAGTGCCTGCGACATCTCGCCGCGCAGTTCGCCGGACATCGACGCGGACGCCCGTTTCATCCACAGCACCATGGTGGTGACGATGACGACGGCGATCAGTGAGGCGATACCTGCGATGGCTTCGGCGCCCAGACCGCTGATGGTGTTCTCGCCGAACTGGATCGCCAGGAAGACGGTGACGGTCACGGCGATTGCGGCACCGACACCCAGCCACACCCATTTGAGGGCGTCCCGGCGTTCGGATTTGACCAGAAACGCGACCAGGATCGACACGACGATGGCGGCTTCGAGGCCTTCCCGCAAACCGATCAGGCCACTGCCGAACACCTGCGACGTGACGTTGGAGGCGGCCAGCGTGCTGGTCGGACCGTCCGAGATGGCAGTCATCAAAGCGTCCTCGTTCGACCGGGGTGAAAACACCGTAAGCAACGTAGCCTTGCCTTGCCATAGCAAGGCGTGGCTCACCTTAGCAGGGGGGTCTGTGGGTCCGGCCGACTTCACCTGCCGTTCTCCCGGCATGGACCCGTCGCTCGTCGCGTTCATAGCCGCGCATGCGACGATGGCGAATCAGATAGAGCGGGGTTGAGGGAGTCCGGTGTCGCCAGTGCGTTGGCTGCGGGCTGTCGCCGTAATTGCTGCGACAGCGCTGCTGTTGGCATCCAGCTGTTCGTGGCATCTGGGGACCCCAATTCCCGAGGGCGTGCCGCCACCGGCCGGGGACCCGGTGCCCGCGATCGACACCTACGCCAAGGGCAGGCCCGCCGATCAGCTGCACGAGTGGGCCGCACAGCGGGCACCCGCGCTGGGCATGCCCGTCAACGCCCTTGAGGCCTACTCCTACGCCGCGCGCGTGGCCCAGGTGGAGAACCCGAACTGCCAGCTGGCCTGGACCACGCTGGCCGGCATCGGCATGGTCGAGAGCCACCACGGCACCTACCGCGGCGCGATGATCGCGCGCAACGGGGACGTGACCCCGCCGATCCGTGGCGTGCAATTGGACGGGACCGCCGGCAACCTGCGCATTCCTGACACCGACCAGGGCAAGCTCGACGGGGATCCGCTGATGGACCGTGCCATGGGGCCGATGCAGTTCATCCCGGAGACGTGGGGGCATTTCGGGGTCGACGCCAACAATGACGGGGTGGTCAGCCCGGACAACTTCGACGACGCGGCGCTCTCGGCGGCCGGCCTGCTGTGCTGGTACGGCAAGGACCTGTCCACCCCGAGAGGCTGGATGAAGGCGCTGAAGGCCTACAACAACTCCGAGCAGTACGCCCGGATGGTCCGGGACTGGGCGACGGCGTACGCGAGCGGCCACGGCTTGTGACACGTGTGACAAGCCCAAACACGCCGTCGGGCGGACCACGATCTAGTCTCATCCCTACACGCAGGACTCAATAAGGAGAAGCCAGTGCCCATCATCGAGCAGGTTGGAGCCCGCGAGATCCTCGACTCCCGTGGCAACCCGACGGTCGAGGTCGAGGTGGCCCTGACTGACGGCACGTTCGCCCGGGCAGCGGTACCGTCGGGCGCATCGACCGGCGAGCACGAAGCGGTGGAGCTGCGCGACGGCGGTTCCCGCTACGGCGGCAAGGGCGTCGAGAAGGCCGTGGAGGCCGTCCTCGACGAGATCGCCCCGGCGATCATCGGCCTGGCCGCCGACGATCAGCGTCTCGTCGACCAGGCGCTGCTGGATCTCGACGGCACTCCGGACAAGTCCCGACTGGGCGCCAACGCGATCCTCGGCGTCTCGCTGGCGGTGGCCAAGGCCGCTGCCGACAGCGCCGCGCTGCCGCTGTTCCGCTACCTCGGTGGCCCGAACGCACACATCCTTCCGGTGCCGATGATGAACATCCTCAACGGTGGCGCCCACGCCGACACCGGGGTGGACGTCCAGGAGTTCATGGTCGCCCCGATCGGCGCACCCTCCTTCAAGGAGTCGCTGCGCTGGGGTACCGAGGTCTACCACTCGCTCAAGTCCGTGCTCAAGAAGCAGGGGCTGTCGACCGGTCTCGGCGATGAGGGCGGCTTCGCCCCCGACGTCGCGGGCACCAAGGCCGCCCTGGACCTGATCGCGACGGCCATCGAGGCCACCGGGTTCAAGCTCGGCAGTGACGTGGCCCTGGCGCTGGACGTCGCCGCCACCGAGTTCTACACGGAGGGTTCGGGTTACGCCTTCGAGAAGGAGACCCGTACGGCCGAGCAGATGGCCGAGTTCTACGCCGGCCTGATCGACGCCTACCCGCTGGTGTCGATCGAGGATCCGCTGTCCGAGGACGACTGGGACGGCTGGGTCGCGCTGACCTCGGCGATCGGAGACCGGATCCAGCTGGTGGGCGACGATCTGTTCGTCACCAACCCGGAGCGGCTGGAGGACGGCATCGAGCGTGGCGCCGCCAACGCGCTGCTGGTGAAGGTCAACCAGATCGGCACGCTCACCGAGACCCTGGATGCCGTTGCGCTGGCGCACAACAGCGGCTACCGCACCATGATGAGCCACCGGTCCGGTGAGACCGAGGACACCACCATCGCCGATCTCGCGGTAGCGGTCGGCAGCGGTCAGATCAAGACCGGTGCCCCGGCCCGCAGCGAGCGGGTGGCCAAGTACAACCAGTTGCTGCGCATCGAAGAGGCGCTCGGCGACGCCGCGCGCTACGCGGGCGATCTCGCATTCCCGCGGTTCGAGGCCAAGTAACGCAGGCGCCTGCGCACCTACACGTCGATGCCCGAAGCGAAGCGGCCTGATCCGAAGCGACGGTCCCCGGCCTCCCGACCCGGTAAGCCGGGCAAGGCCGGGGAGTCGAATCGGCCGCGCGCTTCACAGCCCCGCCGCCGGGCGGGCGAGTCCCGTCCGGCGCAGGGTGAGCCGGTGGCCGATGAAAAGGTCTCCAAAGCCATTGCGGTGCAAGCTCAGGAACAGGCCGAGCTGCAGTCCGAGCAGCGGTTCGGGTCGACCGCCCGCCGGGCGGCCATCCTGGCCGCGGTGGTGTGTGTGCTGACCCTGACCATCGCCGGGCCGGTGCGCACCTACTTCGCCCAGCGCACCGAGATGCAGCAAAACAAGACTCTCGAGAAGCAGTTGCGGGCTCAGATCGCAGATCTGGAACTGCAAAAGGTCAAGCTGGCCGATGAGGCGTACATCAAGGCCGAGGCCAGGAAGCGCCTCGGCTTCGTGATGCCCGGCGAAACCCCGTACCAGGTGCAGTTGCCGCCCGGGGCCATTGCGTCGGGCGAGCCGGGAACGTCTGTGCTGCCCGGGTCGACGGTGCCCGCAGGCCAGCCCTGGTACACCTCGTTGTGGCACACGATTGCCGATGAGCCGCACGGGGTTTCCCCCACGATCGGCGGGCCTCCGCCTGCGCCGGTCGGTCCGCCCGCACCGCCTGTTCCGCCACCTGCCGAGCCCAGAGGTCCCAATGGTTGATCCTGACGACATCGAGGCCGTGACACGGCAATTGGGCCGGGAACCGCGCGGTGTCCTCGAGGTCGCGTACCGCTGCCCCAACGGTGAGCCCGGGGTGGTGAAGACCGCACCCAGACTTCCCGATGGCACGCCGTTCCCGACGCTGTACTACCTGACGCATCCGGCGCTCACGGCGGCCGCCAGTCGGTTGGAATCCTCGGGGCTGATGCGAGAGATGTCCGAGCGGCTGCAGCAGGACGAGGAACTGGCTGCGACCTACCTGCGGGCACATGAGTCGTATCTGGCCGAGCGGGACGCGATCGAGCCGCTGGGTACGACGTTCACCGGGGGTGGCATGCCCGACCGGGTCAAATGTCTGCACGTGGTGATGGCCCACTCGCTGGCGAAGGGCCGCGGGGTCAATCCCTTTGGTGATGAGGCGCTGGCGGTGCTGGCCCTCGAGCCGGCGATGGCCGGGATTCTGGATCGTGAGGTGTGGGTTTGAGGCGAGTCGGCGCGATCGATTGCGGCACCAACTCGATTCGTCTGCTGATCGCCGACGTGATGGACGGCAAGCTGCGTGACGTGCACCGCGAGATGCGGGTGGTACGGCTGGGGCAGGGCGTCGACGCCACGGGTCAGTTCGCACCGGAAGCGTTGGCGCGCACCGAATCCGCACTGGCTGACTATGCGGCCCTGATGAGCGAGCATTCGGTCACCGCGGTGCGGATGGTGGCGACTTCGGCGGCGCGCGATGCCGGAAACCGCGACGAGTTCTTTGCGATGACCGCCCGGCTGCTGGGCAAGGTGGTGCCCGGTTCTCCGGACATTCAGGCCGAGGTGATCACCGGGACCGAGGAGGCCGAGCTGTCGTTCCGCGGTGCGGTCGGTGAACTCGACCCTGCCGCAGGCCCTTTCGTGGTCGTCGACCTGGGTGGCGGCTCGACCGAACTGGTGCTCGGCGACACGGCCGTGCAGGCCAGCTTCTCCGCCGACATCGGGTGTGTGCGGCTGACCGAACGGTGCCTGCACTCCGACCCGCCCACCGCCGCCGAGGTGGCGCAGGCGCGGGCGGCGGCCCGTGACGGCCTGGCCGAGGCGCTGCGGGTGGTGCCGGTCGAAGGGGCGCACACCTGGGTCGGCGTGGCCGGGACGATGACGACCCTCTCGGCGCTGGCGCAGCGCATGACCGAATACGATCCTGAGGCAATTCATTTGTCCCGCATCGGATTTGATGATCTGCTCGCGGTGTGTGAGCAGCTGATCGGGATGACCAAGGCCGAACGCCTGGCGCTCGGGCCTATGCATGCCGGCCGTGCCGATGTGATCGGCGGCGGCGCCATCATCGTCGAGGAGTTGGCGGCCGTACTCACACAGCGCGCCGGCATCGGCGAACTGGTGGTCAGCGAGCACGACATTCTCGACGGCATCGCGCTGTCGATCGCCTGACCGGTGCTCGGAATCGCTTCTGCGCGCGCCGATTTCTACCGTGGGGTCGTGATCCCAGCGTGGTAGCAGCCGAGGTGTAGAAACGGCGCACGTACCTGTGGCAGCGGCTCACCGTTTTCTACCGTGGGGTTGCTAACCCACGCGATCCACAGCCCAGGTGTAGAAAACGGCGCCAGGCGATCGAGAGCTCCACATAAAAACAACGGCCGAACGCGGTTGCCCGCGTCCGGCCGTTGCCGTGAACTACCTAGATCAGGACACGGTCCCGTGGTTGCTCGCCGGGGCGACCGCAGGGGCCGGGGCGGGCGTGGTGACCGCCGGCTGTGTGCCGGCAGGAACCAGCGCCGGCTCGGTGGCCGGAGCGGCAGGAGCAGCCGGAGCGCCCGGTGCCGGAGCGGCCGGGGCAGCCGGAGCGCCCGGAGCGGCGGCGGGGACACCCTCAGCAGGCACACCCTCGGCCGGCGGAACCGCGGTGGCGGCGTTGCCCGCACCTGCGGCGGCCGGTGCCGGGACACCCTCGGCGACCGGCGTGCCGTGAGCGACCGGGGTCCCCTCGGCAGCCGGAGCGCCCGGGGCCGGAGCGGCCGGAACCGTTTCGGTGCCGGCCGGGGTTGCGGCCGGAGCGCCCGGGGCCGGGGTGGCGGCGGGCAGGTCCGTCGCGCGGCTACCTGCGCCGGTGCCGGCCGGAGCGGCCGGAGCGGCGGCGGGGGCGGCCGGGGTCAGAGCGGCCGGTGCGGCCGGGGTGGCGGCAGGAGCGGCGGGAGTCGCAGCCGGGGCCGCGGCGGGAGCCGGACGCTTCGGCGCGCCGGCGGCCGGGGCTGCGGCGGGCGCAGCGGTCTTGTTCCACACCAGGACGTCGTTGCCGCCTGCGTTGTAGACGACGGAGGTCGGCTGGTCACCGGTCACGTCGAAGTAGATCTTGCCGCTGGTCTTCTGCCCCTGGGCGAGGGTGGCGGGGTTGACGCCCTGGGTGCTGGGCACCTGGAAGAGGGCGCGGTAGTTCTGCCCGTCTGCTGCCCGGATGTTGAAGTTGGAGACGATCGGCGTGACCGAGCCCTCGAGAGCCTCGTTGGTCGCCGTGACCTCCCACAGGGTGCCGTGCGGCGCGTAGTTGATGGTGTCGGTGCTGGGCTTGAGGTCGGTCACGGTCCAGACCTGGGTGCCGCCGTCCAGCTTGCCCTGGCCGCCGAGCGAAGCGGTGGTGACGGCACTGGTGTCGGCGTCGGCAAGCGCCATCGGGGCGCCGGCGACGATCGCCGCAGCGGCAATGGCCGCTCCGGCAAAGGCCGTACTGATATTCGTCTTCAAGGCATTCACTCCTGACTGGTCCAAAAGAGTTGGCAGGCCCCCCGGCAGTGGGACACCCACTTCATGGCAAGTTAGCAGCTTAAGAGGACGGTTAGGAACACCAGTTCGCAGTTTCTGCCATCGGCGCCTGGCAGAAAACCCGTTTGACCTGCTCGTCGAGCTCGATGTGCGCCACGACCTGGTTTTTCGCCATCCCTATCGAATCTCGATGAGCGGTAATGCCTGTCCGGCCGACAGGGACAGCCGTTGACGCCCCAGGGCGGGCCAGGCCTGTACGGCACAGAATGGCGCACACTGGTGCTGGGCCGAGTCGAGCTGCCCGGACCGGGTGCCGACATGTACACAGCACTGAATCAGGCGCTCCTCGATCATCGTCGACATGTCCATGAACGGCTTGACGGTCAGTCGCACCACGCGCTCGCCCAGCAGCGTGCGGATCTTGCGGCGACGCCCCGGCAGGGCCGAGGAAGCCAGCGTCAGCAGTGTTCCCATACCCAGGTCGCAGCTTTCACAGATCGCGCGCCACACGTCGCCGATCTGTGGATGCGACAGGGAGGACTGCTCCGAGAGCAGCCCGAGCAGTGATTCCTGCACCGCCAGGCGCAGCTGGCGGGGGATCTCGGTGTCGGCGATCCGATTGGAGACCAGGCCCAGCTTGTCCTTGAGACTCTCGGTGCCGATCAGTGACACCAGTGAGCGCCACTGGTCGCCGTCGTCGCGAACCAGGTAGCCGACCGAACAGCAGTGCGGGTGCGAGCACGGCAGTGCGGTCAGGTCGCGCCACGTGACGGCGCCGCCGGTCTGCGGGCCCAGCCGCTTGAGCACCCCGGTGTGGGTGAGCCGGTTCATCGGGTCGATCTCACCGGAGCGGCCGGAGCCGAACTGCGGCTGAATGGTGAGCCCGCCGACGTACGGGGTGTCCAGGGCCAGCCGGACCATGTCGCCGATCTCGTCGTCGTTGACTCCCAGCGCGCATGTCATCACCAGGGTGGTGAAGATTTCCCGCTCGGAGAGCCGTTGTAGGGCTTGGCTTTTGGTTCTCCTGAGATCGCCGCCGCGGTGGTGGCGGTGCGCCTGCTCAGACAACCCGTCGTACTGCAGGTAGACCTCGACGCGTTCCCGGTGCGTGGTGAGCAGATCGAGCAGCCGGTCGTCGTTGGCGATGCGGACCCCGTTGCTGTTGATCAGGATTCGGGTGATCGGCCGGGCGACCAGCTGCGCGAGTAGCTCGGGCAGGTCGGGGTGCAGGGTAGGTTCGCCCCCGCTGAGCATCAGGACGTCGATACGGCCGTTCTCGCGGGCCAACCGCTGGTCGACGTTGGCCAGCACGTCGGCGGTGGGCACCACATGGCGCAAATCGGGTGAGCTGTCGGTGAAACAGGTCGGGCAGCGCAGGTTGCAGGTCTCGGCGATGTCCGCCAGCAGGATGCAGGTGTGCTGCGTCTGCATCTCGGGCAGGCCACGCAGGTAGGCCGACGGAATCGGATCGAAGTTCCCGGCCACATCGGGGATGTGTGCCTTGGTCGGGGCGGTCCACTCCTCCAGATAGGACAGGATCTCGGGATCCTCGTCATACAGGGTGCGGACCAATCCATGTGTGCGGCAGCCGCGTTCGAGCCAGACGTGTCCGTCGCGTTCGACCAGGATGCCGGCCAGGCGCGTGACGTCGGTCAGCGGGCGCTCGGGCGCCTCGTCGTGGCAGTGCGGGCAGAACGCGGTGACGTAGCGGTGCAGCCGGTCGCCACGCAACCCCATTCCGGTGCTCACAGGGCGTACAACTCGGGGTTGATGCCGGTGCAGAACCCGGCGGTGAACAGCGAGACCAGGGCCCAGCCGACCATCAGTCCGATGCCGAGGCCCTTGGTCGTCGGGTTCTTCGACAACAACATCAACGTGCCGCCGCCGAAGGCGATCAGGGCCAACAGCACCGCGGTGCCGCCCAGGACCAGGTTGGTGTTGCCGCCGCTGCTGTCGGCGGCCCCGGCGCCCATGAAACCGGCGAACCCGATGACCAGGTTGAGCGCGGCGTAGATGACCGGGCCGAGGACCACCATGAGGACCGAGATGCGTCGCTCGGGTTGCGGCGGTGGGCCGTACGGATTGCCCGGCGGGTACTGATAGTCCGGCGGGTACGGATAGGCGGGGTAGCCCGGTGGCGGGGGCGGCGGTGCGGATGGGTCGCCGTGGTAGGCGGGTGGGATCCCCTGTGGCTCAAAGCTTTGTGGGCCGAACTCTGGTGGGTTCTCGTCGGGTGGGGGCGTGTCGTCAGGCGGGCCGGGCGGTGTCGTCATGCGGGCACCTCCTGAGAATGGGTTGGGTTGCGATAGTACCCGCGGCGGTAGCCGTACCACAGCCGAAACCCGACGATCAGTAACGACGGCAGCAGGAACCATTGCGGGCGGGTCAGATCCAGCCACACGGTCTCGTTGGCCCGGACGAACTCGACGAGGAATCGGAACACCGCGTAACCGGCGACGTAGAGCACGAACAGCTCCCCGGGTTTGCCGATGCGGGGGCGCAGCCATAGCAACACGGCGAATGCGGTGAGCTGGAAGGCGATCTCGTAGAGAAACGACGGGTGCATCGCGGCTCCGGCGAGGCAGCCCGGGCATTCGGGGGTGTCGGCCGGCGCGTGGATGCCCCACGGCAGGGTTGTCGGCCGGCCGGGGGCTTCGGTGAGGTGGCAGCCGATCCGGCCGATCGCCATGCCGAGTGCGACTGCGGGGGCGAACAGGTCGCCGGTCTTTCCGCGGTAACCGCCCAGCCGCTTGGCGATGAGCACCCCGAGGTAGGCGCCGAGCAGCCCACCGAGAATGCTGCGCGAGCCGAACTGCCAGGCCTGGGCCAGGCTCGGATTGGCGCTGAAGTCCAGGTGACGTACCAACCCGGTCAACCTCATCCCGATCGCGCCACCGATCAGCGCCCCGGCCGCGGCGACGACCGACTGCTCGTTGACCGCACCGCGCCGGCGGGCCTCGGCGACGAACACCATCAGTGCGGCGGACACCCCGAGGGCGACGAACAGGTTGTGCACCCCGACGCTGATGGGCCCGAGGTGCCACTGAACAGTCACCCGCCGAACCTATCCCGCGGCCGGTTCACCCGGCCAGCGACAATCCCGCGGCGACGGCGAAACCCAGCACGGCCGCCAGGCCGGCGTTCTCCTTGGCTTTCTCGGTGGCCTCCGGGATCATCGAGCCCACCAGCATGACCAGCAGCGCTCCGGCGGCGAATCCGTTGATGCCGCCCCGGAATTCGGCGCCGGCCACGTTCTGCAGCTGATAGCCGCCGACTGTGGCCAGCGCGCACAGTGCGGCGATCACGGCCCAGCTGCCGACAATCCGGCGGGCAGGTTCACCCGCGGATTTCATGTCGCTGGCCGATCCGATCGATTCGGGCAGGTTCGACACGAAGATGGACACCACGAGGGCCAGGCTGACGCCGGCTCCGGCTGCGATGCCGATGCCGAGTGCGGCCTGTTCGGGAATGCCGTCGAGCAGGGCGCCGAGTAGCAGGGGCAGCCCGGCGGTCTGAGTTCCATTGCGGCCCAGTCGATCTACTGCCTTGTCCGCGAGATAGAACACCACGGCCCCGATGGCCAGGCCGAGTGCCACGGCCCAGGCGCCGCTGGCCCGGAAGCCTTCCTCGGCGAGTTCGAAGGAGATGCTGGAGATGAGCGCCCCCGCGCCGAAACCGAGGACGAGGCCGACGAGGCGTTGATTCCAGTCCCGGACCACGCCGGCGACCGCGCCGATGAGCAGCGAGGATGCGGCGACCAGACCCCAGGTCAGCGCAGCGAGCACAGCCGCAGCATAAGGCCGCACAGGCTCAGAACCGGGGAGGCGGGAGCGGCGGGGAGAAAGTAGAAAGAGAAGTGAGACAGCGCAAGATCGCACGACCGATCGGTGCGATCGATGAGGTTATGGCCCGATGGTCAGGCGGCGTAGCGGTTAGGGGTGGTGACCTGTCGCCGGTTGCCCGGGCGACAGGCCACCGACGGCGTCAGCGCCGCGCGTTGCAGTTCGGGGGGTTTCCGCAGTGGTGGCCACCATCGCAGGCATTGCAGCGACAGGTGCAGGATCCCTTGGTTGCGATGCGCATCGTTGTTCAACTCCTCACTGTTCGGGTGCCGCCGGTATGGCCGACAGCAAACTCCCGAGGATGGGCGGATATCAACATATAACGACTTCACAATAGTTCGGGTCACCGCGAAAATAAAGGATTCCGGCAATGGTGCGAGTTTTGCCACGCGGCCTGTTCCGGGTCGGCGTTCTCGGGTGAACAATCCGTGAAACTCTTTGGCTGCAGCGGACTTAAGGGCTAGGCAGAGGTTTCGCGGGCGCCGAGCCGGAGATGTTCGATGTGGTAGATGGCTTCATCGAGCAGTTGCGCGACATGGCTGTCGTACAGCCGGTACACGATATTGCGGCCGGACCTGTCGCCGGTCACCAGGCCCAGTGCCCGCAATAACCGGAGTTGGTTGGAGACTGCGGGCTGCTCCATGCCTACCGCGGCGGACAGTTCGGTGACCGAGCATGGCGATTCCCGCAGCCGGGTCAGGATCAGCAATCGGTTGGGGGAGGCGAGGGCCTGTAGGGTCTCGGCGACTTTGGCCGCTGAGGCCGCGTCGAGGGACGCTGCCGGCGTCGCGCGCCCCTCAACTCCGTGGCCCATGGCATTCATTCAAGCATGCGGGCAAAACATCGGTGATACATTTCAATCTCTACATGTATAAATATCTACGATGTGTGTGTCGACGATGAAGGGGAGGCGCGATCCATGACCGCTGTGTCGATCGACCGGCCGTCAGTGCGTGACGGCGACGCCCGGCCCACCGGTGCGCGCGGTCTCGGCAGGTGGATCTGGTCCCTGGACTCCGTCCGCTGGGCCGTCGCCGCCCTGGTGTTGATGCTCTGCGGCGTGGTTGCGCAGTTGGCCGATGCGCCACAACCGCTGTGGTGGACGTTGTATCTCGCGTGCTACCTCGCCGGCGGTTGGCAATCCGCGGTGTCCGGCGTGCAGGCGCTGCGCGACCGCACGCTCGATGTCGACCTGCTGATGATCGTCGCGGCGATCGGTGCGGCGGCCATCGGGCAGGTGTTCGACGGCGCACTGTTGATCGTCATCTTCGCGACGTCAGGCGCGTTGGAGGATGTGGCCACCGCACGCACCGAACGGTCGGTGCGCGGTCTGCTCGACCTGGCCCCAGCCGATGCGACCCTTCTCGAGGAGGACGGCACCCAGCGCGTCGTCGCCGCAGAGGCGTTGCGACCCGGCGATCGCATCCTCATCCGGCCCGGCGAACGGATCTCGGCGGACGGCACCGTGATCGGTGGGTCGTCGGACGTCGACCAGTCCTCGATCACCGGTGAGCCGTTGCCGGTCGCCAAACACGTGGGCGACGACGTATTCGCCGGAACGCTCAACACCTCTGGCGCGCTGCAGGTCACGGTCACGCAGGACCCCTCGAGCACGGTGATGGCGCGCATCGTCGCAGCCGTCGCCGCGGCCTCGGCGACCAAGGCGACCACGCAGCTGTTCATCGAGAAGGTCGAGCAGCGCTATTCGGTAGTCGTTGTGGTCGCGACCCTGGCGCTGTTCGCGGTACCGCTGGCGCTGGGCGCCGACGTGCGCTCAACTCTGTTGCGCGCCATGACGTTCATGATCGTGGCCTCGCCATGCGCGGTCGTGCTCGCCACGATGCCGCCCCTGCTGTGCGCGATCGCCAACGCCAGCCGTCGCGGCGTCTTGGTGAAATCCGCGATCGGCATGGAGCGGCTGGCCGATACGGACGTCGTCGTACTCGACAAGACCGGAACACTGACCACAGGCGCGCCCCGGGTATCGCAGGTTGTGACGGTCGCCGGTACACCGGCTGATCGGGTGCTCGCAACCGCAGCTGCCGCAGAACAATTCAGCGAACACCCGATCGGGCGGGCCATCGTCGCCGAGGCTGCATCCCGCGCCATCACAGTGCCGGAAGCCGGCGGCTTCATCGCCTGGCCGGGCCGCGGAGTGCGGGTGATCGTCGACGGACTCCCGGTCGAGGTATCCAGCCCCGCAGCGTATTCGGGCCCGGCGATCCCGGCTGTGACCGAGATCGAGGCCACCGGGGCGACCGCCGTCGTCGTGGCCGTCGACGGTCTCGCGATCGGGGTACTGGGGCTGCATGATCAGGCTCGCCCGGGCGCGGCCGCTGCCGTGCGGGCACTGCGTACCGTCACCGGACGCTCGCCGGTGCTGCTCACCGGTGACAACCACGTGGCGGCCGCGCATCTGGCCGGGCAGTTGGGAATCGAGGACGTGCGGGCCGGGCTGCTGCCCGAGGACAAGGCTGCTGCGGTCCGGGAACTGGAATCCGGTGGGCGGCGGGTTCTCATGGTGGGCGACGGGGTCAACGACGCGCCGGCCATGGCGTCCGCCCATACTTCGATGGCGATGGGGCGCAGCGGTGCCGATCTCACGGTCGACACCGCTGACGTCGTCACCGTCGGCGACGATCTGTCGGCGATCGCCTCGGTGGTCGCGTTGTCCGAGCGGGCCCGGCGGCTGGTCATCGCCAACCTGGTCATCGCGGCCACCGTCATCACCGTCCTGGTTACCTGGGACCTGTTCGGGCACTTGCCGTTACCACTGGGCGTGGCCGGTCATGAGGGCTCGACCATTCTGGTCGCCCTCAACGGGCTGCGGCTGTTGCGCAACCGCGCCTGGCCCCGACTTTCCTAGCGCGAGCAGACGCAAAACTGCCCAAAATTAGTGGATTGGGGCAGCTTTACGTCTGCTCGGCGGAAGGCCTCAGGGGCGCAGGACGTCCTTGAGCGCGTCGAGCACCGCGGGATCCTCGATGGTGGAGGGCACCGGCTCGTCCAGGCCGTCGGCGATACCCCGCATGGTCTTGCGCAGGATCTTGCCCGAACGGGTCTTCGGCAGCGCCGCGACCACGTCGACCTTCTTGAAAACCGCCACCGCGCCGATGTTTTCCCGCACCCGGTCGACGAGCTCCTGGGTGATCCCCTCGGTCGAGGCCCCGGTCTTGAGCACCACGAAGCCGCGCGGCACCTGTCCCTTGAGTTCGTCGGCGACACCGATCACCGCGCATTCGGCCACCGAGGGATGGTCGGCCAGCACGGCCTCGATCGATCCGGTCGACAACCGGTGTCCGGCAACGTTGATCACGTCGTCGGTGCGGCCCATCACGAAGAGGTAGCCGTCGGAGTCCACGTAGCCGCCGTCGCCCGTGAGATAGTACCCGGTGAACGCCGACAGATAGGCCGCGACGTAGCGGTGGTCGTCGCCCCACAGCGTGGGTAGTGTGCCCGGTGGCAGGGGCAGCTTGATGCAGATGGCGCCTTCCTCACCGGCCTCGCACCGGGTGCCGTCGGAACGAAGGATCTGCACGTCGTAGCCGGGCATCGGCACCGTGGCCGAGCCGGCCTTGATCGGCAGAGGCTCGACGCCCATCGGATCTGCCGCTATCGCCCAACCGGTTTCGGTCTGCCACCAGTGGTCGACCACTGGGATGCCGAGTTTGTCGGCGGCCCAGTGATAGGTGTCGGGGTCGAGGCGCTCGCCGGCCTGGAACAGGTACTTGAGCCCGGACAGGTCGTAATCGGCCAGACGTGTGGCGTCGGGATCTTCCTTTTTGATCGCGCGGATCGCGGTCGGGGCGGTGAACAGCGCCTTGACGCCATACTCGGCGGCCACTCGCCAGAACGCCCCGGCGTCGGGGGTGCCGATCGGTTTGCCTTCGTAGAGAACGGTTGTCGCGCCCAAAAGCAATGGCGCGTACACGATGTAGGAGTGGCCGACCACCCAGCCGACGTCGGAGGCGGCCCAGAACACATCGCCCGGCGCCACGTCGTAGATGTGGCGCATGCTCCACAGCAGGGCCACCGCGTGCCCGCCGTTGTCGCGGACGATGCCCTTGGGTTTACCGGTGGTGCCCGACGTGTAGAGCACGTACAGCGGGTCGGTCGCGGCCACCGGCACCGGATCGGCCGGTGCGGCGTCGGCCACCAGCTGCCGCCAGTCGTGATCACGCCCGTCGACCAGCTCGCACGGACACTGCTCGCGTTGCAGGATGACGCAGGCCCGGGGCTTGTGCTCGGCGATCTCCAGTGCCGCGTCCAGCATGGGCTTGTACTCGACGATGCGCGTCGGCTCGATGCCGCAGGACGCGCTCACGACGACCACCGGGCGGGCATCGTCGATCCGGGCGGCCAGTTCGTGCGCGGCGAACCCGCCGAACACCACCGAGTGCACCGCGCCGAGCCGGGCGCAGGCCAGCATTGCGATGACGGCCTCGGGCACCATCGGCATGTAGATCACCACCAGATCGCCCTTGTTCACCCCGAGCCCGCGCAAGGCCCCGGCGAACCGGGCGGTGGTGTCGCGCAACTCGCGGTAGGTGTACGTGGCTTTGGTGCCGGTGACGGGGGAGTCGTAGATCAGCGCGGTCTGATCGCCGCGCTCGGCGACGTGCCGGTCCAGGGCATTGGCGCAGGTGTTGAGCTCACCGTCAGGGAACCAGCGGTAGAACGGCGGGTTGGCGTCGTCGAGTATGCGCTGCGGCTCGGACGTCCAGGTCACCGCCTTGGCGGCGTCGGCCCAGAAGGTGGCCGGGTCGTTGAGGCTGGCCTCGAAGAGACCACGATAAAGGGCACGATCACCTGACATACCGGCACCGTAGCGTGTCCGGCCAGTCGAAATCGGTGATTGTCGCTGGTCGGTGGCCTGCCCGCGCCCGGTGGTCGCTCACGCGCGGTCACCGGTCGTTGCGCGGCAATTCGGGTAGCGCGGTACTCACGCCGATGCGGGTGGCCGGGGTCAGGATTGCCGGGACTACGAGGAGCCGGCATGACTGTCGACATCGATTACGACCCGTACAACGTCGAGATCGCGCGCGACCCTTATCCGACCTACCGCCGGTTGCGGGACGAGGCGCCGCTGTATTACAACGCAACGCACGATTTCTTCGCGGTCAGTCGCTACGGGGATGTCGAGCGGGCTCTGATCGACCGCGACACCTTCATCTCCGGGCGGGGCAATGTCCTGGAATTCATCAAGTCCGGTGTCGAGATGCCGCCCGGCATCGTCGTCGCCGAGGATCCGCCCAGCCACACCATCCACCGCACCCTGATGTCGCGGGTGTTCACCCCGCGCAAGGTGGCCGCACTGGAACCGGCGATCCGGGCGTACTGCGCCGAGTACCTCGATCCGCTGATCGGCGCCGGGCGGTTCGATGTGATCAGTGAGTTCGCCGCGCAGATGCCGATGCGGGTGATCAGCATGCTGATGGGCATTCCCGACGCCGACCAGATCGCGATCCGCGAGATGAGCAATGCCAACATGCGCACCAAGGCCGGACGCGGTATGCGGATCAGCGAACAGAACATGGCGCTGGGTGGGGCTTTCGCCGACTACATCGACTGGCGCGTCGAGCATCCGTCGGACGACATCATGACCGACCTGCTCAATGTCGAGTTCGAAGACCAGACCGGCACCCGGCGCCGGCTGACCCGGCGCGAACTGCTGACCTATGTGCACGTCATCGCCGGGGCGGGCAACGAAACCAGTGCCCGGCTGATCGGATGGACGGTCAAGGTGCTCGCCGAGCATCCGGATCAGCGCCGGGAACTGGTGCGCGACCGGTCATTGGTGCCCAACGCAATTGAGGAGATCCTGCGGTTCGAGAACCCGGCGCCGCATGCGGCCCGCTCCCTGGCCGTCGATGCCGAGTGGCACGGGCACACGGTTCCCGCCGGCAGCGCATTGTTGATCGTGATGGCCGCGGCCAACCGCGACGAGCGCCGCTACGCCGAACCGGACCGTTTCGACATCCACCGCGACATCGGTATGCACCTGGCGTTCGGGCACGGAGCGCATTTCTGCCTGGGTGCCGCGCTGGCCCGCATCGAGGCCCGCATCGCGCTCGACGAGATACTCACTCGATTCCCGGACTGGGACGTGAATCTCGACGATGCGGCGTTGTCACCCACGTCGACGGTGCGTGGGTGGGAGCGGTTACCGATGCTGGTCACCACTTAGCGCGAGCAGACGTAAAACTGCCCCTTTTCACGTGAAAAGGGGCAGTTTTACGTCTGCTCGGCGGAAGAAGCTACTCCTGGAAGCGGTACCCCATCCCCGCCTCGGTCAGCAGGTGCACCGGATGCGACGGATCATTCTCGAGCTTGCGACGCAGCTGCGCCAGATAGACCCGCAGATAGTGGGTTTCCTTCGCGTAGGCCGGTCCCCACACTTCACGTAGCAGTTCTTCACGGCCCACCAACTTGCCGCGGTTGCGCACCAGCATCTCCAGCATGCCCCACTCGGTGGGGGTCAGGTGCACCTCGTGGTTGTTCTTGGTCACCTTCTTGGACGCGAGATCGACGGTGAACGAGGAGGTTTCGATGACGGGCTCATCGGTTTCGGACGCCGCCGCGCCGCGGCGCACCGCGGCGCGCAGCCGGGCCAGGAACTCGTCCATACCAAAGGGTTTGGTGACGTAGTCATCGGCGCCGGCATCGAGCGCCTCGACCTTGTCGGACGAGTCGGTGCGGGCCGAGAGCACGATCACCGGTGCCGACAGCCAACCGCGAAGGCCGGCCAGCACCTCGATGCCCGACATGTCGGGCAGGCCGAGATCGAGCACGATCACATCGGGCCGGTGATCGGCGGCGGAGCGCAGGCCCTGCCCGCCGTTGGTGGCGGTGTCGACCTCGTAGCCGCGCACCGACAGGTTGATCCGCAGCGCACGGAGGATCTGCGGTTCGTCGTCGATCACCAGGACGCGGGTCTTGGCGGGATTGGTGGATGTCATGCTGATTCGTCCTTCGGCGGTGCAGCAAGGTCGATTTCGACGGTCAGGCCACCGCCGGGGGTATCGGTCGCAGAGATGGTCCCGCCCATGGCTTCGACGAAGCCGCGGGCAACGGACAGGCCCAGCCCGACGCCGATGCTGGTGTTGTGATCGCCGAGGCGCTGGAACGGCGCGAACAGTTGTTCCTCGGCCCCGCGCGGCATTCCGGGCCCCTCGTCGATCACCGCGATCAGTACCCGGTCGGCCACCTGCCCGGCGCTGACCCGGATCGGCCCGTCAGGGGCGTACCGCAGGGCGTTGTCGATCAGATTGGCCAGCACCCGCTCCAGCAGCCCGGCGTCGGCCATCGCGACGGCATCACCGACCTCGACCTTCACCCGGTCCAGACCCTCACGGGTGAATCCGGTGGCACCCTTGCTGATTCCCAGCAGCGCGCGCTGCGTCGTCTCCTCCAGGTACACCCGGCGCAGCTCGGGGCGGACCACTCCGGCAGACAGCCGCGAGGAGTCCAGCAGGTTGCCGACGAGCGCGGTGAGTGCGTCGACGGATTCCTCGATGGTGGCCAGTAGTTCAGCGGTGTCCTCGTCCGAGAAGTCGATGTCCTCGCTGCGCAGGCTGCTGGCCGCCGCCTTGGCCGCGGCCAGCGGGGTGCGCAGGTCATGGCTGACCGCGGAGAGCAGCGAGCGGCGCAGTTCATCGGCCTGCGCGATGGCCTCGGCCTTGCCGGCCTCCTCGGTGAGCTCGCGCTGTTTGACCAGTCCGGCAGCCTGTTTGGCGACGGCGCTCAGCACGCGGCGATCCCGCGCGGCCAGTTTGCGTCCCGACATCAGCAGCCAGAACTCGTCGTCCCCGACTTCGATCGCGGTGTCGGCGGTGTCCACGTCGGCACACGGCTTGGTGCCGAC
Source organism: Mycobacterium sp. NPDC004974 (assembly GCF_053600815.1). Lineage (NCBI taxonomy): Bacteria > Bacillati > Actinomycetota > Actinomycetes > Mycobacteriales > Mycobacteriaceae > Mycobacterium > Mycobacterium sp. NPDC004974. The sequence goes on along the minus strand of NZ_JBSGAQ010000003.1, from coordinate 518,250 downwards.
GCAGGCCACGATCTCTGCGGTCCCATTGTGTTCCCGCAGCAGGCTCACCGCCCGTTGGGAGTACGTCTCCTGCAGCCGTTCCAGCAGGGTGGTCAGGTCGGCACCGCGCAGCACCGACCCGGCGAACAGCGTCAACAGCTCGGCTTCCTGCGAGGCCTTCCTGGCTTCGCGGGCCCGGCTCGCGGCGCCGTCGACCAGCGCCGCGACCGCCACCGCGACCAACAGCAGCACGACGACGGTGACCGCGCTGTCGGGTTCGGAGATGGTGAACGTGTGACGCGGGTCGACCAGGAAGTAGTTCAGCAGCAGCCCGGACAGCAGGGCTGACAGTCCGGCAGGTGCGACGCCGCCGAGGAGTGCGACGATCAGCACGCCGATGAAGAACAGGGCGCTTTCGCCGCTGACCCCGAGGTAGGGGTCCAGCAGGGTCACGATCGCCACGCAGATGGCCGACGGAACCACAAGGCTGGCAAGCCAGGACGCGATGTGGCGCTGCCGTGGGGTGGCCGTCGACCAGCCGAAGCCGCGGCGGGCCTGCTCATGGGTCACCATGTGCACGTCGATCTTGCCGGAGTGCTGCACCACGGCGGCACCGATGCCCTCGTCGAACATCCGGGCCCACCGGGACCGCCTCGACGTGCCGAGCACCAACTGGGTGGCGTTGCGTTCGCGCGCGAAATCCAGTAGCGCCGTGGGTACGTCGTCTCCGACGACGGTGTGCAGGGTGGCACCCAGGCTCAGGGCCAGCTCTCGCACCTTGCCCATCTGGGGGGCCGAGACACCCGACAGTCCGTCCCCGCGAACGACGTGCACCACCATGAGTTCGGCACTTGATTTCGAGGCGATGCGGGATGCCCTGCGCACCAGCGTTTCCGACTCGCTGCCGCCGGTGACGGCGACCACCACGCGTTCGCGGGCTTCCCAGGTGTCGGTGATCTTGTTGTCGGCGCGGTACTTGGCCAGTGCGGCGTCGACCTGGTCGGCCAGCCACAGCAGAGCCAGTTCTCGCAGCGCGGTGAGGTTTCCGCGCCGGAAGTAGTTCGACAGGGCCGCGTCGACACGTTCGGGTGCGTACACGTTGCCGTGGGACAGCCTGCGGCGCAGCGCCTCCGGGGTGATGTCGACCAGCTCGATCTGGTCGGCTGCCCGGACCACCTCGTCGGGAACCTTCTCCTGCTGCTCGATTCCGGTGATCTGGGTGACCACATCGTTGAGGCTTTCCAGGTGCTGGACGTTGACGGTCGTGATCACGGTGATCCCGGCGTCGAGCAGTTCCTCGACGTCTTGCCAGCGCTTGGGGTTCTTGCTGCCCGGGGTGTTGGTGTGGGCGAGCTCGTCGACCAACACCACCTGCGGATGGCGGGCCAGCACCGCAGCTACGTCGAGTTCGGGGAACTGGCCTCCCCGGTACTCGACGTAGCGCGGCGGAATGGTCTCGATGCCGTCGAGCAGATCGGCGGTTTTCTTGCGCCCGTGCGTTTCGACCACCGCGGCAACCACGTCGGTGCCGCGTTCGAGCCTGCGGTGCGCCTCGCCGAGCATCGCGTAGGTCTTGCCCACGCCGGGAGCTGCACCCAGATATATGCGCAGCTCTCCGCGTTTGGCGGGGCCGGACGACGGCGTATTCACAAGACCATCATCCTCGTGCCTACAGGGAGTCGAGGGCGATGTTGAGTTCCAGCACGTTGACCCGCGGTTCGCCGAAGAAGCCCAGGGTGCGACCGTCGGTGTGCTGGGCCACCATGGAGCGCACCAGCTCGGGGTTGAGACCGCGGGCCTTGGCCACTCGGTTGACCTGCAGATCCGCGTAGGAAACCGAGATGTGCGGGTCCAGTCCGCTACCGCTCGCGGTCACCGCATCGGCCGGCACCGCGGGGTCAGCAGGCGCGCTGCCGCGGATCGGCACGATCAGACCGGCGCTGTAGTCCTCGCCCACCTTTGCGCACTCGACGCGGACGCCCTCATAGGTGTTGAGGAACGGCGTCTTCGTGGTGTCGCACGGTTCGTTGACGCTGACCACCTGAGTCGGGTGCAGGACGTTTCCGCGGGCGTCTCGCGGCCCGATCACCGACAGCACCGCGCCGACGCCGCCTCCGGTGCAGAACGGGCGGGCGCCGTCGACGCCGTCGAGCTCGCCGACGGCGGCGCTGCGTGAGCACACCTGGGTGAGCAGGCTCGGCTTGTCCGGCGCATCGACGACGCTTTCCGGGCCGAGGTTGCTCGCGCTGGTGGCCATGGGGTCATACCCGTCACCGGCCATCGACGGACGGCTCTGGAAGTAGCGGGGCAGGGGATTGCCGTCGGCATCGGTGAAGGACTGACCGATCAGGCTGCTGCCCACCGGCTTTCCGCTCATCTCGATCAGCGATCCGTCGGCCCGGTCGCGCAGTCCCGGGATCTGGGCCACCAGCCAGATGAAGACCGGATAGCCGATACCCAGGATCACCGTGAGCACTAGCAGGGCCCGCAGGGCGGCTGCATGTTGGCGAAGCAGGTTGGAGAATTTCATGTCACATTCCCGGGAAGAGTTGGACCACCAAGTCGATCAACTTGATGCCGATGAACGGTGCGATGATGCCGCCGAGGCCGTACACGTAGAGATTGCGGCTCAACAGCTTGGACGCACTGCTGGGGGTGTACCGAACACCCTTGAGTGCCAACGGGATCAGCGCCACGATGATGATCGCGTTGAAGATCACCGCGGACAGGATCGCCGATTGCGGGCTGTGCAGCCGCATGATGTTCAGCAGATCCAGGCCGGGGAACAGCGCCACGAACAACGCCGGGATGATCGCGAAGTACTTCGCGATGTCGTTGGCGATCGAGAAGGTGGTCAGTGCCCCGCGGGTAATCAGCAACTGCTTGCCGATCTCGACGATCTCGATGAGCTTGGTCGGGTCGGAGTCGAGATCGACCATGTTTCCGGCCTCTTTGGCCGCCGAGGTGCCGCTGTTCATCGCGACGCCGACGTCGGCCTGGGCCAGGGCGGGCGCGTCGTTGGTGCCGTCACCGGTCATGGCGACGAGCTTGCCGCCGGCCTGCTCCTTCTTGATCAGCGCCATCTTGTCCTCGGGCGTGGCCTCGGCGAGGAAGTCGTCCACACCGGCCTCGTCGGCGATGGCCTTGGCAGTCAACGGATTGTCTCCGGTGATCATCACGGTGCGGATGCCCATGCGGCGCATCTCGTCGAACCGTTCCCGCATGCCCTGCTTGACGACATCCTTGAGGTGGATGACGCCGAGCACTTCGGCCTTGCCGTCGACCACATGACCGACCGCCAGTGGTGTGCCGCCGGCGGCGGAGATCCCGTCGACGATATCGCCGAGTTCGGTTGGTACCCGGCCGCCTTCGGAGCGGATCCACTCGGCGACCGCGCCCGTGGCGCCCTTGCGCAGGCGATGGTCACCGGACAGGTCGACACCGGACATCCTGGTGTTGGCGCTGAACTCCACCCAGTGCGCGTGGTCGAGTTCACCGGGTGTGCGGCCGCGTAATCCGTACTCCTGCTTGGCGAACACGACGATCGATCGGCCCTCGGGGGTCTCGTCGGCCAGGCTGGACAGTTGCGCGGCGTCGGCGAGCTGCTCGGGCGTCACGCCGGTCAGCGGGACGAACGCGGCGGCCTGGCGGTTGCCGAGGGTGATGGTGCCGGTCTTGTCGAGCAGCAGGGTGTTGACGTCGCCGGCGGCCTCGACGGCGCGGCCGGACATGGCCAGCACGTTGCGCTGCACCAGCCGGTCCATGCCGGCGATGCCGATCGCCGAGAGCAGGGCGCCGATGGTGGTGGGGATCAGGCACACCAGCAGCGACACCATGACGATGCCCGAGATGCCGTTTCCGTTGAGCGCCAGGGTGTCTGCGACGCCCGGGTTGTTGACCTTGGAGAAGATGGCCAGCGGCTGCAGGGTCGCGACGGCGAAGACGAAGATGATCGTCAACGAGGCCAGCAGGATGTTGAGCGCGATCTCGTTGGGGGTCTTCTGCCGGTTGGCGCCCTCGACGAGGTTGATCATCCGGTCGATGAAGCTCTCGCCGGGCTTCTGGGTGATCTGCACGACGATGCGGTCACTCAACACCGTGGTGCCGCCGGTGACGGCGCTCCGGTCGCCACCGGACTCCCGGATGACGGGGGCCGATTCACCGGTGATCGCCGATTCATCCACCGAGGCAATGCCTTCCACGACATCGCCGTCTCCGGGGATGACCTGGCCGGCCTCGACCACGACGACATCGCCCTGCTGCAGCAGCGGCGCGGCGACCTCCTCTTCGCGGCCGGGATTACCCGGGGCCCAGCCCGTCAGCCGGCGGGCCATGGTGGACGTCTTGGTCTTCCGGAGCGACTCGGCCTGGGCCTTGCCGCGCCCCTCGGCGACGGCCTCGGCCAGGTTGGCGAAGATGACCGTCAGCCACAGCCAGATGACGATCAGCCCGGAGAACCAGGATGGGTTGAGGACGGCCAGGATGGTGCTCCAGACCGCGCCGATCTCGACGATGAACATGACGGGGTTGCGCCACAGCGTGCGTGGGTTGAGCTTGCGCAGCGCATCGGGCGTCGACTTCCACAGCATCTTCGGGTCCAGCAGGCCGCCCTTGATTCGCGTGGAACCAGTGGGTTTCGACTGAGCGGCGGACGGTGAATCGAGGGTAGGTACTGACATCAGTGAATTCCTTCAGCAAGGGGCCCGAGCGCAAGCATGGGCAAGAAGGTGAGGGCGACCAGGATCAGCGTGACGCCGGCGACCATGCCGACGAACTGGGGTCGATGGGTGGGCAACGTGCCGATGGATTCGGGCGTCTTGCCCTGTTTGGCCAGTGATCCGGCCAGTGCCAGCACGAAGATGATCGGCAGGAATCGGCCGAACACCATCGCGAGGCCGAGGGCGGTGTTGTACCACTCGGTGTTGACGCTGATACCGGCGAAGGCGGAACCGTTGTTGTTGGAGGCTGAAGTGAAGGCGTACAGCACTTCCGACAGACCGTGTGGTCCGGTGTTGAGCATGCCTGCCCGTTGACCGGGCATGGCCATCGCCACCGCAGTGCCGGTCAGCACGAGCAACGGTGTGATCAGGAAATACGTTGCGGCTAGCTTGATCTCCCGCGGGGTGATCTTCTTGCCCAGGTATTCCGGGGTGCGGCCGACCATCAGCCCAGCGACGAACACCGTGATGATCGCCAGCACCAACATGCCGTAGAGGCCGGAGCCCACACCGCCGGGAGCCACCTCACCGAGCTGCATGTTGAACATCGTGATCATGCCGCCGAGGCTGGTGTACGAATCGTGGAACGAGTCCACCGCACCGGTCGACGTCAGCGTGGTCGCATCCGCGAACACCGCCGAGTTGGCGATGCCGAACCGCTGTTCGACGCCTTCCATCGCGGCGCCGGTGGCGGTGGGGACGGTGCCATGGGCCTGCAACTGGAACAGCATCATCAGGCTGACGCTGACAGTGGCGATGACCGCCATCGCGGCGGCGATGGCGTAACCCTGCTTCGGGCTGCCGACCATGCGGCCGAAGGTCCGCGGCAACGAGAACGGGATCATCAGGATCAGGAAGATCTCCACCCAGTTGGTCCAGGTGGTGGGGTTCTCGAACGGGTGCGCGGAGTTGGCGTTGTAGAAGCCGCCGCCGTTGGTACCGAGCAGCTTGATGACTTCCTGGCTGGCGACCGGGCCACCCGGGATGGTCTGGGTGCCGCCGACGAGCGTGTTGACGACCTCACTGTGCAGGGCGAAGTTCTGGATGGCGCCTCCGCCGACCAGGATCAGCGCGCCGACGACCGAAATCGGCAGCAGGATACGCAGGTTGCCGCGCACCAGGTCGACCCAGAAGTTGCCGAGCTCACCGGTGTTGCGCCGGACCAGGCCACGAACGAAGGCCATCGCCACGGCCATGCCGACTGCGGCTGAGACGAAGTTTTGCACCGCCAGGCCGGCCATCTGCACCAGGTGGCCCTGGGTGGATTCACCCGAATATGCCTGCCAGTTCGTGTTGGTGACGAAGCTGATGGCGGTGTTCCAGGCCAGCGCCGGTGTCATCGGGGTGCCTGGATCGTTCAGGTGCAGCGGCAGCTTGCCTTGCACCAGCTGCAAGATGAACAGGAACAGGACGCTGATGGCCGAGAAGGCCAGCACGCTGCGGGCGTAGGCGCCCCAGGTCTGTTCGGCCTTCGGATCGGCGCCGATCAGCCGGTAGATGACGCGTTCGGCACGTGAGTGCTTTTCGGTCGTGTAGACGCGGTACATGTAGTCGCCGAGCGGCACATGGACAGCCGCGACCGCGACGATGAGAACGACGAGGAAAACGATCCCCGCGGTTGTAGTAGTCACTAGAACCTCTCCGGAAACAGCAGCGCCGCGAAGAGAAACAGCGCGATCAGGATCGCCAGGCCCAGGCCGACGACGTTTTCGTAGCTCACAGTCCCTCGACCAACTTCTGCACCAGGCCCAGCAGCGCAAAGATCGCCACTGTCAGCACGATGAACACCACTACGGACATGGGTTCTCCAACACGTTTTTGGGGCCGCCGGATCTCGGCGACTGATCAAGCGTCCGTCTGTTGCGGTCGGCCGGCGACGATCTTTATGTCTTTTTTACGCTCGGCTGCCGGACCTTTACGGGTTCTTTCCCGGGGACCGTCCAGGCCCTCGTCAACGGCGTAAAGATGGCGTCAACAGCGCCGGGTTGCGGCGTAGGAAATGCGTAATCGCCGTCGAATTCCCGCGGCGCAGGTTCCTACCGTGTGCCGAGAGTGTCGCCGCGTGAAGGAGCTGGAGCCATCGACAATCCATCGTTGTGGGGAACGGCGGCCTGGGGCCAGCTGATTGCGATCGCTGTCCTCGTCGTATTTCTGCATGTCCCGCTGGGTAACTACATCGCGGCGGTGTACACCGCACGCACCGATTGGCGGGTGGAGCGGCTGATCTACCGTCTGGTCGGGGTGCAGCCGGACGGTCAGCAACGTTGGACGGGCTACCTGAGCGCGGTCCTGGCATTTTCAGCGGTCAGTGTTCTGCTGCTGTACGGGCTGTTGCTTTTTCAGGTGCATTTGCCCGAACCGTGGGGCCATAAAGGGATGACGCCGGCATTAGCGTTCAATACGGCAATTTCATTTACGACCAATACCAGTTGGCAGAACTACCCGGGCGAGGCGACTCTCGGTCACGTCGGTCTGGTGGCGGGCCTCGGTGTTCAGGCCTTTGCGAGCCTCGCGGTCGGCATGTGCGTTGCGGTGGTATTGATCCGCGGGCTGGGACAGTATCAGAACCAGGAGATCGGCAACTTCTGGGTGGATCTGGTGCGCACTGTGGTCCGGATCCTGCTGCCGCTGTCGGTGATCGTCACGCTGATCCTGCTGGCCCTCGGTGTCGTCAACAACATCCATGGCGCCCAGGACGTTTCGACCATCGCCGGCGGCAGCCAGACGTTGCTCGGTGGTCCGGTGGCCACGTGGGAGTCGATCAAGTTGATGTCGGGTGACGGTGGTGGCGCCTTCAACGTCAACAGTGCGCATCCCTTCGAAAACCCGACACCGTTGACCAACGTCGTGGAAATCGTTGCGATGCTGCTGATCCCGGTGGCGTTCCTGCGGACCTTCGGGGTGATGGTCGGGGACCGCAGGCAGGGTTGGGCGCTCTTCGCCGTCGTCGCATCGCTGTACGTGCTGGCGACGGTGGCACTGGTCGCGGCGACGTCGGTGCCGCACGGCACCGTCGTAGATGCGGTGGGTGCGCCGGTGGAGGGCACCGAGATGCGGTTCGGTGTGCCCGGGAGCGCGACATTCGGCCAGGCGGCCACGGCGACCGGGGACGGCGCCGCGAACTCGTCGTACGACAGTTTCGCCAGCCTCGGGGGCGCGGTGCTGATGCTGAACATGATGCTCGGCGAGGTGGCCCCCGGTGGTGCCGGCAGCGGCCTGTACGGCCTGGTGATGATGGTGCTGCTGGCGGTGTTCCTCGGCGGGCTGATGGTCGGTACGACGCCCGAATACCTCAAACAGCGCCTGCAGGCCAGGCACATGAAGCTCGTCAGCCTGTACCTCCTGGCCCTGCCGATCGCGGTCCTGGTCGGCACCGCGATCGCCATGGCGCTGCCCGGCCAGCGCGCGGCGATGCTCAACTCCGGGCCGCACGGGCTCTCCGAGGTGCTGTACGCCTTCACCAGTTCGGCGGCCAACAACGGCAGTGGCTTCGCCGGGTTCAGCGGGAACACCACCTGGTTCAACGTCGCGCTGGCGATCGCGATGGTGATCGGCCGCTTTCTGCCGATCATCGCGGTCCTGGCCATCGCCGGGACTTTCGCCGCGCAACGTCCCGGTGTCGTCACCGCCGGCACGTTGCGGACCCACACGCCGACCTTCGTCGTGCTGACCCTGGCCACCACCCTGCTGCTCGTCGGATTGGAGTTCCTGCCGGCGCTCGTGGTCGGTCCGGTCGCCGACGCGCTGCAGTGATCAAGGCCGCGTCAAGGTTGGGCCCCAAGGTGTCAAGAGATCGCAAAGAGCCTGGTGGCCGGTGCTCCGATTGCGAGATCGTCGGAGGATGGCCACTGGCAGCGGGCCAGGGCCGCGTTTGAGGAAGAACAAGTTCCCGGTGACTCTCTCGGATTTCCTGATGCACGTGTGGTCCGCACAGACACCCCGCGCCCGCGCGGCCGTGAGCGGAGCCGATGTCTTCCGAACTCCCGCGGCCGATCGTCGGGGCGAGGACCTGGTGCGCTACCAGAACTACCGCAGAGCATTCCGCACGGCGGAGGTGCCCCTGCCTGCCGCGGTTCTGGGCAATAGCGCGATGGCCAAGTGGGCGAGGGATCAGCAGGTGAGTATCGATGTGCGTTCAGGAGCCGACATAGCGGGCGTGGTCGCGGCAAGCATTCCGCTCTCGCATGTCACGGTCTTCGCCGATGGACTCCGTGAGCCGGAGTTGCGTGCGGCGGCCAACCTCGGGTTCGGCCACATCGTGGTCGGCACGGTTCAGCAGATTGAGATCCTGAGATCGGTTGTCGTGCAAAAGCAGGACGTAGTCATCCGGATGTCCGACGCGAGCGTGACCATGCGCGCGCTGACCGGTGCCGTACCGTGCGGCTTCAGATTCGACAGCAACGAGTCAGACGCCGCGATGGCGGCAGTCGTCGGGCACGACAGGCTGAATCTGGTTGGGCTGCATTGTGACATCGGTACCGGTGACGACGATTTCATCAGCTACCCGGCCGCGATCGGGCAGATGATCGCCGAGATGACCCAGGTCCGTCACGACCACGGTGTCCTGCTCACCCGTCTCGGGCTCGGCTGCGGCCGGATCATCCCACCCGTGACATGGGCGGCTGAATTGCAGCGGATCGCCACAGAGATCGACGAGTCGCTCGACGATGCCTGCGGAACGCTGAGATTCCCGAGGCCGTTGGTGGTTCTTTCCACCTCCGTCGCGATCGGGGGACTGAGCGCAGCGTGACCACCTATTACGTCGAGCAGCCCCAGGCGTTGCTCGACGAGTCCGTGGTACTGAGGCGTTGTGCGTTGTGGCGCAGCGCTTTCAAAGGATCGTCGGTAAGCTACCCCGCTGGGCTGCTCAGCTTCGAACCGGTCGCGGAGTGGATACGCCGCCACCGTGTCACCGTCGATGTCCTGACCGCAGCGGAGCTCAACCTGGCCCTCGCATCGGGTATCCGGTCGTCGCAACTCGTGATGCACCCGCGCAACGCGGCCGCGATAGCGAGCGCCGGGATGGGGCAGGCCGCGCGGCTTGTCGTGGACTCCGATCAGCAGGCCGCAGCCCTCGCCCGCGGCGCGCAGCGGCGTGAGCACGTGCTCGTGTGTGCGGGCCCTGGAATACCTGCTGTGGTCGCCGAGGTGCTGAAGCACCGTCAGCTTGACCTCGTGGGTCTGCACTGCACGCCGGACCCGGCGCATGATCCGATCGGGCTCGGGGCATTGCGATCGGCGCTTGCCGACATGGCCGTGATCAGGCGCAGCCATTCGGTACTGCTGAGCCGGATCAGCCTGGCGGGCATGGACGGTGGCCTGTTCGGTCTGCATCCGTGGGCGCTGCGCCGGGTCGCCGATGCGCTCGGTGAGGTGCTTGAAGAGCAATGTGCGCGCTACCGCTTCCCGCGGCCGGCGCTGACCGTGGCCCCGTCCGTTCACGCATTGTTGCCGCGGGATATCAACGCCGCGTGAATGTTTCGTCCAGTCGCGTCAAGACCCCGCAAATATCCTGGCCCAGCCATGGTGGCAGCGGAAGGCTCGAAGCAGGCGCCTGCGGCACTCGGCCGCGGCGCGGTGAAGAAGAGGTTCTGGTGACACTGACGACAGGGTTGTGGTCCACATCGACGGCGATGCCGCCGCGCTCGCCCGAGCACGAGGCGATGCACCGGTGCGCCACGTGGTGTCGCTCGCTTGATCCCGTTGAGCTGGCCCTGCCGGCCGGGGCGCTGCGGGACAACAGCGTGGCCAGATGGGCTCGCGATCACGGTCTGGCCGTCGAGGTGCGCAGCAGCGGAGATCTGGCGGCGGCGATCGGGACGGGTATCCATCCGATGCGCCTGGTGGTGCACGCCGACGGGTTCGACGGTGACGAACTGGTGTTCTGTAGCGCCAACCTCGGGGTGGGCCGGGTGGTGGCCAACAGCGTCGAGCAGGTTCATCTGCTGGTCTCCTGTGCCGTGCGGCACCGTCGGCAGCGGGTGATCCTCGGTGCGACGGCTGCCGACACCGTGAGCGCGGTCCTGAACGGGCCTCGGCTCGACCTTGTCGGTGTATATCGCGAAATCGGTTCGGGTGAGGACTGTTTCACCGGTTTTCCGGATGCGGTCGGTGAACTGATCGCGCAGATGGCTGACATTCGCCGGACACACGCTGTCGTGCTCACTCGGGTGTGGATCGGCGGCGGTGGGTTCGACTTCACCACGGGCCCCGATGACCTGTCCGAGCTGGGGCGATCCATTGAGATGACACTCGATGATGCCTGCGCGACGCTGCGTTTCCCGCGGCCGGTGGTGGTCATCTCGGCTGGGCTGGGCGGATCTCGCTAGGCCGGAACCGAACAAACCTGTACAGCGGCCCTGCACCGGACATAAATTGAGCCGTGGGCTCCAATCGGCCCCAGGGTCGGCACCACGTCCAGTCAGCGCCGCAAGGGCCGCTGCGGATCCTCGTTGTCGGCGCCGGGGTGGGTGGCATCTCCATCGCTCGCGGATTGTTGCGGGACGGTCATGACGTCGCGGTGTTCGAGCAGCGCCCTGAGGTGCGGGCCGGTGGCGGCGCCGTCACCATCTGGTCCAACGGCGAAACTGTGCTACGCCAGCTCGGCGTCGGGATGAAGGGCGCCGGTCAGGAGCTGTCCACCGTGCGGGTGATGACGTCGACGGGACGCCCGATGACCACCCTGGACGTGACCGCGATCGTGAATCGGATGGGCGCGCCGGTTCGAATGGTTCCACGCCGGGTGCTCCTCGAACGCCTGCTGGAAGGTTTTCCGGCCCAACGGATTCGGTGCAATTCCCAGGTGGTCGGGGTCGCAAACGGTAGCCGTGGGGTGCGGGTCGATTTCGCCGACGGCAGTTGTGCCGAAGGAGATCTGGTGATCGGCGCCGACGGCCTGCACTCCAAGGTTCGCGAGATCGTCGGCGCACGGCACGCGGAGCCGACGGGCTGGTGCAGTTGGCAAGGACTGGCCACGCTCCCGGACGGCGCGGATCGGCGCGTCGCCTTCGTCATCGTCGGGGAGCGCGGGAACCTCGGCCTGTGGCCGGCCGGAGGCACCGAGGTGCAGTGGTGGTTCGATCTGCCGTGGTCGCCGGACTTTGTCAGGCCGGAACGCCCGATCGAGGTGATCCGCGCCAATTTCACCGGGTGGTCCGATTTGGTCGATCGCGTGCTCGCGACGTTGACCGACGCTGATCTGGCCCGCTCGCCCTATCCGCATTTCCGCCATCCCATCCCCGGGCCGGGCCACGGCGCGTTGACGTTGTTGGGCGATGCGGCCCACACGATGCCGCCGACGCTGGCGCAGGGAACCAACCAGGCGTTGCTCGACACGATGGTGTTGTGCAAGGCCATTTCGGATTTCCGCCGGGGTGCCAACGGCGATCTGCTCGGCGCGCTGCGCTGGTACGAGAAGACGCGCCACCGCCGGGTCGCAGCGGTGTCCCGGGTGGCCTCGTTGCAGGTGTCGCACGGTGAGGCCGTGCTGCGGCCGGCGGCGATGGTGCCGGACCGGGCCATGACCTGGGTGTTGGCGACGTTCCTGCGGGCGGTGAGCCACCGCCGGATGGCTGCGGAGATCAACCGGGGCCTCGCCGCCGCGACCACCGCCGGCAGTGATGAACATGCCCGCTGAGGCCGTACGGGTGCGGGGTGCGATCGATGCGCCGTCGAACCGGCTGTGGCTCGTCAAGTGGTGCGTGCTGGCCTTTCCGCACTATCCGATACTGATCGGTCTCTACCTGGTGTACCCGTTGGCGGTGTTCGCCGCGGGTATCGCGATCCTGTTCACCGGCCGGTATCCGCGGCCTCTGTTCGATTTCAACGTCGGAGTGTTGCGCTGGTCGTGGCGGGTGATGAATTACCGGTTCCCGATGAACACCACCGACCAGTACCCCCCATTTACCCTCAAACCCCGGGCCGACTATCCGGGCGATCTCGAGGTCGACTATCCCGAGGAACTCTCCAGGTGGGCGGTGCTGGTGAAGTGGTGGCTGTTGGGGCTGCCGCAGATCATCGTGTGCTGGGCGATGGAGCCGCTGCTGCAGGTGATCTGTGTCATCTCCGCGGTGCGGTTGCTGGCCCGGGGGAAGGTCTCGCAGAGCATGTTCGACCTCCTGATGGGAATCGTGCGATGGCGTTACCGGGTCGCCGTGTACGTGTCGCTGATGAGGGACGAATACCCACCGTTTCGAATGGATCTGGGGGGCCTGGATTGAGGCGTCGTAATCCGTTGTTCCCGTACGTGTATCGGTTCGGCATGCCGGTGTTCGACCGGCTGTTCTATCGCCGGTACCGTCGGGAGGCGATGAGCCATGCCACGGGCCGCTTGCTGTTGGTGGGGCTCGGTCCGGGAACCGATCTGCTGTTCCTGCCTGCCGCGGTGACCTCAGTGGCAGCGGTGGAGCCGGATGCGGCGATGCGGCGGATGGCGTGTGCCCTGGCCCGGCGCCACGGTGTCGACGCCGATGTCGTAGACGGATCGGGTGAATCGATTCCTTTTCCGGACAACAGTTTCGACTCGGTCCACGTCGGTCTGGTGTTGTGTTCGGTTGACGATGTGGCGGCCACGCTCGCCGAGATCCGGCGCGTGCTGGCGCCCGATGGCCGGTTGGTGGTGCTCGAGCATGTGCGTGGTGAAGGCTTGATGGGGCGGTTCCAGGACCTGATCGCGGGACCGTGGTCGTGGTTGTCGTCGGGCTGCGAGCCGAACCGCCGCACCGTCGACGCCATCGCCGCAGCGGGATTCGACACCAGCGGCCTGCGCAGCACCCGCCGGACGTTGGTGCCGCCGCCGTGCACGCCCCATCTGCGGGGAGTCGCGACTATTCGACGCTGACGGCCTCGATGATGTTGAGCCGCGCGGCCCGTCGCGCCGGCGGCAACGACCCCAGCAGGCTGATCGCCAGTGCGCCGAGAGTGAAGACCAGCGCCATCGGACTCGGCCGGAACGTGACGTTGAAATTCATGATGTCCCCGCTGACCAGGCTGAACAGCCATTGATCGACGAGCCCGATCAGCAACCCCAGGACTCCGCCCACGATGCCGATGGCCGCTGCCTCGGCCAGCACCATGGCCAACGTGTAGCGGCGGCTGGATCCCATCGCCCGCAGGACCCCGATCTCACGGCGCCGCTCGAGCACCGACAGTGTCAGTGTGTTCAGCAGCGCGACGGCGGCGACGAACACCACGATGATCCACACGGCATTGGCGATCAGCATGCTCTGGTGCAGCGGCGCCTCGAGGCCGGCCAGCGCGGTCCGGCCGTCGTAGGTGTAGTTCGGCGCGGGCACCACAGCTCGGACGTCGGCCAGGAGCCGGTCGCGATTGGTGCCCTCGGCCGCGGTGACCTGCAGTGTCGTCGCGCCCGGCCGGTCGAACCACGCGCGCATCTGATCGAGGCTCATCCCGACGGTGCCGATCACCGTCGAGAAGTAGGGCACCAGGGCCAGCACCGTCGTGCGCTGCGGGCCGTGCGGGGTCTGCAACTCCAGTTCGTCACCCACCCGGACGTCGAGCGTCTTCCCCAGGTTCTGCGAGAGCACCACGCCGCGGCCGGCCAGCGCGTCGGTGCGGACCCGGTCATCGAGGGCGCGGAAGAGGGCGTCGTGGCTGCCGGCGGCGAATCCGTCGAGCATGACGCGGGTGCCGCCGACGACGGCGAAACCCAGGGCCCCTTCGGTGACCGTCGCGACCCCGGGCACCCCGGCCACCTTCTCGGAAAGACCTTGCGGCAGTAGGCCGGTGGGGTACTGGTCTGGCGAATTGGCACTCACCCAGACATCGACGTCGGCGACCGGCGCGAAGACGTCACGCGCCGACCGGATCATGTCGTTGTTCGTCCCGGTGATCACCACGGTCGTGACGACGGCGATCAGCACGGTCATCACGGTCGCCCACACGCGCCGAGGGGCACGTTCGACCGTCGCCGCGGCCAGGGCGCCGGCCGAGCCGAACAGGCGTGCCACGGCGGCGGTGGCCTTGACGATGGGCCCGGCGAGCGCGAAACCGAGCGCGATCTGCGCGGTGAACAACGCGGCGATGGCCACGAACGCCAGGGATCCCGGTTGGTAGAACACGATCAGGATTGACGCGGCCAGCGCCGCCACGGCCGCGATTCCGACGGTGACGCGCAGCCAGCGCGGAACGTTGTCCGCGGCCGAAACCCCGACCGGGGCCAGCGCCTCGATGGGCGAGACCTTGTACACCTGCCGGGCCGCCATCGCCGACGCCGCCACACTGGTCAATGCGGTGGCGGCGATGGCCACCGGGATCGCGTAGCTGGGCAGCCAGTACTCGATGCGGGCTTCGAGGCCCTGCGTCACCGTCGGTGGAAGCCGGCCGATCGCCATGCGGCCCAGTGCTATTCCGAGCAGGGAGCCGACGGTGCCGCCGATCAGCCCGAGGATCGTCGCCTCGGCGAGCATGTCGCGGACGATGGTCGCGCGCCGGCCTCCGATGGCGCGCAGCATCGAGATGACCGGGCGGCGTTGAGCGATCGCCATGGTCATCGTCGTGTAGATCAGGAACGCGCCGACCACCAGCGCGACCGCCGCGCCCATCAACGCCATGTAGTTCATCAACTTGACGCCGTCTCCGGCCCGGGCGGCCCGCAGGCTCGGCGCGGCGACGATGGCCCGGCCGTTCACGGCCGCGGTGACCTGGTCGCGAACCGTGTTGAGGTCGGCACCCGGTGTGGTGGTGATCAGGATCGAGTCGAGCTGCCCTTGTCGGCCAGTGACGTTCTGCGCCAACGGAAGTGGAGCCAGCACGTAGTGGCCGCCGTTGAGGTCTGCGAGTTGCTTGCCCTCAAGGACCTCGGCGACGGTCACCGATCCCGAGCCGAGTTGGAACGTCTCGCCTTTCGCGTGACCGACGGCGGGTCCGACGCGGACACCCTCGGCTGTGCCGGACGGCGCGGCAACCTGCACCCCGACCGCATCTTTGAGGGCGCCTTCCAGTGCGCGGCTGCGGTCGTCGGCGCCGAACAGCAGCACCGGCTCGGTCGCGGTGGGCGCGGACATCCGGATCATCGGTGCGGCGGTGGCGACGCCCGGAACCTTGGCGACGTCGGCCAGGACGGAGTCGGGGAATCCCGCGTCGGTGACGCCCGATACTTCGAGCGCAGCGATGCCGGCGACTCCGTCGGCGAGCCGGTTCACCGACCCGGTGATCGACCCGAAGATGCCGAGGATCGCGACGAGATACATTGCCGACACTGCCATTACGGCGATCGAGGCGATTGTGCGCCGCCGGTGCACGGTGAGTTCGCGCAGGCTGAACACCCGGAGCCGACTCGCTGCGGCAGCTATCGCGGAGGGGTGTCTGGGATGCTCCTCGCGTGCGCGGTGCGTCACCCCGGAACCACTGACATCTCGTCGGAGCCGAGCCGGCCGTCCTGCAGGGTGATCACCCGATCAGTGGCCGCCGCCGCGTCGGCGTTGTGGGTCACCATCACCACCAACCGACCCCGGCCCTCCTCGTGGGAGACCTCGCCCAGCAGGCTCAAGATCGCCGCGCCGGTGGTCGAATCGAGATTGCCGGTGGGTTCGTCGGCGAGGATCAGCGGCGGGTCCATCATCATGGCCCGGGCCACCGCGACACGTTGCATCTGGCCGCCGGACAGTTCGGACGGCCGGTGCTCGGTCCGATTGCCGAGGCCGACGCGGTCCAGCAGTTCCACGGCCTGCGGTTTGACCTTGCCCAGCCGGACCCCGTCGAGCAGCTTCGGGACGGCCACGTTCTCCCAGGCCGACAGGGTCGGCAACAGGTTGAAGAACTGGAAGACGAAGCCCACCCGGTGGTGACGGAACGCCGACTGCTGCTCGTCGCCCAGCCGGCCGATCTCCTCGCCGTCGAAGGTGATCGAGCCGGAATCGGGGGAGTCCAGCGCGCCCAGCAGATGCAGCAACGTGCTCTTACCTGCGCCTGACGGGCCGATGATCGACACGAATTGCCCGCCGGCCAGGCGCAAGCTGATCTCATCGAGAGCGCGCACTGTCTGACCGCCGACCTTGTACTCGCGCACCACATCGCGCAGTTCGATGGCCAGTTCGGGCATCGCAGCCTCCCGGGCGTCGGGATATGCGCAGCCTACGCCGGGTGGTGTCCCTCATCTGGCCTTATCTGGCCACTCATCTGCGCGAGCGTGCGCATCTGCTGCCGGACACACCTCATTCGACGGCCACGACGTCGCTTTCGACACCAGGGTCGCGTTGTCACGATTTTCACGACCCCGGCGTCGAAACCGGCGTCACCGTGGCGACGAACCGCGCTTTCTGGTCGGTGGCCGGGATGATGCGGGGATTGGTGAGCTGGTACTGGCGGCCGCGGTGCGTCATCCGGGCCGAACGGGCGGACCGCACATTGCGCACCCAATCGGAGTGCTCGCCGTAATTCAGCACGACCGAGACCGACTTGCTGTCGACGAAGGCCATCACCGGGGTCCGGTACGGCTTGCCGGACTTCCGGCCGGTGTGCTCGATGATCGCCATGTACGGCACCCGGGCTGCCCACAATCGCTGCAGCGGGTTGGTGACGTACTTGTTGATGTGGGCGATCACCCGCATCGCCCGTGGTCCAAGTGCTGCCGCGATCCGTTCGGCAACTACGGCAATCGAATTGGCGATACTGCTTGGCATATGCGGCCCCCGTCGCTGTCCCACCCCTGGGACACATTCAACCAAGCTCACCCCCAAGCGCGCGAATGCGGCACCTCCGCGCGGACGTTGCCCCGGCTGATCCTCTGAGCCGTTCAGCCGAACACCCGGCGCTCGAATCGCCGGTGCCGCACCGCCATCAGCTTGATCAGAGCCAGTAGCACCGGGCTGACTTCGTCGGTCAGCGCGGCCCGCTCGTCATCGGTCATCACCGCCAGGGTGCGCGGCCCGTCGAAGGACAACCGACCGCCCCGTTGCGCGGCCTTCTCGACCATGGCCCAGTTGGCGACGGAGACGTGCCGCCGGATCACCGGGAACAACTCACGCTCCTCGTCGGCGATGTGCTCGCGCAGCATGGTGTGCAGCTCTCGGAGTGCGGCCTTCAGCGGGATCGCGGCAATGTTGTGGCCGCCCGACAGCCCAAACGACTTGGCCAAGGCACGTATCCCGTCCAGACGAGGATCCAGCGCCGTGTGGTCTTCGGTCAGTTCGGTCAGGTCCACATCGGTCCCGGCGGAGGCGTTGATCACCGGCCACAACACCTGGTCCTCGAGCCTGTGATGGTGATGGATGGAGTCGCACAGCAGATCGACATATCGCGCCACTGCCTGCGCGCGGTTGGGCGCGCACAGGATGCGGCCCTCGGCGATTTCCTCGGTCAACTCTGCGACGCGGCCGACATCGGTGATCATTGCGCGGTGGGCCAGGGTGATGCCCAGAAGATCAGGAGCGGGGTCGCCGTCGTGGCGTGGCGTGACCCGAATGGAAGTCGTCGGCTGCGTGGGGCTGTTCATACGCCTACCGTGCCGGGTGGCACTTGCGGCGGACTTGGCTTCGGCTTGTGATGTGGGGGCAGTCCCGCTCAGGGGTGGCCGGTGACGACCCGGCGGCCAGGTACGGTGCTACCGATCGCCCCCATAGCCCAATTGGCAGAGGCAGCGGACTTAAAATCCGCACAGTGTCGGTTCGAGTCCGACTGGGGGCACCGTAAAAGTGCTGGTAGCAACGTTATCGACGCGCCAGCTAACCGTCACCCGCCACATTCAGCAGGATCTTGCCGCCACGGAGGAGATGCTGCACCGCGTCCTGGATGCGGTCCAGGGGATACACGGCCGCCACGGGGACAACGAGGGTGCCGTCGGCCACCAGTGGTGCCGCCTCACGAATGACGGGCACCACCTTGTCGCGGTAGTCGAAGTCGCCGACGAAGAACCCGCGGACGGTGAGGTGCTTGCCGACCAGTGTCGAGGTGTCGACCCACATGGGTTCGTCCCTGGCCCACGAATAGCTGACCAACAATCCACCGTCGGAAAGCAATTCGAGCAGCCGCGCCACTCCCGGACCGCCGACGGCTTCGACTGCCAGCGCCACCCGGGCGTCGCCTATCACTGCTCGAACATCGCCGACCGCATCGGGGTCATCGACGTGGACCACGTCGGCCCCGGCTGCGGTGAGCTCGGCGAACGTTGTGTCGTCACGGACCAGGTTGATCGTCTTCAATCCACGAAGTTTGGCCAGCGCGATCAATGACCGTCCCACACCGGAGTTCGCGGCGTTCTGAACCACCCAGTCACCGGGCTGCAGGGGGGTGCATTCACTGAGCATCAACCCTGCTGTCGGGGGATTGCTGCCCAGCATCGAGTACTGCTCGATGCTGCCGCCGGCGGGGAGTGCGAACAGGCCATCGGCGGGTACGACGAGCCGCTCACGCCACGCACCGGCATACAGGGGTAGCACGACCAGGTCGCCGACTTGAAGTCCATCGACCTCGGCGCCGGTGGCAAGCACGCGGGCGACCCCCTCTGCGCCCGGTATGTGGGGCAGGGGTGGTCGCGCCAGCGCGCCGGCGACAACCAGTAGATCGTGTTTGTTCAACGGCGAGACCTCAACGCTCAACAGAACCTCATGCGGACCCGGTGGCGGCGGCTCCTCGATGTCGACAAGGCGCAGCATCTGCGCGGGGTCGCCGAACTGCTCCATCCGGATGGCACGCATGTCGGTTCCTCTCCATCGGAGATCAGGCCGTTGTGTGAGCCTGCCTAATGGATACGCTCTCGGCGGCCCCGCCGGAAGCAATCGGCTTGAACAAGGCGGCAGGTCTGTCGATTTCCCTATTTGGCGCGTCAACGTGTCACGGCCCGCCCAGCGGACTAGTGTTCGGGGCTGTCTCAGTCAATTCTCAGGTTCTCAGGATCGGGGTTGCGCATGGATGTTTCGGTACGCCCGTGGCTCATGACAGGAGTGGCGCTCGTCGGCGCAAGTGCGGTGGCGATGGCACCGATCTCGCCGTCGTGGCCGGCGAAGGACATTCCCGTCGCGCCCGCGGCAATCTCGTCTTCGTCGGAGGTGGCGCTCAACGCCATCGAGATTCCCTACATCCTGACGCTGCCGATCGTCCGGCAGCAGATCCGCAACTGGGCTGAAAACTGGGCGGTCTACCTGCGCGGGCTCGGTCAGGCCGGCATCGGGCTGGCTCAGTCCGTGCTGGCCATCCCCGGCGTCACCGTGGAAATCGTCCAGCAGATCTTCGCCCTCGATTTCGTCGGCGCCTTCGACACTTTCGCCCAGGCGGTCCGTGACTCGGTGATCGCAGTGGGCCAACCGCTGCTGGATTCGGCGATCTGGCGCAACCAGAAGTACCTGGTGGTCGAGGCGGCGCTGTCGGCGGCGTGGCCCCAGGCGGTCATCGACGTGGCCAACGGATTTCTTGCTGCGGGCAGCGGTGTCGCGACTGCGTTCATTCAGGGCACGCAAGACCTCGCCGCTGCCGTCCTGACCTTCGACCTGAGCAATATCGTCGACGCTACTGTCGATGGGACGAGGAATTTCCTGATCTCCCTCGGCGACGGCGCCAGGTCGATCGTCACTGGCATCGAGTCCGCGCAGCTGGGGATCGCTACCGCGCTGGCAACCGCACCGCCACCGGTACCCACGTTCGACACTGCTGACCTGCGTACCCCCGCGTTGGACACAACGCTCGGGCTCTCCGCACCGTTCCGGGCGGTCACGCTCGACACTCCGACGTTGACCGAGAAGCAGCCCGACGTGGTGGACACCCTGACGCTGCCTGAGCCGGAGGACACCCCGAAAAAGCTTGCGGAGGCTGAAGATTCCGCGGTGACGGATAGTCCTGTCGCTGACTCGGCACCGAAGAGACCCGTCCGCGTGGTCAAGGGCGCGGTGAAGCGGGTCGACTACAGCGTCAACCGCCTGAACGACCGGGTAACCGCCGGGGTGAAGAAGGCGGTCGACGAGGCGAAGGCGGTCGGGTTCAAGAAGGCCGTCCACGACAAGAAGGACGAAGGCAAGAAGGACGACGCGAAGCCGGCGTCAGGCGGCAACGCCGAATAGCGCGAATACCTCCGCACCGAACACCAACGGCCACCCGTACTCGGGTGGCCGTTGGGTTTGAGACGGAGTCAGCCTTTGTCGAGCAGCCGCTCGATGTTGTTGACGCCGAAGGGCGCAATGCCGGACTTCTCATCGCTGGCGAGCACGATGAACCCGGGGCCCTGGTGGTTCTTGGTGATCAGCAGGGTCTCGTTGTTCATGCCCACATCGGCGCCCGCCTTCTTCAGCGGCGCGACGATGTCGGTGTTCAACGCGGTAAAGAAGTTCTGGTCCATGTTGTCGGTGTTCCACGCCCGGTAGCCGCGGGGGCTCTTCTCGATCTGGGAGACCTCGGTGTGCCCGCGCACGCCGATCACGGAATCCTTCCAGCCCTTCACGTCCTTGGTGACCTTGTGGTTCTTGACGGCCTGGTCGATGTCGGCGCGGGCCGTGGGGTCGAGCAGGGTCACGTGGACGTGGAGCTGGTTCTGGCCGCGGTTGTCGGCGGAGTTGATGCCCAGCGCCCAGTCCGGGGCCTGGCCCTGGTTGCCTGGCGGCAGAATGCTGGCCTGCTCGAAGGCGTCCTTGAAGTAGTGGGGAGCGTTGGCGTCCAACAGGTTGTCGCATTCGATGCCGGTTTCGCGGGCAGTCGGGATCACCAGCAGGTCGGTGAGCTGGGCCGGCTTATGTCCCTGCCGGACCGCGTAGCCGCGGGACTTGTCCCCGCCGGGGAACACGACGTCGATGGCGCCGTCCTTGTGCTGCGGAGTGGCGTACTTGACGTCCTTCCAGAGCGCGACGTTGTCGTCCTTCTTTCCGCACGGACCGAACTCGACGGCCTGTGCGCCGGCGGTCGGCGCGACGCCGAGTCCGATTGCCGGCACCGCCGCCGCTGCGGCGATGAGAGCGAAGCGGCGGACGAAGCCGATGCGGTTGGTGGTGGTGTTGGTGGTCATGCGGTGTCCCCCTCGGTGGGTGTTGGTGTGTTGAAATCACCATCCCGGTTGAGGGCTGCCGCGTCTGTCCGCTGGTCAGGCCATGAATCGCCCGAATCGTGGGTCCACCGATCGGGGGAACGGCGCCGGCCGTCCTACGATCGATCGGTATGACCAGCAAGCCTGCTTTGATCCTGGCCTTGGCGGCATTCGCCGCAGCTGTCCCGATGGTGATGCCCGCGTCGGCCACGGCGGCGCCGTGCCCCGATGTCGAGGTGGTGTTCGCCCGCGGCACCAATGAACCGCCTGGTCTGGGCAGTGTCGGCGGTCCGTTCGTCGATGATCTGCGGGCCCGGGTAGCCCCGCGCACCGTCGACGCAGCCGCGGTGGATTACCCGGCCAACAACGACTTCCACAACAGCACCCCGGCCGGCACCGACGCGGCGCGGTCCCTGATCGAGTCCATCGCTGCCAGTTGCCCGAACACGAAGATGGTGCTGGGCGGCTATTCGCAGGGCGCGGCAGTCATCGAACAGGCCACCAGCGCAGCGTCTCCCCAGACCGCCGATCATGTGGCGGCCACCGCACTGTTCGGTGCGCCGCGGACCAGCTTCTCGGGCCTCCTGGCTTCCGGGATGCCGCTGCCGACGCTCGCCCCGCAGTACGCCGCCAACTCGATTGATCAGTGCAACGAAGCTGACCCGATCTGTTGGGAAGGCGGCTGGGACATGGGTGCCCACGTGTCCTACGTGCAGTCCGGAAAGGTCGCGCAGGCAGCCGATTTCGCGGCGAGCAAGCTCTAACGGGGACGCGCGAAAGTCAGTTGAGCCTGCGGACGTTCTGAGCGCTCACTGTGGAGCCGTCCCACCGCACGTCGGCAGCCATCTTGATCGTGGGACAGCACTCGCCATCGTCGGGACCGTTGGCCAGCCAGTTCACGTGCGCGACGCCATCACTGATCGACAGGTCGGTGACGACCTCGCGGCTGTGGGTGATATCGCCCAGGTTCACTCCACCCAACAGCGTCGGTCCGGCCGTGTAGAGCTGCACCGTCTCTGGCCACGGCACCCCACCGGCGCTGCAGTCGGTCACCATCGCGGCATCGGTGTTGGCGCCGCCGGTGAGGTTGCCGAACGCGACCTTGTAGCTCAGGTCCGGCTCATCGTTTCTCTGGGCGATCCTCACCGAACCGGGGTGCGAATCCTGTGGCGGGAGTTGCCCGTTCACCAGCGTGCCCGCATCGTGTCGGCACAGCGCCGGCACGGGTGCGGACAGCAGGTCCGCCAGAGTGACCGTGCCCCCTGTCGGTGCGGGTGACGGATCGGCATGACTCATCGCCGGCTGGAACAAGCCGACCACCACCACGCCGACCATGCATGTCGCTCTGATCATCGAGTTGCCGATCCTCATGTGCGCCCCCGGATCTCGCTGTCCTGCGCGGCTTGCGCGCTATTCGCCGTGCCCCTTTCCCGGGGATTCTCGTTTCGCACCGCCACCGGTCAAGTGTCCTGCCTGATACAGGGGCTGCGTAGCGTAGTTGGCTACCTAATTCTTGGGTCCCGCGTTCCGGTCGCTCCCGCGCCAGAGCCGGTTCATACTGCACAGATGCGTGCCCGGGTCGGCATCGCGGCGCCGACGGCTGCGATCGCACTGGTGGCAGGGTGTGCGCCCGGAGCAGGGCTGTCCGACGTGAAGATCGTCATCGACGGTGATGTCCACACCCTGGCCGCGCAGGTCACCTGCACCCGGTTCCCTGACGGCAACCTGCTGATCTATGCCTCGCCGTCGGCGACGAATCATCGACGAAGCGTGCGGGTGATGCTGGCGACGACACACCGCCTGGTCGTCACGGCGGCGGGCTTCCACATCCCCGAAGGCAGTGGCTTCACCCAGGACTCGCAGGAAATGACGGCCATCAAGGTCGATGACGTCTACACGATCAGTGGACGGATGCCTGCCGAGGCAGGGCCGGGATGGCGCCAGGTCATGATCGAGATAGCCTGCCCCGGGTACCAACGGCCAAAGGGCCCGCCCGACACCGTGCCGGCGATCGGGAGCCCCTGACCGGGCCGCAAGGTCGGCAATCATCTGCATGGCGTGGCCGTGCAGGCGATACTGCGTCTATAGCGAACGATCAGGGGAGATTGGAAGTGGATTCGCGCGTCGGTACGACGTTCGGCAAGTATTCGATCACGCGCCTGCTGGGCAAGGGCGGGATGGGGGAGGTGTACGAGGCCTTCGATGCGGACAAGAACCGGACCGTGGCCTTGAAGATCCTCGCCGATCAGTACTCCAACGACGCCATCTTCCGTACCCGGTTCCAGCGGGAATCGCATGCGGCGGCGGTCTTGCAGGAACCGCACGTCATCCCCATCCACGACTGGGGCGAGATCGACGGCAGCCTCTACATAGACATGCGTTTGGTGCAGGGTGCGACGCTGTCGGACCTCATCTCCGACGGTCCGCTGGAACCGGCGCGCGCGGTGGCCATCATCACCCAGATCGCGGCGGCCCTGGACGCTGCCCATGCCGCCGGACTGATCCACCGCGACATCAAGCCGCAGAACATCATCGTCACCGGGGCCGACTTCGCCTACCTCGTCGACTTCGGCATCGCCGAAAGCCAGGGCGACAGCCGGCTGACCACCGAGGGCTCCCGCATCGGCACCATGAATTACATGGCGCCCGAACGATTCACGGGCCAGACGGTGACACCGGCGGTCGACTCCTACTCGCTGGCCTGCGTGCTGTACGAGGCGTTGACCGGCCACCCACCGTTCCCCGGCGACAACCTGGACAGTCTGCTCGCAGCTCACATTTCCGCACCGCCTCCGCGGCCCAGCGTCACGAATCCCGCGGTGCCCCCCACCCTGGACGATGTGGTGGCGCGCGGCATGGCCAAAGACCCCGACGACCGGTACGGGTCCGCGGGTGCATTGGGCCGTGCGGCCCAACGCGCGCTGCGGGCCGGATCGGCGCCGACCACCTTGCCGCACCCGATAGCGACGCTTGCCGCCCCCACGGTCAGTCCACAGCCGGACCGACCGGCGGAGCCCGCGCGTTCCGAGCCGCGTGGCCGGGCCTGGTTGCTGCCGACCGTCATCGCAGTGGCGGCCGCGCTGATCCTCGGCGGCCTCGGCGTCGTGATCGGCATGCTTGCCACCAACGCCGGCCAGTCCCCGGACACACCACCATCCGCGTCCGGCAAGGATCCGGGGCAGGCCGGAGGTCCGCTGCCGCCGCTGGTCACCGGTCCCGATCAGAGCAGCCTGCACCAGTCGTGCGATGACGGCTTCGCAGCGACCACGGCCAGCGGGTTCGGCAGTCGCGCCGGACGTGGAACACCGGAAACCTCATGCCTTTTCACCAACAGCGTGCTGACGTCGTACTGGGCCGAATACGGCGACGCGAGCCCGCTGCCGCGCGCGGTGTCGGCCCCCGGTGCCGTGGACTGCGGCAGGGTGCCCGGTGCACTGTGCGACGGTGCCAATTTCCTGATGCACTGCCAGCAGTCCCCGGGCGACAGCTGGATCACGTGCACGGGCGGAAAGAACGCCCGCGTCTACCTCTGGTGAGCCGGGCAGTCACCGGAGGGCAATGCCCCCAGCCGTTGTTTCAGCCAATTGGCCATCGTGGTGAGCGCGGCGGTGCCGTCCTCGAATTTCCCGGAGACCGGCAGCGCGGCCAGCGCCACGGCCACCGTTCCGCTCGGGGTGGTCAGCACCCCGATTTGCCGCACCAGGTAGCCGCCTGTCGGTGAGGGGCCCCAGCCGCCTTTGAACCGGCTGCCCCCGATGGTGCCGAGACCCCATCGCTGATCGGGCTCCACCCGGCCCATCAGGTCGAACACCGGTGCATTCGCCTTGTCGCACACTGCCACCGAGGTGAACCGCGCCTGATCGGCCAGCGGCCAGTCGGTCTGCCCCGACGCGCTGAACTCGGGGCGCACGCGTTGCGATTGGACGATCGTCGGGTCACCGGCCTGCCGCAGGACCGCCTCGACCTTGCTTGCGGCCTCGGCCGGTGTGCCTAGGCTGTCCCAGATCGACTCGGCTGCGGCATTATCGGACTGGGTAATGGCCGCGGTCATCGCTTCGGTGATCTGTGGCGGCACTTGTGCGCGTAGCGCGGCGATGATCAACGGCACCTTGATCGTCGACCAGGCCGGGCCGCTCTGCCACTGTCCCAAGGACATTGGCTCCGCCCCCGGTCCGGCGCCGCTGAGTGCGATCCCCGCCGTGGCGGGTAGCTCGGTTTCCAGTTGGGCGAACTCCGCGGCCAGCGACGCGGTGGGGGAGGAGTCCCGCGGGTGCGGCCGCCTACCGAGCTGGGTCCCGATGATCACCCCGGCGGCGAGCGTGATCGCGGCGAAGACGGCGATGAGGGCCCACACCCGGCCGCTGCGCATAGATGTCACGGCGCAGCGCTTTGAAGTTCGAAGGTGAACTCGCGGCTGCAGATGCGGATGTGGTCGCCGTCGCCGACGGTGGCACTGGGGTGAATACGTTCCCGCCGCACCTGCACACCGTTCGCCGACTGCAAATCGGTGATGACGAAACTGCTTCCGGTGTCGATGATCACGGCATGGTGGCGGCTGATCTCGGCGTCATCGAGCACGATGTCATTGTCGGGCAACCGGCCGATCCGGGTGACGTTCGGCTTCAACGGGTATCGGCGTCCGTCGGCATCGCGCAGCGCGGCGGCCGTCGAACCTCGGCTGGCCGCGGTGCGTCCGGCGCTCACGGTGCGCGCCGCGGTGGCCATGGCGACCTGCCGGATATCGAGGCGCTCCTGACGCAGGATTCGCGCATGCAGCGCACTGAGCGTGGGTCCGGGGTCGATGCCGAGGTCTTCGGCCAGTACCGATTTGACGCGCCGGTAGGCCTCCAGCGCATCGGACTGCCGTTCCGCGAGGTAGTAGGCGGTGATCAGTTGAGCCCACACGGGTTCGCGGTACGGATGCTTGGTGGCGAGGTCTTCCAGGTCGGCGATGATGGTCGCGGCGCGCCCGCAGGCGATCTCGGCCTCAGCGCGGCTGGTGTGTACCAGCACGTGGTCCTCGGTCAAGGCCGCGGCGAAGGTATCGGCGAATCGGAATCCGCGCAGATCCTCGAGGACGTCTCCGCGCCATTGGGCCAATGCTGCGGCCAGGTGCGTGCCAGCTGCGTCGAACCGCCCGGCTGCGGCAGCGTTGATCCCGGCACTCTTCTCGGCGATGAACCGGTCCAGATCGCAACTGCCGGCAGCCACGTTGAGCCGATAGCCGGGAGCCGCTTTGACCAGCGCTGCGGGTGTCTCCGGCTCATCATTGCCGAGCAGGCGACGCAAGTTGGAGACGTGCGTGTGGATGGTGGCGCGGGCTGCGGGCACCGGCTCGCCGTCCCAGACAGCGTCGATCAGCGATTCGGTGCTGATCGCCCGATTACGGTTGATCAGCAGGAATGCCAACACCGCACGCTGTTTGGGCGTACCCAGAGCGACAGGCGCGTCGTTCACGGTGACCTGCAGCGGACCCAGCAGGCCGAACCCGAGACGGGTGTCACTCATCGCTTGCCTTCCCGGTGTTCGGCGCGGTCCGCATCCCATTGTGACGCCAGGCGGCGCTACCGCAAGGATCCGTTGAGAATCCTGCAAGGTGTCGGCGTCATCGTTCCGGCATGACCACGATTTCGCACCTCCCTGTCCGGTACGACGACGCTGCCGGACTGGATTCGCTGCTCGATGACCTGGCCGGCGTCGCGGTCAGGGGCGAGGTCCCCGGGCCGGAACTGCTGATCCGGACCGCCCGTATGCGCCCGGCGCTGGCCGCGATGGCGGCCGACCCCAACGACGGTGAGCCGTACTCCCGGACGATCTTGCGCGTCGACGACGAGGTCGAGATCATGCTGGCCCGGTGGCGACCAGGGCAGCGCTGCGCACCCCACGACCACGGCGGGGCAGGCGGTTTCGTCATCGTCCTGCACAGCCGGTTCGAGGAGCGGCGGTTCGACTGGGACGGTCCACGGTTGTCCGTCACCAGCAGCACCGAGCACCACACCGGCGAGGTCACGAGCATCACCAGCGAGGTGATCCACGATATGGCCGGCTTGGATGGGGGATTGACCCTGCATTTCTACAGCCCGCCTGCGACCAGTATGAGGGTGTTCGATCTGGATCGCTCCGAGATGTTGGAGTTGGTCGGTAACTACGGAGCCTGGATTCCGCAGGAGCAGCACCCGCGTATCCCGTTCGCCCGGATATCCCCTGAAACGGTTGCTGCGCCGGTGATCTGGGTGGGCCACACCACGCATTACCGGGGCGGATCAGCAGAGTTCGCGGTGGCAGCGGCGACCATGGCGCGTGAGCTGGCCGCTGCTCATCCCGACGTCGAGGTCATCGTGTCGGGCCTGCATCACAAGGCGGACTTCACCGCGCAGCTCACCCGATTGACCGAGACCGGCCGCGTGATCGATCAGTTGCACCTCATCAGCCATTCCGGAATGTACGGTCCGATGTTCGGATCGACCGACTGGCCCGAGCAGTTCTCACCGCACGAATGGCGTTCGATGACAATCCCTTTCACCACCACGGGTCGGGCCTACTTTCATGCCTGCCGCACCGCGCGCTGGTTCGCGCCGTTCTTCGCCAACGTGTTCGGTGTGCCCGCGTTCGGAAACCGCAACTACACCACGGTGTCGACGCGCAAGGACCGGTTTTCCTGGGCGGGGCACCGCCCGATGTCCCGCGCCGATCTCTACCTGATCGACACGCCGGGGCGAAAGTCGCACGGGCCGCTCGGCGCCGCGCGCAAGTACCTAGGAGCGGCAGCGCAACCGCCGGTACTGAGCATGCCCGACCCCGCCGGTTCCGTCGGCTCGTACGATCCGGTGGCCGAGCTCTACGACCGTGCCTACGCCGACATCAGGGCGCGCGGCACCGAGTGGCGGTGGGTGTCCGAACGCGCCGCACATGCCCGAGCCGAACTCGGGCGGAGGCTGCGGGTACTTGAAATCGGCTGCGGCACTGGTGCGTTGCTACGCGCATTGGACGACGACGGCGTACTCGACTTCGGCATCGGCGTGGATATCTCCTCGGGCATGCTCGCCCAGGCAGGTAACCGTGGCCGGCATCGTTCCCGGCTGCGGTTCGCCAGGGTCGACGGCCCGCAACTGGACGTCCCCGACGATCACGTCGACGTGGTGATCTGCTTTCTGTCGTTCCGGTATCTGGATTGGGATCCGGTGATGGCAGAAATCCGCCGGGTACTGGCGCCCGGCGGGCGGCTCTGGGTGGTCGACATGGTCGAGCACCCGATACGGGTTCGCGAACTCCCGGTGCTGGCCCGGTCGGTGCTCGAGCACGTGCGCACCCGTCGGGACCGGCCGCAGTTCGCCGCCGATCTGACCGCGTTGACCAGCCATCCCGCATGGCGGGAGATGCTGCGGCACAACCCGATCCGAGCCGAACACGAGTACCGCTGGTATTTCGCCAGCCGGTTCCCCGGCGCGCAGTTGCGGCTGCTGACCGCGACACCGTCACAGCGCGTGATGGCGTTCGACTCCGGACCGCTCGACAAGGGGCTCACCGCCCCGCTCACCTATCCATGACGCCGGCGCCGTGCCTCGGCATCGTCGACTGGGGCATCGGAGGCATCGGGCTGGTGCGCGAGCTGGACCGGCACGTGCCCGGATTGCCGGTGCTGTATTGGTCGGATGCCGGAGCCACGCCCTACGGCCGGATGCGCAGCGCGGACCTGACGGCCCGGCTCTACGCAGTGGTCTCCGAGCTCGCCGGCAGGGGCGCCACCGAAGTGGTGCTGGCCTGCAATGCGGCGAGCACGGTCGCCCCGCGGCTGAGCCAGGCGCCGGTGCCAGTCGAGGGCATCATCGGTCACGGCCTGGCGTCTGTCCCCGACCAGATCCGAGGACCCGTCGGCATCGTCGGCGGGCGACGCACGATCGCAAGCGGCTGCTACCGGCGCGGGCTGGCCCGGCCCGGCCGCGAGGTGCTGTCCCGGGTGGCGCAACCGTTGTCGGCGCACATCGAGGCCGGCCGCACCGGGTCACCGGGGTTCGTCGCCGACTTGCGCCGAATCGTGGCCCCGCTGCAGCGGGCCCAAGCTGTGGTCTTGGCGTGCACCCACTATCCCGCCGTCAGCGACTGGTTCGCCGACGCCTTGCCCGACGCCACGCTGATCGACCCGGTCCAGCGGCTGGCCGCCGCGATCGCCGCGCGCCATCCCGCCGCCCAGGCCGGACCGGTAGCCCAGAGGGCCTATGTGACCAGCGGCGATACCGACGCCATGCGGCGTGGTGCGGCGCTCGCCTGGGGAGTGGAACTGACCGCCACAACATGCCCGCTCCCCGGCCAGAATCCATTGAGAATTCCGCAAGGCCGGCCCCACATGCTCAAGTCCATGAGCACAAACCAACGTCACCTCATCCCGTTCGTCGCCGCGGCGGCGGCCGTCATCGCCCTCCCCGCCACCGCATACGCCTGCCCTCCGCCGCCCAAGTTCGTCACCCCGTCGGGCAACATCTGGTGCCTGGTCCCGAACGGCTTCGACGGCAGCAACGGCGTCGTCTGCGAGATCCGGGACCACACCTACACCCCGCCGGCCAAACCGGCGGACTGCCACCTGGACTGGGGCGACCGCGTCAGCCTGAAACCGGGCAGCGCTCCCGAGGTGCACTGCCACGGCGACACCATCTTCGACACCGGAATGCCCACGCTGGCCTACGGTCAGACGCGTTCGGCCGGACCGATGAACTGCGAGTCGCAACCCGCCGGCGTCACCTGCACCGACACCGGCACCGGACACTTCTTCCGGATGTCGCGCGAATCCCTCGAACTCGGCTAGGGGTTCGCACAACTGCTGGACTGATCATTCCGCCATCTCGTCGAATCCTGTCCGACGGAGCGCCGACCCCCGCTAGCGTGACAAAGTTCGGGTTCGATGTAACGGGGGCGAATAATGACGCGTGTCGCAGCGTGGGTGGGTGCTGGAATTTTCACGGCCGGACTATCGGCCGCCGTACTCGCCGGGGCAGGGACAGCCCAAGCTGACGACGAGGGCGGGTCGAAGCACGATGCGAAGCCTGCGGCCACGCACAACGCCTCCATCGAGAAAACGCAGAAACCGAAAACACGCGTGGTGAAACAGCGGCCGACATCTGCGATATCGAAAGCGGCCACAGACACGCAGACCACGACCAAACAGCGCAGGGCGGGGACGCAGAGGCCGATCCGCCAACTCGCCGATTCAATTCAGGCCAAGGCGCGCAGCGAGATTCGGCAGGCCACCCGCGGCGAGCGGAACCCAGTGAGCGTCCTCGGCAGTCCCAAAGGCTCAGAGGACGTCACCCCAAAGCCCACCGAAGCGCCATCGAACGAGGTTCAGGTCCGGGTCCGACCGTCGATCAGCATCAGGTCCGCCCTTGCCGCGCAACGTGAACAGCGCGATATCCCGGCCCACGACGATCCGGTCGAGACGATCCACGACGTGATCCGCAGTCTCGGAGCGCTGACACTCAATCCCGAGCCGCAGAACTATCCCAAGCCGTTGTCGGTGATCAGTGGCGCCATCTTCGACACCCTGGCCACCCTCGAGCGCGCTGTCGGCGGGGACCCGGTGGTCCCGCCGGAACTGCGCGACTCCGTCGAGGTCAGCACGTCCACCCTGGTCATCTCCGAAGGTCACGAAGTCGAATCCAATTGGTATTTCCCGACATCCGCGAACGGCGAGCCGCCCACCCGGATGATCTACCTGCAACACGGCTTCCTCGCGAACGGGCCGCTCTACAGCTACACCGCGTCCTACCTGGCCCATACGACCAACAGCATCGTGGTCACCACCACGTTCACGTCGAACCCGTTCGAGGAAGACGGCATGTGGCTCGGCGGTGACAACCTGCACGAGGCGGTCGCGCAGTTGTTCCTCGATCCGGATCGCACGGCGCTCAACGCCAGCATGGACACGGCGGAGCTGAAGGCCGGCCGCGCCGAGAACCTCGACGTGCCGACGCAATTCGTTCTCGTCGGGCACTCGCTGGGCGGCGGGTTTGCTCCCGGGGTGGCCGGGTACTACGCCGAAGGGTTGAGCCGCCGGCGCGAACAAGGGCTGGACGCGCCCAATGAGCTTGCCGGCGTGGTGATTTACGACGCGGTACCGATGGGCTCGATCATCCCCGACGCCATGGACCGGCTCGACGCGCTGGAAACGAACGGTACCGCTGATCCCGGCGATGACGACCCGAACGATTACATCCCGATCTACGAGATCGGCGCACCGCTGAATTTCCTCAACGTGTTCAGCGACGTCAACGACCAGCTGTCGGAAGCGCGGCCCGGTCAGTTCACCGGCGTCGTCCTCGAAGGCGGTGTGCACATGGATCCCATGCAGGGCGGCAACCCGCTGATCCAGGTCGCTGCCTACGCCATTGCCGGATTCCCGCAGCCACAGAATCCGCTGGCCGTCCGCGATCTGTCCGCCGGGTGGATCAACGACATGTTCGACGAGAAAATCGATCCCACGACGGGGACCTGCCAAGTCGACTGTGCGGGGCAGTACGGCGACGGCGACGACTCGTTCACGATCACCACACCAGAGGGCGACGCCGTGGCGGTGCTGATCGGCACGCAGAAGGCCCGCGATCTCACCTCATTGCGTGCCATCAGCCTGACCGACTTCGTGTCCGCGATCCCGGCCGGCGTGCTCAACGGGTTGCTGACCACCTGCGATCTGTTCACCGGGGGTAAATGCTCCGTGTAGCGACGTAGTGTTCAGACATGACTGAGCAACTACCCAAGACCGCTCTGGAGTTGCGGTCGTTGGTGACACCGGACGGCACGCTTGAACTGTCGCTGCACGAGGTCGAGGTGCCCACCCCGGGGCCAGACGACGTCGTGGTCCGGATCGAGGCGTCGCCGATCAATCCGTCGGACCTGGGTCTGCTGATCCCGGCCGCCGCCGACATGTCCGCCGCGACGGTCGCGGGCACCCCGGAACGTCCCGTCGTCACCGCTCCGCTGCGTGACGGGGCACTGGCCGGTCTGGCGGCCCGCGTCGGCACCTCGCTTCCGGTGGGCAACGAAGGCGCGGGCACGGTGGTGGCCGCGGGAGCCTCGCCGGCCGCACAGGCCCTGCTGGGCAAGACGGTCGGCATCGCCGGTGGCGGGATGTACGCGCAGTACCGGGTGGTCAATGCCGCGGCGTGTCTGGTCCTGCCCGACGGTGCGACGGCCAGGGACGGCGCATCGTCGTTCGTCAATCCGCTCACGGCACTGGGGATGCTGGAAACCATGAGGCGCGAAGGACATTCGGCTTTGGTGCACACGGCCGCGGCGTCGAACCTGGGGCAGATGCTCGTCAAGGCGTGCCTCGCCGACGGGGTGCCGCTGGTCAACATCGTCCGCAAGGCCGAACAGGAAGAGATCCTGCGTGGCCTGGGCGCGACCCACGTCTGCAACTCGGCGTCACCGACCTTCGAAACGGATCTCGTCGAGGCGCTCAAGGCGACGTCGGCGACGCTGGCGTTCGACGCCACCGGCGGCGGAACGTTGGCGAGCCAGATCCTCAACGGTATGGAGCAGGCGGCCAATGCGACCGCGGCGCAATACTCCCGATACGGGTCGGCCGTGCACAAGCAGGTGT
Organism: Mycobacterium sp. NPDC004974; assembly: GCF_053600815.1. Classification (NCBI taxonomy): domain Bacteria; kingdom Bacillati; phylum Actinomycetota; class Actinomycetes; order Mycobacteriales; family Mycobacteriaceae; genus Mycobacterium; species Mycobacterium sp. NPDC004974. The sequence goes on along the minus strand of NZ_JBSGAQ010000003.1, from coordinate 484,997 downwards.
ACATCTACGGCAGCCTCGACACGGGCCCCACCGTCCTCACCAGGAACTTCGGGATGGCCTGGGGCGTGGGCGGTTGGCTGCTGACCCCGTTTCTCGCCGGCGCCGGGCCGGAGACCATCGCCAGGCTGCGCGCCCGCGTCGCCGCGGAGCTCACCACGACGTTCGCGAGCGCCTACACCCAAGAGGTCTCACTGGCCGGGCTGCTCAAACCGGACGCGTTCAACAGCTACCTGAAGAAGGCCACCGGGGAGAAATACCTGGTGACTCCCCAGGCGGTCCCATAACCGAGCGCCGATACCCGGGCACGTCCCAGGGTGTGGATGCACAATCAGCGGAGGTATCCGAGTCTCACCCACCTCTGACAGGACGGTCGACCTTCGTGCCAATCATGTCCGCGGCCGCCGATACTTCACACGGCACCGCTCACTCCCTGCGCCCAGCGATCGTCATCGGTGCGCTGGGCGTCGTGTTCGGCGACATCGGCACCAGCCCCATCTACACCGTGCAGACGGTGTTCAACCCGGCCGACCCACACCCAGTGCCGCTGAACGATGGCAACGTCTACGGCGTCGTGTCGTTGATCTTCTGGTCGGTGATGCTGATCGTCACCCTGACCTACGTCACTCTCGTGATGCGCGCCGACAACCATGGCGAGGGCGGCATCATGGCGTTGATCACGCTGCTGCGCCGCGGTAGCGGGACCCGCGGCCGACGCACCACCATGATCTTGGCCGCCCTCGGGTTGTTCGGGGCGGCACTGTTCTTCGGTGACTCGATGATCACCCCGGCCATTTCGGTGCTGTCGGCCGTCGAGGGACTGAAGGTCGTCGAACCCGGGCTCGAAGCGTGGGTGGTGCCGATCACCGCGGTGATCATCGTCGGGTTGTTTCTCGTCCAACGCCAAGGGACCGCCGTGGTCGGCCGGTTCTTCGGGCCGGTGATGATCGCGTGGTTCACCGCGATCGGCGCCTGCGGCGTCGCAGGGATCGTCGCCAACCCCGGAATTCTGGCCGCGCTGTCCCCCTGGTACGCGATTACGTTCCTGGCGGGGCACTTTCACATCGCCTTCTTCGCGCTCGCCGCGATCGTGCTCTCGGTGACCGGTGCGGAGGCGCTCTATGCCGACATGGGCCATTTCGGGCGGCGCGCCATCACTGTCGGATGGCTGGGTCTGGTGCTGCCCGCGTGCACGTTGAACTACTTCGGGCAGGGCGCCCTGATCCTGGCCGACGAGACGAAGTCGAGCGCACCGTTCTTCCTCCTCACACCGGAATGGGCGCAAATCCCGATGGTGGTGCTGGCGACGGCGGCGACCGTCATCGCTTCGCAGGCGGTGATCACCGGCGCGTTCTCGGTGGTCTCGCAGGCGGTGCAACTCGGATACCTGCCGCGCCTACGGATTACCCACACCTCGGCGTCGACGATCGGCCAGATCTATGTGCCGTGGATCAACTGGATGCTGATGTTGTCAGTGCTCACGCTGGTGTTCGCATTCGAAACGTCTGCGGCGCTGGCGTACGCATTCGGCATGGCGGTCGTGGGCACCATCACCATCACGACGGTGCTCTTCCTGTATCTGGCTCGGCAGCAGTGGAAGTGGCCGCTGTGGGTGCTGGTGCTCGGCGGCGGGGCCTTGATAACGGTCGACCTCCTGTTCTTCGCCGCGAACCTCACGAAACTCGTGCACGGGGCCTGGCTGCCGCTCGTCATCGCGGTCGCCGCCTTCGTCGTCATGACCACATGGCAGCGCGGCCGGGCGGTGGTGACCGCGTCCCGCCGCGAAATCGAAGGTCCACTGCGTCCGTTCGTCAGCGACATCGCCCAACAGCGGCCGGCTTTGACCCGGATCCCCGGGACAGCAGTCTTTCTCAATCGTGGCGACGACACGGTGCCGCTGGCCATGCGCGCCAATGTAGACCACAACCACGTCGTGCACGAACACGTCCTGATCGCCTCGGTGGAGACGGAACCCGTTCCGCGCGTGTCTGATCAGAACCGTATAACGGTGGACGATCTCGGTTACCGCGACGACGGCATCCTGCACGTCACGATCCATGCGGGCTATATGGAGCGGCCGAATGTCCCGGCGGCGCTCAAGCTGATACCCGCCGAGGAAACCGAAGGTGGCATCGATCTCGAGAATGCGTCGTACTTTCTGTCGCACCTGGACCTCGTCCCGGGAACTGAACCCAACATGGTCCCTTGGCGCAAGCGCCTTTTCATCGCCACCTCGCTCGTGACGGCTGATGCGGCGGGGTACTTCAACCTGCCTCCGGAACGGACCGTCATCATCGGTTCACGTATGGAGGTCTAGCCGACCCGACGCTGTAGTTTGAATTCGTCTGCCATGAAGGCGATCTCGGCGTCGGTGATCCGCCGTGGGCACAGGGCGAGCAACGCGATGTGCCCGGTGGGGGCCACGCCGGCCGGGTAGCCGGCTCTCAAGAACGCAACGACGTTCCTCATGTGAATCGAACAGCTCATCTTCGGATCCTTGTGTGACATCCATTGACAACCAACACCGGTCGACGCCAACGTAATGCTCCATCGTCGACCGCCGCACGTGCGCCAACCGAATACTTACGAATCGTTGATGCCGCGGGGCGCCCATCCATACGTTTCCGCCTCTTATCGTGGGGAACATGCGAGATGAGTTTCATCGACAGTTGGATCTCCTCACCGCGGACATCGCGATGCTCTGTCATGCGGCGGGGATCGCCATGAGCCATGCCACCGAAGCGCTTCTGTGCGCCCAGATTTCGGCGGTTGAAGAAGCCATCGGCGATCACCGGCGTATCTCGGCGAAGGCCGCTGGGGTCGAGGCCATGGCCTACCGCCTGCTGGCCCTGGAGTCTCCCGTCGCGTCTGATCTGCGCGCCGTTGTCACCAGCATGCAGCACGCCGTCGACGCAGACCGGATGGGGGCGTTGGCGTTACACGTCGCCGAGGCGGCTCGCCGACGGCACCCGCAGCGCGCCGTGCCCCAGGACATCAGCATCGTCTTCGCCGACATGGCGGCCATCGGGGTGCAGATGGGCAGTGCTGCCAGAGATGTCGTGCTGTCCGGCGATCCGGTCAGGGCGAACCAGCTGCGGTGCGACGACGACCGAATAGATTCGTTGCACCGCAACCTGTTCGGCAAGGTGATGGATCCACAATGGAGCCACGGGATTGCAGCCGCGATCGACGTGACGCTGCTGAGTCGGTACTACGAGCGGTTCGCTGACCATGCGGTGGACATCGGGGTCCGCGCGGCCTTTCAGTACACCGGTCGCCCGCTGCCTCGCTCCGCAGTTGCTGCCGGAGTATGAGCCGAGTGCCGTGGTTGTGGCACTCGCGCACCTACCAGACGCGTACGTAGTCCACGAGCATGTCGGCCGGATAGGTCCCGCCGCTGGGGTCTTCTCCGCCGGAGCCCGCGACCGCGAGGTTCAGCACCACGAACATCGTGTAGCCGGGCTGGCTGAACGGCCAGTCCGGGAGCTGGCTCGCCGAAACCTCGAAGTAGGGCTTCGCCCCTTCGGTGTAGTCCTGCCAGAACCGGGCGCCGGTGGCATCCCACTGGGTGCGCCACGTGTGCCAGCCGGTGTCGACGGCGATGTTGTGGGTTTCCCATTCGCCGCCGTTTGACTTGGCGTGCACGGTGGTGGCTGACGGCCATTTGCCGTTGCCGTACCACTCGACGATGTCGAGCTCGCCCTCGCCCAGGGTGCCCAGCCAGAAGGCCGGCCAGGCGCCCGCGGTCAGGCAGTTGAACTTGATCCGCGCCTCCCAGGTGTGCCCGGCCCCGCCTTCCCACACGCTGGCCAGCTTGGCGCCGTAATAGGCGTCGCCTTCCTTGGTGGCCCGGATGACGAGGTTCCCCTTGCCGTCCAGGAATGCGTTCTTGCGGTCGTCCCGGTACTGGCCGATACGGCCCGGCTGTTCCCAGTACGTGGGGTCCTTGATGGTCTCGCGGGCCTTGGCGATGGTCCACTTCGACGAATTCGGCGCCGAGCCCGCGGGCCCGTCGAATTCGTCCGCGAACACGTAGTTCATCGCTGCCTGCGGCGCTGAGGGCGCCGGAATGCGCGGTGTCTGGGGCCTGGTCGGGAGGGCATTGGCTAGAGGGGCGGGTATTGCCGCCGCCATCGCGCCCAGACCCGACAGCATCATCATCTTTCGACGGTCCAAGTTGGCCATGTTGGACCACCTTAGCCGGGCAACGTGCATCGGTAGGGGTCGAGTGATTTTGCCGACGGGCGGTTCGGTTCAGAACATTTCCATAGGAAACGCTTCATCCCTGCTCAGCCAGCGCGGGGACAGTGGGTTACATGACCACGCCGATCGAATCATCGCGCCGGGCATGGTGGCGCAGCGCGCCGGCCGCCGGACTGGTGCTCGCCGGGGCGTTCCTCGCCATTCTGCTCGGCGTAGCCATCGACGGGCCGTGGGCGACGGTGCTGGCCTCACTCGCCGGCTTCGCGACGGCCATAACGGTGATCGCGGCCGCGGCGACCAGCTGGGAACACGTCGTCGTCAACGCCCGCAGCGCCGGGTTGATCGAGTTCGAGGTCGAATCCCGCTAGCCGCCGGCCGCCGGCCCGCCCGCCGGTACGGGTGGCGGGCCGGACCTGCCAGCTAAGTACGGGCACACTCAGCGGCGGCCCCCACGGCCGTCGCTGTGTCAATCCTGCGGTCCCCGAGGCACGTTCGTGTGAGATGCTCTGCGCGTCAATTTTTTGGTCACCGGGTCGGGGCGACTTCAGGGAGTGCGAACGTGAGACTTGTCATGGGCATTGTTCCGGCGATGGTTCTGGCCGGAACGGCGATCGGTTTCGCGGGCCCGGCTGCCGCCGAAGACCTCAACGGCACCTATCGCTATGACCACGACGGTCCGTCGACCTGGAGCACCTGGACCGTGACGTCCTGTGGTTCGGGATGCGCCGACGTGGCGGCCACCGGCGGCGCGACGTGGGCGCCGTATGGCGGCCAGGCCCACCTGGACAACGGGCGTTGGACGATGGTGAGCCCGTGGCCAGACGCGGGGACCTGTGAGGGCACCCCGCTCACCGCCTCACGCACGCTGTCCTGGGACGACGCGTCGCTGGCCGGCAACGGCTACGCCACCTGGGAAGCGAGCGACTGTGGCCCGGCCGAGCGCAGTGACCGGTTCTCGTTCACGTTGACGAAGCTGTCCTAGAACGGAGCGCACTCACCCTGCGAGGTCAGCCAGCCGGTGAGACGAGGGTGCGCGCGGGCCGAGGTGTTTGCTGGGTGGTCGGACGACCTGTTTCCGGCGCGCCGCGTTCGACGACTACCTAGCTCTGCCATAGTCGTGGATTGTGGGTAGTCAGAACATGCACTACTGGCGGCGATCGTTCTGGGCGCTCGTGGGTGTGGCTGTCCTGGGCTTCGGGTCCGCAGTGTTGCGCGTCGCGAAGGTCGGCGTGGATCCCTACACCGCGGCCAACATCGGCATCAGCAACACGATCGGTCTCGACCTCGGCACGTACCAGCTCATCAGCAATGCGGTGCTGCTGATCCCGGTCTTTTTCTTCGGCCGCATGTACATCGGGATCGGCTCGGTCATCAACATGGTGATGACCGGGTACTTCGTCCAATGGTTCTCGGCTCTGCTGAGCCCACATGTCCCCAGCGAGCCCACCCGGTTGATCCAGACCGTGATGTTCCTCGTCGGGATCACGTTGTTTGCCGCCGGTGCGTCGATGTACATGACCGCCGCGCTGGGCAACGCCCCGTACGACGCGATCGCCCCGATCATCGTCGACCACACGCGCCTCCCGTACCGAGTGGTGCGGGTGGCCCAGGACCTCTTGTTCGTCGCGTTGGCGTTGGCGTTCCACGGGCAGGTCGGCATCGGGACCGTGATGACCGCGTTCTTCGCGGGTCCGCTGATCGACTTCTTCACCGAGAAGGTCAACAAGCCGCTGATGAAGAAGGACCTGGCGGCACTCGAGGCGTTTCAGGAACGCGTCAAGACCACCCGCTGGCACTTCTGACGCTGACGGCGACGCCCGCCGGAATGGAATAGGACTGCAGTCCGTTTAATTGGGCATGGCTGCGAACGAACGGACTCTGGAACTGCTCACCCGCAATCTCCCCGAGGTATTCGGGGAGGGGGACGCCCGACGCCGGCGCGCCGCAATCGACGATCTCTATTGCGACGACTGCGTCGTCTACTCACCGGACGGCGCCTTCGTGGGCCGCGACGCGGTGGACAAGTTTGCCGGCGACCTGCGGGCGACGCACCCGCAATTCGTGTACACCCACCGCGGCGAACCGCAGGTTCTCGCGAATGCGGGCATCCTTGCGTGGGGCTCGGGCACCGAGGGGGAGGAGCCGGCGTACACCGGGTTGGACGTCATCCTGGTGCGTGACGGGAAAATCGTTGCGCTGTATGTCTTTCTGAATCCGTCGCTGTCGTAGCCCGTCAACAGATTTGACGCTCCGCGCCCGCGCCCATCGTGCGGAAAGCCGCGCTGTGGCGCCCCTGGCCTAAAATATCCAAGTGGTAGCACGATCCTGGCCGGCGCACATTCCGGTGGCGACAGTCGGACGACCGGCTACCGCACGCGCCGGTGTTCCCCGCCCGGGAGTGACCCGGGTACTGCAGGATCGCACCGGTCTGGTCGTGGTTGCCGCCCCCGCGGGATACGGAAAGACCACCGTGGTCGAGCAGTGGGACGACGCCGATCAGCGTTCGTTCGCGTGGGCGCGGCTCGACAATCTCGACAACGACCCCGTGCACCTGCTGCTGCACCTGGCCACGGCACTGAATCAGGTCAAGCCCATCGACCCGGCGGTGTTGGACTACCTGCAGGGCGCGGGCCGCGCCGAAAGCCAACTGGTGTCGGCATTCGTCCGGGCGCTCGAAAGTTGTGGGCCTGTCGTTCTGGTGCTCGACGATGTTCACGAGTTGTCGGCGAGCGCAGCCGTCGACGCCCTGCGCGCAGTGGTGGACCTGGCCCCGAATTCGACGACGCTGGTACTGGTCGGCCGGCAGATTCCCGCGCTCGATCTGGCGCGACGCCGACTGCAGGGCTATGTCAGCGAGATCGGAGTTCCCGAGCTGAAGCTGTCCGGATCCGAAGGTGCGGCCGCATTCGCGGCCCTCGGTGCCGGTATGGACAAGGCCACGGTCACAAGGGTTCTCGACAAATGTGAAGGCTGGGCGGCCGGTGTGGTGATGGCGGCGCTGGCGCTGCGCGATGGCGCGCCCGCCGAGGCGGTTACCGGTCGGCACCGGCTGCTGGCCGACTATCTGGTCGAGGAAGTGCTCAGTCAGCTCGATCCCGACACCGCCACGTTTCTGACGGAATCAGCTGTCCTGGACCGCTTTTGTGCCGACGAACTCGACGCGCTGCTGGGCCGTACCGATTCGGCCGCGATGCTCGACGCAATCACCCACTCGGGCAACATGTTTCTGGTTTCCCTTGATACCCAAGGTGTCTGGTACCGGTATCACCGATTGTTCGGTGATCTGTTGCGCGCACGACTGCGCGATCGGGATCCGGACCGGTTCCGGGAGTTGGCGGCGAGAGCCGCGGATCGGCTGGCCCACGCCGGTGACGTCGACGGCGCATTGACCCAGGCGCTGGCCGCCGAGGACCGTGCGCAGGCCGCCGCGCTGGTGGTGATGGACGCGGTGCGGTTGGGCTTCGACGGCCGGGTCGGCGTCCTGGCCCGGCGGCTCAGCCTGATCGATGAGCAGACCTTCACCGACTACCCCGACGCCGCGATCGCGCGGGCCTGGCTGGGGGTGATGACCGGTGACGCCGAATTGATCCAGCGGTCATTGCTGACCGCGAGCGCGGCCGACTCCGGCAAACCGCTCTCCGACGGCACACCGTCGGTGGAGGTGGCCGCGGCGCTGATCGGGTCCTTGATCGGTATCGGCGGCGTGGGGGAGGTGATCCGTTTTGCGGAAACCGTCTGTGGTGCAGGTGATCACCTGGTCAATCCATGGTGGGGTGCGGCCACCACGATGAAAGGTACGGCCCTGGCCATGCTCGGGGAATCCGAGCAGGCCCGGGCCACCCTGGAATCTGCGTTGCCGGTGATCGAAGACCTACCCGGATTCCAGGCCGCCGTGCTGGCACATCTCGCCGCATTGGACCTCGGTGACGGCGACCTGTCGGCCGCCATCTCACACACCAACGCCGCGCGTTCGATCGTCGACTCACGCGACTTGTCCGACATGGTCCCGATCGTGGTGGTCTACGCGGTCGACGCGCTGGTCCGGGCCCGGCGCGGCGACGTGGCGGGAGCGCGCTCGGCCGCCCGCGCGACCGAACGGCTCCTCGAACGGCTGGGTGATCTGTCCGCCCGCACCGCCCTGATGGCACATGTGCTGGTGGCGGGCGCAGCTGTCGAGATCGATGACACCGACCTGTGCGACCGTCACCTGGGCGCGGCGCAACGTGCCCATCGGCGTGAACCCGAGGCCGTCGGCGTGGGGCAATGGCTGGACCAGATCCAGGCCTTGTCGGCGGCCCGCGCGGCCGGTGGTGCTCGGCCGTCGCTGACGACGGCCGAGCTCAGGCTGCTGCCTTACCTGGCCACCCACCTGTCACTGCAGCGCATCGCGGGTGAGCTGATCTTGGGCCGGGAAACCGTGAAGAGTCAGGCCAAGGCGATCTACCGCAAACTCGGTGTCTCCTCCCGCGCCGCCGCGGTGGCCGAGGCCGACCGGCTCGGGCTGCTCAGCGAGAGCGCGCGAGCCGCCGCGAGAACGGCAACAACATCAGAAACTCGGCGATCAACACCACGGTGATCATCACGACCACCTTCGGATCATCGAAGTTCTGCCCGGCCACCACGAACGCCGCTGCGGCGTTGCGCTGAGCGGTTCCCAGAGCCAGCACCTCCCGTGTCCCGGGACCGCCCATGAGCCAACCGATCCCGCCACAGATCACCGTGTAGATGACAGCCGCCAGGATGCCGAACGTGCCGAAAACCGACAGCACACTGTTGAAATGGGCGGCGATCGTGAACATGATCACGAGAATCATGCTGACGGTGGAGATCTTCGCGATCACGGGCTGGAGGCGGGCGGCCACCCCGGGACCGCGGGCCCGCAGCAGCAGGCCCGCGGCCAGCGGAAGGAGCATCAGAACCACGAGAGACATCGCGATCTGAGCGGGGTTCACCGCGGCGCCCGAGACGAAGATCGGCAGGATCAGCGGCACATAGCCCACGGTGACCACCATCAACAGCACCATCAGGCCCACCGCGAAAGCCATGTCGGCCTTCGCGAACTCGGCGAGCTTGATCAGGAACGGTGCGCCGGCAGCGAGCCCGCACAACAGCAGCCCGATCCCGAGCGGATCGTCCAGATCGAACACCCGCCACAGCCCGAACGCTGCCAGCGGCGCCAGCACGAAGTTCGCCGCGAGGGACAGTGCAACCAGGCGAACGTTCTTGAGCGGAGCCAGGATCTGGCCGACAGTCAAGCCCAGACCGACCGCCAGGGTGCTCGATACGACGAAGAAGACGACGGCGATATTCGAGCCCCGCAGCAGCAGGTCATTCATGCCGGCCCCCATCAGGCCATCGTCACCAGGTTGCGCCAGAAGGACTTCAGGCTGTCACTGGCGCCGAACAGCGTCGTGAAATGGGTTGAGTCGACCAGCACGATGTCACCGGCGCGGTCACCGGACGGCGGCATGTGGACAATGGCGTTGAACTCGGTGTTCCCCGCCAGGGTGAACGGATGCGGCCGGGTCATGTCGATCGGTTGCCGGCCCAAGACTCTGAGGTCCGGTCCCTCGGGCGCGGTCAGCTCGTAGTGCGGCAGGTGCGGATGCAAGGCCAGCGTGCTGACGTCGCGCAGCAGGCCCGCGGAATCCAGATCGCGGAAAGTGGTAAGCGGCACAATCTGTCTGGTGCCCTCGACCGTGGCCGGACGCAGGCCCCAGGTGTTGTGCACCGGGATGTTCAGTCCGGTCAGCAGCGACCGGGCGTAGCCGCTGAAGCGCTGGATCCGCGGTGTCAGCGGATCACCGTGGTGCAGGTACTCCATCTGCTGCTGCTCTTTGTCGTCGATGAACCCGACGTCGTGATGCGGCGCCAGCATCAGGCAGGTGCCCTCGCGCTTCAGCCACTGCTGGATCGCGGCGATCTCTTCTTCGGTGGCGGCCTCGTCGCCCAGCAGGTGGTCCAGGCCGAAGATCATCAGGGTGTCGGTGTCGTCCAGGATGCGTTCATCGATCGGCAGCCGGTACCCGGCCTGATCGACCCGCTGGAACACCGCGACCGGATGCCCGGTCGCCTCGCCGGCGACGTCCTGGAAGGCCAAGGACGAGCGGTGGAACAGTTCCAGCGTTCCGTCGATGCCCTGCAGGAACTCCTTGGGGCTGTACTCGGGCGTCTCGTAGGCCGGCCAGGTGGCCAGGCGCACCTCGGTGACCGTGGAGAACCGGTTGTACAGCTCGGCGGGGTCGCGCTGGACCTCCCACGGGTAGCTCCAGGACCAGTAGATGCTGACGCGTCGTTTGCCGTTGCGCGGCCGGGCGATGTGGGCCTGGTTGTAGGTACGGGCGTATGACTGTGTAGCCATGGTGTCTCCTAGTTTTTGAGGTCTGTGAGGTAACGCAGTGCGCTCAGGCCGGGCAGGAAGAAGTACGCCCCGCCTCGCAGCGTCGTGAATGCCGGTAACCCCTTGTGTACCTTGCGGATCGGCCGCTTCGGAATCTTGAAGTCCAGCGTGCCGTCCTGGGTGCCGCAGATCGGGTCGTGCTCGTTGCCCAGATCTTTGAACGAACTGTCGTTGATCCAGACGTTCTGGGCGAACTCGAACTGACGGACCAGGCTGGCGCAGATCAGGAACATCCCGATACCGCGTTCGACTCCGTCGTCAGGGACGCCTGCGGGCAAGGCCGCCCCGTAGGTGCCGCTGCGCCGGATCATCCTGCGCCGATTCGGATTCGGCTCGGTATCGCGTGGATTCAGCCTGCGGGCATGGGCGCCGATCGGGCAGGCATAGCCGTGCGGATCCATCGTTCCGTAATCGAAATCGTTGTTACGCATCGGATCCGCACCCAGTTCCGGATCGTCATGTTCGGGTGCGAGTACCAACGGTGCACCGCTGCGCCACCGGCCCATGAACTTGGCGGCCAGCAGCTCCTCGCCCTCGGCGCCCTCGGCATTCTGCTTCAGGTAGTCGCGGAAGACCCCGACATGCTCCTCCAGCCGGCGGTACGCCATGAAGCTGCCGTTGCGCGAAAGCACCTCGGGGGTGGGCTGGTTCGCGACCAACCCCTCTTCGTCCGGATAGCCGAGGATGAACTCGCCCGCTGCCAGCGCCCCGCCCGAGCCGGGCAGCAACACCTCACCGGAACCCTTCATCTGCGGCTGGGACACCGGATCGCGGTACCCGAAGTGATCGTGGTCGTACTCGAACGGTGCGGTGGCGGCCAGATCCAGATGCGACAGTGACCGCACCCCCGGGCAGCGGGCCAGCAGTGCGTCGTGTTCGCCGACGCACCGCAGGCGTTCCTCCTCGTCCCGGGCGAACAGGATGACAATCGCGTGCAGATCGTCGCTCGCCAGCTCGCCCACCCAGTGTTCGGGTGCGGCCGCCCCGGTGTCCCCGAGGATGTCGGCCCGCGACGCCATGCCCTCCCGGAACTCGTCCGGGAATGTCGCCAGCGTCTCCTCGTCCAGGCCCAATGCGCGCAACCCGTTCCAGGTGAAGGCCAGGTTGACCCAACGCTTGAACACGTTGACCGTCTCGCGGACATCGGTGGCCGACTGCACGAGGGGCACCATCTCGGCCAGCCAGGCTTGCCCTGCTTCGGGGGTGTCGAAGGACAGGAACTCGTACCGACCGGTCAAGTGGGGTGTCCCGGTCAGCATGATGTGCTGGATATCGTCGAATTCGAGATCGGTCATTGCATTTGGTCCAGCATCTCGGAGAACGCGGCCTTGAGCCGCAACGCCTTCTTGACCTCCTCGGACGTGACGTACGGGTATTCGCCATACTCCAGGAAGCTGGGCACCTGGTGGTTGCGAACGAACATGATGAACGCCTCGGGGTTCGTCTTCCAGTCCTCCGGGAAGCCCTCAAGGTTGACGAAGGCGGTGGTGATGCCCGTCGAGCTGAACAGTTTGACGGCGTCCTCGGTGTACTTGTCGAAGTCGGTGTCGAAGATGCCCTGGTACTGGAAATGCAGACCGGAGCCGACGTCGAACAGATTCCACCGCAGGTAATGCAGCTTCAGCGGGGCCAGCACGTCGGGCTGCGCGGCGACCGCCGCTTCGAGCTGCTTGCCGTAGGCGCGGATCGCGTCCTCGCGGCCCTCCTTCACCTTGGCGATGATGTTGAAGCCGTAGCAGGCGGGGGTGCGGGGAAACACCGGGCCATAGCGCCCCCGGGTCAGTTCGAAGTAGCCCTCCTTGGGGATGGCAAGAGCTGCTGGTTGGGTCCAATCATTGTTTCCGTTGTTCGCCATGGCACCGAGATTATGGGCGCGGGGAGCTCACGTCGTCCCCCGATTCGGGGGAACTTCTCCCAGCAGGAGTGGTGCTGTCGGCAAACCCGCAAGAACGCTCGCCGACATTTCGTGATCGAGACGGCCTTTACAGCTCGGGCTGCGCCGGCTCGACCTGCCAGCTGCAATGGCCGTAGACGAAGCGGGCGGTGAGCAGCATCCCACCGAGCAAAGCCGCAGTAAAAAGCCATGCACTGACCGCCAACTGGATACCGCCGCTGAGGGTGTGCCCGCTGGTGCATCCACCGGCCATCCGGGCCCCGAAGATCACGAAAAAGGATCCCGCAAAGCATGCCGCTGCCCGCCTGGCGCGGCTGGGGCCGAATCGGTTGCGCCATGAGGGCGGTACGACGGGGCGGAACGCATTGAAGCGACCCGTGATGAACAGTGCCGAGAACAGAGATCCGAGCAGGACGCCGAGAACCACAAGGGGCTCCCAGCCGATCGTGGCGAAGACCTGTCGGCTGTAGTCGAAGCCCGGCATGAAAAGGTGCCCCACCACCCAGGAGTAGGTGGTCGACATGCCGAAGGGCTGACGAAGGAACAGCGACAGAACCACGAGCGCGGCGACGAACGTGGCCGCCATGGCGGTGGTCCGTGCGAAGAAGGTCGTGCTTGGCGTCCGCTGTGAGGCCGGCGGGGAAAGCAGGGTGGTCCAGGCCGGCGCGGTTGTACCTTCGGCGAGGTAGGCGGAGGTATCCGCGGCAAAGGCCCGATCATGTTCATCGACCGGGGCGGTGGTCGTGCGTAGGTGCTGAAGACAACTGTGCCTACCCCCGGCATATCGCGGCAAGTAATACAACAGCGTCAACGCGGCTGCCGCGTAAGCGATTGCGATTGCGAGCATGGGGATGGGTCGGATATCGGCGATGTCTCCGGTAGCAACCAGGTCACCGAGGTCTGCGGTGTGCACCAGCCAGCGGCCTACATCGGTCTGGTACACCGCGGTCCACGCGGCGGCGCCGAGAAGTCCGCCGGGCAGCGCTGCCAGGACGTCTCGGCGCCCCTCCCCGAGGGCGATCATTTCAGTGCCGGGGAAGTAGCCGCTCACCGCCGCTCCGGCGCCGAACATGATCCCGCCGAGGGTGACGCCGATCAAGTACGTCGGCCTCGGTGAGAAGTGCATCGAGAATCCCAGCGCGTAAAGCCCATACAGCAATACAGAACCGATCGCGGTGACAAACAGAAAGCAGCCGAGGAGGAGCCGATCAACCAGCCTGGCAGTCCGGATGATCGTTTCCGGGTTGCCAATTCCCCAGATCGAGGCGGGCACACTGAATGCGGCACCGATCAGCAGGCCTACCCATAACGGGGCGGTGACGCTGACCATGTGCACCTCCTGCGGCAGCCGGCTTTGCGTACTGGCGATCCGGTATCGCCTCGACGTCAGGCCAGACGTTCCACTTCGACGAAGACGATCGGGTCGCGGTCACCGCGATTCTCGACGGTGTGCTCGGAGCCTGCCGGTCGTGAATAGCTTTGTCCGGCTACGAGTTCCGCGACGATCTCGATGCCGTCGGCAGTGACGACGTGCATGGTGCCGGTGACCACCGGGACAACCACGTACTCGTAGTCGTGCCGGTGCATCGGGATGGCGCCACCCGGATCGATCGTCCACCGAGTCACACGGAACCAGTCATTTTCGAGCTGGATCTCCCAGTGGGATCCGGTTGTCATGTTCGACATCGAATACCTCCCCACCGGCCGGGCTGATGACCGGCCGTCAGAAGTCAGGCGTGCTCACGTCTTCGAGTGCCTGCTCAGGGCCCGTCGGTGCGACCGGCGCAGTGGGAGTGGCCTGGACCTCTGCCGAACCGCATTCAGTGCCACTGACTCCGGGCGGGCACAGGTTGTTGCTGCTGGGGAGGTTCCGTGAGTTCGGCACCAGGTAGGGCACACAGGTGCCGGTGTAGGTATCGGGGTCCTCGCCGTTCGGGCAGGCCGCCAGCACGCTCGACGGAGCGGGAACTGCGGCGACCGCAGTCGCCGCTGCCACCACGGCGACCGCGGACCAAGCGGAGATGACCAGGTGGCGTGGGGTGATCAGGGTTCTCATGTCCTCATGCTTCCAGTTGATGGCGGTTCAGGGGGGTCACGGCGTCAGATTCAGGACAGCCTTGCCGTATTCGAGGTCGGCGGGCACCGAGACATGGTCATGGGTGACCATCCAGACGCCGTCGACGCAACGCAGGCACGCTGTCCACCGCACCCACATGTCGATGTCGCGGCCACTGGACAGGGTGCCGCGGACATGGTTGAGGCTGTGCACGAACGCGAGGTCACCCTCGGTGGTGACGGTCAACTCGTGCACGTCGTAGCCGATCGGGCCGGTGTACGCGGTGAAGACTTCCTGCCAGGCCCGTCGCTTGTTGTCGTCTCCGGCGTAGCGCAGCGGTGCCCCGATGTCGAAGGACACGACGTCGGGTGCATACAGGGCGGTGAGCGTGTCGAGGTCGCGCGCACGGATCGCATTCACACCATCGGCGATGCGCTGTCGAATGGCGGCTTCAGTCATGCTCGTCACGGTAGGCGACCACCGCCGCCGGGCACCGGAGAATCAGTGGGCGGGGCCGAGTCCGAGTTCGACGAGTAGAACGCGAACGCGCCGCTCGATGTCGTCGCGAATCGGACGGACCGCTTCGACCCCGAGGCCGGCCGGATCGGCCAATTCCCAGTTCTCGTAGCGCTTGCCGGGGAAGTACGGGCAGGTATCCCCGCATCCCATCGTGACGACGACGTCGGCCGCCTCGACGATGTCGTCGGTCCATCGCCGAGGTTGTTCGTGTGCGATGTCGATACCGACTTCGGCCATCGCCGCCACGGCCGCCGCGTTGACCTTGTCCGCCGGCTCCGAGCCTCCCGAGAACACGGATGCCCGGTCCCCGGCGAGGTGGGTGAAAAAGCCCATCGCCATCTGGGACCGGCCGGCATTGTGCGTGCAGAGGAACAACACGCTGGGCCGGTGCTGCTGTGAGGTCATCGGCTGCCCGGTATCGGTGCCGGGGTGGCAGTCGCCTGGGTGAACCGGCGTCGCAACGCCAGTGACACGTAGACCAGCGCCACCAAGACGGGCACTTCGATCAGCGGGCCGACCACACCTGCCAGGGCTTGGCCGGATGTTGCGCCGTACGTCGCGATTGCCACCGCGATGGCCAGTTCGAAGTTGTTGCCCGCGGCCGTGAACGCGAGGGTGGTGGTGCGCTCGTAGCCGAGCCCCAGGATTGCTCCCAGTGCGTAGCCGCCACCCCACATGATCGCGAAGTACGCCAGCAGCGGCACCGCGATGCGAGCGACGTCCCACGGGCGGGTGGCGATCTGGTCGCCCTGGAGTGCAAACAGCACGACGATGGTGAACAGCAGGCCGTACAGGGCCCAAGGGCCGATACGCGGCAGGAACGTCGATTCGTACCAGTCCCTGCCCTTCGCGGATTCACCGATGCGGCGCGACAGATAGCCGGCCAGCAGTGGGATACCCAGGAAGATCAGTACCGACTTGGCGATCTGCCACGGCGACGTGTCGATGCGGGCCTGCTCAAGGCCGAGCCAGCCGGGAAGCACCGACAGGTAGAACCAGCCGAGCACGGCGAACATGAGCACTTGAAAGATCGAATTGAGGGCGACCAGCACCGCGGCGGCCTCGCGGTCGCCGCAGGCCAGGTCGTTCCAGATGATGACCATGGCGATGCACCGGGCCAGCCCGACGATGATCAGACCTGTCCGGTACTCGGGCAGATCGGGCAGAAAGAGCCAGGCCAGCGCGAACATCAGGGCGGGACCCAGCACCCAGTTGAGGATCAGCGAGCTGATCAACAGCTTGCGATCACCGGTCACGCGGTCGAGGCGGTCGTAGCGCACCTTGGCCAGGACCGGGTACATCATGATCAGCAGGCCCAGCGCGATCGGGAGCGAGATGCCGTCAACCTGAACGCGATTCAGAGCGTTGTTGACCCCGGGAACAAGCCTGCCCAGCAGCAGGCCGCCGGCCATCGCCGCGGCGATCCAGACGGGCAGCAGCCGATCCAGGGTGGAAAGTCTGGTTGAAGCGGGTGGGTTCACGCTGATGTCTCGGGTGCGCTCGATGTGCAGCACCCGCTCTCGGCGGCAGCGGCATCGAGTGCAGGCGAGTTGGTGCCGAAGGATTCCGAGTCGGCGAGAACTGTGTAGACCTCCCACTTTTCGCCGGCGGGACCGCTCACCCACACCTTGTCCTGGGTGGCGAAGCAACAGGTGGTGCCGATCTCCTCCTCGGTGAACAGGCCTTCGTCCGTGAGGCGGGCGATCTCTGCGTGCACCTGGTCGCTGGACTCGACCTCGATACCGAGATGGTTGAGTGTTCCGCCGTGCCCGGGGTTTTCGATCAGCACCAACTTCAGCGGGGGAGCGGTGATGGCGAAGTTGGCGTAGCCCGGCTTGACCTTCGCCGGTGCCGTGTTGAACAGCTTCGAGTAGAACGTGATGGCCTCGTCGAGATCGTCGACGTTCAAGGCGAGTTGTGCGCGGGACATGACAGGCTCCCAACCTCTGCGACTTATGTCGAATTATTCGGACGGCATCGATGATGCCACCTCTTCGACGTATGTCAATATCCTCTGGCAGAATGGCTGCATGCCCAAGGCGTTGCCGGTGGTCGACACCTCTGAACCGGTCTGCTGCTCACCTGTGGCGGCCGGCCCGATCGATGACGACGGGGCGCTGGAGATTGCGCTGCGGCTGAAAGCGCTGGCCGACCCCGTGCGGGTCAAGCTCGTGTCGCTGTTGTTCAGCGCCGAGGCCGGAGAAGTCTGTGGGTGTGATCTGGCGGCTGCGGTCGGCTTGGCCGAATCAACGGTCAGCCACCACCTGTCACAGTTGCGGCGGGCCGGGATGGTGGAGTCCGAACGGCGCGGCATGAACGTCTACCACCGCCCGCGCCGGGACTCACTCGTCGCGTTGTGCACCGTGCTCGACCCGAACTGTTGTCGCTGAGCGCGACGGCCGTCGGGCCTTGAATCGTCGACTGCGTCAGACGCAGTCGACGCAGAGCTGCTGGTCGCCCTTCTGCAAGGCCATCCGGTTGCGGTGCTGCACCAGGAAACAGCTCGAACAGGTGAACTCGTCAGCCTGCTTGGGGATGACCCGGACGCTCAGTTCCTCGCCGGAGATATCGGCGTCGGGCAGGTCGAAGGAGTCGACCACCTCGTCCTCGTCGATGACTGCCGTGTCGGCTGCGGTGCGCCGCGTGGCCAGCTGTTCCAGCGACTCCTCAGCGGGCTCGTCGGTCTCCTTGACGCGCGGGGCGTCGTAATCGGTAGCCATAAATGATCCTCCTAAGTTCAAGACCAATGTTTCTCGCCAACGCCACAGCGGGACATCTTGTTCCCCGGGCGAATAGCCTGTAAACGTCGGATGCACGTTAGCGGTTCAATCCGCCGGGGTCTGCATCGGTGGACGTGATGCTGAGTACAGTCGTCGGCGTGCATGACGATGGCAGGGGTTCGGACGCCGAGATCTTCGATGACGCCGAGCTTGATGGGTACCTCGATGACGACGATGCGGACCTGGAGGATCTGGACTCCAACGGTCAGCTGATCTCGATCCGTCGCGCCAATGGCGAGGAGATCGTCACCATCGTCGCCCAGGACGACGAGTGGAACGTCGACCTGCAGCCCGGGGGCTCCGTGCAGAGCGCGTTCCTCGGTTCGCGACGCGACACCCCGGTGTGGATCAACGCCCTCGACGGACAGATCGAGCGCGACGACGACGGCACCTACGTCATCCGGATCGACTGACCTTCGCGGCTCGTTGCGCTCGTGGTGAGCGCAACTGTGGTGCTCAGGCGCCCTGTTGCCGATGGTGACGGGGTGTCCTCTCTACGTGTAGTGAAGCTCGGTGCCCACATCGGGGCTCGCATGGATGGAATCGACGTCAGCGGCACTCTTGACCCGGCCACGGCGTCGGCGATCAACGATGCCCTGCTCGAGCACAAGGTCATCTTCTTCCGCGGGCAACACCATCTCGACGACGACGGTCAGTTGGCTTTCGCGCGGCTGCTCGGTACCCCGACGAGAGCGCACCCGACCGTCACCTCGCGCGGCGAGCGGATCCTGCCCATCGACTCGCGGTATGACAAGGCCAACAGTTGGCACACCGATGTGACATTCGTCGACCGCATCCCGAAAGCCTCGTTGCTCAGGGCGGTGACGCTGCCGAACTACGGCGGGACCACGACATGGGCATCGACCGAGGCGGCCTACGACGCGCTGCCCGGGCCGCTCCGCGCGCTGGTCGAGAACCTGTGGGCGGTGCACACCAACCAGTACGACTACGCCACCGGAGACCGGTTCGACGACGAAGGGCGCCCGGTTCTCGCCGACGCCGAGCGGCAGTACCGCGAGGAATTCGTGTCGGAGTACTACGAAACCGAGCACCCCGTGGTGCGGGTCCATCCCGAGACCGGTAAGCGGGTATTACTGCTGGGACACTTCATCAAACAGTTCGTCGGCCTCGGCCCCGCCGAGTCGGCCACCGTGTTCCGGCTACTCCAAGATCGGGTCATCAAGTTGGAGAACACGATTCGTTGGAGCTGGGAGCCCGGAGACCTGGCGATCTGGGACAACCGGGCCACCCAGCACTACGCGGTAGCCGACTACGACGACCAGTACCGCCGGCTGAGCCGGATCACCCTGGCCGGAGATGTCCCGGTCGATGTCCACGGCCGACGCAGCCGGACCATCGCCGGCGACGCGTCGCGGTACTCCGAGGTGGTCGCGCCGGTCGCGCTGGCCGGCTGACCCGGGGCGGTCAGAGTCGATCCATCTCCCGAGCCATCAGGCTGTGCTCGAGATAGCTGCACCGTGGCGGGTAGTAGGTGGCGCGCCGCCGGTTAGCGTGGGCATGCCAGTGTTCTGCCACCGACGACACCGCATGTGACACCATCGCCACGACGTTGTGATGGGTGGGCGTGCCCGCTGCTGCGGCGGTACTGAACAGCACCTGCTGTTCGGTGATGAGCACCGGTTCGTGTGAATGCAGGACCGGTGCGTTCTGTCGTGAGGCTTCGCGCTTGACCACGGAAACCGGATGGAAAACGCTCATGTCGAAACTTCCTCTGAACCAAGCGCCGTACTTTCCAGCGCTCTCATGCAGAAAACATACGGCCGCCCATATCCATTCCTCACGCGTAGTGCACTACCTCTTTATGTGACGTCTCGGACCGAACATCCATTTACAGCCTGGCTTCCCGAGGCTGCGAGGTGGACAGGTTGAGTGATTTGTAAAGGCGGACACGCAGTTTGCCACTGGCTGATGGCGCGACGGGTCGGACCTTTCCTGCGCAACTATCTTGTTCCCGCGCAGTGCAATTGGATGGATCCTCGGGTTGGCGGCGCGCTCACCGATCGGTAAAGCTGCGGTTAACGGGGGATGACAGGGGGGGTCCGATGAGTGCGCAACAACAACAGAAGCGCGACGCGCTTTGTGTGCTCGACAACGCCCTGACCATCAGAATCGCTATGGCGCAAGCGGACTGGGCTGCGGTATCCGCACCGCGGATCGATCAACAGTGAAACGCCGTGTATTCGGCCAGATTTCGGCAAGTGTCAGCGACACAGTGAGGAACGGGCCGACGCTCTGCTGCGATCGCATTACCTGACCCTGAACAATGCGATCCAGGACCCGTCCTTCGTTCGGCGACCGCTCGGCTACCGCTTGCTGAGGATCGCCGGCCCCGTATTACATGCAAGTGACAGCCTGACCACGGCCCAGGGCCACAAGTACCTCCAGACCTGCGCGCCGGCCGACACCGACCATGCCGAGGAGTTCGCGGTCGTGCCCTCGGCGTCAGTCCCGGCCGACTTCGACTCCAGCGGCTAAGCCGGTGCTGCCTCTCGGACCCTCGGAAATACCGCCCTAATCGGTGTCGCGACGATAGCGTGGGGACTCGTCGTTTCTACCTGGATAGGAGAGTGGACGATGAGAGCCGAATCCGCGTCGGGCGAGGGCATCGCCGGAGTCATCCGGTCCCCGCAACGGCTGATGGCCGCCGTCGTGGCGTTGCTGGTCGGCCTGTTCGGGGCCGCGATGCTGGCCCCGGCCCGCGCCGCCGCCGACGGTGAGACCTATATTGTCGCCACCGACATCACCTTTGCGCCGTTCGAATTCCAGGACGTGGACGGCAAATTCGTCGGCATCGACATCGATCTCATCAACGAGATCGCGGCGAACCAGAAGTTCAACATCACGATCAAACCGCTGGGCTTCGACGCCGCGCTCCAGGCAGTTCAGGCCAATCAGGCCGACGGGGTGATCGCCGGCATGTCGATCACCGATGAGCGCAAGAAGGTCTTCGACTTCTCCGACCCCTATTTCGAATCCGGCGTGCAGATGGCCGTGCTGGCCGGCAACGAGGACATCAAGTCCTACGCCGACCTCAAGGGCAAGCGGGTCGCGGTCAAGAACGGCACCCAGGGCGCCGAGTTCGCCGAGTCGATCAAGGACAAGTACGGATTCCAGATCGTCTCGTTCGCCGATTCCGCGTCGATGTTCGAGGAAGTCAAGACGGGTAACTCCGTGGCCGTCTTCGAGGACTACCCGGTGCTCGCCTACGGCATCCAACAGGGCAACGGGTTCAAGACCGTGACGCCGAAGGAGAAGGGCTCCAGCTACGGCTTCGCGGTGAACAAGGGCCGCAACGCCGAACTGCTGAGCAAGTTCAACGCGGGTCTCAAGGAACTCAAGGATTCCGGGCGCTACGACCAGATCGTCGAGAAGTACCTCGGTGAGGGTGCCGCCGAGGCCGACAACTCGTTCGTCGGTCTGGTCAAGAGCACCTTCCCGTTCCTGATGGCTGGTCTGAAGATGACGATCATCCTGACGGTGGTGTCGATCGCCATCGCCCTGGTACTCGGCGTCATCTTCGGGCTCTTCCGGGTATCGCGGTCGATCGTGCTGCGGGCCATCGGCACCACGTACGTCGACATCTTCCGTGGCACACCACTTCTGGTGCAGGCCTTCTTCATCTACTTCGGTATCCCGACCGCGCTGGGGTTCCAGATGACGGCGCTGACGGCGGGCATCATCACGCTGTCGCTCAACGCCGGCGCCTACATGACCGAGATCGTCCGCGGCGGAATCCAGGCGGTGGACAAGGGGCAGATGGAGGCAGCCCGCAGCCTCGGTATCGGATATCTGCCGACGATGCGCAAAGTCATTCTGCCGCAGGCGGTTCGCACCATGATCCCGTCGTACGTCAACCAGTTCGTCATCACCCTCAAGGACACCTCGATCCTGTCGGTGATCGGCATCGCCGAGTTGACGCAGACCGGACGACTGATCATCGCGCGCAACTACCAGTCGTTCACCATGTGGCTGATCATCGGCATCATCTACTTCATCGTCATCATGGCGCTGACGAAACTCTCCGACCGGCTCGAAAAGAGGATGGTGAAATGACCCAGCTGGTACCGGAAGCCGCGGCCGCCGAGCCCGAGGGCACCGTCAAGATCCGCATCGAGGGCCTCAAGAAGTCATTCGGCGACCTGGTCGTGCTTGACGGCATCGACACCACGGTCAGCAAGGGCGAGGTGGTCTGCGTCATCGGACCGTCGGGGTCCGGTAAGTCCACCTTCCTGCGGTGCCTCAACAAGTTGGAGGACATCACCGCGGGCAAGGTCACCGTCGATGGATTCGACCTCACCGACAGAAAAGTGAACCTGGACAAGGTCCGTCAACACATCGGTATGGTGTTCCAGCACTTCAACCTGTTCCCGCACATGACGGTGATCGACAATGTGACGCTGGCGCCGCTGCTGACCAAGAAGATGGACAAGGCCGCCGCAGAGAAGCGGGCGATGGAGTTGCTGACCCAGGTGGGCCTGGCGGAGAAGGCCAACGTCAAGCCTGCCACATTGTCCGGCGGCCAGAAGCAGCGTGTCGCGATCGCCCGGGCGCTGGCGATGAACCCCTCGATCATGTTGTTCGACGAGGCCACCAGCGCCTTGGATCCAGAGATGGTCGGCGATGTACTGCAGGTGCTGCGGGACCTGGCCGAGGGCGGCATGACGATGGTCGTCGTCACCCACGAGATGGGTTTCGCCCGAGAGGTGGCCTCCCGGGTGATCTTCATGGCAGACGGCAACATCGTCGAGGACGACACTCCGTCCGAGGTGTTCGACAGCCCCAAACACCCTCGGCTGCAAGAGTTTCTGTCGAAGGTGCTGTAGCGGCTAGCCCTGTTCGACCACGTTGGACTCACCGGAGTTCGACACGTCGGGTTGCCCGGTGCGGTAGGTGACCCGGTTGTCGAATCCGGATACCCCGATGGTCTCGACGGATTCGACGGTGATGACGTTCTCGACGCCTGACACGGTCACGGCAATGCAGTGGCCGGTGATCTCCAGCTCGTTCTGGATGCCGCTGACGATCACGGTGTTTTCCCGGCATTCGACGGTCCGGTGCTCGTTGATCCCTGAGACGATCACCGTCTCTCCTGCCGGAACCTGTGTCGGTGCAACGGATCCGGGCAGTGGCACGCCGCTGATCGTGGTCTGCCGGATGGTCGTCGACTGGCTGTCGGTGACCGTGCCGGCGTCGGTGTCTCCTGCGTCGGTCTTGTTGACCATGAGATAGGCCGTCACGAGGCCGCCGACCACCAGGGCCAGCACGAATCCGCCGAACACCAGGAACAGGTGCGTGCTGCCCGTGCTGCGCGGCGGTTGCGGCGGTGCCGGATACGGCTCATAGCCCGGCCACGGTGCGGGTGGTCCCTGGGGCGGTGGCGGGAAGCTGTTCGCCTGCGTCCAGGGCTGGGTCGGTGGCGGAGCGGCGGAGGCGCCGGTCCCGAGTTCCGAGGTGCGAGCGGCGTCAGCCAGTGGGCGCTCGAGTTCCCGGATGCGGGCCTCGGGATCGTCCTTCGGGTCCATGCGCAGATGCTCGCACATTCGGGCGCAGATGCGTATGGAAGGCGCCGCCGGCACCGTGAGCGACTATTTGCTGATTGGTGCTTTCGCGAACAGCGCCCGGCATCGGGTTCCAGGTGAGGCGATATCGAGCAAAGTAGTTGATGCATAACCTGTCTCGCCGCCCTCGTGTGTTCGGGACGATGTCGGTGGTCCCGCGTAGGCTTGTCCTCGCAGGTAGTTTGCTGCGTAGGGAGGACGAATCTCAGTGCCTCAGACAGGGCAATGGACCGGTGACCCCGTTTGGCTGGCCGATGTGCTTCGGGCGGAAGGCATCGACCTCGTCGAGTATCCCGGGTGGCGGACGCGGGGACACGGCGATTTCAAGGACATCCGCGGGGTGATGGTGCACCACACCGGGTCGGACACGGCAACCGCCGCGTCGATCGCCGACGGCCGCCCGGATCTTCCCGGCCCGTTGTCGCAGCTGCATATCGCGCGCGACGGCACAGTCACCGTGGTGGCCCTCGGGGTGGCCTGGCACGCCGGTGTCGGCATGTATCCGTGGTTGCCGACGAATATGGGCAATTGGCACATGATCGGCATCGAGTGCGCCAACAGCGGTACCAGCCCCACCGCGCCGCATCGCAAGAACTGGCCTGACGCACAGTATTTCGCGCTGGTGCGGTGCTGCGCCGCGATCAATCGCCGGCTGGCCCAGACTTCTGAGCGCACCATCGGGCACAAGGAGTATGCGGGCCGCGCGCAAGGTAAGTGGGATCCGGGCGCCATCGACATGGACATCCTGCGCGCGGACATCCAGGCGCAGATCGGCGATATCGCGAAACCGGCGCCCACGCCCCGGCCACCGGTACCCGAGGGTCAGTACACCGAGACCCTGCTGTTCCGGCCCATGGAAGGCCCTCAGGTCGCCCACTTGCAGAGCCGGCTCAAGTCGGCCTACTCGGCGTATGCGGGGGACCTCGAGGTCGACGGTGTGTTCGGCCCGCAGACCGAGGACGCGGTCAGGGAGTTCCAGCGTCGCACGCGCGGGCTCAAGGTCGACGGCATCGTCGGTCCGGCCACCGCCGCCGCGCTGCGGCTCTAACCGGTGTCGGGGGCATTGCTGTGGGCAGCGAACTTACGATCCGGCACGGCTCATCTTTCACAGCCGTAACACATTTCCCGCGTCTCTGCCCGCTTCCGCGAGTTGACGCCCAAGAAAGTTTGCTGGCGTGTCGCGATGTGATCTACCGCTCACTTTTGCCGGCGATGGTAAGAATTGTTATTGACGGCCCCGCTGCTCGTGAAATGCGACACGTCCAGGGGGTGCTGGGAAGTCCCTGGTAACAGGCATTTAATCGAATGCGACCAAAAGGTAACGAGTCGATAACGAAGAATTTCTTAAGCGCATTCTGAGAGAGTGTCGGCGACTGCCGTGTATTCGCTACGAACTCGTCCAGGACCTGTCGGTTTCGTCGCTAGACTCAATGCAAACGCGCCACTCCCGGCGCAGATGGACCTGGAATCTAGAGCCGGTGAAAGCCTTGCCGGCGGAGGTGCCGATGACGATGGCAAACAACTTCCTGCGCGCGCTCGCTGAAGCGATGCGCCCCGGCCGCAATGAACGCGCCATCGACGATACGTCTGCCCGCGGCGTCGCATTCGACGGTGCCCTCGACGACATCGACGTGGCCGGACTGGCCGAGGTCGGACGCGGGCCGATCGGCGACATCGCCGTCGACCCCGACCGGGACACCGTGGTGGTCACCAACACCGCGGCGCAGAGCCTGACCGTGATCAACCCCCACACCATGGGCGTGGTGGGTTCGGTCCGCCTCGCAGGAGACCCTTTCGCCGTCGTCGTGGCCGATGACCGTGCCTACGTCAGCGTCTCCACCGCCGGGCATGACTCGATCGCGACGGTCGACACCATCACCGGCGCCGTGCTCAACGAGTACCCGCTGGCCTTCAGCGTCACCGCCCTGGCCATCAGCCCGGACGGCAAGCGCGTGTTCGCCGGCCGCGCCGGCCAGGAGCGCATCGACATCGCCGTCATCGACACCACCGCCGAGCGGGTCGGCACGATCGACATCGCCACCGGCGCGGGCGTCAACCTGGACGCCCTGGAGGTCGACTCGACCGGCAAGCGCCTGTACGTCGCCACCTCCGACTTCCGCGGCAGCCGGCTGGTCGTCGTGAACACCGAAACCGCCCAGGCGCAGGCCACGGTGTGGATCGGCGCCCCGATCCGCGACATCGCGATCGGCGACGGCGTCGCCTACGTGCTGACCTCCGATCTTGAGCATCGCGGTGTCGTGCACACCGTCGACCTGTCCGCCGGGACCGTGGTGGACGCCGTCGAGGTCGGCGGGGCGCCGACCCAGCTGGTGCTGAGCTCCGACGCCACCCGCGCGTACGTGGTCGACTACGACCGCGTCATCGTGTGGTGCGCGCTGACCAGCCAGATCCAGGGCAGCGTCGACGTCCACGCACAGCCCGCTGCAGTCGCCATGTCCGACAGCGGCACCAGGCTGTACATCGCCGACTACGCCGGCCAGGTCAACGTCTTCGACGTCGCCGAGTCCCTGTACTCGCAGCTGGTCTCGGCGGACGCGGTCGAGATGCACCAGTTGCCCGCCCTCCAGGCGGCCGGCGCCTGATTCAGCGCCACCGATAGCGGGTACGCGGCCGCCCGGCCTTGCCGTACTCCGTCGTGCGGATGACGATGCCGTCATCGGCCAGACGCTCGAGGTAGCGCCACGCCGTCACTCGGGACACTCCGACTTGTTTGGCCGCCTCATCGGCGGTCAACCCGTCAGGCTCGTCGCGCACCGCGGCAGCGATCTCCTCGGTGGTCTGCGGCGCCGCGCCTTTGGGCGCGGTGGATTTGTCTGTGGCAATGCGTAATTCGGCCAGGGCCCGGTCGACTTCAGCCTGGCTGGCGGCATCGGTTCCAGACGGCAGCGCCGAACGGTAGCGGCGGTAGCGCTCCAGCCGGTCGCGGAATGCCGCGAACGCGAAAGGCTTGAGCAGATAGGTCAGCGCGCCGTGGGCCACCGCCGCGCGCACCATCTCCAGGTCGCGCTCGGAGGTGATGGCGATGATGTCCGGTGCAGGCCGCAGCCCGGAAAGGCCGGAGGCCAACGAGATTCCGCTGGCGTCGGGCAGACCGATGTCCAGCAGCACCAGATCGATGGGTTGCTCGGATGCGGCGGCCGCGGCCGCCGCCCGCATCGCGTCGCGGGCGGTGTGCGCCACCGCCGACACCGAAAACCCTTCCAGGCGGCCGAGATAGGCCTGATGGGCTTCGGCGATCAATGGATCGTCCTCCACGATAAGGACGCTGATCATCTGTTCCCCTCTGCTCTTCGCGTCAGCGTTCATCGCCGCGGCACCGTTGCGGTGACCACTGAACCGTAGGTGACGTCGGCGCGCAGCGTCCCGCCGTGCTTGCGGATCACCTGGGCCACCAGCGCCAGCCCCAGCCCGTGGCCGGCCGTGTCGGCTGATTTCGTGGAATAGCCACGCTGCATGGCCTTTTCGAAGGTGTCCGGGTCCATACCGGGGCCGCTGTCGGCCACCCGGATCAACAACTCTTGATCGTCCTGGGTCACCGTGACCTCGATCCACGGATCCTCACGGTCACAGGCATCCATCGCATTGTCGATCAGATTTCCCAGCACCGTCACCATCTCCTGCCCGGAGAGCACGGTGTCGGTGGACAACTGGGTGTCCTCGGTGACGGTCAGGGTGATCCCGCGTTCGTCGGCCTGAGCGGTCTTGCCGAGGAGCAGGGCCACCAGGGCCGGTTCCCCGACGATCAGTGACAACCGGTCCACGAGCCGCTGCGACAGCTCCAACTCACTGGTGGCGAAGCGGACCGCCTCCTCGGGCCGGCCCATCTCAACCATGGTGACCACGGTGTGCAACTTGTTGGCCGACTCGTGTGCCTGTGCCCGCAGCGAGTCGGCCAGGACCTGTAGTGAGCTGAGTTCGCCCAGGGCGCCCTGTAATTCGGTGCGATCCCGGATCGTGACGACCTCCGAACCGGAGTCCGCGACGCGGGCCCGGTTGACCACCAGCACCCGGTCTGCGGTGACGTGCAGCTCGTCGCGCACCCCGGGATCAGCGCTGCGCAGAAACTCCGGGAGATCCTCCACACGTACCGGTCCGGCCGCCAGGCCCAGCAGCCGGCGCGCTTCATCATTGGCCAGCGCCACGCCGTCACGATCGAGCACGATGAGCCCCTCGGACACCGAATGCAGGATCGCGTCATGGTGGTCGTACATGACCCGTAGTTCATCGGGCCGCAGACCCCGGGTCTGGCGGAGCAGCCGGCGCCGGATGGCCCACCCCCCGATCAGCGAAGCCCCCAGTGCGGCAGCGGTTACCGCAGCGATCACGGGAATCTGCGCGCGCCAGCGCTGGCCCAACGTCTGCTGGGTGATCCCCGCCGACACCAGGCCGACGATGCGCCCGTCGGCGCTACGCACCGGTGCGATCGCGCGCACCGACGGCCCCAGGGTCCCGGTATAGACCTCGCTGAATGTCTCGCCGCGCAACGCGGGTTCGACGGTGCCCAGGTAGTGCCCGCCGATCTGGCTGGGATCGGTGTGGGTGAACCGGACTCCGTCCGGCGCCATGATCGTGATGAACGCGATGTCGGTGCCGGTTCGCACAGCCTCGGTCACGGGCTGCAAAACCTGTGTCGCAGTGCCGGATTCGATGGCCGCCGAAGTCGAGGGGGAATCGGCCAGCGCCGTGGCGATGCCGATCACCTGCTGCCGGGCCGCGTCCTCGCCGTCGCGGCGGGCATCGAGCAGGGCCAGCGCCGTGCCGGCCAGCACCACCAGCGCGACCACCAGGACCTGCAGCGCGATGGCCTGTCCGGCCAGCGAGCGCGGCCAGGCCAGCCCCGACAGCCGCCGCCAGTGCGTCACAGCACCTCCGATTGTGAAGGCAATGATCTTTCAACATAGTGGCCCGGATATCCGCTGGTAGCGGGTTCGCGCCGGTGACCCTTGCGACCTTCGCGCCCGTCAATTCGGGGCTGCTGTTCGCGGGGGCTGAGTCGTAGAATCTGACAATAAGCAGGGTCGAGGGTAGATCCAAGGGAGACCTGCGATGAGCTGCGCAATTCATCGCTTGACAACCATTATCGTGGCCGCGGTCGCGTCACTGGCAGTGGTGACGGCGATTTCTCCGGCGGTCGGCAACGCCACCGAGTGCGGAGT
The DNA here is from genome assembly GCF_053600815.1 of Mycobacterium sp. NPDC004974. NCBI lineage: Bacteria > Bacillati > Actinomycetota > Actinomycetes > Mycobacteriales > Mycobacteriaceae > Mycobacterium > Mycobacterium sp. NPDC004974. The sequence goes on along the minus strand of NZ_JBSGAQ010000003.1, from coordinate 456,392 downwards.
GGGCACCGTATACGATCCGCCCTCGAACACCTGCGTGGCAGCCCCGTTGCCGCCGCCTCCACCGCCCCCGCCGCCGGCATGGAACGGCGACATCACGCCCTACTTCTCCGTCGGCATCTGCGCACCGATTCCGTTTGTCTCGCTCTGCGCAGGTATCTGAGCGATCGATTGTTGATCCGGCCCCGAAGTCGCCCGCCTCGGGGCCAGATCGCTGCGTGAACGTAATGAACAAAAACGTGACCTGGCTCACCCTATGGTCGAAGGTACTGGTACAGCGACATCGGCAGATGAACCGAACTGTCGAACCGGACCCGAAACTGGAGGTGGACCGATGACCGTGTCCATACACCCGCAATCAGAGCCGGCGCCCCCGCAGCGTCGCGACCGCACGCACTGGCTCTACATCGCGGTCATTGCGGCCGTCGTCGTCGGCGTGGTGGTCGGGCTCGTGGCACCCGAGGTGGGCAAGAGCGTCGGTGTGCTCGGCACCATGTTCGTCAACCTGATCAAGATGATGATCGGCCCCATCATCTTCTGCACGATCGTGTTGGGGATCGGCTCGGTACGCAAGGCCGCCACCGTCGGCAAGGTCGGTGGCCTGGCTTTCGGCTACTTCCTGGCGATGTCCACGGTCGCGCTGACCATCGGTCTGGTTGTCGGCAACCTGATCCACCCGGGCAGCGGTATGCATCTGTCGGAGAGCGCGGCGGGCAAGGGCGCCGAACTCGCGGAGAAGGCACACGAGTCCGGCGGACTCATGGACTTCGTCCAGGGCATCATCCCGGAGACGCTGTTCTCCTCGCTGACGGCGGGCAGCGTGCTTCAGGCCTTGTTTGTGGCGCTGTTGGTCGGGTTCGCGCTGCAGGGCATGGGCAGCGCCGGTGAACCGATCCTGCGCGGCATCGAGCACCTGCAGAAACTCGTGTTCAAGGTGCTGATCATGATCCTGTGGCTGGCGCCCATCGGTGCTTTCGGCGCGATCGCCAACGTCGTCGGGCAGACCGGCTGGACCGCCGTCACCCAGCTGCTGACCCTGATGCTGGGCTTCTATGTGACGTGCGTGGTGTTCGTGTTCGGCGTGCTCGGTGTATTGCTGCGTGCGGTATCGGGGGTGTCCATCTTCAAGCTGGTGCGGTACCTGGCCCGCGAGTACCTGCTGATCTTCTCGACGTCTTCGTCGGAGTCGGCGCTGCCGCGGCTGATCGCCAAGATGGAGCACCTGGGCGTCGACCGAAGCACCGTCGGTGTCGTTGTGCCGACCGGGTATTCGTTCAACCTCGACGGCACCGCGATCTACCTGACGATGGCGGCGCTGTTCATCGCCGACGCATTGAGTGCCCCGATGTCCGTCGGGCAGCAGATCGGTCTGCTGGTCTTCATGATCGTCGCGTCGAAGGGAGCCGCCGGCGTGACCGGCGCCGGATTGGCCACGCTGGCCGGCGGCCTGCAGGCCCATCGCCCCGATCTACTCGACGGGGTCGGACTGATCGTCGGGATCGACCGGTTCATGTCCGAGGCCCGCGCGGTGACCAACTTCTCCGGCAATGCGGTGGCCACCCTGCTCGTCGGGTCGTGGACGCACACCGTGGACAAGGCCAAGGTCGATGCGGTGCTGCGCGGTGACGATCCGTTCGACGAACTCACCATGGTCGACGACCATGCCAACCGCACCGCCGAACCCGCGCACGCCTGACATGTAGCTACAGGCCCGGCCGGTACCGCCCGGCCGGGCCTCGTCGGGTATTGAACCTTTACCCATGCCTGGCTCGTAACAAAGGTGAACCGCGTACCGAAAAGGTATGCGAGAGGGTAAGGATGACACGGCCATGTACGCATCGATCATCATGGTGGCCGCGTCGGGGGCGGCTTTGGGAAGCATATTGGCGCCCGCCGGATCGGCATTTGCCGACTCGGCGATCGAGACCATCGGACTGCTGGAAGCCGAGGGCTTCTACGTCAACATCGATCGGGTAGGCAGCGCCCCACTCGATCAGTGCACCGTCACCAGCATCCGCAACCCACAGACCCAAACCCAGCTCATCCGGGTGGAACGGTTCGGCAAGGACGGCGAGAGGAATTTCGACCTCGTACCCGTGGTGGTGCGACGCACCATCACAGTCTCGCTGAACTGTTCGAAGTGAGCGTCAGCGCTGGCAGTTGAGCGACACCGACACGGTCCGGCTGGTGATCGATGGGACCAGGATCCGATCGCCGCCGAGGCCCGGCCCGACGTAAGGCACCAGCTGGGTGACCTGCTGGGGGTTGCGCACGCTGGTGACCGTGCACTGCTCCAGCGGCGCGGTGCCGATCTTGTCGATGGTGACGGTGTACCCCTCGGACTGCAGGCGGCTGATCACCTGCTGAGCGGTTTCCTCGGCCGAAGCCACCGCGGACGATGCGCCGATCACCCCGAACACAGCCACTGCGACTGCCGCCAGGGACCATTTCATGCGCATCGGGCCGTCCTTCCGTCGTTACCAGCTCATCTTCCCTTACATACATCGTTCGGGAAATTCGATTCGTTCCCGCCGGTGTCGAACGGCAAGCGCATACCATCGCGCCCGTGAAGAGCACGATGCAGAACTGGCCGTTGACGATCACCGCGATCCTGCGACATGCCTGCGGCGTCAACGGCGACCGGACCGTGACCACCGCAGGTGGGCAGGGCCGATACCGCACGATCAGCTATCGCGAGCTGGGCGGGCAGGCGGCCCGACTGGCCCATGCCCTGCGCGGGCTCGGGGTCGACGGTGACCAGCGGGTCGGCACGTTCATGTGGAACAACACCGAACACCTCGCCGCCTATCTGGCCGTGCCTTCGATGGGCGCGGTGCTGCACACCCTGAACATCCGGCTGTCGCCCGAGCAGATCGCCTACATCGCCAACGAGGCCGCCGACAGCGTGGTGATCGCCGACGGATCCCTGGTGCCGCTGCTGGCCCCGGTGCTGCCCCTGCTGGAGACCGTGCACACCGTGATCGTGGTCGGCGACGGCGATACCAGCGCCCTGGCCGGAAAGACCGTGCTGCGCTGGGACGAGCTGCTGGCCGCCCAGCCCGCCGAGTTCGACTGGCCCGAGATCGACGAAAACTCCGCGGCAGCAATGTGTTACACGAGCGGCACCACCGGAAACCCGAAAGGTGTGGTGTACAGCCACCGGTCGAGCTACCTGCATGCGTTGAACACCTGCACGGCCAACGCGCTCGACGTCAGTTGCAGTGACTCGGTGCTGCCGATCGTGCCGATGTTCCACGCCAACGCGTGGGGGTTGCCGTACGCCGCCCTGATGGCCGGCGCCAATCTGGTGATGCCCGACCGGTTCATGGACGGTGCCTCGTTGCTAGACCTGATCGAATCGCAGCGCCCCACGCTGGCCGGTGCCGTGCCGACCATCTGGAACGACGTCATGCATCGGCTGGAAAAGGAACCGGGGCACGACGTTTCATCGCTGCGACTGGTCGCCTGCGGTGGTTCGGCAGTGCCCTTGTCCCTGATGCAGACGTTCCAGGAACGCTACGGCGTGTACATCCAGCAGGCGTGGGGGATGACCGAAACCTCGCCTCTGGCCACGGTGGCCAAGCCGCTGCCCGGGGTGTCCGAGGAACGTCAGTGGGAGATGCGGGTCAGCCAGGGCCGGCCGATGTGCGGCGTGGAGGTGCGTGTCGTCGACGACGAGGGTGTACCCCTGCCCGACGACGGCGACGCGGTCGGCGAACTGGAAGTGCGCGGGCCGTGGATCACCGGCTCTTACTACCTGGGCCGCGATGCCGAGAAGTTCGACACCGGGTGGCTGCGCACCGGAGACGTCGGTTCGATCGACCAGCAGGGATATGTGACGCTGACCGACCGGGCCAAGGACGTGATCAAGTCCGGCGGGGAGTGGATCTCCTCGGTGGAGTTGGAGAACCATCTGATCGGCCACCCCGCGGTGTTGGAGGCCGCCGTGGTCGGGGTGCCCGACGAGCGCTGGCAGGAACGCCCGCTGGCTGTCGTGGTGCTGCACGACGGCGCCTCAGCGGAGCCGGCCGAACTGCGGGAATTCCTGGCGGACAAGGTGGTTCGGTGGTGGCTGCCCGAGCGCTGGACGTTCATCGAGCAGGTGCCGCGTACCAGCGTGGGCAAGTACGACAAGAAGACGATCCGGGCGCGCCACGCGGACGGTGCCTACGAGGTCATCACCCTCTAGTTCTCCCGCGAGCAGACGCGCCGTCGAGAGATCAACCCGTCGCCTTCATGTTGGCGTCGATCATGAACGCGATGGTGACGGTGGCGAGGTCATTCGTCTTGGTCAGGTCGAAGCCGGTGAGCTCAGTGAACGCGCGCAGTCGTCCGCGCACGGTGTTCCGGTGCCGATATGTTCGCTCGGCGATGTTGGCGATGGTTCCGCCATTGGCGGTGAGGTCGCCGACCGTCTCGGTCAGACCGTGGCGTTCGCTCTCGCTCAGCCTGTTCAGCGGGCCGAAGACAGCTGAGTGGATCTCCTCGGACAACTCCTGGTTCGCCGCGACGACGGCATGGAGCCAGTTGTCCTGCAGTCGTTCGACCCCGACGTCGGAGCGACCATGGACGGCCATCCGCGCCAGGCGGATGGCGCGTGCCACCGAATCGAGCCCGGCGGCCGTCACTACCGAGCATGTCTGCCCGCTCAACGCTGCCAATTCCCCGGCGATGTCGAAGGAATCGTCGGAGGCGTGGACCACTCCGCGTAGCTCCCGGGCCCACCAGCTGAAGTAGAAAGCCCGGCCAGATGCCTGCAGGGCCGCACTGCATTCAGCCAGGACTTCGGGCCGCGGAATCGGGAAGGAGCCGACGAGGCAGTGGTAACTGCCCTCGGTGGGCAACCCCAGTACGCGAGCCGCATCTTCGACTGCGCTCGGTTCGAGCCCGCCATCCGTGAGCAGCTGATCGAATGCGGCTGAACGAATTTCATCCAGACTGTCCTGGGTGGTCTGATACCCGCGGACGACGTGCTCGGTGTTGAGTTCGACGGCCTCCCACACCATCAGCGACGAGCGTTCGAGGAAGTCGGCCCGCACATCCGCGCCCACCGCGCGACCCTCGTCGATCAGCGCCTCCCACAACGACTTCAGATCGATCCGGAACGCGTGCAACACGCTGGACAGCGGAACACCTTGGCGGGCACGGATTTTGCCGAGCTCCAGCGCGACGGACTCGAGATCGGCCGGGATGTCGTCGCCGGCCAGTCGCGAGAGCGCCAACCGCATCGTCCGATCCATGTGGTACCGGAGGTCCGTTCGACTGACCGGACCGCCGGTGTAGGTGGGCTCGTCCTCGATGGTGCGGGCCACGGTGCGTTCCACGATCTCGTCGAGGTGGACGTCGAGTAGCCGGCGGGCGGTCGTCCTGATCAGCTGCGTGGTGGTGTCCAGCTGTTCCATGGGTCGTTCCCGCTCTCTCTCGGCGCCTGCGGTCACAGGATCTGAAATGTGCAATGCGCACAGTTTATGGGCGAAATGCGCGCCAATTATGGCATTGACCGCATCGCTTTGAACTCATTGAATGTGTGCTGCCCCACATTCACGTGCTGCGTCCGGCGACACCCGGCCAGCGGAAGGACGATCAATGCCGCAATCGCGAGGTGCACTGCCCGTCACCGATGACTCCTGGGGGTCGACGCTGACAGACCTCCTCGGCGAGGAGTACGGACTGTCGATTGTCGACCTGACGTTTCTGGGCGGCGAATTCGACCGCAACTACCGGGCCACTGCCGATTCCGGCGAGTGCTTTCTGGCAAAGCTGCAGATTCGTGGCGAAGGCCACCTCGAACAAAGCTGGCAGGAAGACATTCTCGTACACATGGCGGGTAGAGACCCCGGAGTCGCGGTTCCCACCATCGTGCCGCCGGCCAGCGGTGGCCGGCACGTCCGACTCGACGGCGGAAACGAAGTGCTGACCGTGTTCAACTGGGTGCACGGCGTCGAATGGGCCAAGGTGGACCGGCATTCGGATGCCCTCCGGGTCCAGTTGGGTGCCACGGCCGCGCGCATCACCGCGGCCCTCGAAGGATTTCCGCCGGAATCTCTGCGCGCCACACATCACTGGGATGTGACCCGGGCCCGGACCGCGATCGCGTCCTGCCTGGCCGATGCCCCCGAGCTCGCCGAAATGGACTATGTGCGAACCGCTTTGCGGTGGTTCGACGATGTCGAACCGACCCTGTCGGCACTGCCGCGCGCGGTAGTGCACAACGACCTGAACGACAACAACGTCCTGGTCGATGTCGAGCGGGACCAAGTCTCGGGGGTACTGGATTTCAACGACGCTCTCTACAGCGTGCGGGTCGCCGAGCCGACGATCGCAGGTGCCTACGCCATGATGCGTCAGGCCGAGCCGCTCCGCGCGCTCGGCCAGGTGATCGGCGGGTACCACTCCGTGACGCCGCTGACCGACGACGAGCTGGCTGTCGTCTATCCGTTGGCGGCTTCCAGATTGTGTGTGCAGGCGCTGACGTGGACCTCGCGAGCGAGCACGAACCCAACTGCCTACGGCAGCATGCGGATGCGGTTCACGTTGCCGACGCTGCACCGCGTGCTGGCCATCAGCCCAGAAGAGGCTGCGGCACACCTGCATTCAGTCTGTGAGAAACCCACCGCCTCCGCGCTGGACGACCGGAAGCCCGGGCAGAGCGGTAACCGATGATGAACCTTCACCGCACTTTCATGGCGAACGCGTTCGACGGCAACGACGAGTCGCTCGAACCTGGGGCCAGAGAACTCATCCGGCGCCGCTCCGCGGTTCTCGCACCCAGCTACCGGCTGTTCTACCGGGCCCCGGTCAGCGTCGTCCGTGCCGACGGCGTCTGGCTCTATGACGCCGAAGGCCGGCGTTACCTCGACGCCTACAACAACGTTCCGGCGGTCGGGCACAGCCATCCGCACGTTCGGCGGCGGGTGGACGAACAGATGCGTGTGCTCAACACCCACACCAGATATCTGACCGAGCCGCTGATCGCCTACTCGGAGCGGCTGCTTGCGCTCTTCCCGCCCGAGTTGTCGAAGATCGTCTACACCTGCACCGGCAGCGAAGCCGTCGACCTGGCGCTGCGGGTGGCCCGGTACGAGACCGGTGCGCGCGGCATCATCTGCACCAGTCACGCCTACCACGGCACGACGGCCGCCGCCGCCGAGATTTCGCCCAGCCTGGGGCCCAACAACCCCATCGGTCCGGAAGTGATCCTGGTCGACGTACCCGACTCGTACCGGGACGATCCCGCGGCCGCCGCCGAGATCTTCGCCGCCCGGGTCAAGGCGGCCATCGCGACGCTCGGCCAACGCGGTGTCGGCCTGGCCGCGATGATCGTCGACTCGGTGCTGTCCAGCGACGGTGTGCAGACCGACCCCGCGGGGTGGCTGGCCCCGGCCGCCGATGCGGTGCACGAGGCCGGCGGGATGTGGATTGCCGACGAGGTCCAGCCAGGTTTCGGCCGGCTGGGGACCGGCTGGTGGGGTTTCGCCCGGCATGGGCTGAAACCGGATCTGGTGGTCCTCGGGAAACCGATGGGCAACGGAATCCCCATCGCCGCCGTGGTCGGAACCGACGCCGCGATGGACAGATTCGGTCGAGACATTCGCTATTTCAACACATTTGGTGGAAACCCCGTCAGCATCGCCGCCGCGAACGCGGTGCTCGACGTCATCGAGGATGACGACCTGATCGCCAACGCGAGCGCCGTCGGCGCACGACTGCGGTCTGGGCTCGAGGAGGTGGCCCGACAACACCCCGAGATCGGGCACGTCCGCGGCTGTGGGCTTTTCGTGGCCGCGGAGTTCGTCGTCGACCCCGTCAGCCGCGAGCCGGACGCCGCGACGGCCTCGGCAGTGGTCAATGAGTTGCGTGACCGGGGCGTCCTGATCAGCGCATCCGGCCGATCCGAGAACGTGCTGAAAATCCGTCCCCCCTTGCCGTTTCAGGCCGAACACGCCGACCACGTGGTGACGGTCCTCGACGAGGTCATGACAGCAGCCACCACCAAGAAGAAATCGAACTAGGAGCGAAAATGCGCGCAGTGTTGTTCTCCGGAAACGCCGGAAAAGTCGAGGTAGCCGACGTCGACCTGGCCAAGCCCGGACCGGGTGAGGTACGAGTCAAGATCGCGGCGACGGGTGTCTGTCATTCCGATCTGCACATCATCCGCAACGAGTGGCCGCTGCCGGTGCCCATGGTGCTCGGCCATGAGGGCAGCGGGGTGGTCACCGAGTTGGGGCCCGGTGTAACCGATCTGGAGATCGGCGATCACGTCGTACTGTCCTGGGTCGCCCCGTGCTACGAGTGCCGGTACTGCCAATCGGGTCATGAGGCCCGCTGCACTGTCGCGATGAACCTCGTCGCCCCCGGCGGCGTGCTGTACGACGGCAGCTCACGGATCAGCCGCGACGGCGAGACGATCTACCACTACCAGGGTGTCTCTTCGTTCGCCGAGGAGGCGATCGTGCCGGCCAGCGGAGCCATCCGCGTTCGCAAGGACGCCCCGCTCGACGTCATCTGTCTGATCGGATGTGCGATCGCCACCGGTGTCGGCGCGGTCACCAACACGGCGAAGGTCGAAGAAGGTGCGACCGTAGCCGTGATCGGTTGCGGCGGAGTCGGTTTGTCGGTCGTGCAAGGCGCCCGGATCGCGGGTGCGAGCCGGATCGTCGCCGTCGACATCCAGCCCGAGAAGACCGCGTTGGCGCTCACCCTCGGTGCCACCGACACGATCGACGCCGCGAACACAGATCCGGTGGCGGCGCTTCGCGAACTGCTTCCCGACGGTGCCGACTACGTGTTCGACGCGATCGGCAAGATCGCCACCACCGAGCAGGCCATCGGAATGCTGGGCCTGGGTGGAGCGGCCGTCGTCGTCGGACTTCCGGCAGCCGGCGAAAAGGCGTCCTTCGAGCCGCTTGCCCTGGCCGAGGCCGATCAGCGCATCCTGGGCTCCAACTACGGCAGCGTCCGTCCCGCGATCGACATCCCCAAGCTGGTCGACCGCTACATGGACGGCGAACTCAAGATCGACGAAATGGTGAGCGCCCGTCGCCCGCTCGAGGAGGCCGCGGCCGCCCTCGACGAACTCGCCACCGGCGCCTCGCTGCGCACCCTGCTCATTCCCGGTCAGAACTGACCCGCGAGATCGAACACCGAAGGACAACCCACACATGACCACAGGCTCTCAGTCAGCATCCGCGGATGCGACGAGCACCCGCGCCGACGCGGCCGGGATATCGCTGCTCAGCCGTAACCTCGGCGTCGGCCCGATCGTCTTCATGGTCGTCGCCGCGGCGGCGCCGCTGGCGGTGGTGGCCGCCAACCTGCCGGTTCTGATCGCGCAGAGCGCCAACGCGGGAGCGCCCTACTACTTCCTGGTGTGTACCGCGCTGCTCGCCGTGTTCTCGGTCGGGTTCACCCTGATGAGCCGATACGTGCCGAACGCCGGCGCGTTCTACTCCTACATCCAGGCGGGTCTGGGCCGGATCACCGGAACCGGCGCCGCCGCGGTCGCGATCTGTGCGTACTCGATGATGCTGCTGGGCGTGACCGCGTATTTCGGTGTCGCGGCCCGCAATCTGATCGGGACCGATGTTCCGTGGTGGGTGTTCTCCCTGATGCTGGTAGCCCTGGTGGGGTTGCTCGGCTATCGGGACATCGAGCTGAGTTCGAAGGTTCTGTTGATCGCCCTGGCGTTGGAGACCGTCGTCGTCATCGTGATGAACATCGGGGTATTCGCCACCAATGGCGGTGCCGGCCATTCGCTTTCGGTTCCGTTGAGCACGCTGGGGGAGGGGGTGCCTGCGCTCGGCGTCATGTTCGCCTTCTACAGCTTCATCGGGTTCGAGGCCACCGCGGTGTTCCGTAACGAAGCCCGCGACCCGAACCGCACCATTCCGCGCGCAACCTACATCGCTGTCTTCGTCATCGGCCTGTTCTCGGCCTTCTCCGCGTGGTGTGTGGTCGCGGGGGTCGGCGTCGGCGACGTGGTGCAACGCTCGGCCGACGATCCCGAGAACGTCGTGCTCGACCTGATGCACACGGTGGCGGGCCCGATTCTCGGTGACCTGGCCCGGGTCTTGCTGGTCACGAGCTTCTTCGCGTGTGCGCTGTCCTTCCACAACATCGTCACCCGGTATGTGTTCGTCCTGGCGCAGAAAGGTGTCCTGCCCTCGCGGCTGGGCGAGGTCAGCACCAAGCATCACGCGCCGTCGCGTGCCTCCCTGGTCGTGAGCATCATGATCGGCGTGTTCGTGCTGGCCTCGATCATCGCCCAGCTCGATCCGGTGTCTGTCGTGTTCACCCTCGCCGGTGCCGCCTCCTCATTGGGAGTGGTGATCCTCATGACGCTGGTCAGCGTCGCGATGCTGGTGTTCTTCCGGCGGGTCGCCACCGGTAAAGGCATCTGGCACACATTGATTGCCCCGATCATCTCCACCATCGGGCTGGCGGTGATCCTGCTGTTGGTGGTCACGAACTTCAGTCTCCTCACCGGCACACAGGGTCAGGCCTACGGCGTAATGGGCTTCGTGGTCGCCTCCTTTGTCGTGGGATCGGTGAGCGCGGTGGTGATCCGTCGTCGCCGTCCCGACGTATACGACCAACTCGACGCTTGATCCCATCCGTTCACGAGCACCTGGAGCGCAACAATGTCAACCTCGATTCCATTTCAAGTGATCAACCCCGCCACCGGTGAGACCGGCGAGCAGCGGCCGTTCATCGACGCCGCCGCCCTGGCCGGCGTGATCGCCGATGCGCAAGCGGCGCAACGTTCTTGGCGAAACATCTCGCTAGCTGAGCGCACCACCGCGCTCAAGCGGGTCGCCGAGCTGCACCGCGAACAACTCGACGATCTCGCCCGAACCGCGGTGCGCGAAATGGGGAAGCCGATCAGCCAGGCGCGTGCCGAGGTCGAGTTCAGTGCTGACATCTACGACTACTACGCCGGTGCCGCCGAGGCTTTCCTCGCCGAGGATTCGATCGACCTGCAGTCGGGAACCGGTAGCGCGGTGCTCCGGAAACAACCCCTCGGCGTGATCCTCGGGATCATGCCGTGGAACTTCCCCTACTACCAGGTCGCGCGGTTCGCCGCGCCGAGTCTCGCCGCCGGGAACGCGGTACTGCTCAAACCGGCGCCGCAGTGCCCGGAGTCCGCGCTGAAGATTCAGCGGATCTTTACCGAGGCAGGTTTTCCGGAAGCGGTGTTCACCACCATCTTTGCCGCCGAGGAGCAGATCGCCGAAACCATCGCCGACCCGCGCGTGGCCGGAGTCAGTTTCACCGGGTCCGAGCGGGCAGGCGCGGTGGTCGGCCGGCTCGCCGGCGGCGCGGTGAAGAAGTCGGTCCTCGAACTCGGTGGTTCCGACCCGTTCCTGGTGCTGGATGTCGCGAGCCTCTCCGCAGCCGTGGAGGCTGCGGCCGAGGCGCGGCTCGACAACGGCGGGCAGTCGTGCAACGGCGCCAAACGGATCATCATCCTGGACCGGCACTTCGATGAATTCGTCGAGCTTTTCGTCGGCAAGCTGGCCGAAGTGGCGCCCGGCGATCCGATGAGCGAGGAGACCGTGCTCGGCCCGCTCTCGTCGGAGCGGGCGGCGAAAAACCTGGAATCCCAGGTTCGGCGGGCGGTCGACGCCGGCGCCAAGGCGCTGCTGCCGAGTTCGCGGCAAGGTGCGTTTCACACCTGCGGCGTGCTGGCCGATGTGGCCGAGGACAACCCGATTCATCACGAGGAACTGTTCGGACCAGTCGCGATCGTCTACCGGGCAGCCGACGAGGCACACGCCGTGCGCATCGCCAACGACACACCGTTCGGCCTGGGCTCGTATGTGTTCACCGATGACGCGGCACAGGCAGACCGGGTGGCCGACGCCCTGGACACCGGGATGGTCTACGTCAACGGTGTCGGCCTGGATGCGGTGGAACTACCGTTCGGCGGTACCAAACGCTCCGGTGTCGGCCGCGAGCTCGGATCCCTCGGGATCCGGGAGTTCGTGAACTACAAGCTGGTTCGCGCGGCGTCGGAGTGAGACCGCGTGAATCAGCTGGTTCGCCGGGGCGGTCCTAGCGCTCGGCGCGCCGGTAGGCGGTCACGACGGCCGCGTTGGGGGGACGTCGACGAGATCGCCCCGGATATCTACCGGCTGTTGTCTCGACGCTTCGGTTACCTTGGCGCACAGTAGGACACTCAATGGCACGCCGAACAGCAGCATCGCGAGTGTCGGGTCGCCGGCCGAAATGTCCGGAAGGCAGGTGACGATCGCCGCGGCCGCGGCGACCAGCAACAGCTGCGCTGACACCGTCAGGACGCCGCCGGTGTGTTCGTCGTCGCGGTCGGCTGCCGGAAACGCCCACAACAGCGCAAACAACGCGGCGGTGACTGCGATGATCGGTGTCAACGGGACGGCGATGACGTTCGGCAGCCAGGATGCGCCACTGACGATCAGCAGTGGGATGAGCACCAGCCGGTTCGCCATCTCCGACGATATGGGTGTTGATTTGCCGAGTAGGCCGAAGATCGTTGCGACACAACCGATGATGGCCAGGCAAATGGCAACTTGCGGAGCCTTCGCCCAAAAGGCGACGGGCCAGTGGTAACCCAGTTGGTCGCCCAACACCCCGATGTACACGGGGACCAGGAACAGCAGTCCCACTCTCGCAACCGACTGTCCGACCGTGCCGTCCCACCGCTCACGTAGCGCTATGGGGATCAACGCGGCGAGGCCCAGCCAGGAGATCAGGAGAACGAGGCCTTCCGGCGGTGTAATGGTGTCTGCCCGCGGTCCGGTGACCGCATTCGCGACCAGATTCACGATCAGCATGAGGGCGATCAGGATGTGGACGGCGAGGGCGCTGACGCCGATGGCCAATGTCGCGGCCACGTCGCCGCGCTGCACCAACGGTGTCCTGAACGAGCGCTGGGTCACGTAGGCGATCGCCACCGCGACGAGGATGGCGTGTGGCCACGTCCAAGGGTGGCCAAGCCCCCAGTAGTTCTCGATGAAGCCCGAGGAGATTCCCGCGACACCGGACACCTCGAGCACGATGACGGCGGCTGCGACGGCACAGATGAATGCGGTGAGCCGCCAGCCGCCACGGTGCGCAGAGATCTGCTGGGCGACGGCCGACCGGGAGTGCGCGGCCAGTGCAACGCCTGCGGTGGCCATGGCCCCGACGAAGGCGAGCGCGATGCCGGGAACGTAGGTCCGGGTCGAGACATCGGCGATGAACATTTCGAGCAGTTCGCCGTCAGGCGGTGGCTTGGCGGCGTTCAGGGCGAGCCCGAACCGGAGATTCGCATGGATGGCGGGGATCCATGGCGCCGCGACAAGGCAGGCGAGGACGAGCCCCACCCACGGCCGGGGAGCCCGATGGCGCACGTGCAGACAGGTGATCACCACCGCGGCGCCGGCGAGCCACGCGACGGCAGAGGGAATAGCCTGCCGGTCTCGGTCGATTGCGAGCATGAGGACGGGGATCAGCGGGACCCACACCCCGGCACACCACGCCAGCACCGCGTGGTGTCGCGGGGCGTCCGGGCCGGTGGCGGTGACGACGTAGCCGGCGGCCGCCGCGCCCGAACCGATTGCGATGCCGCACAGCAGCGGCCAGAACGGCGAGTAGAGGAATACGAGTTCGCCGCCGTAAAGGCTGCCGTTCTTCGACTCGAACAGGTCCGGGATGAAGCCGAACGCCAGCATGATCGCGGAGCCGACCCAGGTAAGGACGGCGAGGATGCGCAGGGGTACTGCGATGCGGCCGGGGCCGAGGCGCGCCGGCCGGTGCCTGGCTTGTTGCCACAGGGGGTCCCACAGGCGTTGCGACAAGCGCACTTGCTCAGGTGTCTGGTCCACCGCGGCATCGTTGCCGAGCGCACTTGGTGATTTCTTGGATGGACCGGCCGGGCCTCCGACCGAGAACCGGCCTCGTCGCAATCAGCCAATCAGCGCCGCAGGAAACCGGGTGGCCATTGCCTGCCCCCGGCCCCCGCAGCGACCCTCACCTTCGGTCCCAGCTCCTCGACCGCTTCCTTCGTCTAGCGCGTCTGTTCGCGGTCCTAGCGCTCGGCGCGCTGGTACGCGGTCACGACGGCCGCGCCGCCCAGGCCGATGTTGTGCTGCAGGGCCGCGTTGACGCCGTCGACCTGTCGCTTGTCGGCGGTGCCGCGCAACTGCCAGGTCAGCTCGGAGCACTGGGCCAGGCCCGTCGCGCCGAGCGGGTGGCCCTTGGAGATCAGCCCGCCGGAGGGGTTGACCACCCAGCGTCCGCCGTAGGTGGTGTCGTTGTTGTCGATCAGCCGCGGCGCCTCGCCCTCGCCGCACAGGCCGAGGGCTTCGTACAGCAGCAGTTCGTTGGCGGAGAAGCAGTCGTGCAGCTCGATGACCTGGAAGTCCTCGGGCCCGAGGCCGGACTGTGCGTAAACCTGCTGGGCGGCTTGCACATTCATGTCGTAGCCGATGATGTTGGCGGCGCTGCCGTCGAAGGTCGACGCGAAGTCGGTGGTCATCGCCTGCCCGACGATCTCGACGGCTTGACCGGCCAGCCCGTGCTTGTCGACGAAGGCCTCGCTGGCCACGATCGCCGCGCCCGACCCGTCGGAGGTGGGGGAGCACTGCAGCTTGGTCAGCGGATCGGAGATCATCTTGGCGGCCAGGATGTCGTCGAGGGTGTACTCGTCCTGGAACTGTGCGTACGGGTTGTTGACCGAGTGCTTGTGGTTCTTGTAGCCGATTTTCGCGAAATGCTCGGCGGTGGTGCCGTACTTCTTCATGTGCTCGCGGCCGGCCGCGCCGAACATCCACGGTGCGACGGGGAAGGCGAACTCATCGATCTCGGCCAGGGCCTTGACGTGCTTGCCCAGCGGGGACTCGCGGTCCTGCGCGCCGCCGCCCAGCGAACCGGGCTGCATCTTCTCGAAACCCAGCGCGATCGTGCAGTCCGCCAGACCGCCGCGAATCGCCTGTGCGGCAAGGAAGAGCGCGGTCGACCCGGTGGAACAGTTGTTGTTGACATTGACGATCGGGATGCCCGTCATGCCCAGCTCGTACAGGGCGCGCTGACCGGAGGTCGAGTCACCCGAGCAGTACCCGACGTAACCCTGCTGCACCTGGTCATACGAGATGCCCGCGTCCTCGAGCGCCTTGGTGCCGGACTCGCGCGCCATGTCCGGGTAGTCCCAACCTTCACGCCGACCGGGCTTCTCGAACTTCGTCATCCCCACGCCGACGACAAACACTTTGTTAGCCATGCAACGGAACATACTTCATCGCGAAATCGGGGCAACCGTCTTCAACTGGAGTTGACGCAAGCGCACCACCAACCCTGCGGCGGCCAGCAGTGCGAACACCCTGAGCTGCCACCGGTTCGCCGGATTACCGCGGTCTCGGTCGAGGAAGTGATTGGCCGCGTGCAGGGGTGTTGAAAGCCCGATCGCCCGCCCGCAGAAGAGGGAGGTCATCGGGCGATCGGGCCACACGTTAGCGCCGCCTATTGCGCAGCGTGCGCCAGGAGTGTAGCCAGGGCATTGACCTGAACGCTTCCAAATTTCCCTGGGCTTGCAGCAAACGGGTGGCCGAACGTGACTGCCCGCCTTCGGAGTGCGAACCCGATCATGTTTGTTGACGGGTGCGCCGGAATGGAGAGCTGTTCGGCGGCCTGATTGCCCACGGCCTATGTGGTCTTGGACCGTTCGTTCGCCCGCTCGAAATGGTGGCCGATCATCACGCTGGCAATCAGGGACACCGAGATGGCGATCTCGGCGATGAAGAATGAGCCGAAGTCGATCACCGACCCGATCGGCGGATTGCCCGGCACTGCATTGCGCAACGGCACCAGCGCGAACAACATGGCCGCCATCATGGAACATGCAGGAAACAGCAGGCCCCTTCGTCCGCGCAAGATGTAATACGCAGCCGTTGCGGCGGCGATCGCGAGCCCGAGCATCAGCACCATGGCGAACAGGGCATATACCAATGTGGGAGCGCTTCGGGTGAATGTCAGATTGATCAGCCCCGCGTCATCAGCAGACGAACTCATCGTGAAGAAAGGGTCGGTGCTGAAAAGCGTGATCGCGGTGGGCACCTCGCTGCCGGCTGCATCCAGGATGCGGATGTCCAGAGTCGCCGTGTACCGGTCGAACGGATAGTCGGTGACAACACCGGTCAACCCAAAACGCTCATCGACGTTGGGTGCCACCTCGGCGTGCTTGACCGGGACCGACACGGCGGTCAGCGATGTTGAGGCGTTCAGGTGGGCATCGTCACGAAACAGGCCACTCTCATCGGCCAGCGAACCGCGTGGTTCCAGACTGGAGATGCTCACCGAGACGGTGCCGTTGGTGGTGTCGACGTGGGTTACCCAGGCCGTCAAATCAACCCGGTCTGGATTGGTGTCATCCCCCGATACCTGGGCAGTGTTCTCACTTGTGCGGGTCGGGTAGTACATACCCAGGCTGGCCGCCAACATCATGACCAGAATGACGCCGCCGATGAGCGCAGCGCGCACGCCCGACCTGACCGCCCGCCCCTTGATCGGTGTTATCGCCGTTGGCACGCGGTCAACTCGCGGATTGCTGACGGTACTGCGATGGTGTGATGCCCACACGATCCTTGAATGTCGTCGAGAAATGGCCGGGAGTCGAGAAACCGACCGCGAATGCGATCTCGGACATTGTCAACGGCGCACTGGCCAGCAGTGACTGAGCCCGAGCGATACGTAGGTTCAGCAGATATTGGTGAGGTGTGGTGTGGAACGCCGCGGCAAAGGCCCTGGTGAATACCCCGGCCGGCATTCCGGCCAACTCGGCCATGGCGGCCAGGCTGATCCGGGAATCGAGACTGTCGTTGAGGTACTCCTTTAGTAACGTCTGGGTCGCCTGGTCGAGTGAACGGGGCGCCGCCACCGACCGTCGCTCGAGGATCGGCGGACCGTATTGATCGGTCAGGTGCAGGCGCACTGTTTCGGTCAATGTCTCCTGCATGATCCTGGCAAGCACGTCGTTGCGGCCGGCAACGCTGTTCATGCGCTCGATCAATTGGTGCAAGAGAGGGTCACGGCGCACGGACGGGCGCAGTGGCTGTGAGCCCAGCGCTGCGGTGGGCACCGTCAGCTGGCAATACTGCGCGATGGTGGCACCACGGCACAGGACGGCAGCGCGATGTTCGGCAGGAAGAACCCACGCGTTGCCCAACTTCGGTTTCTCAACCAGGAGAGACTGACCCTTTTCCAGTTCATATTCCTTGGCCAGTACTCCGCCGCCGCGATACACGATGATGGTGTGGTGGGGTGCCAAGAACCCAGCATCGGCCGAACCACCTCGCAGCGGCAGGTCCACAAATTCGACATCAATGCTCACGTCGCACTGCCCCTTATCCGTCTCGCCGATTCCCGTCCACCCGTCACACCGGTTACTTCAGTCATCGGACTACGCGACGTACGGATCCTAACTATTCGAGTACGAGTCGTGCCGGCTCCAACGGCCGCAACGCCGGTATCGACGACTACTTCGTCGGCACGGGTGCTACTTCGGCCAACGTGGCCGGTACTCGGCGGGGGTCACGCCGACGCGCTTCTTGAACACCGTCGTGAAATGACTGGTGCTCGAGAAGCCCAGGCGGGCACTGATGTCGGCGATCGAGTAGGTGGGGTCGGCGAGCAGTGCCCTCGCCATCGCAATCCGCCGGTCGAGCACGAACTGGCGTGGAGTGGTGTGAAACGTCGCGGCGAATGCCTTTTTGAACGTGTCGACCGTCATGTCGACCTGATCAGCCAGGGCCGCAACGGTACTCCCCAACTCGACGCTGCCCCGTCGATGTAGTCGACCAACCGTGCTTGCTCGTCCTCGCCGAGTAGGCGATCGCTACGAACTCTGGGAGTGCCTCGCTCTGTGAACGAATCGATGAGATGCAACCGCATCGATTCGTTGAGCGCCGCGGCGAGCAGCTGCGCGGTCCCGTCGGTTCGTGGTGCGAGTTGTCGCATTCGCTCGATGAGCTGGAGCGTGAACGGATGACGAGGCCGTACGATCGGTAGGTCTGGCCCAGCGAACAATGTTGTTGGTAGGGCGATTTCGCAATGCTCGATGACCGGTCCGTATGTGCCGGCGGCTGGACGCTCCGTCGTAGGCAATACCCACAGATCGGCCCGATTCAGCGGCACCAGCGTGGGGGCATCTCCCTGCGAGGGCCGCAACGATCCGATGCTCGCACACAGTGTGATTCGGTGCGGGGCGTGGACGTCCCAGTCTGGGTGTTCGAGGAAGGGGGCGGCACCCAAGGCTGCGACAAACCAGGTGCGGAATCCTCGGCGGCGGTTCTCCTTGGGCGGTCCGCCGGTCACATTCCGGCGCGCGTCTCCCATTACCAACACTCCGGCGGTGATGGCGGACTTCGTCTCATGCTGGGAGGATAGCCGTTGCCCTTCAGCGAATTTCGCGAAGAATCACATCTGGCCGAGGGCGTTGACATCGGTGACGCTGACCCAGAATCCCTCGTTGCTGCGGTTGTTGGTGAACCGCGTGCCATCGCTGAACGCCTCAACCGCCCAACCGTTGGCGATGTAGGTCTGGTCGTAACGGATGGTGTGGAGCGGGTCCGTCACGCCGAGGTCGGCAGCCAGATACGTGAATTTCCCGTTCTGGTCGAGCGTCACCGAATTGGCGACGTCACCCGATGCCGTCAGCGGCGGGTTCACGAACTGCACCGTGCAGTTCACCGCGTCTCCTTGGATGCCGCACAATGTCCGTCCCGACTCGGTGCGGATGTAGGTGACCCCGCCCGCCCCCGTCGGCAGGATCTCGTCAGCTGCGGCGATACCCGGTAGCGCAAGCGATCCGCCGAGGATCGCACCCGCTGCGGCAGTGCCGATCAGAACCCGACCACCAAAATCCATGCGTGCTCCTCGCTTTCGCCGCCAGAGTCCCGCGCTGCGGCGCCGCCTCGTCGGTGTTCCGGCCGCGGACCCCTCGGCCGCGCCCGCACCGAACTAGTTGGGATTGTCGGAATTCCAGAGGTACCAGTGCTCGGTGTCACCGCGGTCATCACCGATCCGGCAGTACCAGTACGGGTATGAGTGGTCGTTGATCTGCAGATGAACGGTCGGCCCGTCTTCTCGGCACTCCGCTTCGGTGTAGTAGAACTCCTCCACGCCGTCGTAACCCACCACCAGTATGTCGTCGGCGTGGGCGACGCCTGTCGTGTTGGCCAACGCGGCGCCCATTGCCAATGCGCCGGCGACAGCAATCCTCTTCAGCACAGAGATTTCCTCCCACTCGAGGTCGGGACCGTCCCGAGCAAACCGAGTGGACAGTACCTGGCGAACGTACAAGATGCTTCCAGAAAATTCACAGGGTTTCAATAAACGGCCGGTGCGGGGACGGTCCATCTCTTACACGTTGGGCATCAGTACATTTCGATACCGAAGGCATCGGCAATCGCCGCAGTCTAGGCATTTCGGGGACGTGCTCGGCGGATGAAGAGTTCGCCGAGGCAACGCCGAAATTGCTCCTCAGCAACTCAGTCCCGAACCGGTTCGTGGGATACGGTGACGACCGTTGATCCATCCAACGGGAGTCGATATGACAACGAGAGACATCGCCGGAGCCGATCTCTGCTTGGTCGGCCTGGCATGAGCGACGTTTTCGATCCGGATGGGTCCACGGCTTATCCACCGGCGGCACCGGTCAATCCGCCCCGCCGGGCGTTTCGCCGCATCCTGTTGACCGTTGTGGGGCTCGTCGTCGTCATCGTGGTGGCGTTCGTGGTCCTGATCCTGTGGCCCAATCCGACGGTGCCGGCAGATCAGCCCAACATGACTCCGGTCGCTACCGGGACGAACAACGACTGGCTGTCCTTCGACGACTTCGTGCCGGGCACCGCAATTGCCACCGACAGCGTCGACGCCACCACCGATGAAGTCGACTCCCACGAGTGCACGTTGGCGTTTCTCGGCCGCGATGCGACCGATACCGCGATCGCGTTCACCGCCGGCCACTGTCGCAAAGAGGGATTCGGTGATCGCCCGTACTTCACCCGAGCAACTGATCCGGACACCCACGTCGAATTGGGAGAGTTCACAACCAGTCAGACCGGGGCCGAACCGAGCAAGGTCGTGCAGACCGGTAAGGATGATTGGGCGGACTTCGCGGTGATCGCCGTCGATCCTGATCTGGCAGAAGATGTCTCGCCGAACGCGCGGATCGCGGGCGTGTACAGGGTGACCAAGGTTCTCGATCATCACTATCTGTTGAACAACAACGTGACCCTCTGCAAGTTCGGCTTTGTCTCCGGTGAGACGTGCGGAAAGGTCGAAGTGGTGACCGGCACGCAAGTGCAGGCGGACGTCTACTCCGCCGAGGGTGATTCGGGTTCGCCGGCGTATGTGAAGCTCGGGAATGACGAGGTCGCCGCCGTCGGGATTCTTCGTGGGTCCCCCGAGGGTGAGGACGACTACAGCGAGTTCACGCTGATCGCGCCCGTGCTCGATGCGACCCGTACCACTTTGGTCTGCGACCCGGCTTGTGAAACAGGCCAGGCCAACTGATCGATCGTGCTTCCGCTGACGACCACGGTGGTGTAGACCTGAAGTAGAACGTGTTCTAGTTCTGCCGAGGAGGGTCTGTGACGTTACGCGTCGTGCAGTGGGCAACCGGTGGGGTCGGCGTGGCCGCGATCAAGGGCGTGCTCGAACATCCTGACCTGGAACTGGTCGGCTGTTGGGTGCACTCGGACGCCAAGAACGGCAAGGACGTCGGCGAGATCATCGGCACCGACCCGATCGGCGTCATCGCCACCAACAGCGCCGAGGACATCCTGGCGCTGGACGCCGACGCGGTGATCTACTCGCCGCTCATCCCCAACCCGGACGAGGTCGCCGCGCTGCTGCGCTCGGGCAAGAACGTCATCACCCCCGTCGGCTGGCTGTACCCCAGCGAGAAGCAGGCCGCGCCGATGCGGGCCGCCGCTCTGGAGGGCAACGCCACGCTGCACGGCACCGGCATCGCTCCCGGCGGGATCAGCGAGAAGTTCCCGCTGGTGCTGTCTGCGATGGCCACCGGGGTGAACTTCGTTCGCGCCGAGGAGTTTTCCGACCTGCGCACCTACGACGCGCCCGATGTGGTGCGCCACGTCATGGGATTCGGCGGCACCCCCGACACCGCGCTGAGCGGACCGATGCAGAAGATGCTCGACGGTGGATTCATCCAGGCCGTCAAGATGGTCGTGGATCACGTCGGGTTCAAGATCGATCCGCGGATCCGGGCCACCCAGGAGATCGCCGTGGCCACCGCACCCATCGACTCGCCGATCGGCGTGATCGAACCCGGTCAGGTGGCCGGCCGCAAGTTCCACTGGGAGGCCCTCGTCGACGGCGAGCCCGTCGTGCGCGTCACGGTGAACTGGCTGATGGGTGAGGAAAACCTGGACCCCGCATGGACTTTCGGCCCGGCCGGGCAGCGCTACGAGATGGAGGTCCGCGGCAACCCGGACTTCACCGTGATCATCAAAGGCTTTCAATCCGAGGCCGGCGAGGAAGGCCCGGAGTCCGGTGTCGTCGCCACCGCCGCGCACTGCGTCAACTCGGTGCCCGCGGTATGCGCCGCGGCACCCGGGGTGGTGACCTACCCGGACCTGCCGCTCATCAGCGGGAAGGCCGCGCCCGGGTTGCGCTGAAACCCTAGGGCCGCACCAGGATCCGGATCGGATTACCCTCCTGGCGCTCCAGCTTGTCGATGCCCACCGCCACGTCCTCCAGCGACACGATCTCGCTGACCGAACGGGACAGATCCAGTCGGCCCAGTGATACCAGCGTCGCCAGCGTGGAGATGTCGACGTTCTGGTACCCCAGATGGCCGAGCACCTGCTTCTGAGTCAGGCCGAACATCGACGTCGGGCCGACGGTCGGTTCCTGGGCGCTCATCCCGACGGCGACCAGCCGCCCCCCGACGGTCAGCTGGCTCAGCGCCTGCTCGAACGTCGACTTGAGCCCCACCGCATCGAACGCCACATCCAGCCCCCGACCCCCGGTGACCTCGGAGATCTTCTCGCCGAGCCGCTCGTCACCGGCGTCGAACGCATAGTCGGCGCCGAGTTCCAACGCGCGCTCCAGCACCTCTGGTTTGATGTCGACGGCCACCACCGGCACCGCACCGACCAGCCGGGCCAGCTGCGCGATGTGGGTGCCGACCCCGCCCAGGCCCCACACCCCGACCGACTCGCCGATACCGACCTTGCCCGTGCGCACCACCGCTCCGTACGGCGTCGACACCGCATCGGCCAGGATCGCCGCCTGCTCCAGCGGCACGTTGTCCGGCACCCGCGTGAGCCCGACCGCCTGCGCCAACGTGTACTCGGCCCACGCCCCGTCATAGGCGAAGGCCATCAACCGGATTCGCAAGCAGTTGGCGATATCGCCGCGCCGGCAATTGGCGCATTCCATGCAGGGCCGGCCCGCCGCGACGATCACGCGATCGCCCTCGGCCCAACCCGTGACATCCGGGCCCAGCTTGGCGATGGTGCCCGAGGCTTCATGGCCCTGCGTCACCACCGGCGCCTGGGCCGGGAAGGTGCCGTTGATCAGGCTCAGGTCGGAATGGCAGATCCCGCAGAACGCCACCTTGACCAGCACCTCGCCCGGGCCCGGTTCCGGAATCGGAACATCTTCCACCACAATTCTTTTGGTGTCGGCGTAGAAGCGCTCCGCCCGCATGGTCGGCCTGAGATCGGATGTCATCGCATCCTCCCTTCTTGTCTTCTACCCGGCTACTATCGAAAATCATGGCACTTCATCGGGTGGGCTGAGGCCATGTGCCGATTGTTCGGTCTGCACGCCGGCCGCCGGCTGGTGCCGGCGACCTTCTGGCTGCTGGACGCGCCGGACAATCTCGCCGAGCAGAGCAGGCGCAACCCCGACGGCACCGGGCTGGGCGTATTCGGCGCCGACGGCGTCGCAGAGCTGCACAAGGAACCCGTCGCGGCGTGGCAGGACTCCGAATTCGCCACCGAGGCACACGATGTCACCGCGACAACCTTCATCGCGCACGTCCGCTACGCCTCGACCGGCGCGCTTGACGTGGTGAACACCCATCCCTTTCTCCAGGATGGCCGGATCTTCGCGCACAACGGTGTGGTCGAAGGGCTGGGCGGCCTCGACGACCGGCTCCGTGAGCTGAGGGTGGCGGACCTCGTGAAAGGTCAGACCGACTCCGAACGCGTCTTCGCGCTCATCACCGCGGCCGCCCGGGCACGTGACGGCGATGTGGGGGCGGGCGTCGTCGATGCCATCGGCTGGCTGGCCGACAATGTGCCGATCTACGCCGTCAACATCCTGCTCAGCACGGCCACCGACATGTGGGCCCTTCGCTACCCGGACACCCACGACCTGTACATGCTCGACCGCAGGCACCCCGATGAGCGGCGCCTGCGGCTGCGCAGCGCGCGGATCCGCGCCGAATCCGAGCATCTGACGTCGCAGCCGTCGGTGGTCTTCGCGAGTGAGGCGATGGACGACGAGAAGTGGCAGTCCATCGCCCCGGGCGAGCTGGTGCACATCGATGCGGACCTGCGGATCAGCACCCGGGTCGCATTTCCGGACCCACCGCGGCATCTGCTGCGCCGCGACGACCTGTCCGCGCAGGCGGCCGCGTCACAGCACGCTTAGCTCCGGCTTTCGGGGCCCTGGCACACTCGACCTTCGTGACTTCCAAACGTGCACTGGTGCTCGCCGGCGGCGGTATCGCGGGGATTGCCTGGGAGACCGGCATCCTGCAGGGCATCGCCGACGAATCTCCCCAAACCGCTGACGCGCTACTCGCCTCGGACGTGCTGGTGGGCACGTCAGCAGGTTCGACGGTGTCCGCGCAGCTCGGCAGCGGGCTGCGTCTGGAAGAGCTGTTCGAGCGCCAGATCGGTGCCGAATCAGCCGAGCTGGACCCCGGGGTGAGCATCGACACCGTCACCGACCTGTTCGTCAAGGCCGTACTGACACCCAACACCAAGGCGCAGAAGCTGCAGCAGATCGGTGCCGTGGCGCTCAACACCGCCACCATAGACCCGGCGGTCCGGCGCAAGGTGATCGAAGCGCGGCTGCCCTCGCACGACTGGCCCGACCGGGAGCTGCGGATCTCAGCCGTCGATATCGACACCGGCGAGTTGGTGACCCTTGACCGGAACTCCGGGGTGTCCCTGGTGGACGCCGTCACCGCCAGTTGCGCGGTGCCCGCGGTGTGGCCGGTCGTGACGATCGCCGGCCGCCGGTTCATGGACGGCGGGATCGGCAGTGCGGTCAACACGGTGCTGGCCGCCGACTGCGACACCCTGGTGGCGCTGGTGCCGCAGGGCCGTTCGACACCATCACCGTTCGGCACCGGCGCGGCGCAGGAGGTCGACGGCTTCGACGGACGGTCACTGGGGATCTTCGCCGACGACGACGCCCTGGCCGCCTTCGGGACGAACCCGCTCGACCCGGACTGCCGGGTGCCGTCGGCGCAGGCCGGACGTGCGCAGGGCCGGCGGGTGGCGGCTGAGGTCGCCGCGTTCTTGGCGGGCTAGCTCCGCCGAAACTGCATTCCAACAGGCCGCTTCTCGTACTTTTCCTGCTGGAATGCCATTTCGGCGAGTGAGGTGAGGTGGACTCAGCCGTCGAGCGCTCGCGCGGCCAACTCCTGCCCGGCGGCGATCACCTCGGCCGCGCGGTTGAACTCCAGGCTGCGACACACCGTGCGGGGAACCTCGATCAGCAGGTCAGGCGGGTACGCCGCGAGTGTGTGCCGGGCCAGCGCTGCCTGGGCGATGTCGATGGTGCGGTACATGACCTCGAAGCTGCCCAGTCGCGGAGTATCGGCGGGTTGCGGCCCGCCCGAATCTTCTGTGTCGGCTGAGTCCTCATCGGCGTCGGGTACCGAGGAGCCAAACCGGCTGAGGACGGCCCGGGCCGTCGGCCGGTCGAGCACGCTGCGCACCGAGGCCGTGTCGAGTACCGCCGAGGTGCTGCGCATCATGCGGTTGAGCCATTCGGTGCTGGGCCGCGGCTCGGGGTCGGCGACCGGTATCGCAGCTGTTCCAGGATCCCCGCCGGACAAGCTGACCGCGATCGTGAGGTCCGCGTTGACCGCGGCGATCGGCGCCATGGGCAGCGGGTCGAGGATGCCGCCGTCACCGAGCAGCCGGCCGTTGAGTACGTGCGGCGCGATCACCCCGGGGATGGCAATCGACGCCCGGATCGCCGAGTCCAGCGGGCCGCGTTGCAGCCACACCGATTTGCCGGCGATCAGGTCGGTCGCCACGGCCGTGTACGGGATCGGCAGTTCCTCTATCGTGGCGTCGCCGATGATGTCGCGGACTGCGTCGAGAATTTTCTCGGCACGCAGAATTCCAGCCGCGGTGATCGACGGATCCAACAGCCGCAGGACCGCCCGCTGAGTCAAAGTCCGTGCCCAGTCGGCGAACTCGTCGAGCTTGCCCGCCGCATGCAGGCCACCGACCAGCGCGCCCATCGATGACCCGGACACCCCGACGACCTCGAAACCGCGGTCGTGCAGTTCGTTGATCACCCCGATGTGTGCGTAGCCGCGAGCCCCACCACTGCCGAGGGCCAGAGCAACACGCATACGTCCATTGTGGTGCAACCGGTGAAGTGCCGCCCCAGACGACCCCGTTCGTGACAGGGTTGCCCCGTGGGTGCGCCAACATTCGCTCGGAAGCTGGGCCGTCCCAAGCCCCGTGATGTCGTCGCCGGACTGGTCACGGGCCTGTTCTCCATACCCGAGGGCATGGCCTATGCCAGCATCGGCGGGTT
Organism: Mycobacterium sp. NPDC004974; assembly: GCF_053600815.1. Lineage (NCBI taxonomy): Bacteria > Bacillati > Actinomycetota > Actinomycetes > Mycobacteriales > Mycobacteriaceae > Mycobacterium > Mycobacterium sp. NPDC004974. The sequence continues at coordinate 430,616 of NZ_JBSGAQ010000003.1, read as the reverse complement.
CAACCCGGTCACCGGCATCTACGCCGGCATCATGCCCGGCATCATCGGGTCACTGTTCGCCCGGACGGTGCTGATGGTGACGACGCTGACGAGTGCGATCGCACTCACGTCGCGCAGTGTGCTCAAGGAGGCCGGGCTGGATCCGCAGGATCCGGCCAACGTAGCCGCGCTGGCTCTCGTCGTCGGTGCCGTGATGCTGCTGTTCGGTCTGCTGCGGTTCGGCTCGATCATGAACTTCGTCTCCAACGCTGTGATGACCGGCTTCTCCACCGGCATCGCCCTGCAGATCGTGGCCGGTGTCCTCGGCGACGCCACCGGTTACAAACCGCAGAGCGGCAACACCATTGGCAAGTTCATCGACTCGCTGGCACACATCGGCCTGTGGCATCCGGCTGCCGTCGCGGTGGCGCTGGGCACCGTCGCGGTGTGGGCGGTCTTCCACTTCATCAAGCCTCTCGAATCTTTCGCGACGCTGCTGGCGCTCGTCGTGGTGACAGCGGTGGTGGCCGTCGCGCACATCGACGTCGAAACCGTCGGCGACATCGCGTCCATCGCGAATGCGCTTCCCCCGGTGACGGTTCCGAACTTCGCCGCGATGCCCGAGCTGATCGTCGGCGGTGTGGCGGTGGCACTCGTCGCGCTGGCTCAAGCCGCGGGAATCTCTGCGGCCGTACCGAACCCGGACGGCAGCCGCACCAACATGAACGGAGATTTCCTGGCGCAGGGCGCGGCGAACGTGGCGGGCGGACTGTTCGGTGCGCTGCCGGCCGGCGGCTCGCTGTCACGAACCGGGGTGGCGACCTCGGCGGGCGCCCAGACCCGGTGGGCCGGCATCTTCGCCGGGCTCTGGCTTGCCGTGCTGGTGCTCGTCGCCGGCTCGGCCGCAGAGATCATCCCGATGCCCGTGATCGGCGGGCTGATCCTGGTGATCGGCGCCGAACTCGTCGTCGGCCGGCTGCCCGACATCAAGCTGGTGCTGCGGGTCGCGCCGCTGTCGGCGGTGGCGATGCTGGTCACCTTCGCCGCCACCACCCAGCTGCCGCTGCACACCGCGATCGTCATCGGCGTGATCACCTCGCTGGTGCTCTACTGCGCCAAGGCGGCCGAGGCCGCGCAACTGGTCGCGCTCACACCGGCGCCGGACGGCGGCTGGCAGCAGGCTCCCGTGCCCGAGCGGTGCGCCAGCAACGACGTCACCGTGCTGCACTACGCCGGGGTGGGGCTGTTTGCCGAGGTGGCCCGGATCGACGAAACCTGGCCGCGGGCCGAAGGGACCGCCAACGCCGTTGTGGTGCTCAGCCTGCGGGCGCTGCCCGACGTGCCGTCGTCGGTGACGATCAAGGCGCTGCGCCGATGGGCCGGCCAACTGACGGCCAACAACGGCAGGCTGATCATCTCCGGGGTCAACCCCGGCACGGCGGAGGTGCTGCGGCGCGGCGGCCTCGATGACCTGCTGGGGGACGACGGTGTCGTGCCCGCTTCAGACCGCATCTTCGGCGCGCTCGACGAGGCCGTCGAGCGGGGCCGCGCCTGGGTGGCCGCCCAGGGCGGCGAATCGGGGGATTTGCCGCAGCGTGATTCGAACTAGCTGCAGAGCTCGTCGGCCGCTGCCTGCGCCGCGACGATGACGGCAGCCTGACGGCCCGGTTCGAGCTGGGCCCAGGCCACGTTGTACGTGCCCGGTCCTGGTGCTGCGTCGGGTGCCTGCACGCTCGCCAGGTACGGCTCGATCTGCGCTTTCAGATCCCCGCCCTTCGCTTGCATCCAGAGCTTGGCGACGTGACAGGCCTGGAAGTACTCCTCCTCGGTGGACTGTGCGTCGGCGCCGATGGCGGTTGTGACCCCGGCGGGGGACGTCGCGATCTCGCCGGGCTTGAGCTTCGGAGTCGGCGATTCGGTGGTCGTCGTCGCCTGTGGGGAAGGTGCCGTGGATGCCCCGGACTGGTCCTTGCCGGCCTCCGTCGAGCATCCGATCAGCAGGCTCAGGCCGGCTGCTGCTGCGGCTCCGGCGGTCAGGAGTGTGGTCCACGTGTAACGGCGCATGCCGCCAATCTATGCAACACTGGCGGCCGTGACGGAAAGGACCGGATTCCAGGAGTGTTGTCGGGCTTGCTAGCGCGCCCGTCTGCCCTGTTCCGCCGCCGTCCTTGGAGTTCCTCTGATGCTGTCCACGCTCGCGCCCGTCCCTGCTGTCTCCGCGCCCACCCGGCTGCGACTGCCCGACCTGCTGCACGCCACCGACCGCGCCGCTGATGACGTGTTGTCCGGCCGCTACGACCGGCTGCTGCGGGGCCTGCCGAAGGAGGACCGGTGGTACACCCGGTTGTCCGGTGACGACGAAATTGAGGTCTGGCTGATCAGCTGGGTGCCCGACAAGTCGACCGAACTGCACGACCACGGCGGATCCCTGGGTGCTCTGACCGTGGTGTCCGGTTCGTTGCGCGAAACCCGTTGGGACGGCGAGTTGTTGCGGCAGCGCCGGCTCTCGGCGGGGGATCAGGCGGCGTTCCCGCTGGGTTGGGTTCACGACGTGGTGCATGCACCCGGGCCGGTGGCGGTGTCGGGGCCGACGCTGAGCGTGCACGCCTACTCACCGCCGCTGACCGCGATGTCCTACTACGAGGTCACACCGCAGAACACATTGCGGCGCAACCGCACCGAACTCACCGACGCGCCGGAGGGATAGCGATGAGCCGCATCGACACCGCGCTGGCGCAGGCCCGCACCCGGCTGCGCCGGCTGCCCGCTACCGAGCTTCCGGAGGCGCTGAATTCCGGTGCCGTGCTGGTCGACATCCGCCCGGCCGCCCAACGTGCAGCCGAGGGCTCGGTGCCCGGAGCGCTGGTCATCGAGCGCAACGTGCTGGAGTGGCGCTGCGATCCGACCAGTGACGCGCGGATCCCGCAGGCCGTCGACGACGACGTCTACTGGGTGATCCTGTGCTCGGAGGGCTACACCTCGAGCCTGGCCGCCGCCTCGCTGATCGACCTCGGTCTGCACCGGTCCACCGACGTCGTCGGCGGCTATCACGCGTTGGTTGCTGCCGGCCAGGTGTAAACCGCGGTCGCTCAGGCGTTCTCGTTGCTGCTCAGCATGGGGCGCAGCTTTGCGGTCATCTCCGGGGTCCAGCCCGTGGGCTGCAGTACTGCGGCCCACGCATCGGCCACGTTCTGCACGTAGACGTGGCCGTGTCCGTCGGGAACGTCCACGGCCACTGCCATGTCCGCTGACACCTGAAGGAACGTCACCACCGGAATCCACTCCATGCGGCGGGACACGTCATACCCACGGGGTTCTCGCAGCCAGTCCGGCTTGGCGAACAGCAGGTCGGGCGTCCACCAGGAGATCGGGTCGGACGCGTGTTGCAGATACACCGCGCGGGGATGGGACCAAGGCGCGTCGGGCCGGTTCAGATTCTCGTCTTTCGCGACGAATCGCACGTTCTCGCCGTTGTCGTAGATGGGCAGCCACTCCGGTGAACCGGCGTCGCGATCTCGGGTGAGCGTCGTCCAGATGGTGTTCTTGAACGTCGGTCCCGAGAACAGCGCGCCGTCGGTGCGGGCGACCAGATTGTTCAGCGACAGGAACGGGGCCTCGCCGCCGAACGATCCCAGGCTTTCCCCGAACACCACCAACTTCGGGCGCTTGTCCTCGGGCATCGCACGGACCAACGCGTCGACGGCCTCGAACAGCGCCTGTCCGGCCTGGCGCGCGTTCTCCTGGTCGACCAGGAACGACAGCCAGCTCGGCAGGAACGAGTACTGCATCGAGACGATCGCGGTGTTGCCGTTGTACATGTACTCCAGCGCCGAGGCCTCGGCCTCGTTGATCCAGCCCGTGCCCGTCGTGGTGGCCACTGCGATCACCGCACGGTTCAGCCCGCCGGTGCGCTGTAATTCCTTGGCCGCCAAGGCCGCGGTGGCCTTGATGCCGTCAGCGGAATGCAGGCCCGCGTAGGCCCGGATCGGTTCGACCGCGGGTTTGCCGCTGAACCGCGAAAGTTGTTGCACGGTAGGGCCGGCCGAGACGAAAACCCGGCCCTGATGGCCCAGCGATTCCCAGCTGGCCAGGGACTGCGGGCCGCCTGAGCGTAGCGGTGACATCGGGGCGGGGAAGTCAGGATCGTTCTCGTCGTTGACGGCCGCAAACGTGCGGTTGATGGTGTCCATCGCGACCCGGACCACCACACCGTTCAGCAGTGCGATGCTCAACGCCAGCAGCAACGCCACCACCACAACGGCCGAAACCCGTGGCGGCAGAAAGCGATCCAACTTGCGATCCAGGAAACGCACCAGCCTGCCGATCAGCTGGCCCACCTCGACGAACGCGAACAACACCACGAGCGACAGCACCGCCGTCAACGGGTGATCCCAGAACTTCAGCCGGGGCACACCCATGAAGTCACGGATCTCGTCCTGCCAGACGTGGAAGTAGACGATCATCAGGACCTGGCCGATGACTCCGACGACCAGCAGCGACAGCCAGGCCCACTTCGGCGCCCGCGGGCTGGTGTCCGCCGAACGCATGTAGCGCACCAGCCACACCCCGAAAACGCCGATCCCGTAACCGGTCGCGCCGGCCGCCCCGCTGACCAGGCCCTGGAAGAGTGGGCCGCGGGGCAGCAGCGACGGCGTCAGCGAGAACCAGACGAACACCAGACCCAGCGCGGTGCCGAAGAACGTGTAGTGGCGTGACCACCACACTGGCTGGGGCGCCGGCCCGGCCACCGGTTCAGCAGGAGGCTTGGGCGGAGCCTCGGCGGTCTCGGTGGCCGGAGTGGGTGAGTCGGTGTCGGTCACCCGTCGACTTTAGCGATGCGTGAAGTTGGCGGCGCGCTTCTCGGAGAACGCCGCCATGCCTTCCTTCTGATCGGCAGTAGCGAACGCCGAGTGGAACAGCCTGCGCTCGTAGAGCAATCCCTCGGCCAGGGTGGACTCGAAGGCGCGGTTGACCGCTTCCTTGGCCATCCGAGAGGCCGACAGTGACATCCCGGCGATGGTCTCGGCCACGGCAAGGGCCTCGTCGATCAGTGAGTCCGCGGGCACCAGGCGGGAAACCAGGCCGGCGCGCTCGGCTTCCACGGCGTCGATGGTGCGGCCGGTGAGGATCAGATCCATCGCCTTGGCCTTGCCGATCGCCCGCGTCAGCCGCTGCGAACCTCCCATGCCGGGCAGTACACCCAGCTTGATCTCGGGCTGACCGAACTTCGCCGAATCCGCGGCGATCAGGATGTCGCACATCATCGCCAGCTCGCAGCCGCCGCCCAGCGCGTACCCGGCGACCGCGGCGATCGTCGGGGTGCGGGTGGCCGCGAACTTCGACCACAGCTCGAAGAAATCGGCCGAGTACACGTCGGCGAACGACAGCTCGGCCATCTCCTTGATGTCGGCACCGGCGGCGAAGGCCTTCTCGTTGCCGGTGACGATGATGGCGCCGACGCTTGGGTCACGGTCGAGTTCGGCTGCGGCGGTGGTCACCTCGGTCATCACCTGGGTGTTGAGCGCGTTGAGCGCCTTGGGCCGGTTGAGGGTGATCGTGGCGACCCGATCGGTGCGGGTCACCAGGATGGTCTCGAACTCACTCATTTGTTCTCCTCCTGGAAGGTCAGGTCGGGGTCTGCCGGAACGAAGTACGCCTCGACGTCAGCGGGGGTGACCGCTGCGATCGAGGAAGGTGACCACTGCGGGTTGCGGTCCTTGTCGACGAGCTGAGCCCGGATGCCCTCGACGAAATCATGGGACTTCACCGATGCGCACGAGGTCCGGTATTCCTGGCGCAGCACGTCCTCCAGTGTCTCCAGCTTGGCCGCCCGGCGCACCGCTTCGAGCGTGACGGCCAGCGCAACGGGGGAGCGGGTGGCGATGAGGTCGGCGGCATCGCCGGCTGGTCCTGCGCCGTGACCGCGCAGTGCGGCGATGATGTCTGCCACGGATTCGCCGGCATAGCACTCGTCGATCCAGCTGCGCTGCTCGAGCAGTGGGCTGGCGGGCGGTTCGATGGCATAGGTAGCCAGCGCGTTCTGGACGCCGTCGGCGATGACGGACTCGATGAAGTCGGCCAACTTGTCATGGGGCACGTAGTGATCGGCGAAACCCATGGCGATCGCGTCGGCACCGGAGAACGGTGCACCGGTGAGCGCGGCGTGCAATCCGAGCGCGCCGGGAGCCCGCGACAACAGGTACGTGCCACCGACGTCGGGGATGAAGCCGATGCCGACCTCGGGCATCGCCATCTTGGTGGTGTCGGTGGCCACCCGAACCGTCCCGTGCGCGGCCACACCCACGCCGCCGCCCATCACGATGCCGTCCATCAACGCCACGTACGGCTTCGGATAGCTGCCGATGTAGGCGTTGAGCAGGTACTCGTCGTACCAGAACCGGCGCGCGTCGGCGCCGCCCTCCCGGGCGCTGTGATAGAGCGCCACGACGTCTCCGCCCGCGCACAGGCCGCGTTCGCCAGAGCCGGTCAGCAGCACGGTGTGAACGGAGTCGTCGTTCTCCCAGGCGTGCAGTGCCTCGGACATGCCCGCGACCATCGCATCGTTGAGCGAGTTGATCGCCTTGGGCCGGTTCAGCGTAAGGATCCCGACGCCGTTGCGGACACTTACTAGGACGTCCTCGTTTTCTGTCACGAGATGCAATCTAGTTCGGCCTCCCAGGGACGGTGCGCTACGGGTAGGGTTTGCCTCAAGATCAAACCTGGAAGTTTCCTGAGAGTCTTTTTGGCCTCGACGGGAACCCGCCAGGGACATCGATCGTTGAGCCAGATAGTTCGTTACCGAACATCTCATAGGAGAGGAACCCGACGGTGCGCGAAACCAGCAACCCGGTATTCCGCAGCCTGCCGAAGCAGCAGGGCGGATACGCACAATTCGGTACCGGAGCCGCCGGCTTCGGTGCACAGCAGGTGCATGCGCAGCCCTACGCGCAGGAGTACCTGGAGCAGCCCCAGACCGGTGTTTCTCGGCCGCTGACCATCGATGACGTCGTCACCAAGACCGGCATCACGCTGGCCGTCGTGTCGGCCGTCGCGGTCGTGTCCTACTTCCTGGTGGCCGGAAACACGGCCCTGATGATGCCGTTCACCATGATCGGTGGCCTCGGCGGTCTGGTCATGGTGCTGATCGCCACCTTCGGCCGCAAGCAGGACAACCCGGCCATCGTGCTGACGTACGCGGCGCTGGAGGGTCTGTTCCTCGGCGCGGCGTCGTTCCTCTTCGCCAACCTGGTGTCCAGCGGCGGGCCCAGCATGATCTTCCAGGCCGTGGTGGCCTCGATCGGTGTGTTCATCGGCATGCTCGTGGTCTACAAGACCGGCGCCATCCGCGTGACGCCCAAGTTCACCCGGATGATCGTCGCAGCGATGTTCGGCGTGCTGGCACTGGTTCTGGTGAACTTCGTGCTCGCAATGTTCGGTGTTGGCGGCGGTGAAGGCCTGGGCCTGCGTTCGGGCGGTGGCCTGTCCATCGCGTTCTCGCTGTTCGTCATTGCCCTGGCTGCGTTCAGCTTCCTGATCGACTTCGACGCAGCGGACCAGATGATCCGCGCCGGTGCTCCGGAGAAGGCCGCATGGGGCATCGCCCTGGGCCTGACCGTCACCCTGGTCTGGCTGTACATCGAGATCCTGCGGTTGCTGTCGTACTTCAACAACGACTAGCAACCCTGCCCCGAGAAAGGCGTCTGCGATTGCGGGCGCCTTTTTCTTTTGCATTTTTCGGGCAAGCGCCGAGTCTGCGTTGAGAGCGCCGAGTCTGCGCTGAGAGCGCGAAATCGCGCGAAACCGTGCTCTGAGCGCAGGCTCGGAGGCCTGTACACAGAGTCGATTTCATCCACAGCCGTGGCTCGCCGACGCTTTCATGAATGGTGGCTGTCGGGGATGCCTCGCACCGTAGGCGCCGTGAGCATCTTCGACAGTCCGTTCATCGGCTCAGAAGCGTTGCGGGCCGGTCTGATCCGCAAGCACCAGTTGCGTGCCAACTTCCGCGCCGTCTTCCCTGATGTCTATGTGGCCCGGGACTTCAGCCCGGGGCTGGTTGATCGGGCCAGGGCGGCATGGCTGTGGTCGCACCGCCAGGGAGTGCTGGCAGGTATCACCGCGGCGGCCTTGCACGGGGCGAAATGGGTCGACGATTCCGCACCGATCGAGTTGATGTGGGTCAATGCCCGGTGCCCGCTCGGCGTGCGGACATCCGCAATGTGCCTGCAGCCGACCGAGATCGGACAGGTCCACGAGCTTCCCGTGACGACACCGGAGCGGACTGCCTTCGACATCGGCCGCACCCCGGGGATCGGTCGCGCGGTGGCCCGGCTCGATTCCCTCGCCAGGGCAACAGGATTCAAGGTTGGCGATGTCGAAGAAGTGGCGGCACGGCATCGCGGAGCCCGCGGACTGCGCCAACTGGAGAGGGCGCTTCCGATGCTCGATGCAGGGGCCGAATCCCCGAAAGAAACCTGGCTGCGCCTGCTCCTCATCGACGACGGTCTACCGCGCCCGCAGACTCAGATCCCGGTGGTGGGGGCAAATGGCTATCCGTTCGCCTACCTCGATATGGGTTGGGCCGAATGGATGGTCGCGGTGGAGTACGACGGCGACCAACATCGCAGTGATCGCATGCAGTACGTGAAGGACATCCGCCGGATCGCCGAGCTGGAGCGGATGGGCTGGATCATCATCAGAGTGGTGGCAGAGGACCGGCCGTCCGAGATCCTGCGGCGGGTCCGCGACGCACTCGCTGGTAGGCAAGTCACCCTGCCGTGAGTGCAACGAGTCTGCGTACAGATCGCGAAATCGGGTGAAATCGCGATCTGTACGCAGACTCGGCAAAGGTGCAAAGGAGCAGAGGCGAACTAGCTCAGGCGCTCCACAACCATCGCCATACCCTGGCCGCCACCGACACACATGGTCTCGATGCCGAAGGTCTTGTCGTAGGTCTGCAGGTTGTTCAGCAGCGTCGCGGTGATACGGGCACCGGTCATGCCGAACGGGTGGCCCAGCGCGATCGCGCCGCCCGAGACGTTCAGCCTGTCCTCGTCCATGCCGAGTGCGCGGGCCGAACCGAGGACCTGCACCGCGAACGCCTCGTTGATCTCGTAGAGGTCGATGTCGGAGAGCTCCATCTTCGCGTTCCCGAGCGCCTGCTTGACGGCGTCGATCGGGCCGAGGCCCATGATCTCCGGCGACAGGCCGGAAACGCCGGTGGACACGATGCGGGCCAGCGGGGTCAGGCCCAGTTCCTTGGCCTTGGTGTCGCTCATGATCACCACGGCGGCCGCGCCGTCGTTCAGGGGGCAGGCATTGCCGGCGGTGATGGTGCCGTTGGGCCGGAACACCGGCTTGAGCTGGCTGATCTTCTCGTAGGTGGTGCCGGCACGCGGGCCGTCATCGGTGGAGACCACGGTGCCGTCGGGCAACGTCACGGGAACGATCTCGCGCTCGAAGAAGCCGTTCTTGATGGCCTCTTCGGCCTTGTTCTGCGACCGCACGCCCCAGTGGTCCTGGTCCTCGCGGCTGATGCCGGTGTGTAGCGCGACGTTCTCGCCGGTCTGGCCCATCGCGATGTAGACGTCGGGCAGCAGGTCGTTCTCGCGCGGGTCGGTCCAGGAGTCGGCGCCCTCGGCTTGCTTGGCGGTTCGTTCCTGGGCGTCGGCGAACAACGCGTTCTTGCTGTTCGGGGCGCCGTCAGCGGCTCCGACGCCGAAGCGCGACACGGTCTCGACGCCCGCGGAGATGAACACGTCGCCCTCGCCGGCCTTGATCGCGTGGAACGCCATCCGGGTGGTCTGCAGCGACGAGGAACAGTAGCGGTTGACGGTGGTGCCCGGCATGAAGTCATAGCCGAGCTCGACGGCCACGGCGCGGGCGATGTTGTAGCCGGCCTCACCGGCGGGCTGTGCGCAGCCCATCATCAGGTCGACGACGTCGCGCGGATCCAGTGCGGGCACCTTGTCGAGAACGGCCTTGACCATCTGCGCGGCCAGGTCGTCGGGACGCATGGTGGCCAATGAGCCCTTGACGGCCCGGCCGATCGGCGAGCGGGCAGTGGCAACGATGACGGCTTCAGGCATGACGGCTCCTGCTAATCGAATGGCTTAGAAAACTCAGGTTGAAACTAGCCCGCGTGCACCACGATGGGTGCGGGCACCCCGGTTGAGCGGCGCCACAGCCTGCTGACTCCGCCGAGCCGGGTCAACAGTGTCCGGGTGTCGGCGGCTCCGGATTCCAGCGCCTCGTCTCCGTCCCACTCGCCGAGGACAGTGCACAGCGCAGGCAGCAACTGCTTGGCCGCCAGTGCGTAACCGGCCGCCGACGGATGGAACATGTCCTCGGAGAACAGCAGGTCAGGGGCCTTGTGGAAGTCCCGGGCCAGGAGATCGGAGAACGGCACGGGTATGCCGCCGGCCGCTCGCACGGCGCCGGCCTGGGCGCGGGCAAGGCGCAGGCCGAGGTTGCGCGCGACGGTGCGCAACGGTTGAGGGATGGCGGTGATCACCCCGAAGTCGGGGCAGGTGCCGACCACGACGACGGCTCCCGCCGCTCGTAGCCGGCGCACGGCGTCGCCGACCCGTCGCGCCGACGGCCCGATGCCGTTGGGTTTGGTGATGTCGTTGGCACCGATCATGATCACAGCGGCATCCGGCGGCGGGCCCGCGACGAACATGGCATCGATCTGGCCGGACAACCCCTTGGATGTGGCGCCGACAATCGCCTTGGTGCTCAAGCGGACTCGTTTGCCGAACTGCTCGGCCACACCGCGCGCGATCAGCACTCCCGGCACCTCGTCGGGCACGCGGCAGCCGTATCCGGTGGCCGTGGAGTCGCCGAAGATCATCAGGTGCAGGTCGAACGGGACTCCGCGTTCCCACTTCTCGACCGGCCCGCCGCCGGGGAGATACACGCCATCGGCGCGGGGTGGGATGTCCCAGGACTTGGGGATGACCTGACGGGCCTTGTCAGCCTGCCCACTGAGCAGGTTGCGTGCTCCGATATAAGCCGATCCAGTTGACGCCAGCGTCGCCGCAGCGGCGAGGGCGATGGTCGAACGGCGCGGGACGCGCACGTGAGGAGCACTTCGGCTTGAACCCACGTGACCAGTCTAGGTGGGTCAGACGGGTTCTCCGCGTGGCGCTTCAGCGTGGCGATCACGGTGCTGTATCAAGTCCGGTATCAAATCAGTTTATTTGACTGTTGAACTGTTTACGGATGTCAAGCTAAGTTACCCGGGTTGTCTGAGTGACGAAGCTCACCTAGCACTACAAAGACGTAGGAAGTGGTGACGATGACTGCACCGAGCGAGATATCCAGGTCGCATCATGCCGGCATAAGCCCAGCCAGGGCCCACCGCGGGCGTAGGTTCCCGGTCAGTGACGGCGCGCCCGTCGAGGTGGTCGAGGACGGCCCGAGCCTGGCAGGCCGATTGGTTTCGCTGGCGGCCATGCTGACAATCAAGCCGACCCTGGCAATTGGTAGCCACGTACCGCATCTGCCGTGGCCGTTCGGGTTGGTCAATTTCGCCGCCCGGCTGATCCGCCCGGCGCCCGGGACCATCAAGGCCACCATCGCGCTGCCCAACTGCAAGGCGCAGCTCGTGCGGGCCGACGGCGTCCTTCCCGCCGACGGAAAACGCAGCGTCATCCTCTATCTGCACGGCGGTGCGTTCCTGGCCTGCGGGGCCAATACCCACTCCGGGATCGTCACGGCTCTGTCCGGATACGCCGACAGCCCGGTGCTCGTGGTCGATTACCGCATGCTGCCCAAGCACTCGGTGGGCACCGCGATCGACGACTGTTACGACGCGTACCGCTGGCTGCGGCTGGCCGGCTACCAGCCGGACCAGATCGTGCTGGCCGGCGACTCGGCAGGCGGCTATCTGTCGCTGGCACTGGCCGAGCGCCTGGTCGACGAGGGCGAGATGCCGGCCGCGCTGGTGACGATGTCGCCGCTGTTCGAGATCGACAACGAGTCCCGGGCCAACCACCCGAACATGCACTCGGAGGCGATGTTCCCGGCCAAGGCGTTCGAAGCCCTCGTCGAGCTCATCGAGGCCGCGGCCAGACGCAAGGGTGAGCAGGTCTACGAGCCGCTCGATCATGTCGAGCCCGGTCTGCCGCGCACGCTGATCCACGCGTCGGGCTCGGAGGTTCTGCTCAGCGATGCGCGAAAAGCCGCGCACATGCTGGCCGCAGCGGGGGTTCCCGTCGAGCTCCGGATCTGGCCCGGTCAGATGCATGTCTTCCAGCTCGCGGCGCCTCTGGCGTCGGAAGCGAAGCGCTCGTTGCGTCAGATCGGCGAATACATTCGAGAGGCCACCTGGTGAGCTTTCGGCGGGCCTGAGACCATTGACGTATGCGCATCGCCAGGCACATCAGTGAGCTCATCGGCAATACCCCGCTGGTCCAGCTGAACTCAGTTGTCCCCGAAGGCTCGGGGGTGGTCCTGGCCAAGATCGAGTACCTGAACCCCGGTGGCAGCTCCAAGGACCGCATCGCGGCCAAGATGATCGACGCCGCCGAGGCCAGCGGTGAGCTCAAGCCCGGCGGCACCATCGTCGAACCGACGTCCGGCAACACCGGCGTGGGTCTGGCGCTGGTGGCCCAGACGCGCGGATACAAGTGCATCTTCGTCTGCCCTGACAAGGTCAGCGAGGACAAGCAGAATGTGTTGCGCGCCTACGGTGCCGAGGTCGTGGTGTGCCCGACGGCGGTACCGCCGGACCACCCGGACAGCTACTACAGCGTCTCCAACCGCCTCGTCGAGGAGATCGACGGCGCCTGGAAGCCGGACCAGTACTCCAACCCGATGGGGCCGGAGAGCCACTACGAGACCACGGGCCCGGAGATCTGGGCCGACACCGATGGAACGGTGACGCATTTCGTGGCCGGCGTCGGCACCGGCGGCACCATCACCGGCACCGGCCGGTACCTCAAGGAGGTATCGGCCGGGAAGGTGAAGATCATCGGCGCCGATCCGGAAGGCTCGGTCTACTCCGGCGGGACGGGCCGTCCCTACCTGGTGGAAGGCGTCGGCGAGGACTTCTGGCCGTCGGCATACGACCCCTCGGTCCCCGACGAGATCATCGCCGTCTCCGACGCCGATTCGTTCGACATGACCCGACGGCTGGCCCGCGAAGAGGCGCTGCTGGTCGGCGGATCCTGCGGCATGGCCGTGGTGGCCGCACTCGAGGTGGCCCGCAAGGCCGGCCCGGGCTCGGTCGTCGTGGTGTTGTTGCCCGACGGCGGACGCGGTTATCTCTCAAAGATTTTCAACGACGCATGGATGTCGTCCTACGGATTCCTGCGCAACCGGCTGGACGGTTCGATCGAGCAGTCGACCGTCGGAGACGTGATGCGCGGCAAGTCCGGCGCGCTGCCCGACCTGGTGCACACCCACCCTTCGGAGACGGTGCGCGACGCGATCGGCATCCTCCGCGAATACGGCGTCTCCCAGATGCCGGTGGTCGGCGCCGAGCCTCCAGTGATGGCGGGCGAGGTCGCGGGCAGCGTGTCAGAGCGGGAACTGCTGTCCGCGGTGTTCGAGGGCCGGGCGAAGTTGGCCGACGCGGTCGCGGAACACATGAGCCCGCCGTTGCCGCTTATCGGTGCGGGGGAGTTGGTTTCCACGGCCGCCAAGACGCTGCGCGAGTGCGACGCGGTGATGGTCGTCGAGGAGGGCAAGCCTGTCGGCGTGCTCACCCGCCACGATCTGCTCGGGTTCCTGTCCGAGGGCGGCGGTCGGCACTAGACACATCGGGGGCATCGCGCCGCGTGGAATACCTTGCCTCCAGCAACTTCTCAGCTAGGGTGAGCTGGCCTAGGGCCGGCAAACTCAGTCACCATCACCGCCCAAAGCGACGAACGTCCTTCTGCACCCAGCGAATGCGCTCGTGTTGACCTGTCCAACTGGGTTGACGGTGCGTAATCTGCCTGTGAAGCAGTCTGTAGATCTAGGTGCTGGCAGAAAGTAGCGTCCATTCGCGGACCGCTATCCGAGATGAGGAGAGCTTTCGACGTGACCGACCAACCGCCCCCGCCCGGGAGTTACCCGCCGCCGCCAGAGGGTGGGTATCCGCCCCCGCCGCCGCCCCAGCAGGGCGGCTATCCACCACCGCCGCCGCCCCAACAGGGTGGCTACCCGCCGCCCGGTGGATTTCCCCCTCCCGGTGGTTACCCCCCTCCGCCGCAACAGGGTGGTTACCCGCCCCCGCCCCCGCCGCAGGGTGGCGGCTACCCGCCGCCTGGTGGATTTCCCCCTCCCGGTGGTTACCAGCCTCCGGGCGGCTATCCGCCGCCTGGATACCCGGCCCCCGGATACCCGCCCGCAGGTGGCCCCGGCTTCGGCGGTGCGCCGTACAGCGTCGGTGACGCTTTCTCGTGGGCCTGGAACAAGTTCCTCAAGCATCCGGTCGAATTGATCGTGCCGGGGCTGGTGTTCGGAGCCGCGATCGGTGCCGTCTACGCCATCTTCATGGTGATCGCGACCGCCGTCTCGCCCGACACCACCAGCAGCTACGAGTCCTATGACTCGGGCTTCGGCGTCTCGGCGTCGAGCAATCTCGGTGTCGCCGGCGGCGTCGTGATGTTCATCGGCGGAATCGTGCTGTTGATCATGAGCGGATGGATCGCGGCGGCCTACACCGCGGGCCTGCTCGACATCGCCAACGGGCAGCCGGTGACGATCGGATCGTTCTTCAAGCCGCGCAACGTCGGCAACGTGATCCTCGCGACTGTGCTTGTCGGACTGATCATCTTTGCGGTCGTCCTGGTGCTGTTCCTCCCCACGATCCTGATGCCTGGACTCGTGTTCCTGAGCATGCCGTTGGCGTGGATCGCCGAGCTGCTTCTCGGTGTGCTGTTCCTGTTCACGACCGTGGCAGCTGTCGACCGCAATCTCAAAGGTGTCGACGCGGTCAAGGCGAGCTTCAACCTCGTCAAGCCCAAATTCGGCACGGTGCTGGTCACGGTGCTCGTGATGATCGCCATCTCCATTGTCGGGTCGATCCCGTGCGGGCTCGGCTTGATCGTGGGAATCCCGCTGATCCTTCTCATCCAGGTGTACGCCTGGCGCCGGCTCAGCGGCGGCCCGGTGGCACCGCTGTCCCAGTAGCAGAACCGAACTCAACGCCCACGGCGCGTACGGCAGAAATGTCTGCGCCGTGGGCGTTGTGCTGCGTGACATCATTTGCTCATGACACTGCAGCCGCCGCCCGGGTCTGGATATATCGCCGACCCCAACACCCCAGGGATGAATCCGTACCCCAGCCCTTATCCCACTGCGGGGCAGGGCAATCCGTACGGCCCCGGGCCCACCGGCTACCCGGCACCCGGACCGTCGCCCTACCCGGCGCCCGGCCCCTCGCCGCAGTGGAACTACGGCCAGCCGGTGCCGAATCCGAACGCATACACGCCGTGGCTGGACCGGGTGCTGGCCTCGGTGATCGATCAGATTCCGATCATCGTGATCGTGATGCTCGGGTACGGGGTCCTCATGGCAAGCGTGATGGCCGCCACGGCGACGGAGGATTCACAAGGTGAGCCTTCCGGCGCTGCAATCGCGGTACTGCTCCTGGTGACCTTCGCGTTCTTCGGTCTGCTGCCGATGGCCTACCTGGTGTGGAACTTCGGCCACCGACAGGGCAAGACCGGGCAGAGCATCGGCAAGAAGGTCATGAAGTTCAAGGTGGTCAGCGAGAAGACCGGCCAGCCGATCGGTTTGGGTATGTCACTGCTGCGCCAGATCGCACACTTCCTCGACAGCATCTTCTACATCGGTTACCTGATGCCGCTGTGGGACGGCAAGCGTCAGACCATCGCCGACAAGATGCTGACCACGGTGTGCCTGCCCGCCCCGGTATCTACTCCCGCGCCCACCGCGTATCCCGGCCCGCAGGGCGGCCCGAATCCGTACGTGTACCCGCCCCGATAGGCTCACTACGTTATGAGCGAACAGCGCAAGTGGCACGGTCTGGCCACAAAAGCCATCCACGCCGGTTACCGGCCCGACCCGGGCACCGGAGCCGTCAACACCCCGATCTACGCCAGTTCGACCTTCGCCCAGGACGGCGTCGGCGGATTGCGCGGCGGATTCGAGTACGCCCGGACCGGCAACCCCACCCGGGCCGCCCTCGAATCGGCACTGGCCGCGGTCGAGGAGGCCGCCTACGGGCGAGCGTTCAGCTCGGGCATGGCCGCCACCGACTGTGCCCTTCGTGCGGTGCTGCGGCCCGGCGATCATGTGGTGATCCCCGATGACGCCTACGGCGGCACCTTCCGGCTGATCGACAAGGTGTTCTCGCAGTGGGGCGTCACGCACACCCCCGTCCCGCTCAGCGACCTGGACGCGGTGCGGTCGGCCCTGACCCCGCGAACCCGGATGATCTGGGTGGAGACACCGACCAACCCGTTGCTGAGTATCGCCGACATCGCCGGGATCGTGCAGATCGCTGCGACCTCGGGCGTCAAGGTGTTGGTGGACAACACGTTTGCCTCCCCGGCGCTGCAGCAGCCGCTGCTCCTGGGTGCCGACATCGTGTTGCACTCGACCACCAAGTACATCGGTGGGCACTCGGATGTCGTGGGTGGTGCGTTGCTGACCAACGACGAGGAGCTCGACGCGGCATTCGCATTCCTGCAGAACGGCGCCGGAGGGGTGCCGGGTCCGTTCGACGCGTACCTGACCATGCGGGGGCTCAAGACTCTGGTGCTGCGGATGCGTCAGCACAGCGAAAACGCCGCGCTCATCGCCGAATTCCTCGACGGTCACCCCGCGGTCGAGACCGTGCTGTATCCCGGTCTGGTCAGCCATCCCAACCACGATGTCGCTGCGCGGCAGATGTCCGGTTTCGGCGGCATGGTGAGCCTGCAGCTGCGCGGTGGGCCCCGTGCGGCACGTGAATTATGCTCGCGTACTGAGCTTTTCATTCTCGCCGAGTCGCTCGGCGGGGTGGAGTCGCTGATCGAGTACCCGGGTGCCATGACGCACGCGTCGACCGCGGGGTCGCAACTGGAGGTGCCCGACAACCTGGTGCGCCTGTCGGTGGGTATCGAGCATGCCGCCGATCTGCTGGCCGACCTGGAGCAGGCCCTGTCCTAGCTCATCAGAGCCGGACGCAACGCCGACGTCGTCACTGCCAGATTCATCTCCGGCAGTGCCGACGCGGTCTCGTCCACCCAAATGCCCGTGGCGATTTCGGTGGATCGGGCATGTACCCAGCGCCAGCCCCGGTCGTTGAGACTCAGTACGGCGCCCAGGCCGTCAACCGCATGCAGTAGGCAGATGATCGCGGCGATCGCCGGTACCGGATTGTGGCCGTCGAACAACGTGGCCAGCAGGGCCGCCCGCGTCTGACTCACCCGATCCCGGTTGGTCAGGGGCCAGCAGTACACCGGCATACCCGGAAAGCCCTTGCCGGGCATCCGGACTCGGCGGATCTGTCCGAGGCGTTCGAGATGCTGCTCCAGGGTGGGCTGGATGTGCTTGCTCAGCTTGGTCAACGCGGTATCGGCCGCAAGCGGCCGGCGTTGCAGTAGTTCGAACGCTGGGTCACCGACCGGATCGACGGGCCAATCACCGGCCAACGCGATCAGCCGACCGGCCTCGATCGGTTCGCCGGCCATGGCGGGGCGGATCCGGCAGGCGTATGCCAGATCCAGTAGTACCGCGGCGCTGAGTACTTTCTCCCTGCGGTGACGGTCAAGCCCGGGCTGCGCGGCTGCGTTGTCCAGCAACAGCAAGAACAGGTCTTCGGCGATTTGCGCCATTTCCCCGACTGTACTGCTTCGCCCGGGCCGCCCCGTCAGGCGTGGTAGGGCTCGGCGCTGATCAGGGTGACCTTGACCGTGTTGCCGTTGGGCACGGTGTACGTGCGCGACTCGCCGACCTTGGCGTCGATGAGGGCACTGCCCAGCGGTGAGTTGGGGGAGTACACCTCGAGCTTGCCGTCGCTGATGCCCTCCTGGCGGGTGGCGATCAGGAACGTCTCGGTGTCCTTCTTGTCGTCGTCGTAGTACACCTTGACGACCGAACCGGGCAGCGCGACGCCGGACTGCTTGGGAGCCTCACCGACCTTGGCGTTGTTGAGCAGCTCCTGCAGCTGGCGGATGCGGGCCTCCTGCTGGCCCTGCTCCTCGCGGGCGGCGTGATAGCCACCGTTCTCGCGCAGATCGCCCTCTTCGCGACGGTCGTTGATCTCGGCGGCGATCACCGGCCGGTTGGCGATCAGCTGATCCAGCTCCGCCTTCAACCGGTCGAATGCGTCCTGAGTGAGCCAGGTGACCTGTGTGTCGGTCATATTCTCGCGCTCCTGTCTATCTTGCTAAGGCGCTGATGCGCCTTCCTCGCGTACCAAGTCCGTTGTTTCCGCCGGGGAAGGCGCGTGTATTGCCGCGGGCGTCGGCACCTAACCGAGTGCTAATGCAGCAATACACGGCCCCAGCGAGGAACCGTGTATCGCACAATCGTACCACCGAGCGGCCAACGAATCTTCATTTAATCGCTGTCAGACGTGGGTTGTGGACGTCAGAATCAGGGCGCTACCAGGTAGGACGGCACATCCGTCCCGCAACCGTAGACGTCGCCGATCACGGGAGTCCGGCTGGATTTCACTTCCGTGGTCACCTGCACCACCGTGTGGTCGGACGGGCCGACCAGGATTTCACGCCGGCCGGTCTCGCTGCCGTCGATCGAGCGGGCCCGGACGATGCACACCACCGGCTTCGACGGGTCGGGACGGGTCACCCCGATCGTCACCGAGACGGTCTGGTTGTCGATCAGTTCGTAGGCCGAGAGCTCGCCTTTCACCTCGCCGGTGCCCAATCGCTGGAAGGCCACGACCGCGAGGATCACACCCGCCACCACCACCAGGCCGACCAGTGCGAACGTGATCCATCGCCGGGTCCGGCGGGACAATTGGCGGGATCCGTAGCGGGCGGCGGGGCGTTCGATCATCAGAACTGGAACTATAGGGCCAGACAGACACGTCACCGCAGCCCAGGGCTGAAGGTCGGGTAGAGGGATTAGGTAAGAGGACGCCGTAGTTAGATGAAAGCGAAATGAGTGAACTGCGGTTGATGGCGGTGCATGCCCACCCGGACGACGAGTCCAGCAAGGGGGCGGCAACCACCGCACGCTATGCGGCTGAAGGTGTGCGCGTCATGGTCGTGACGCTCACCGGTGGCGAGCGCGGCGACATTCTCAATCCGGCGATGGACCTCCCCGAGGTCCACGGCCGGATCACCGAGGTGCGCCGCGACGAGATGGCCAAGGCGGCCGAGATTCTCGGTGTCGAGCATCACTGGCTGGGTTTCGTGGACTCGGGTCTGCCCGAGGGCGACCCGCTGCCCCCGCTGCCGGACGGCTGTTTCGCGTGTGTGCCGATCGCCGAGCCGGTCAGCCGGCTGGTCCGGGTCATCCGGGAGTTCCAGCCGCATGTGCTGACCACCTACGACGAGAACGGCGGTTACCCACACCCCGATCACATCCGTTGTCACGAGGTGTCGGTGGCGGCCTACGAGGCGGCCGCCGACCACCGGCAGTATCCCGAGGCCGGGACGCCTTGGAGCGTGTCGAAGCTGTATTACAACCACGGCTTCCTGCGCCAGCGCATGCAACTGCTGCAGGACGAGTTCGCCAAGAACGGTAGGACGGGCCCCTTCGGCAAATGGCTGGAGCACTGGGAACCCGATCACGACATATTCGCCAAGCGGGTCACCACCCGTGTTGAATGCTCGGAGTACTTCAGTCAGCGCGACGATGCGCTGCGCGCGCACGCGACCCAGATCGATCCGAAAGGCGATTTCTTCCATGCGCCGATCGAGTGGCAGCAGCGGCTCTGGCCGACTGAGGAGTTCGAGTTGGCGCGGTCGCGTGTGCCGGTGAATCTGCCGGAAGACGACCTGTTCACCGGGATTGAGAAATGATCGACACATTGACTGCAGTGGTCACACTGCTCGCCGACGAGCCCCGCAACACCGGACCCGAGTTCGGTAAGGCGACCCCGCTCGGCCTGCTCATCACGGTGGCGCTGCTGATCGGAACCTTCGCACTGGTCTGGTCGATGAACCGGCACCTGCGCAAGCTGCCCGAGTCTTTCGACCGGGAACACCCCGAGCCCGATCAGGCCGCCGACGAGGGCACGGCCGAGGACGCGGATGGCGACGCGGCGAACAGCACTCCCGATGACCACCAAGGTCAGCCACGTGAGCCGGGTGGCGGGTAACACTCTCGGCGGGTCCACCAGCCCGTACCTCCGCCAGCACGCCGACAATCCGGTGCACTGGCGGGAATGGACGCCCGAAGCGCTCGCTGAGGCCGCCTCGCGCGACGTCCCCATCCTGCTGTCCATCGGCTACGCGGCGTGTCACTGGTGTCACGTGATGGCGCATGAGTCGTTCGACGACGCGGAAGTGGCAGCCGTGCTCAACGACGGATTCGTCTGCATCAAGGTCGACCGTGAAGAGCGTCCCGATCTGGACGCGGTGTACATGAACGCCACCGTCGCGTTGACCGGGCAGGGCGGCTGGCCCATGACCTGCTTCCTGACCCCCGACGGCCGGCCGTTCTTCTGCGGCACGTACTACCCGAAGCTGGGGTTCCTGCAACTGCTGGACGCGGTCGCCGAAACCTGGCGGGATCGGCGCGACGAGGTCGAGCGGGCCTCGGATCAGATCGCCACCGAATTGCGGTCGATGTCGGCCGGACTGCCGGGCGGCGGGGCGCCGGTGGGCCGTGAGTTGTGCGATCACGCGGTGGCTGCGGTGCTGCACGACGAGGACGAGACGTACGGAGGCTTTGGCGGCGCGCCGAAGTTCCCGCCCTCGGCGTTGTTGGAAGGGCTGCTGCGTCACCACGAACGCACCGGATCCGTGCCGGCGCTGACGGCCGTGCAGCGCACGTGTACGGCGATGGCCCGCGGCGGCATCTACGACCAGCTGGCCGGTGGATTCGCGCGCTACAGCGTCGACCCCCACTGGGTGGTGCCGCACTTCGAGAAGATGCTGTACGACAACGCGTTGCTGCTCCGGGCTTACGCGCACCTGGCGCGTCGGACCGGGGATCCGTTGGCACGCAGGGTGACTGGACAGACAGCCGCCTTCATCATGTCGGACTTGGGGGCCGGCGGCATGTTCGCCTCGTCGCTGGACGCCGACGCCGGTGGGCGCGAAGGCCTGACCTACGTGTGGACCCCCGCCGAACTGCGCTCGGTGCTGGGGGATGACGACGGAGATTGGGCGGCTTCACTTTTCGGGGTGACGGTCGACGGGACGTTCGAGCACGGTGCCTCGGTGCTGCAACTGCATCGCGATCCCGACGATGAGGCTCGTTTCGAGTCGGTGCGTACGGCGTTGTCGGCGGCCCGCGCGCTGCGACCCCAGCCGGCGCGCGACGACAAGGTGGTGACCGCTTGGAATGGGCTGGCCATCACTGCGTTGGCCGAAGCCTCGGTGGCCCTCGAGCAACCCGAATTGCTTTCTGCGGCACTCGATTGCGCGCGCCGATTGCTTGACCTGCACGTGGTGGGCGGTCGGCTGCGCCGTGCCGGCCTTGGCGGTCGGGTGGGGGAGAGCGCGGCCATCCTCGAGGATTACGCGGCGCTGGCCACCGCGTTGCTCACGCTCTACCAGCTCACCGGCTTCGGGTTGTCCGAGGCGGTTGGGTTGTTGGATATCGCCCTCGACCACTTTGCGGATCCCGATCAGCCGGGTCGCTGGTTCGACACCGCTGACGACGCCGAGAAACTCATGGTGCGCCCCGCCGACCCGATCGACGGCGCGACGCCGTCGGGCGCCTCACTGATCGCCGAGGCCCTGCAGGCGGCGGGCTACCTGACGGGGTCTGAGCGGTATGTGGATGCAGCACAGGCGACGTTGTCCTCGGCCACGCCGATCCTGGCCCGTGCGGCCCGGTCCGGCGGGCACTGGCTGGCGGTCGCGGAGGCGCAGGTGTGCGGACCGATCCAGGTCGCGGTGGCCGGCGATCCGTCCTCTGATCTGTTGGCCGCCGCGCGCCGGCTGGCCCCCGGTGGGGCACTGGTCGTCGGGGGTGCCCCAGGTTCCGCAGACTCGTCGCCGTTGCTTCGGGGGCGCGACCGGGTGGACGGCGCCGACGCCGCCTATGTGTGTCGCGGCACGGTGTGTGACCTGCCCGTCACCACCGTCGGGGAACTTGCAGTCTCGCTGGGTGGTGAACCTCCGGACGGCGGAAGTGGCGCCGTGTAGCCTCGCGGCCATGCCCAACGCCGAGCAAATCACCCAGACCGTCAAGCGCTACCTCGACCTGGTCGCCAGCGGAAGTGCCGACGAGATCGCCGAGCTGTATGCGGACGACGCGACCGTCGAGGATCCGGTGGGCGGCGGTGAGGTTCACATCGGACGGGCCGCCATCCGCGGCTTCTACGCCAACGTCGAGAACATCAAGGGCAAGACCGAGCTGGTGACGCTCCGGGTGGCCGGCCACGAGGCTGCGTTCCACTTCCGGCTGACGATGGACTTCGGCACCACCAGCATGCAGATCGAGCCCATCGACGTGATGGTGTTCGACGGCGACGGCAAGATCAGCGCGATGAAGGCCTACTGGTCACAGGCAGACACCGTCACGCTCTAGCTCCGGTCGAAGGCCCCGCATCGTCGTGTGACGGTGCGGGGCTTTTGTGTTTCTGGCGTGCTGACGGATCAGAAGACGGCGAACCACATGGCGATGTAGTGGCAGATCGCCGCGACCGCGGTGCAGGCGTGGAAGAACTCGTGATGGCCGAACGTGGTGGGCCAGGGGTTGGGCCATTTGAGCGCGTAGAGCACGCCGCCGATGCTGTAGAGCGCGCCGCCGACGATCAGCAGCACCACCGCCGCCACCCCGGCCCCGTGCATGATCGGTCCGATGAACCAGGCCGCGACCCAGCCCAGCAGGATGTAGAGCGGTACGCCGAGCCAGCGTGGTGCCGACGGCCAGAACATCTTGAGCAGCACGCCCGCGATCGCCCCACCCCAGACGATCCAGAACAGCACCATGCCTTTGGATTCGGGCAGAGCCAGCAGCGCGAAAGGGGTGTAGCTGCCGGCGATGAAGATGAAGATCATCGAGTGATCGAGGCGCTTCATCCACTTGCGGGCGGAGGCGGATTTCCAGTTCACCCGGTGATAGGTGCCGCTGACGGTGAACATCGCCACGATCGTGAAGGTGTAGAGCAGCGTGGCCAGCCCGGCCCGGGTGGATTCCAGCGACCACGACACCGACACCAGGGCCGCACCGGCGATGAATGCGATCACCGCCGAATACACGTGGATCCAGCCCCGTGCGCGCGGCTTGCCCAGGAACTGGGCGACGCCCTCGGCGACCGCCTCGGGCAGATCTTCCGCGGGCCGGTTCAGTGCGGCCGCTGAGCGGTAGGGCTTGGTGCTACCCGTCGGCGCAGTCATGTCACCTCCATTGAGAACCGTGGTGTACCCCGACGCTCACAGTAGTCTGGACTCTCGTGGACATCATTCCCCCGCGGCTCAAGGAACCGGCCTATCGGCTCTACGAGATGCGGTTGCGTCAGGAACTGGCGCAGTCCAGAGCTGAGCTACCTCGCCACATCGCGGTGCTGTGCGACGGTAACCGCCGCTGGGCGCGTGACGCAGGTTACGACGACGTCAGCATCGGCTACCGGATGGGCGCGGCCAAGATCGCCGAGATGCTGCGCTGGTGCCAGGCCGCAGGCATCGAGATGACGACGGTCTACCTGCTCTCGACCGAGAACCTGCAGCGCGATCCCGAAGAGCTGTCCGCCCTGCTCGAGATCATCACCGACGTGGTCGAGGAGATCTGTGCCCCGTCGAACACCTGGACGGTGCGCACCGTCGGTGACCTGGAGTTGTTGGGGGAGGAGCCGGCCCGTCGACTGCGCGAGGCGGTCGAATCGACCACCGGCAGGGGCGGGAAGTTCCATGTGAACGTGGCCGTGGCCTACGGCGGCCGTCAGGAGATCGTCGACGCCGTGCGCTCGCTCCTGTCGAAGGAACTGGCCAACGGTGCCACCGCCGAACAACTCGTGGACGCGGTCACGGTCGACGGCATCTCCGAGAACCTGTACACCTCAGGCCAACCCGACCCGGATCTCGTCATCCGCACCTCAGGTGAGCAACGCCTCAGCGGATTCCTGTTGTGGCAGAGCGCATATTCGGAGATGTGGTTCACCGAGGCGTACTGGCCCGCCTTCCGCCGCGTCGACTTCCTGCGCGCATTGCGCGATTACACGGCCCGGCACCGCAGATTCGGCAAGTAGTGCCAAACTTGAGACATGGCTGCGCTGTCGGCAGTGGTCTTCACCCTCAGCTGGTGGCTGGGTTTATACCTGCTTGCCCGCGACCCGCGTAAGCCCGTCCTCGTCCTCGCGGCGATCGGGCTGACGAGCTTCGCGGCCGTGGTCGCGCTCGACGCGGTCCGGCTGGTCACCGGCTCGGAAGTGCTCAGCCGCATCGAGATCTATCTGGTGGCATTGCCGGGCATCGCCTGGTTCGCGGTCATGGTCGAACTTGCCCGCCCGGCCGACACCTTCCGGTCCCGCGTCGGTGAGATCGCGGCGATCTTCGCCGTCGCAGTGCTGGCGTTCGCCGGGGCGGGGCTCGCGGGCAGCGTCGACGGCCCGCTGCGGACCGGTCACTGGGTGATGTTCGCGGTGATCTCGTTGTCCTCGCTCGGCGCCATGGTCAAGGCCGTGCTCGGCGGCGCGAAACCCGGATCGGTGGTGGGCTTCATCATCGTCGCGACGCTGTTCTTCGCGCTGGGCAACGCGATCCTGGTGATCCCGCTCGGGTTGGTGCCGAGCTGGTTGGCGCTGGCCTCCACCGGGTTCGACGTCGCACTGCTCGGTGTGGCGGTCGCGATCTGGGACGCCTTCGACGAGGGCCAGGCGTTACGAGCGGACATGCGCCGCTCGATCATCGGCACGCTGGTGATCGCGGTTCCGTTCGCGGCCCAGGCGCTGATCGGCATGACGGTGCTCGATGCCGGAGCCGGCCGCACGGTCATGACAATCCTGTTGTTCACCAGCCTGGCCGTCGCGGTCGCGGTGGAAGTGCTGGCCGATCCGCTGGCCGGGCTGTTCGACCGGTTGGCCTTCGCCCGGTCCCCGGATCTGCGCGCCGACCGCGAGGCATTGCGCCAGACCGAGGCCGCACTGCCGCTGCGATCGGATCATCCGCTGGGCGGCATCGACGACGACGCCTTCGCCCGACTCACGCGACGTGCCCTCGGCCACTACGCCGATCTGTCGAAACTGGTGGCCAGCCCGCTGACCGCGCTGCCCGCCATCGACGCCCGGCTGGTACAGCGTGGGGCACCGGACCAGCCGCTGGAACGGGCCAACGAACTGAAGGCGCTGCTGGCTGACCGCATCGCCGCACTCAAGCCCCGCGACGGCGGCGATTTCGGCACCACCGAGCAATGGCGCCACTACAACTCGCTGTACTTCCCCTACGTCGTCGGGGTCCGCGCCTACGCGCAGAACGCCACCGCCGCCGGTCTCGACCCGGTCGCGCGGCAGGCGTGGCAGTGGCTTGTCACCGAAGTGCCACAGCGCTCACTCCACAACTGGCAGAACGCCGCGGCGCGAGTGATCGCGGCGGACCTGCGTGGTGACCTGGCACCGGCGGTCGGCTCCGCCGGCCGATAGGGAGTTCCTCCTCCAGAAGCGGCGCTGACCTGGGCTTGGCAGCGCTTGGCAGTGTTTGGCGTCGATCTGGCAGCACCTTCTGGGCAGGGTCGGAGGTGTTCCACCAATCGACACCCTCATCGCCGAGGAGCCCGATATGACCGCGATCCTGAACCGACCCCAATCCGACGCCACCGCCGGAGCGGCTACGGAAGATGTTCTGCTGCGATTTGCTTTGCGCGCAGATGCCACCGTGTGCGCCGGCGTCGGCCTGCTGGTCGCCATGGCCGCCGATCAACTGGCCCGTATCGCGGGCCTGTCCGCCACCACCGGGTGGTTCGTCGGCGCCGCCCTGGTCGGCTATGGCGCCCTGCTGTACGTCCTGGCCGTGGTTTCGCGGGTCCGGCGTGTGGGCATCGTGGTCCTCGCAGGCAACGTGGCATTCGCGATCACCACGGTCGTCGCCATCATGACCGGCTGGTTGTCGTTGACCGGGACCGGCGACGAGTTGGTACTCGGATTCGTCGGCGCCACCTTCGTGTTGGCCTGGCTGCAGTACCGCGGAGTGCGCCGTCTGGCGTGACTCCTTCCCGAGCCGGTGCGGGGTGCCGCCGCAAGAGGTTACGGCGCGTATCCCCGCACCGTGCTCCACCGCTCGAAGTGAATGCACGACAAGTTATCGCCACCAGAGAGAAGGAGAATCATGACCGCCATCACCGCCACCGGATCCGCTGGCACCAGGAAGGGAACCGATTCATTGCTGCGCCTGGCCATGCGGCTCGACGCAGTCCTCGTCGGCATCGCCGGGGTCGCACTGCTGGCCGCGGCCGGGTACTTCGCCGATCTCACCGGGCTGCCGAAATCCGTCGAATACGGCGTCGGCGTGTTCTCGGTCGTCTACGGCATCGCGGTGTTCGCCCTGGCCGGGATCGAGCGGGTGCGTCCCGCGGGTATCGGCACGGTGGTCGCCAACGCAGCCTGCACGGTGATCGCCCTGGTGGCTGTCTTCACCATGGCGCTGACCACCGCGGGCGTCGTGGTCGTCATCGGCACCGGCATCTACACGCTGGCGATGGCCGAACTGCAGTACGTCGGGGTCAAGCGAATGACGGCCTGATCGACCTGCGATCGCCCAGAACCGTTGTGGTTCTGGGCGATCTGGTGTCTGTGCTCCGGCTAGAGCTTGCGCAGCCGCAGCCGGTTGATCGAATGGTCGGCGTCTTTGCGGAGCACCAGGGTGGCCCGCGGCCGGGTCGGCAGGATGTTCTCGATCAGGTTGGGCCGGTTGATCGAATGCCAGATGTCGCGCGCGGCGAACACGGCCTGCTCATCGGTCAGCGTCGAGTAGTGGTGGAAGTGTGAGGCCGGATCCGCGAACGCCGTCGAACGCATGGTCAGGAACCGGGAGATGTACCACTTCT
Organism: Mycobacterium sp. NPDC004974; assembly: GCF_053600815.1. Taxonomy (NCBI): domain Bacteria; kingdom Bacillati; phylum Actinomycetota; class Actinomycetes; order Mycobacteriales; family Mycobacteriaceae; genus Mycobacterium; species Mycobacterium sp. NPDC004974. The sequence goes on along the minus strand of NZ_JBSGAQ010000003.1, from coordinate 403,574 downwards.
CGATGTCCTCGATACGTGCGTCGACGTACACCGAGAAGTCGAACAGGTCCGAGACCATCAGCGCCGGCCCCGTCTGCAGGACATTGAGCCCTTCCAGGATCAGGATGTCCGGGTGCCGCACCACCTGCTTCTCACCCGGCACGATGTCGTAGAGCAGGTGTGAGTACACCGGCGCACAGACCTCGTCGGCCCCGGATTTCACCGCGGTGACGAACCGCATCAACCCGCGCCGGTCGTAGCTCTCCGGGAACCCCTTGCGGTGCATGAGGTTCCGGCGGTTGAGCTCCTTGTTCGGGTAGAGAAATCCGTCGGTCGTCACCAGGTCGACCCGGGGATGGTGGCCCCAGCGGGCCAACAGGGCCTGCAGCACACGGGCGGTGGTCGATTTTCCGACCGCCACACTGCCCGCGACGCCGATGACGAACGGCACCGGCCGGTCCGGATTCTGCTGCGGCTCACCGAGGAACTCCGCCGTCGCGGCGAACAAGCGCTGCCGGGCGGCCACCTGCAGATGGATCAATCGGGCCAGGGGCAGATAGACCTCTTCGACCTCGAGGATGTCGAGTTTCTCGCCCATACCGCGCAGGCGCAGCAGCTCGTCCTCGTTGAGTTTCAGCGGTGTCGACATGCGCAGTGCACGCCATTGACTTCGGTCGAACTCCACATAGGGGCTCGGCTCGCTCGGCCGCGGCATTCGGTCAGTCTTGCATCTACGGTTGTCGGCATGGGTAATGGGATCGACAAAAAGTCAGACTCAGCGGAGCTGATCCGCGAGTACCTGCTGCTCGGCCTGCGCTTTGACCGGGTCGAGGACGGTTACGTCGACTCCTTCACCGGTGACCCGCAGCTGCGCCGCGCGGTGGAGAACGAGCCCGCGCCGGACCCGGCCGAGCTGGCCCGCCAGGCTGATCGGTTACTGACCCAGATCCCTGACGATCTCGATCACGACCGCGCCGAATACATTGCCGCGCATCTGCGCGCGCTCAACTGCGCGGGCCGCAAGTTCGCCGGTGAGCAGGTCGGTTTCGTCGACGAGGTACAGGCTTATTTCGACGTGCGGATCAGCAAGGGCGACCCCGAGAAGTACCGCCAGGCGCACGCCAAACTCGACGACGCACTCGGCGGCACCGGCCCGTTGACCGAGCGAATTCAGGCCCACCGCACCGGAGACGAGATCCCGCCGGCCCGGCTGGAGGAGTGCATCCACGCGTTCTCGTCGGCCCTGCGAGACAAGGTGCGTGCCGCGTACCCCCTGCCGGAGACCGAGACCATCACCTATGAGGTGGTCACCGACAAGCCGTGGTCGGGGTTCAACTACTACCTGGGCGATTACAAGTCCACCGTTGCGGTCAACGCCGACCTCAAACAACAGATGGCCAACCTGCCCCGGCTGGTGGCCCACGAGTCCTACCCGGGCCATCACACCGAGCATTGCCGCAAAGAGGCCGGCCTGGTGGCTCGCGACGGCGAACTGGAACAGACGATCTTCCTCGTCAACACCCCGCAGTGCCTGATGGCCGAGGGCCTGGCCGACCTGGCGTTGCATGCCATCGTCGGGCCGGGCTGGGGGGCATGGGCCGCCGACATCTACGCCGACCTGGGGCTGCGGTTCGACGGGGAACGCGCGGAGGCGATCTCGGAGGCGGTGGCCGGGCTGGCCGATGTGCGCCAGGACGCGGCGCTGATGCTGCACGACGAGCATCGCGACGTCGACGAGGTGGCGGAGTTCCTCAAGCGGTGGCTGCTGGTCGACGACGACCGCGCCAGACAGTCGCTGCGGTTCCTGTCCTCGCCGCTGTGGCGGGCCTACACCAGCACCTACATCGAGGGTTACCGGTTGCTGCGGGCGTGGTTGGACGACCGGCCCGATGGTGTGACGTTGACCCAACGCTTCGGTCGGCTGCTCGACGAGCCGCTGATCCCGTCGACATTGCGGACGGCCTAGGCTCGCGCCCGAGTCGCGGGCCGCCGGTGCGTGGCGCCCGACAGCAAAGCCCTAGACACGATTTCAACGCCGCCCTGAGGGGCGCCTGGCATTTGCCTGACAGTGTTCTACGTTTCGTTTCTTCGCCGATATGACGGTGGTCTCAAGCGCTTGAATCGCTTAGTTACCGGTCAGTAACATTGTTGCCGTAGGGCCCGGTGACGGTGCCGGGTCGGGCAAAGGAAAAAACCATGGCAGCAACAAGGGAAAGACTGGACAAGATCAAGCGCGTGGCCGGCGTGATCGTGGCGGCCGGCGCGGTGGCGCTCGCCGGGATCCTCGGCTCGGGCGCGGTGGCCAATGCCGAACCCGTCACGAAGGTCGGCAGTGATCCGGTGGCGCCGGTCAGTCCCGGCGGCAAAAAAGCTCCCTTCACGAAGGTCGGTAGCGATCCGGTGACGTCCGCCATCTCCGGCATCCCCAGCATTCCCGGCGTATCTGGTGGCACACAGCTCCCGCCCCTCGTCAGCCCGTGGCCCGGCGGTGCGTGGGCCGGCCACGATTGGAGCAAGGGATACCCCGGCGGCGGTTTCGCCAATGGCAAGGGCGGCGGCGCCGCCATCCACGGCAAGGCCGGTGGCGCGTGGTTTCACCGCGACTGATCTGACAACCCGAGAAGCCGGGCGGACTCAATTGTCCGCCTGGCTCAAAACTTTGCTGTGGACTGCTCCGGATTCCGCGCTCGCGCCAGCTGGGGGCATGTCCGGGCGGGTCTAGCTCCTCCGCTGAAAAGCCATTTGAAAGCGCAAATACTGACCTTGATTTGCGCTGCCGCGGGTCATGGGGCCCGCGCCGGCCGGCTGCTTGATAGGCCCTTTCGGCGAAGCGTAAAATATTTGCTGAGAATCGCGGCGGCGAAACCGGATGGCGGCAAAGGGAGTCGAGATGGCTGCAACAGGGACGAAATCGAACCGGATCAAGGTGATGGCCGGCGTGGTCGTGGTGGCGGGCTCGATGGGGCTGGCCGGATTCGTCGGACCCGCAGCGGTGGCCAATGCCGATCCTGTCGTCGTCTTGAATGGCCACACGGTGTCCCCGCCGACACCTGGTCTCAAGATCCCGTGGCCCGGCGGAGCGTGGGCCGGCTGGGACTGGAGCAAGGGGTGGCCCGGAGGTGCCTGGGCTGGTCACGATTGGAGTAAGGGTTGGCCGGGCGGCGCTTTCGCCAACGGCAAGGGCGGCGGCGCTTGGAGCCACCCCAAGTGATCTGCCGCTGATCCCGTCGACATTGCGGGCTTAGGCTCGGAGGGTGTCTGAGTTTCGGCTGTACATCCCCGCGCTGGCGATGCCGCTCAACATGCTCTTGTTGGCGTGGATGGTGATCGGTCGGGGACTGTTTGCGCAGCTCGGCTGGATGGTGGTGTTCGGCGTCCTCGCCGCACCGTGGCTGGCACTTTGCCTGGTGGCGACCAGCAGGATGATGCGTAAACTGCCGGGCCGGGAACTCACCTCCGGCCAGGCCTGGGCGCAGGTCATCCTGTGGGTGTCGATGTTCGTGTTCGGGCTCGCCTGTGTCGACGGCGGAGACAGCCCCGACACCTTCCCGTCGGTCCTGATGAAGGTGATCGGCGAGGGGCCGCGCATGGAAACCGTCAGCAGTCTGCTGTGGGCGGCATCGGTAGTCGTCGGGGTTGCCGCTTGGTTCGTGCTGCTCACCAAGCTCACCCGAGGTCTGGCGCTTGCACAGCCGCCTCAGCCGCCATACCCGTACCCCGGTCATCTGCCCGGTTACCCAGGCCCGGGCCCGATGAACGGCTACCACCGCTCCGACTAGGCTGAATGCCATGGCAGCAGACTCGTCATCCACCTTGCCCGCGGCTTCCGGCGTTGATTACGCCGACACCTCAAGCGCCGCCTACCAGGCCGCACTGCAGGTTATCGAATCCGTCGAGCCGAGGATCGCGGCAGCAACCCGCAAAGAGCTTGCCGATCAACGTGATTCGCTCAAGCTGATCGCCAGCGAGAATTACGCCTCCCCGGCCGTGCTGCTCACCATGGGCACCTGGTTCTCCGACAAGTACGCCGAGGGCACCGTCGGGCACCGTTTCTACGCGGGCTGCCAGAACGTCGACACCGTCGAGGCCCTGGCTGCCGAGCACGCCCGCGAACTGTTCGGCGCCCCCTACGCCTACGTCCAGCCGCACTCCGGGATCGACGCCAATCTCGTTGCCTACTGGGCCATCCTGGCCACCAAGGTGGAGGCGCCAGGCCTGGCCGAGCTCGGCGCCAAGCACGTCAACGACCTGTCCGAGGCGGATTGGGAGACCCTGCGCAGCAAGCTGGGCAACCAGCGTCTGCTCGGCATGTCCCTGGATGCCGGCGGGCACCTGACCCACGGCTTCCGGCCCAACATCTCGGGCAAGATGTTCCATCAGCACAGCTACGGGACCAACCCCGATACGGGTTTCCTGGACTACGACGCGGTGGCCGCCGCGGCCCGCGAGTTCAAGCCGTTGGTGCTGGTCGCCGGCTATTCGGCTTACCCGCGCCGGGTGAACTTCGCCAAGATGCGCGAGATCGCCGACGAGGTCGGCGCCACCCTGATGGTCGACATGGCGCACTTCGCCGGTCTGGTCGCGGGCAAGGTGTTCACCGGTGACGAGAACCCGGTGCCGCACGCCCACGTCACCACGACCACCACGCACAAGTCGCTGCGCGGCCCGCGCGGGGGCATGGTGCTGGCCACCGAGGAATTCGCCCCGGCGGTGGACAAGGGTTGCCCGATGGTGCTCGGCGGGCCGCTGAGCCACGTGATGGCGGCCAAGGCCGTCGCCCTGGCCGAGGCGCGCCAACCGGCCTTCCAGGCCTACGCCCAGCAGGTCGCCGACAACGCCCAGGCGCTGGCGGACGGCTTCGTCAAGCGTGACGCGGGCCTGGTGACCGGTGGCACCGACAACCACCTGGTGCTGCTCGATGTGCGCTCGTTCGGTCTGACCGGCCGCCAGGCCGAGTCCGCCCTGCTGGATGCGGGCGTCGTCACCAACCGCAACGCGATCCCGGCGGACCCCAACGGCGCCTGGTACACCAGCGGCATCCGGCTGGGCACCCCGGCGTTGACGAGCCGCGGATTCGGCGCCGACGACTTCGATCGCGTGGCCGAGCTGATCGTCGACGTGCTGTCCAACACGCAGGCCGATGGATCGTCCAAGGCCAAGTACAAGGTGGCCGACGGCACCGCCGAGCGCGTGCGCGCTGCCTCGGCCGAGCTGCTCGACGCCAACCCGCTGTACCCGGGCCTCACCCTCTGAACCGGAGCGGGCTACATCACACGTGACCTGAGTTTCAGAAACCTGTAAACCCGGGTTACAGTTACCGCATGGCACAGAAACCTGTAGCTAATGCGCTGACCCTGGAGCTCGAGCCGGTTGTCGAGGCCGAGCTGCGCCGCCACCTGGATACCGAGGACCTCTGGTACGCGCACGATTACGTGCCGTTCGACCAGGGCGAGAATTTCGCCTTCCTCGGTGGCCAGGACTGGGATCCCTCGCAGGTGACGCTTCCCAAGAACGTCACCGACGCCTTGGAGATCCTGCTGATCACCAAGGACAACCTGTCCGGTTATCACCGCGAGCTCGTCGAGCACTTCATCCTCGAGGACAAGTGGGGCCGGTTCCTCGGCCGCTGGACCGCCGAGGAGCACCTGCACGCCGTCGCGCTGCGCAACTACCTCGTCGTCACCCGCGAGATCGACCCGACGGCCAACGAGGACGTCCGCGTCGAGCACGTGATGAAGGGCTACCGCGCCGACAGCTACAGCCAGATCGAGACGCTGGTGTTCATGGCGTTCTTCGAGCGTGCGCATGCGGTGTTCACCCGCAACCTGCGGGCGCAGATCGCCGAGCCGGTGCTGGGCGCGATGGTCGACCGCATCGTCCTCGACGAAGAGCGCCACGAGCTGTTCTTCGCCAACCTGGTGGCACACCTGCTGGGCACCCACCGCGACGAGACCGTGGCGGCCATCGCGGCCCGGGCCCGCGACCTCGACGTGATCGGCGCCGACATCGACGCATACCAGGACAAGGTCGCTCTGGTGGCCGAGGTCGGCATCTTCGACAAGGCCGCTCTGGCGCAGGTCATCTCCGACCGGATCAGCGCCTGGGGGCTGGCCGATGAGCCGCAGCTCCAGGAGTTCATCAACACGTAACGCGCCGGGCGCCCCACACGCGGCGCGCCAGCCAGCAACCCCGCCGAGGCGGGAGTAGCGTCGAATCCGATGGCTAGCGACATGCTCTGCTGTCCGGACGGTACCGATCGGTTAGATCACGAGAGGACCGGCTCCGGTCCTGGTGCCGCAGTGTCCACCGAGCAACTCGTGTGGGGCCGCGCGGGTTCTAGGAGCGCCACGTGACTGATACTCCTGTCCGTACCTATGTGCTCGACACGTCCGTGTTGCTGTCCGATCCATGGGCATGCACCCGGTTCGCCGAGCATGAAGTGGTGGTCCCGCTGGTCGTGATCAGCGAGCTGGAGGCCAAACGGCATCACCACGAGCTGGGTTGGTTCGCCCGGCAGGCGCTGCGGATGTTCGATGATCTGCGGCTTGAGCATGGACGGCTGGATCAGCCGATTCCTGTTGGCGCAGAAGGCGGCACGCTACAGGTCGAGTTGAATCACATCGATCCGTCGGTGTTGCCAACGGGGTTCCGTACCGAGACCAACGACACCCGGATCCTCGCGTGTGCGGCCAATCTCGCTGCGGAGGGCAAGCATGTCACGCTGGTGAGCAAGGACATCCCGTTGCGCGTGAAAGCCGGTGCGGTTGGCCTGCCTGCCGACGAGTACCACGCACAGGATGTCGTGGTGTCCGGCTGGACCGGGATGACCGAATTCGACGTGGCGGCAGGAGATATCGACACGCTGTTCGCCGACGGCGAGATCGATCTGACCGAGGCTCGGGATCTGCCTTGCCACACCGGAATTCGGTTGCTGGGCGGTAGTTCCTCGGCGCTCGGGCGGGTCAACGCCGAGAAGCGGGTGCAGCTGGTGCGCGGTGATCGCGAAGTGTTCGGCCTCCGGGGAAGGTCAGCCGAACAGCGCGTCGCCCTCGATCTGCTGCTCGACGATTCCGTCGGCATCGTCTCGCTCGGCGGCAAGGCCGGCACCGGCAAATCCGCCCTCGCCCTGTGCGCGGGCCTGGAAGCCGTGCTGGAACGCCGAACTCAGCGCAAGGTCGTGGTGTTCCGTCCGCTCTATGCGGTCGGTGGACAGGATCTCGGCTACCTGCCCGGCAGTGAGAGCGAGAAGATGGGTCCGTGGGCTCAGGCCGTCTTCGACACCCTCGAAGGGTTGGCCAGCCCCGCGGTCCTCGACGAGGTGCTGTCCCGCGGAATGCTGGAAGTGCTTCCACTGACCCACATTCGGGGCCGGTCCCTGCACGACTCGTTCGTCATCGTCGATGAGGCGCAGTCACTGGAACGCAATGTGCTGCTGACCGTGCTGTCGCGGCTCGGCGCGGGCTCGCGGGTGGTGCTTACCCACGACGTGGCCCAGCGGGACAACCTGCGGGTGGGTCGCCACGACGGCGTCGCGGCGGTGATCGAGAAACTCAAGGGGCACCCGCTGTTCGCCCACGTCACGCTGCAGCGCAGCGAACGTTCGCCGATCGCCGCGCTCGTCACCGAGATGCTGGAGGAGTTCAGCCCCGGCGCGCTGCCCTGAGTTCGGAGTGATTTGTGCACCTCCCGTAACGGCAGGCGTTACGGGAGGTGCACAAATCACCAGCCGGTAGGCTGCCGGAGTGGCGAGGCTCCCCAACAGTCAGGCGTGGCGGTGGACGGCAGTCGGCGTGACCGCCGCGGTCGTGGTCCTGGTGGTGGGGGTGCTCACCGGGCACATCCGCCGGGACGACCCGGATGACGTGGACTGTTCCAAGGAGCGGTGCGTCGCGCTGACGTTCGACGACGGGCCCGGCCCGTACACCGACCGGCTCCTGCAGATCCTGAAGGACAACGACGCCAAGGCCACGTTCTTCGAGATCGGCAACAAGGTCGCCGCCAACCCCGAGGGGGCCAAGCGGGTGGTCGAGGCCGGGATGGAACTGGGCAGCCACACCTGGGAACACCCCAACATGACGACCATTCCGCCCGAGGAGATCCCGGCCCAGTTCAGCAAGGCCAGTGACGCCATCGAGGCCGCGACGGGCCAACGGCCGAAGCTGGTTCGCACGGCAGGCGGACTGGTCAACGACGAGGTGCTGGCCGAGGCCCGCAAGCAGGGGCTGGCCGACATCAACTGGGATGTCATCCCGTTCGACTGGGCCAACGACGCCAACACCGCTGCGACCCGCTACATGCTGATGACGCAGATCAGGCCCAACAACGTCGTACTTTTTCATGACACCTACTCGTCCACCGTGGACCTGGTGCAGCAGTTCATCCCGGTTCTCAAGGCCAACGGCTACCACCTGGTGACCGTCAGCCACATGCTCGGTGAGCGCGAGCCCGGCACCAGCTACGGCAGCCGCGAGAACGGCCCGCCCGTGCCGCCGGCCGAGGCCATCAAGGATATTCCGCCGGAAGAGACCCCGTCGTTGCCCGCGACCCCCTCGCCCGCGCCGATGCCGAACTTCCCGATCACCGACATCCCCGGGGCGAATTCGGGTGGCCCCAACAACGGGGCCTGACAACTGAGATACACATCGCGTCGGGTTGAGGACCAAAGACCCTAACCGACGGGCTCGGGCACGACGAGGCTAGAAGCATGCCCGACACGATGTTCGATACAGCGACCCTCACCCGTGCGGTGCAGCTGGCATCGCGTGCGCCTTCTCTGCACAACACCCAACCGTGGCGGCTGGTGGCTCAACGTGATTGTCTGCATCTGCACCTCGACCCCAGTCGGGTGGTGACCGCAACCGACCGCTCCTCGCGTGAGGCGATCATCAGCTGCGGTGTGCTGCTGGACCATCTGCGGGCTGCCATGGCCGCAGCCGGGTGGGCCACCGCTGTCGACCGCTTCCCCAATCCCAATGACCCCGATCATCTGGCGACGCTTCAGTTCTCGCCGATGGAGTTCGTCACCGACGCCCACCGCCGGCGGGCCGATGCGATCCTGGCTCGGCGCACCGACCGCCTGCCGATGACCGGGTACGCGGACTGGGATGCCTTCGAAGCGTTGCTGCGGGCGCGGTTGCCCGACGGCCCGGTGCATCTGGACGTGCTGGCCGAGGACGCGCGCGAAACGGTGGCCGAAGCCGCGGCGTTGACCGAGTCGCTGCGCCTCTACGACTCCGCCTACCACGCTGAACTTGCTTGGTGGACAACACCGTTCGCAACCGAAGACGGTATCCCGCAGAGCTCGCTGGTGTCGGCGGCCGAAAGCGAGCGCGTCGCGGTGGCACGCACGTTCCCGGTCACCGCACACACCGATCGGCGTCCCAACGTCCGCGACGATTCGGCGACCCTGGTCGTGCTGTCCACGGACGGGTACAGCCGGGCCGACGCCCTCGATGCGGGCGAGGCCCTCTCGGCGCTGTTGCTGGAATGCACGCTCTCGGGCCTGAGTACTTGCCCGGTGAGCCACGTGACCGAGCTGCACGCCAGCCGCGACATCATCGGTACCCTGATCGGCCGCGACGCCTGCCCGCAGCTGCTGGTCCGGATCGGTATCGCGCCGACGATCACCGACGCGCCACCGCCGACTCCGCGCCGCGCCGTCGAGGCCTTCCTGACCTTCGAATCCTGACCGTCCCAAATAGGAGCTGACCCATGACCGACACCCTGATCGATCCCGCCTCCACCACTGCTCCCACCGCTGGTGCGGCCGTCGTGGTCGAAGCCGACGGCCGCACCTCCAGCAACGACGCCCTGCACACCGCGATCGACGAAGCCGTGCGGCGCGGCGCGCCGTTGCGGGTGCTGACCACCTGGGGAGCCCGGCACCGCGAGATGTACGACGCGACCGCCGTCGCTGAGCGCGACCGCCTGTCGGCCGCACAGCTCGAGCGCCGGCTGACCCGTGCGCTGAAGCGCTCGCCAGACCTTGATGTGCAGAGCATCGACGGCTACGACAGCGTTGCGGAATACCTGGCGGTACATCCGGAGTCGGCCCAGGTGCTCGTGCTCGGTGCCGACCACCCGGATTCGGCCGGGTTGCAGGCGGTGTTGGCGCGCTCGGGTTGCGCGGTGCTCACTTGCGATCGGCGCCCCCGGTTGTGAGACTCGGGGAATGATCAGAGTTTTTCTGGTCGATGACCATGAGGTGGTTCGCCGCGGGCTGATCGACCTGCTCAGTGCAGACCCGGAGCTGGACGTGATCGGCGAGGCCGACTCGGTGTCCCAGGCGCTGGCCCGGGTGCCTGCGCTGGCGCCCGATGTCGCGGTGCTCGATGTCCGGTTGCCTGACGGCAACGGCATCGAGCTGTGCCGGGAACTGCTGTCGCGCATGCCTGATCTGCGCTGCCTGATGCTGACGTCGTTCACGTCCGACGAAGCCATGCTGGATGCCATTCTGGCCGGCGCCAGCGGCTACGTGGTCAAAGACATCAAGGGCATGGAACTGGCCCAGGCGATCAAGGACGTCGGGGCCGGGAAGTCGCTGCTGGACAACCGCGCCGCCACGGCGCTGATGGCCAAACTGCGGGGCGACGCCGAGCGCTCCGACCCGTTGGCCGGGCTGACGCAGCAGGAGCGGGTGCTGTTGGACCTGCTGGGGGAGGGGCTGACCAACCGGCAGATCGCGGCCCGGATGTTCCTGGCCGAGAAGACCGTGAAGAACTACGTGTCGCGGTTGCTGGCCAAGTTGGGCATGGAACGCCGCACGCAGGCCGCGGTATTCGCCTCCACGCTCGATCGTCGTGATCACCAGTGATGCCAGGGTCTTTGGTCCCCGGCGGATAGGGCTTTCGCCCATGGTGCCGCGAACTGCGCGGCAATAGCCTCACGGCTATGGGAATCGGAATGTCAACGCGCAGTGAGCCGGTCACGATCCTGTCCGAGCGTGAGTGCTGGGAACTGCTGGGCAGTGTGTCGCTCGGCCGCCTCGTCACCGCAGTCGACGACGAGGCGCACGTCTTCCCGGTGAACTTCGTGGTGCAGAACCGAACCATCCTGTTCCGCACCGCGGCGGGGACGAAGCTGATCAGCGCGGCCATCAACAACCAGGTGGTGTTCGAAGCCGACGATCACACCGCGGCCGAAGGCTGGAGCGTGATCGTGCGAGGTGTTGCACGCACCCTGCGTACGGACGAGGAACTGGCCGAAGCCGAACAGGCGCAGTTACTGCCGTGGACTGCGACGTCGAAAACGCACTATGTGCGGGTGTCCCCGGTCCGGGTCACCGGCCGCCGCTTCCGGTTCGGACCTGAACCGGCCGCGGAGTGACGACCCCGGACGAGCTTGGTGCGCTGCGGCCGGTAGTGCCAGCATGGTGGACGTGACTGGTCACCGTGCGCACCCCGACGATGAACAGCGGACTCCGCAGTTGAGGGACACGCTCTCGCAGCTGCGGTTGCGCGAATTGCTCACCGAGGTCCAGGACCGTGTCGAGGAGATCATCACCGGCCGCGACCGGATCGACGGCCTGGTCGAGGCGATGCTCGCGGTGACGTCGGGCCTGGACCTCGAGGTCACGTTGAGCACCATCGTGCGGACGGCGATCGAGCTGGTCGACGCCCGCTACGGTGCGTTGGGTGTCCGTGGCGACGAGCATGAGCTGACCGAGTTCGTCTATCAGGGCATCGACGACGAAACCCGGGCCGTGATCGGGCATCTGCCCGAAGGGCGTGGCGTGCTGGGTGTGCTGATCGACGATCCGAAACCGATCCGGCTCGACGACATCCGCCAACATCCCGCCTCGGTCGGGTTCCCGCCCAATCACCCGCCGATGCGGACTTTTCTGGGTGTCCCGGTGCGGATCCGCGACGAGGTGTTCGGCAACCTCTACCTCACCGACAAGACCAACGGGCAGCCGTTCAGTGAGGACGATGAGGTGCTCGTGGAGGCCCTGGCCGCGGCTGCGGGGGTGGCGGTGGAGAACGCCCGGCTCTACGAACTGTCCCGAGACCGGCAGGCCTGGATCGCGGCCACCCGCGATATCGGCACCGAACTGCTCGGCGGTACCGATCCGGCCAGGGTGTTCCGCATGGTGGCCGATGAGGCGCTCAAACTGACGGGTGCCGACCGGATCGTGGTCGCCGTGCCCGGCAGCGAGGTCCCCGCCGGTGAGGCCGACACCCTCGTGGTGGCCGCCACCGCGGGCAGTCCGACCACGGTCGACTCGATTCCGGTGGGCCCGCACGGAGCGGAGGACGCGGTGGGCGCGGCGTTCCGCGACGGCACCCCGCACCGGCTCGACCGCCTCGAGTTGGACGGCGCGGGTGGCCCGGCGCTGGTGCTGCCGCTGCGTGCCATCGACACGGTGGCCGGTGTGCTGGTGGCCGTGCGCGCCGACGGCGCCCGGAGCTTCACCGCCGAGCAGCTCGACATGGCCGCGGCGTTCGCCGACCAGGCCGCGGTGGCCTGGCAGCTGGCCAGCTCTCAGCGCAGCGTGCAGGAGTTGGAGATCCTGGCCGACCGGGACAGGATCGCCCGGGACCTGCACGATCACGTGATCCAGCGGCTGTTCGCGGTGGGCCTGTCGCTGCAGGGCACGATCCCGCGGGCGCAGTCTCCGGAGGTGCAACAACGGCTCATGGGAACTGTCGATGACCTACAGGCGGTCATTCAGGAGATCCGGACCGCGATCTTCGATCTGCACGGTGCGCAGGCCGGCACGACGCGGCTGCGGCAGCGGCTCGACAAGGTGATCGCCCAGTTCGCCGACGCGCCGATACACATCAGCACGCGGTTCGTCGGCCCGCTGTCAGTGGTCGAGGCGACCCTGGCCGATCATGCCGAGGCGGTGCTGCGCGAGGCGATCAGCAATGCGGTACGTCATTCGGGGGCAAGTGAACTCACCGTTCTCGTGGAGGTGGCCGACGACCTGTCCATCGAGGTGTCCGACAACGGCTGTGGGATCGCCGCCGAGGTCACCGAGAGCGGGCTGGGGAATCTGCGGGCCCGCGCGTTGAGCGCGGACGGCCAGTTCACGATCACCGACCGGCCCGGTGGCGGGACCGTGTTGCGTTGGGCCGCACCGCTTCCCGAGTAGCGGCCATACGCCGACCAGACGCAAAAGCACCCGAAAACGCCGGTTTTCGGGTGCTTTTGCGTCTGCTCGCGCAGAGAAGGTGAGGGCTACTCGGCGTCCTTGACCTTCGCCATGGCGAGCACATCGAGGCGCTTGTCCAGCTCGGCCTCCGACAGCTTGTCGCCGATCAGGCCGCGGTCGATCACGGTCTGGCGGATGGTCTTCTTCTCCTTCAGGGCCTGCTTGGCGACCTTGGCGGCCTCCTCGTAGCCGATCGCCGAGTTCAGCGGCGTCACGATCGACGGGGAGGACTCGGCCAGGGTGCGCAGGTGGTCTTCATTGGCCACCAGACCGTCGATGCACTTGGCGGCGAACAGCTTCGACACGTTGGCCAGCAGGGTGAACGACTCGAGCACGTTGCGGGCCATCATCGGGATGTACACATTGAGCTCGAAGGCGCCCGACAGCCCGCCGACGGTGACGGCGGCGTCATTGCCGATGACCTGGGCGGCCACCTGGGTAACCGCCTCGGGCAGAACCGGATTGACCTTGCCCGGCATGATCGAGCTGCCCGGCTGCAGATCCGGCAGCTGGATCTCGCCCAGGCCGGTCAGCGGGCCCGAGCCCATCCAGCGCACATCGTTGGCGATCTTGGTCAGTGAGACGGCGATGGTCTTCAGCGCGCCGGACGCCTCGACCAGCCCATCGCGGGCCGCCTGGGCCTCGAAGGAGTCAGCGGCGGTGCGCAATTCGGCCAGACCGGTCTGGTTGACCAGCACCTCGACCACCTTGGGGCCGAAGCCGTCGGGGGCGTTGAGCCCGGTGCCCACGGCGGTGCCGCCGATGGCGAGCTCACCCAGGCGGGGCAGGGTGGCCTTGACCCGTTCGATGCCGGCCTCGACCTGACGGGCGTAGCCACCGAACTCCTGGCCCAGCGTCACCGGCACCGCGTCCATGAGGTGGGTGCGGCCGGACTTCACCACGGTCTTCCACTGCTTGGCCTTGGCAGCCAGCGACTCGTGCAGGATCTCGAGTGCCGGGATCAGGTGGCGCACAGCGGCTTCGGTGGCCGCGATGTGGGTGGCCGTCGGGAACGTGTCATTGGAGCTCTGCGACATGTTCACGTCGTCGTTGGGATGAACGGTCACGCCGTTGCGGCCGGCGATCGAGGCGATGACCTCGTTGGCGTTCATGTTGGAGCTGGTGCCCGAGCCGGTCTGGAACACGTCGATCGGGAACTGGTCGTCGTGCAGCCCGTCGGCGATCTCACCGGCCGCGGCGATGATGGCGTCGGCCTTCTCGGCGGCCAGCAGGCCCAGGTCCTTGTTGACCTGTGCGCAGGCCGCCTTCAGCAGGCCCAGCGCGCGGATCTGGGTGCGCTCCAGGCCGCGGAAGGAGATCGGGAAGTTCTCCACGGCGCGCTGGGTCTGTGCCCGCCACAGGGCGTTGACCGGCACCCGGACCTCGCCCATGGTGTCGTGTTCGATGCGGTATTCGGTCTCGACAGCGTTGTCGGTGCTCATACGTGCCTTTCTCGGAGGACTTCGGAGTTACGGGAGCGGGTAGGCGGCGGTCTTGTCGCCGGTGAAGTCGATGGCCGAGTACTCGTTGAGTTTCGTCAGCCGGTGGTAGGCCTCGATCATCCGGACGGTGCCGGACTTGGACCGCATCACGATGGACTGGGTGGTGCAGCCGCCGGGGTAGTACTGCACGCCCTTGAGCAGATCACCGTCGGTGACGCCGGTCGCGCAGAAGAAGACGTTCTCGCCCGCGACCAGGTCGTCGGTCGACAGGACCTGGTCCAGGTCGTAGCCCGCGTCGATGGCCTTCTGGCGTTCGGCGTCGTCGGTCGGGGCCAGCTGCGCCTGGATCGCGCCGCCCATGCAGCGGATCGCTGCCGCGGCGATGATGCCCTCGGGTGTCCCGCCGATGCCGGCCAGGATGTCGGTGCCCGAGTTGGGTCGGCAGGCCGAGATCGCGCCGGCGACGTCGCCGTCGGTGATCAGCCGGATGCGGGCACCGGCGGCACGGGCATCGTCGATCAGCTGGGCATGGCGCGGCCGGTCCAGGATGCACACGGTGAGATCGCTCACCGACGCTCCACGCACCTTGGCCACCCGCCGGATGTTCTCGCCGATCGGGGCGGTGATGTCGATGGCGTCGGCGCACTCCGGGCCGACGGCGATCTTGTTCATGTAGAACACCGCCGACGGGTCGAACATGGCGCCCCGCTCGGCGACCGCGAGCACCGAGATGGCGTTGGGCATGCCCTTGCTCATCAGCGTGGTGCCGTCGACCGGGTCGACGGCGAAATCGCACTCCGGTCCGTCGCCGTTGCCGACCTCTTCACCGTTGAAGAGCATCGGTGCTTCGTCTTTCTCGCCCTCGCCGATCACCACGACGCCGCGCATCGATACCGAGTTGACCAGCTCACGCATGGCGTCGACAGCGGCCCCGTCGCCGCCTTCCTTGTCGCCGCGGCCGACCCAGCGGCCTGCTGCCATGGCACCGGCCTCGGTCACCCGGACGAGTTCGAGGGCAAGGTTGCGATCCGGGGCTTCTCCCCGCGTGGGACTCATGGCCCAGATTGTCCCAGAACGTGGTCAACGTTTGGGAGCTGGGATACTGACGAGCATGTCCTCCGAGCCGACGTCTGAGCCAACCCCGGTCCCCAAGCCGGAAAAGTCGCGGTTGTTGCAGGACGGCCGGGATATGTTCTGGTCGATGGCTCCGCTGGTCGTGGCCTGCATCGTACTGGCCGGAATGCTGGGTATGTGCTCGTTTCAGGCCGGTGGGCCCGGAGCGGGTCCGCCTCCGGAATTCGATGCGCCGGCCGCACTGCAGGCTGACGCGGACGCCCTGAAGATTCCGATCCGGCTGCCTCAGCTGCCCGAGGGCTGGCATCCCAACTCCGGCAGTCGCCACGGCATCGACGGTGGTATGACGCTGCCCGGCGGCCAGCATGGCCGCGCGGTGTCCTCGCGTATCGGCTATCTGGCGCCCAATGGCAAGTATCTGAGCCTGACCCAGAGCAATGCCGACGAGGCCGCCCTGGTGGCCTCGATCAAGCCGGATTCGTATGCGTCGGGCACCGAGGATGTCGACGGGGTGACCTGGGTGGTCTACGAGAGCAGCGACCCGGAACCGGTGTGGACGACGAGGCTGAGCGGACCGGCACAGGTTGCGATCACAGGCGCCGGTGGTACTGATGAGTACCGTACGCTGGCGAGTGCGACGCAGAAGCAGTCGCCGCTGCCGACCAAGAGGCCGTGACGCACTAACGGATGGAGCCCGTGTTGTCGTCGCCAGTTGCAGATCTCACCGGGTGGACCGCCGCCCCATTCACCGCCGCCGATCAGACCTACGACGTGTACCGCAAGGGCGAAGGCCCCGGTGTGGTCCTGATTCCCGAGATTCCCGGCCTGCATCCCGGGGTGCTCGCGCTGGGCAACCACCTGGTGGAAAACGGCTTCACGGTGGCCGCCCCGTCGTTGTTCGGCACCCCCGGCGCGGCCGCGGTGCGTCCGGGTGCCATCCCAGTCATGCTGAAGGCCTGTGTGACAAAGGAATTCGCCGCCTTCGCGACGAACGCCGACCGGCCCGTCGCGCATTACCTGCGGGCGCTGGCCCGCGATCTGAACGCCAACACACCCGGTAAGGGCGTCGGCGTCATCGGGCAGTGCTTCACCGGCGGGTTCGCACTTGCCGCCGCGGTGGACGACAGCGTGCTGGCCCCGGTGCTGAGCCAGCCGTCGGTGCCGGTGGCCCTGACCGCGGCGCAGAAACGCGATCCGGGCATGTCGGAGGCCGAGCTCAAGATCATCGAACAGCGCGCCGCCAATGACGGCCTGTGCGCACTGGCGCTGCGCTTCAGCCAGGACCGGCTGGCGCCGGGGGAGCGGTTCGCCACCCTCAAGGCGCGGCTCGGCGACGCATTCGAGGTCATCGAGATCGACTCGAAGAAGGGCAACGCCGACGGCATCCCGGCGTCCGCGCATTCGGTGCTCACCGATCAGGTGCGCGAGGTCGACGGGCATCCCGCGTATGAGGCACGGAAGCGGGTGGTGGCGTTCCTTACGGAACGTCTGGTGGCGTAACCGCCGACGGGGATTCGTCGGCGGCATCGGCGGTGTCGGCCTCCGGCGCCGGGGCCGCGCCCTTCTGCCGCCGCGACCACAACTTCTTGCGGGGCGCGTCGGGCTCGTCGGTTTCGAGCTCGACGCCCTTGTAGACGGCCAGGTACACGCTGACCGTGGTGACGATGATGATCATCAGGACCGGCCCGATCACCAGACCGAAGAAGCCGAACATCGAGATGCCGGCGAACACCGCCAGCAGCATCAGCGCGGGATCGAGTCGGGCCGCCTTGGGCACCAGCCACGGACGCAACAGATTGTCGATGTTGGTGACCACCAGCAGGTGGAACACCACCACGAAAATACCGCCGAAGATGTTGCCGAAGAACATCATTCCGATGCCGAACGGGATGGTGACGATGCCGCCGCCGAGCGGGATGACCGACAGCGCGGTCAGCAGGATCGCGAAGACGAAGAACCCCTCGTGGAAGCCCGCGATGTAGATCGATATCGCCCCGGCCACGCCCTGGCAGAACGCGATCACGAACTGGCCCTTGACCGTTCCCTTCACCATGGCGCCGGTCTTGGCCAGGTACAGGTCGGTGATCTCCTCACCCAGCGGATTCAGCCGGCGGATCAGGGTGGCCATCTCGTCCTTGTTGACCAGCATCGAGATGAACACGTACAGGAAGATGATCGACGAGGTGATGGCGCCGACCATGCCGCCGACTGCCCCCTGCAGGACGCTCAGCAGCCATTCGCCGAGGTGCTGGGAAAGCTTGATTACGGTGTCGCGCAATGAATCTGCGCTGAGGTGGATGTCCAGGAAGGGCACCCGTGCCAGCAGTGAGTTGACCAGTTGCAGGGCCCGGTCGCCCAGGGTGCTGAGGTCGGTGTTGCCGATCCAGTTGCTGACCGTGTTGACGAGCTGGGTGACCTGGACGATGGCCATGAACACCACGAGCGACACCGGGATGATCACCATGAGTATGGCGACCAACAGCGTCAGCGTGGCCGAGAGGCCGGTACCGAATCTGCGCTGAAACCGTTGGTAGAGCGGGGTGAACAAGTAGGCGCCAACCGCGGCCATCACGATCAGGACGAAGAAGCTGCGCAGGAAGTAGGCCCCGAGTAGCAGGGCGAGCACTGTGAAGACCGCCAGCGCTCGCTTCTGGGTGAGGGTGAACTGGTCTTTCATCAGATCCCTTCCCGACGTTGCGCTGACCCTATCGTCACGCGGGCGTGACGGTCGGCATTGACTTCACTCCAGCGTGACGTCGGAGACCAGAGCCGAGCGGCGGGCGGCCTGGCCGGCCCGTTGTGCGGCGACGAAGCGCATGGAGAGCCGTTGCATCAGGCCGGGCGCCAGGCGGGCGATCAGCCAGGAGGCATGGGCGCGACGGGGTTTGACCAGGATGGCTCTATTGCGCGAGATGGCGCGCAAGGCGTCGGCGGCGAGCCGATCGGCGTCGTAGGCGGTCTTGACTCCTTGGCCCTGCAGGAAGTAGTCGCGGCCGACGAAACCGCCGACCGCGCCCTTGTCCAGGATCGGAGTCTCGACTCCGGCCGGGCAGACCGCCAGCACGCCCACGCCGTGGGCGGCCGCCTCCGAACGCAGGGCCAGCGACAGCCCGACGACGGCGTGCTTGGTCATCACATAGCTGGTGAGCTGACCCGCGGCGGCCAACCCGGCCATCGAGGCGGTGTTGATGATGTGGCCGTGGCCCTGCCGGATCATCTGCGGATACGCCGCGGCGACACCGTGGACGACCCCGCGCACGTTGATGTCGATGATGGCGTTCCACTGGTCGAGCGTGAGCAGTTCGGTGTCACCGCCCCAGACGATGCCGGCGTTGTTGAACATCAGATCGAGCTTTCCGGCCCGTTCCACGACGCCGTCGACCGCGGCCTGCACGGCGGCCGCGTCGGTGACGTCGAGGCGTGCCGACCGGGCGCCGAGCGGCGCAGCGGTGCGCGCCGCCGCAGCCTCGTCAATGTCGGTGCAGAGCACCTCGGCACCGGCGGCGGTCAACGCGCGGCACAGCGCTGCGCCGATCCCGGACCCGGCGCCGGTGACGATCGCCTGCTTACCGGCGAGCGTGCTCACGCCTGGGTCAGCTTCATGACATGGCCGAGAATGTCCGGATAGCGCTTGAGGTGCGCGCCCCCGTTGAGATCGAGCACCTCGCCGGTCAGCCAGGACGCCTGCGGGGAACACAGGAACACCACGGCCGCAGCGATGTCCTCGGGGGTTCCGCTGCGACCCAGCGCGGTGTTCTCGACGTACTCCTCGACCACCCCGGGGATCATCGCCGCGGGATCGGTCAGCGGAGTCTTCACGAATCCCGGCGCGATCGCGTTGACCCGGATGCCACGCGGTCCCATCTCGAGGGCGGCCACCTGCGTGAGCATCGACAACCCGGCCTTGGCCGCGCAGTAGGCGCTCATGCCGGCCGCGGGCTGGCGGCCGTTCAGCGATGAAATCAACACCAGGACACCACCTTCGGGCAGGGCCCGGCCGGCGTGTTTGGCGACGATGAATCCGCCGTTGAGGCAGACGTCGACGACCGAGCGGAAGTCGTCGACCGGCATATCGGTGATCAGTCCGACGTTGCTGAACCCCGCGCAGTTGAGCACGATGTCAACAGAACCGGCGCGGGTAACTTCAGCGAACAACTTCTGCACCGCATCCTCGTTGGTGACGTCGACGTAGAAGCTGGTGTGTGCTGCGCCGAGCTCGGCAGCCCGGGCCGCTGCGCCGTCGGCATCACGGTCGGCGATGACGATGCGGCAGCCGTCGGCGGCCAGCGCCTGGGCACTGGCCCACCCGATCCCCGAGGCCCCGCCGATGACGATCGCTACGCGATTCATTGACATTCCGCTGCTCATTCCTTCTCCTCGCGCGAGCGCTCGTCGGCCCGATCCGGGCGGTGGTCGCCCCACTTCTTGTCGATGGCGTTCCATGGGTCGGCCAACTGCCCGGGATAGTCCTTGTACGCGGACTTGGACCGCAGGAAGGCGCGAATCAAGGGCGCCGCCAGGCCGATCGGGAAACGCTTCAACCCGGCGTTCGCCCTGGTGTCCGCCAGCAGTTGCGGCCAGGAGTGATGCTGGAACCCGAGCGCTTCCTGCGCCCGGCTGGTGTCCATCCAGTCGGTGGCGAACCAGGCGGCGTCATCGTCGGGGTTGCCGGGTCGGCCGATCGGCAGGCCGCCCCTGATCCCCATCGCGGCAGCTGCTTGCGAACCGACTCCGGACTGGATGTGGCGGTGCGTCTCGGCGTCGCCGCCGATCAGCAGCACCTCGTGGTTGGCGGTTTCGGTCGGGACCGTGGTGGCCGCGACGAACGCTGCCGCCACATCACGAACGTCCACGGTCTGCAGCCGCCCGTCGGCGGGCAGCACACTCTCGAACGAGATGAGGTCAACGTCGATGCCGAGGCTGAACTCGGAGCTCATGACCCCACCGAGACGCAGGATCAGCCAATCCAGCTTCGAGGCTCGGACCAGGGCTTCGGCCTCGACCTTGTGCGCGCCGTAGATGTCGGATGGGTTGGTCGGGGTGTCCGGGGTCAACACGTCGTCGATGTGGTGCGGATTGCGGGCACCGTAGACCGCGATGCTCGATGCCTGGACGAACCGAGGCGGAGTCGGTTGGGCCTCGGCGGCCCGCAGCAGTGACGCGGTGGCCTCGACGTTCACCTTTCGGGCCAGCCCACGGCGCATGTAGCAGAACGGCGGGATGATCGCGGCGAGGTGGATGATCGCGGCCGGTGCGACCGCAGCCACGAGTGCGTCAACGGCAGCGGCGTCGGTCAGATCGGCCCAGCGCACCTGTACGGATGACGGGAGCACGGCGGCGGCCTTGCGGTTCGCGGGGACGTCGAGATCGGTCGCGACCACCGTGCGCCCGCCGGCGGCCAGCGTTTTCACGACGGCTGAGCCCACCAAACCGAACGCTCCGGTAACCAACACAGCGTCGGACATAGGTCTCCTCGCTAGAACGTGTTGCAACACTAGCGAACGCCGATGTGGTGTGTGTCACCGCGATCCGGACGGGGTTGTCGGGTTTTCGGCGGGCTGTTCGCCCCTGATTGCTCAGCAACCGGTCCACGGCCGTCGTACTGGGGGAGTTTGATGGAAGGCGAATGTTGCTGCCGTTGCCTCAAAAGCATTGATCAGTGGCACTGTCAGCCGATGAGCGTGACTGACATCACGCTGCACACCCCACTGTGACGCGTTTGCCGGAATGGTCGTCGTTACCGGATTTGGAAATTTGCCCGAGACCTATGCAAGGTGTGGCTGTAGGTATCGGTGAAAGTGAGCCAAGCGCAGGCGTTTGTGATGTACTCGGTTGCACGCGTCAGCAATTGGGGAGGTGTGGGATGTCCGAAGATGTCGTGACGGGGGTTAACGACAGCGACTCCGGCGAAATTGCCGAAGAAGTTGCTGTGGGTTCCTCGGTGGTGGTGTATCCGGGAACTGACGAAGAACTGCACGGAACCGTTGTCGAAGATTTCGCCGACTTGGCCGGGACCGCGGTCGAGGTCGCCGGAGAGCGAATCGTCGAACCGGCACGGCGGTGGGCCGTCAACCTTGACGACGGCGGCCTGGTGTTCGTCGACGACGACAGCATCGCGCTCGCCGCGCAAGCTGCCTGAGTTCCAGGTAGATCACCGCACGCTCAGCGGAAGCTGACGTAACCGGCGCACCAACAGGCTGGGCTGCCATTCGGCGTCGCTTGCCGGATGGATGGTGTCACCGGTGGACAGTAGGGCCGAGATCACGATGCGGGCTTCGAGGCGGGCCAGTGCCGCCCCGAGACAGAAGTGCCCGCCCTTGCCAAATGCCACGTGATGCTTGATGTTCGGTCGTTCGAGCCGGAACTCGTTCGGAGCGTCGAACACCGCTTCATCCCGGTTGGCCGCGCCCCACAGCAGCAGTAGGTGGCTGTCCGCGGGCACCGCGATGCCTGCCAGTTCGGTATCGGCCAGGACATGCCGGTAATGGCCCCGGAACGGGGACTCGAACCGCAACACCTCTTCCAGGAACGGCGCGAGCAAGGCGGGATCGCGTCGCAACCGCTCGGCGAGTTCGGGCTGCCGACTCAGGATCCAGACGGCGCTGCCGATCAACGACGCGGTCGATTCCGCGCCGGCACCGACCAGCTGGATCAACATCAACACCGCCACCTCCGGGGACACCCGTTCGGCCGCGCAATAGGCGGCCAGGTCTCCCAGCAGGTTTTCTCCTTGATTTGCCGAAGCTTCGCCGAACCGTTCGGCGAGGTACCCGCCCAGCTCGACGGCCGCGATGCCAGATGCGGTCAGCTGGTCGGCATCGACCAACCCGTCCAGTAGTTGCGTACTGGCGTAGGCCCAGGTCACCAGCCGGTCCACATCCGCGGCCGGCAGTCCCAGCAATTGCGCGACCACCAGCATCGGCAACCGGTCGGCCAGCGTCGACATCCACTCGAACTCTCCGCGGGCCCCGGCCAGCAGGTCGGCGGTGATGGCCGTGATGAACGGCTCCAGTTCGGCGATCCGCTTGGCCGCCATTCGGGGCAGCACCATCTTGCGGTGGGCGGCATGTGCCGGATCGTCGGCGGTGGCCAACACATGCACGGGGTTACCCGGTTCGCCCATGCTGAACGGGGAAACGGTGCCGTCGGGCTGGGACCACATGGTTGCGGTGAGATTCGACGAGAAGTCCTGGGAACGTGCGGTGGCCTCGATCACGGCGTCGAATGACGTCACCGCGAAGAACTGGGAGTCGCCGACTTGCGCGACCGGTGCATGCGCACGTAGCCGGTCATAGAGCGGATACGGATCCTGCAGGCAGGTCGGTTCGAACAGTTCGTGAGCCAGAAGCATTTGCCCAGGTTGGCTGGCGATTCCGGGGGAGTCAACGATGCCCGGACAGGTTGATATTCGCTGCCGGGGCTCACGGCGCGAACGTGTCTCAATGTGGGCCGGTGACCTGCATATAGGGTGCGAATTATTCGCAGTTCTGTCTCAGCATGCGATAAATTCGCAGGTATGTCTCCCGGGCGTGCGGACTGGTTGGTCGGGGGCGACCGGCGTGCCCAGGCTGCCGAGCGCATCTACACCGCGGCGGCCGAGATGGCGGCCCGCGACGGGCTCGACGCACTGGACATCGATGCGCTGGCGGCGCGGGTGCACTGCTCGCGCGCGACGGTCTACCGGCATGCGGGCGGCAAGACGCAGATCCGCGACGCCGTGCTGGCCCGGTTGGCGGCTTCGATCGTGGAGGAGGTCCGTCGAGCGGTCGACGGACTGACCGGATCGCAGCGGGTGTTGACCGCCATTACCGTTGCACTGCAACGCATTAGAGCCGATCCAATGTTCGATCTGCTGCTCGGCTCGCTGCGAAGCGGGGGTGGGATGGCGGATCTGACGCAATCGCCGGTGCCCGCCGCGTTCGCCACGGAACTCACCGGGCTGGGTGAGGACGACCCGGCGGCTGCGGCGTGGATCGTGCGCCTGGTGCTGTCGCTGCTGGTCTGGCCTGGGCCCGACGAGGCTACCGAGCGGCAGATGCTGAAGCGCTTCGTCGCCCCGGCGTTCGGTGCGGCTCAGGCCTAATCGGCGTGGCGGACACACCGAAAACCGATGTGGCTCATGCCCGTATCCACCATCTGGGGCCGCCGTGCGGCTGGGCGGTACCGCATGCAGTAGCTGTCGGCGCACAGGAATGAGCCACCCTTGATCACCCGGCGCCCGATCTGGAACTGAGGCTGGTTCGGGTCGTAGGTCTCTGCGGCACAGCACGGCGTGGTGGCCCGGTCCTCGCCGTACCAGTCCGTGGTCCACTCCCAGACGTTGCCGGCCATGTCGAACAGGCCGTAGCCGTTGGGTTCGAAGCTGCCGACCGGTTTCGTTGTGCCATAACCGGTGTCAGGCAGGTAGGGGAACTCACCGTGCCAGTAGTTCGCCAGGCGCTGCCAGGGTTGCTCGGGCTCGTAGCCCCACGTGTATGCCGCACCGGCGATCCCGCCGCGGGCCGCGGTCTCCCACTGGGCCTCGCTCGGCAGTTCCAGTCCGGCCCAGTCCGCATAAGCCACGGCATCGTCAAAGGCGATGTGCACCACCGGATGCTGCTCGCGTCCCTTCAGGGACGATCGCGGCCCGCGGGGGTGATTCCAGCACGCGCCCGGCGTCCAGGCCCACCACTGGTTGATATGCCGCAGGTCCACCGGACCCGAGGTGCGCTGGAACACCATCGAGCCGGGAACCAGGTTTTCCGCCGGAGCGCCCGGGAAGTCGTCTGGGTTCACCGGACGTTCGGCGACCGTGAGATAGCCGGTGGCGTCCACGAATTCGGTGTAATCGGCGTTGGTCACCTGTTGACGCTGGATCCAGAACCCCTCGGTGGCGACCTCCCTGGCCGGCGCCTCCTCGGGGTAGTGCGCGTCAGAGCCGAGGACCGCCGTCTGTGCCGGAATCCAGACCAGATCGGCTGATGTCATGCGTCGAGTCGACCACTTCGGTGCAGACTCAGTCAAAGACCGTCGTCCAATCGTCGCGCATACTCGCCACCGTCCAGCCACGGTCGGCGGCCAGTCCCAGCGCTTTTTCGGCTCCTGCGGTGTAATCGAATTCGCGTTCGGCGTCGTCATGACGCACCAGCAGACCCAACGACGGGCCCGTGCCGCCGCCGGCGTACTCCAACATCTGGATATCGCCGTTGGAGTTGCCCGCCGCGAAGATCGGCCGACGCCCGACGCGCCCCCAGATGCGCACTGCCTTGACCGGACCGTCATTGAGGAACTCCGGTGTGGCCGTGGTCTTGAGCTGACCGTCGACGAAATCCAGCCCCACCGAACTGCCGATCACCCGCTCCGGCGGGATGCCGTACATCGACTCTGTCACCGGGCGCATGAAATCACGGCCGCCACCGGAGGTGATGTAGTTCGTGAAGCCGTTGGCCTCCAGGTAACGCAGCAGTTCGACCATCGGCTGATAGCCGCACGCGGTGTACGGCCGGTTCAGTGTCGGGTGCTGCGCCTCGGCGAAGAACGCCGCGATCCGGTCCGCGTGATCCTCGACGGTCAGTCCCGCGTACGCCGAAAGTACGCCGCCGGCAAGGACTTTCAGGGCCGAATCATCACCGTTGTAATGCTTGGTGACGGCATCCCCGAACCAGGCCAGATCGCCGGCGGCCGCAGCCTGATACGGCTGCTCGGCTGCCAGCGCCGGCTCGGCGGCGGCCTGCTCGGCCAGCCGGCGCACCAGGAAGTCCAGCTGGATGTAGGCCGGC
The DNA here is from genome assembly GCF_053600815.1 of Mycobacterium sp. NPDC004974. NCBI lineage: Bacteria > Bacillati > Actinomycetota > Actinomycetes > Mycobacteriales > Mycobacteriaceae > Mycobacterium > Mycobacterium sp. NPDC004974. The sequence continues at coordinate 378,168 of NZ_JBSGAQ010000003.1, read as the reverse complement.
TTCTCACACCACAGGGTGCCGTCGTTGTCGAAGACCGCGACCCGGGCTTCCGGCGCAACGAAATCCGGACCGTCGGTGGTGACGCGGCCCACGAAGTCGACGATCGCCGACTTCGTGGGTCCCTCGGCCCAGGAAAGCAATTCCGTCACCGCCTAGCCGCCGCCCGTTGCGAGGAACTTCTTGAGTTCGTCCACGGCGTGATTGATGGTGAACGAAGCCGGCTCCTGGCGCGGCGGGAATTCCTTGAAGGTATCGAGGAACTGCGTCACGATCGCGGAGCCATAGAACATGAGGAACAGGCGGTCGATCATCCAGTCCCAGTAGGTGTTTGATGTAACGTCCGCACGCTCGAAGGGGTCGGTGCGCAGATTGAACAGCTTGGGCGCACGCAACTTGGTGAACGGCTCGAACCATACCTGCAGGGTGCCCTGGCAACGTTGCTCCATGAACACGATCTTCCAGTTGTCCGCTCGGATGCCCAGCACGTCGCCGTCGTCGGAGAAGTAGATCATTCCGCGGCGCGGACTCTTCTCCACCTCGCCGGTGAGGTATGGCAGCAGGTTGTACCCGTCGATATGGACCTTGTACTCGGTCTTTCCATCGGCCCCGGCCGTATGGCCTTTCTTCAACTTCTCGACGATATCCGGGTCGCCCGCCACGGCCAAGAAGGTGGGCAGCCAGTCGTGGTGCTGCACAATCTCATTAGAGATTGCGCCCGGCTTGATCTTCCCGGGCCAACGAATCATCTCCGGAATGCGGAACGCGCCCTCCCAGTTGGTGGCCTTCTCACTGCGGAACGGGGTGGTCGCACCGTCCGGCCAGGAGTTCGCGTGTGGGCCGTTGTCTGTCGAGTAGATGACGATGGTGTCCTCGGCGATACCCAAGTCGTCGACCAGGTCGAGAAGTGTGCCGACGTTGCGGTCGTGGTCGATCATGGTGTCGTGGTACGGGGACTGCCAGCGGCCGGCTTGTCCCCGACTCTCCGGCTTGGTATGAGTCCGGAAGTGCATGTGGGTCAAGTTCATCCACACAAAGAAGGGGGTGTCGGCTTCGTGCTGGCGCCTGATGAAATCGGCACACGCGGAGGTTGTTTCGTCATCGACGGTCTCCATCCGCTTCTTGGTCAGCGGTCCGGTGTCCTCGATGCGCTGCTTGCCCACCGGCCCGTAGCGCTCGTCCACCTCGCCGGAGTCTTGGTCGGTGGCCCAGGAGTGAATGACGCCTCGGGGCAGCAACGCGGCCCGCATCTTCGGGGCTTCCTCGGCGGTGGGGTAGTCCTCGTGCTCCGGTTCCTCCTCGGCGTTGAGGTGGTACAGGTTGCCGAAGAACTCATCGAATCCGTGTGCGGTGGGTAGGTACTTGTTCAGGTCGCCGAGGTGGTTCTTGCCGAATTGCCCGGTGGCATAGCCCAGTGGCTTGAGCAGTTCGGCGATCGTCGGGTCCTCGGCCTGCAGTCCGACGTCGACGCCGGGCATGCCCACTTTGCTCATCCCGGTGCGGTACACGCTCTGACCGGTGATGAACGATGCCCGGCCCGCGGTGCAGCTCTGTTCGCCATAGGAATCGGTGAACAGCATGCCTTCGTTCGCGATGCGGTCGATGTTCGGCGTGAAGTACCCCATCATGCCGCGGCTGTAGCAACTGAGGTTCCAGATGCCGATGTCGTCGCCCCAGATGACCAGGATGTTCGGTTTTCCGTTCGGCATGACTCAGTCCTTCGCTAGAAACTCGTGCAACTTCTCGACGGCTTGATCCACGCTGAAGCTGGCCGGTGCGTGCCGAGGCGGGAAGTCCTTGAACGTCTCAAGGAACTTCGTCGCCATTGCGGTCGCGTAGAACACGAAGAAGTCGTGCCGCAGCAGCCATTCGTAGTACGTGTTCGACGTGATGTCGGCGAACTCGTACGGGTCGGTGCGCAGGTTGAACAACTTCGGCACCCGCAGCGGGGTGAACGGCTCGGCCCAGACCCGCAGGGTGCCTTGGCACCGCTGTTCGGCGAAGACGATCTTCCAGTTCTCGAACCGCAGCGCCACCAGGTCCCCGTCGTCGGAGAAATAGAAGAACCCACGCCGCGGGCTGGTCTCCGCCTCGCCGGTCAGGTACGGCAACAGGTTGTACCCGTCGATGTGAACCTTGTACTCGGTCTCCCCGTCGGCACCGGCTTTATGGCCCGTCTTGAGCTTCTCCGCGATGTCGGGATCACCGGCGGCGGCCAACAGGGTGGGCAGCCAGTCGTGGTGCTGGATGATCTCGTTCGAGACCGAGCCGGCCTTGATCTTTCCGGGCCAGCGGATCAGCTCGGGAATCCGGAAAGCGCCCTCCCAGTTGGTGTTCTTCTCGCTGCGGAACGGAGTGGTGCCGCCGTCGGGCCAGGTGTTGCGGTGCGGGCCGTTGTCGGTGGAGTAGATGACGATGGTGTCCTCGGCGATACCGAGCTCGTCGAGCACGTTCAGCACGGTGCCGACGTTGCGGTCGTGGTCGATCATCGTGTCGTGGTACGGCGACTGCCACAGCCCGGCCTGCCCACGGCTCTCCGGCTTGGTGTGGGTGTAGAGGTGCATGTGGGTGAAGTTGCACCACACGAAGAACGGATTGCCTTCCGCATGCTGACGCTTGATGTAGTCGACCGTGGAGTCGGCGATGTCCTCGTCGATGGTCTCCATCCGCTTGGTGTTCAGCGGGCCGGTGTCCTCGATGGTCTGCTTGCCGACGGGCCCGAACTTCGGGTCGTCCGGTTCGGTGGACACGTCGGTGGTGGCCTTGCACTTGAGCACGCCACGCGGTTTGGCCAGCTGGTAGAGCCGCGGGTACCGATCCTCGTGCGGGTAGTCGAAGTTCTCGGGTTCTTCCTCGGCGTTGAGATGGTAGAGGTTGCCGTAGAACTCGTCGAAACCGTGAACGGTCGGCAGGTATTTGTTGAGGTCGCCGAAGTGGTTCTTGCCGAACTGGCCGGTCACGTACCCGAGCGGCTTGAGTAGCTCGGCGATGGTCGGATCCTCTGCGGCCCAACCGATGTCCACGCCGGGCACACCGACTTTGCTCATTCCGGTGCGATAGACGCTCTGCCCACTGATGAATGCCGCGCGGCCGGCGGTGCAACTTTGCTCGCCGTAGGAGTCGGTGAACCGCATGCCCTCGCTGGCGAGGCGGTCGATGTTCGGGGTGTGGTAGCCCATCAGGCCGTCGCTGTAGCAACTCAGGTTGCTGATGCCGATGTCATCGCCCCAGATCACGAGAATGTTCGGCTTGCCGTTTGGCATGTTGCAGTCCTCCTGTCGATCCCCGACTTTTTCGTCTCTGGCCGACGGTATGTGGTTTCGCCGGCCACCGGTGGGCTTCTCGACGCTTCTCAGCCGATATTTACCGACGCGCTCGCTTTGGGACCGGGGCGTCGATCGGAGTCCATCGTCGAATTTGCCATCTCCTTCGATATTCTCGTTGTTCGGCGGGCGTATTGCCTTGTTGCCCAAACAAATATCCGTTCAGGAACGCCGACACGAACATCGGTTGACCGGCAGATGGCCTCGAATCTTGGCCCAGGCTGGCTATTCTGTCGGAATCGTGGGTTCGTCCCGTGCCGACTGTCCGGCCGCCGTCTGCGATTGCTCTGATTGCCGTGGGAGCATCGCCGATGATTACGTGCGCCATTCGGGTACGAATCATTCGCGGAAACGTAACGCAATGGGTTCAGGGGGGATCCATGAGCAGATTCACCGAGACGATGTATGCAAACGCACATGCAAGCACCAGGGGGATGGTGACCGGTGAACCCCATGCGCCGGTTCGGCATACCTGGGAACAGGTACATCAGCGGGCGCGTCGGGTCGCGGGCGGCCTCGCCGCGGCAGGCGTAGACCGCGGCGACGCGATCGCGGTGCTGGCCGGACTTCCGGTCGAGGTTGCGCCTACCGCCCAGGCGGTCTGGATGCGTGGCGCCAGCCTGACCATGCTGCACCAACCCACCCCTCGCACCGACCTCGTGAAATGGGCTGCTGAAACGGCCGAGGTGGTCGGAGCCATCGACACCGACACCGTTGTGCTATCCGAGCCATTTCTGGGTGCCGAGCCCGTGCTGGCCGAGCGCGGGCTGGCCGTTGTCACCATCGAGCAGCTGCTCGGTACGGAGCCGATCGACCCGGTGCACGTCGACGAGGACGACCTGGCGCTGTTGCAGCTGACGTCGGGCTCCACGGGGCCTCCCAAAGCGGTCCAAATCACCCACCGCAACCTGCATTCCAACGCTGAGGCGATGTTCGTCGGCGCCGAGTACAACCTAGACAGCGACGTGATCATCAGCTGGCTGCCGCTGTTCCACGACATGGGGATGACCGGGTTCCTGACAGTTCCGATGTACTTCGGTGCGGAGCTGGTCAAGATCACGCCAATGGATTTCCTGCAGGACGCGTTGCTGTGGGCGAGGCTCATCGACAAGTACAAGGGCACGATGACCGCCGCGCCGAACTTCGCCTATGCACTGTTGGCCAAGCGGTTGCGCAGGCAGGCCCAACCCGGCGAGTTCGACCTGTCGACGTTGCGATGGGCGCTGTCAGGTGCCGAGCAGGTTGAGCCGGCCGACGTCGAGGATCTGTGCGCTGCAGGCAAGCAGTTCGGCTTGCGACCAGAAGCGATTCTGCCGGCGTACGGCATGGCCGAGACCACGGTCGCGGTTTCGTTCTCGGAGTGCAACTCCGGCCTCGTGGTCGATGAGGTGGATGCCGACATCCTGGCGACGCTGCGACGTGCGGTGCCGACGAAGAACGGCAATCGTCGCCGGTTGGCGACACTGGGCCCCTTGCTGAGTGGGCTCAAAGCCCGCATTGTCGACGAGGACGGGAAAGTGCTTCCGGCCCGCGGTGTCGGAGTGATCCAGGTCCGCGGCGAATCACTGACCCGGGGCTACACCACGGCGGCGGGATTTGTGCCCGCACAGGACGAGCGGGGCTGGTACGACACCGGCGATCTGGGCTACCTGATGGAGAACGGCCACATCGTGGTCTGTGGCCGGGTCAAGGATGTAATCATCATGGCCGGGCGGAACATCCATCCGACCGACATCGAGCGTGCTGCCGGTCGCGTCGATGGCGTGCGACCGGGTTGTGCCGTTGCGGTGCGACTGCATTCCGGGCGTTCGACGGAGTCCTTCGCGGTCGCAGTGGAATCGAGTGCGTTCGATGACCATAGCGAGGTCCGCCGCATCCAGCATGCCGTCGCCCATCATGTGGTCACCGAAGTGGATGCACGGCCACGCACGGTCGTCGTCCTACCGCCGGGAGCCATCCCGAAAACACCGTCGGGCAAGCTTCGTCGCGGGTTCGCGCTGTCCCTGGTCGGCCAATGACTCGCCAAACTGTTGGCATCCTCGCCGTGCCCGGCGCACAGTTGTAGGTGGAGGTGTCCGACATGTACGACAAGGATCTGACCAACAAGTGGCTCGTCGAGATCGAGTTCTCCGAAGACGAGGTCCACACCCATGCCTCGGTCCGGGCACAGGTGCGCGACGACACGATATCCACCACCGGAGACGCCTACCGGAACCCCAAAGACCCCGGCGCGCCGATGATCGGTGAGGAGATCGCGGCGGCCCGCGCGCTCATCTCGCTGGGCACCGAACTACTGCATGCCGCATCGGCACGGATCGAACAGTCCACGCACCATCCGGTGCACCTGTACCGCTGAGGGGAGACCCTACGCGGTGACGGACTGCTTGGACCCGGACTCCATCTGGTGGAACAGGTCGACGTAGTAGGGCATGCACTCGGTCATGGCCTGCTCAGTGGTGAACAGCGGCTTGTAGCCCAAGTCGCGTCCGGCCTTGGCGATCGAGAAGTAGTTGTTGAGGTAAAGCCGTTCCACCGCAAGGGGTTCGATCAACGGCTCGGGGAGGGCGAACTTGAAGTGCAGCCACTGCCAGGCCATCATCACCTTGTGTACCAGCTTGCCGGACACGTAGAACGTCGGTAGCTTCCGGCCGCACGCCGCGATCACCGGGCGGGCGAACTCGAACATGTTCATCGGTTCACCGTCGTTGATGAAGTACGCCTGACCGGGTGCGGTGCCACCGGGGACCAGGTGCTGGCCGGCCAGGATGAACCCGTGGATCAGGTTGTGCACGTAGGAGTTGTCGAGCTTGATGTTCTTGTTGCCGACGAGCACCTTGACGTGTCCGGCCAGAACGTTCTCGAACACCTTGCGGAACATGGTCTGATCGCCGCGGCCCCAGATGCCGCTGGGCCGGATCGAACACGTCAGCATGCCCTGCTCGCCGTTCTGGGAGAGCACGAACTTCTCGGCCACGACCTTGGTCTCGGTGTACAGGTCGTTGAACCGGGTGGTGTACGGCATGGTCTCGTCACCGTTGACGATGTCCTGTCCGCCCATCACCACGCTGTTGGAGGCGGTGTAGACGAAGCGCTTGACGCCGGCGGCCTGGCCCGCGTGCACCAGGTTCTTGGTGCCCTCGACGTTGACGGCGAAGCTGCGCTGCCGGTACTCCTCAGTGACCGAGGCGCCGCCCATCAGGTCGATGATCGCAGCGGTGTGAATGATCGTGTCGATGTCCTTGACGGCGTCGGCCACGGTCTCCGGGTTGCAGATGTCGCCCTCGATGACCTCCAGGCCGGCGTGATCGCCCAGCGGCGACGGTGCGCGGTCGAACGAGCGCACCGCGTAGCCGCGGTCGAGCAGCTCGGTCACCAGGTTGGCGCCGACGAAGCCGGAGCCACCCGTCACCAGGACGCGGCCGAGTTCAGTGGTCAGAGATGCGTCACCCATGCTGGGCAGCTTAACTGAAACAGGTTCCAGTTTCGACCGGGATCGGCAAAAATAGTTGCTGCATCAAGATTCTTCGGACTCGCGCGCGGCCAGGGCCTGCTCGACCCGCTGCCGCGCTCCAGCTAAGTGTTCTTCGCAGCGTTGTGCCAGCTTCTCGCCACGCTCCCAGAGATTCAGCGAAGCGTCGAGATCCAGCCCACCCTGCTCCAACTGCTGCACGACGGCGACCAATTCGTCGCGGGCCTCTTCATAGCCCAATTCACTAATAGGCTTCATGCTCACATCCTCTACTCGCTGCCGTCGCTGACAGCCGAGATCACTCCGTCGGACACCCGCACTCGCAGCCGGGTGCCGTTCGGGGCGTCGGCCACTGAACGTAGAACCGTCGGTGCCCCCGACTCCGGGACCGCCTGGACCACCGCATAGCCGCGGGCCAGCGTCGCCGCCGGGCCGAGCGCGGTCAGCCGCGCCGACAGATGGCCGACGGTGTCGGCCCCCGCGGCGATCAACCGGGTGATATCGCGTTGGGCGGTGGCCCGGGCCCGGGCGATCTCGTCTGCCCGCGCGGTGAGACCGGCGAGAGGTTGCGCGAGTACCGGGCGGCTGCGCAACTGCTCCAGACGGTGCTGCTCGCGGTGTACCCAGTTGCGTAGTGCGCGGGCGCTGCGCCGGTGCAGATCGGTGATCAGCGCCTGTTCGGCGGCCGCATCGGGCACGATCCGCTTGGCCGCGTCGGTCGGGGTGGCCGCGCGCACGTCGGCGACCAGATCGGACAGGGGAGTGTCGGGTTCGTGACCGATCGCGCTGACCACCGGCGTGCGGCAGGCGGCGATGGCCCGGCACAGCGTCTCGTCCGAGAACGGCAGCAGGTCCTCCACGCTGCCGCCGCCGCGTGCGAGGACGATCACGTCAACGTCGGGCATAGCGTCCAGTGCTGCTAAAGCGTCGACGATCTGCGGAACCGCGTTGGGCCCCTGCACGATGGTGTTGCGGATCGCGAAGCGCACCGCGGGCCAGCGGGTACCGGCGACCGTGGTGACATCACGCTCGGCGGCCGAGGCGCGGCCGGTGATCAGACCGATGGTGTTGGGCAGGAACGGGATTGGCCGTTTGAGTCGCGGATCGAAGAGTCCTTCGGCCTCCAGTAGCCGGCGCAACCGCTCGATCCGGGCCAACAGCTCACCGATGCCGACCGCACGAATCTCGCTGACCCGCAACGAGAATGTGCCGCGACCGGTGTAGAAATTGGGCTTGCCGCAGATGATCACCTGGGTGCCCTCGGTCAGCTTGACCGGGGCGTTGCGCACCAGGTCGCGCGGGCAGGTCAGCGTCAGCGACATATCGGCTGCCGGATCCCGCAGCACCATGAAGACGGTCTTGGAGTCCGGGCGGACCTTGAGTTCGGTCAGCTGCCCCTCGACCCATACCGTGCCGAGCCGGTCGATCCATTTTGCGACGCGGGTCGCCACGGCGCGGACCGGCCAGGGGTTTTCCGGTGATTGGCCCGGTTCGGTCACTTCGCGGTCGCGCGGGTGATCCTGTTGGCGAGCAGCGTCACGAACGGTGCGCGGGCCCGGCCGGCCTCCTCGTAGGCCAGCAGCGCCTCAAGGTCGGCCACCCGCAGGGCGGTCAACCGCGCGCGCAGCTGCGCCAGCGTCAGCGCGTCGTAGCCGAGTTCGCCCGCGACGTCGGGTGCTGCACCTGCGGCGGTCGCACCCCCGGCCTTGCCGTTCGTCGAGCCGGCCGACTCGGGCTCTCCGGTGCTGTACAGGGCGAACCGGCCCTCGGTGCGCCGCTCGCCGTCGCCGGCTGCCGGCCCGTCGGCGTCGTCCTTAGAGTCGGGGTCGGACTCGAAATCCTCGTCGAAGGTGGCCCACTCGGGCTGCTCGTCCTTGGGCGGAAACAGCTGCTCGAGTGTCTCGTCGCCCTTGACCACCAGCTCAGCGAGGTTCTGCTGGACATGCATGACGAGGTTGGCCGCCTGGCTGGCCACCGTCATGGGGTAGGTCAGGATCGTCTGAGGCAACTTGCGGGTTTCTTCCAGGGCGGTTGCTGCCGCACCCACCAGCAGCCGGACCCCATACGGTGCAGTTCCCATGGCCCACAGCCTACGGCTGGCTCGGCGCTGCGGTGGGCCCGTACCCTGGAGACATGCCGCCGACAATCAACATGGGTATCCCGGGTGCCACCAGCTCGGTGAGGTCAGGCGGTGGTTCGCAAGTCTCCGGCAAACGGGTCCTGCTGGCCGAGCCTCGTGGGTACTGCGCCGGTGTGGACCGCGCCGTCGAGACCGTGGAGCGCGCCTTGGAGAAGCACGGCGCTCCGGTCTACGTGCGCCACGAGATCGTGCACAACAAGCACGTGGTGGAGACGCTGGCCAAGGCCGGCGCGGTATTCGTCGACGAGACCGACGAAGTGCCCGAAGGGGCGATCGTGGTGTTCTCGGCGCACGGTGTGGCGCCGACCGTGCACCAGACCGCTGCCGAGCGCAGCCTGCAGGTCATCGACGCCACCTGCCCGCTGGTCACCAAGGTGCACAACGAGGCCAAGCGGTTCGCCCGCGACGATTTCGACATCCTGCTGATCGGCCACGAGGGCCACGAAGAGGTTGTCGGCACCGCCGGTGAGGCGCCCGACCACGTCCAGGTCGTCGACAATCCGGACGCGGTGGACAAGGTCACGGTGCGCGACCCGGACAAGGTCATCTGGTTGTCGCAGACGACGCTGAGCGTCGACGAGACCATGGAGACGGTGCGCCGGCTACGCGAGAAGTTCCCGACATTGCAGGATCCGCCGAGCGACGACATCTGCTACGCCACGCAGAACCGTCAGGTGGCCGTCAAGGCGATGGCTCCCGAATGCGAGCTGGTGATCGTGGTCGGTTCGCGCAACTCGTCGAACTCGGTGCGGTTGGTCGAGGTGGCCCTGGGCGCCGGCTCGCAGGCTTCACACCTGGTGGACTACGCCGAGGACATCGACCCGGCCTGGTTGGAGGGCGTCACCACCGTGGGTGTCACTTCCGGGGCATCGGTGCCCGAGGTGCTGGTGCGCGGTGTGCTCGAACGGCTGGCCGAGTACGGCTATGGGACCGTGCAGCCGGTCACCACGGCCAACGAGACGTTGGTGTTCTCGCTGCCGCGTGAGATCCGCCCGCCGCGCGCCTGATCGGCGTCAGGCGTCGACCAGGCGTAGATCAGTCGTCGTGATCCGAGGAGTGGCGGCCCCTGGCCGCTGCACCCTTTGACGAGCGAGGCCGCATGCGGTGCTCCACCCGGTGGTCCTCGTCCTCAGAACCGCGGTAGCGCACCCGCGACACCGGATGGTGCGTCGAGCGGCCGGAACCGTTGGGTGCCTGCTTGGGCTGCTCGAAGGAATCCTCGAACGGCTGGTAGTCGTCGAATCGGCGGCGCGGCCGCTGCGGCCGCTCATGTGGGGCGTCGAACGAGCCGGTGTCACGGCGCTCCGGCGGCGGCTGCTTGCGCGGGTCGCGCGGCTGGGTCCGCACCCGCCGGCGCGGCTCGCCGCCTCCCGGCTCGGCTGAGCGCGGGGGCCTGGGCCGCCGCGGCCGCTCGGGCATCGCGCCGTCGAGTTCGCTGCTGAGATCGCTGTCGGCGCCACGGGTCGGGCGGGGGCGCGGCGCTGCGGTGCGCTTGGTCGGCCTGCGCTCGCCGCGGGGCCGCCCGGAGGCCGCTGCGGCTGCCGCTGCAGCACCCGTGCCGGGCTCTGCGCCGGCCGGACGCCGGCGCGGGGGCCGTTCGGATGGGCGCCGCCGTGGCGGGGCATCGGCCGCGTCGTCCTGCCGGGCCGTCCGCTCCCGGCGGGTCGACGCGGTGGCGGGTTTGCGGAGAACCAGCCCGGAAAGTTTCGCTGTGACGGATGACACAATTCCCGCGGCGGGCGTGGCCTTGGCTGTTTCGGCCGTTCTGGAGTCGGCCGTCCCATCTGCTTCGGCTCCACGACGGGATGTCAGACCGACGTACCACCGGCCGAGTCCGATCAGCAGCACTGCCGCTGACAGGAACAGCATCAGCGGGAAGCGTTCGATCAGTGGATATCCGCAGTTGATCGCGAGGTCCTTCACCCCGGCCAGCTGGCCGCCGTGGAACAGGAAATAGGACCCGGGAACGGCGACGAAAAGGATGAGTGGGGGCTGGATCACGGCCGTGAACAGACCGGCCTGCTGGACCACCAGAACAGCCAAAATGCAACCGAGTGAATAGCAGACCGCGAACACCGAACTGAGCTCGCGATTGCCCGAACCGGCATCGAAAGCAAAGCCGATCGCGGTAGCCGTGATCGCAATCAGCACAGCTCCCCACCACGGCACACCGGCGAATTGCGGGTGTACAGAGCGATGGTCAGCCGGCACTGCCGACTGTGCGCGCTGTCCTGACACACGTAGACCGTACCGGCTCAGTCTGGCCGCGTGCTGCCAGCTCGCGCTGGCGTGCCCGTCACACCCGCCTAGACTGTGGTCCCTGTGAGCCTGAACCTGGGAATCGTCGGTTTGCCGAACGTCGGAAAGTCGACTCTGTTCAATGCCCTGACACGGAATGACGTGTTGGCGGCCAACTACCCGTTTGCGACCATCGAGCCCAATGAGGGCGTGGTTCCGCTGCCCGATCCCCGGCTCGACAAGCTCGCCGAGATCTTCGGCTCGGAGAAGACCGTGCCGGCCCCGGTGACGTTCGTCGACATCGCAGGCATCGTCAAAGGCGCCTCAGAGGGCGCCGGCCTCGGCAACAAGTTCCTCGCCAACATCCGCGAGTGCGACGCCATCTGTCAGGTGGTGCGCGTGTTCGCCGATGACGACGTGGTGCACGTCGACGGGCGGGTGGATCCGCGCTCGGACATCGAGGTGATCGAGACCGAGCTGATCCTGGCCGACATGCAGACGCTGGAGAAAGCGGTGCCGCGCCTGGAGAAGGAAGCCCGCAACAACAAGGAGCGCAAGCCGGTCCTGGACGCGGCGGTCGCGGCCCAGGCGGTGTTCGACGACAGCAAGACGCTCTTCTCCACCGGCAAGGACTGGTCGGTGCTGCGTGAGCTGAATTTGATGACCACCAAGCCGTTCCTGTACGTGTTCAACGCCGATGAGTCGGTGCTCACCGATGCGGCGAAGCAGGCCGAGCTGCGTGCACTGGTGGCCCCGGCCGACGCGGTGTTCCTGGACGCCAAGATCGAATCGGAATTGATCGAGCTCGATGACGAGTCGGCCAACGAGCTGCTGGAGTCGATCGGGCAGACCGAGCGTGGCCTGGACGCACTGGCCCGCGCCGGCTTCCACACCCTGCGGCTGCAGACCTATCTGACGGCCGGGCCGAAGGAATCGCGCGCCTGGACCATCCACCAGGGCGACACCGCTCCCAAAGCGGCCGGCGTGATCCATACCGACTTCGAAAAGGGCTTCATCAAGGCTGAGGTCGTGTCGTTCGACGATCTCGTCGAGGCTGGGTCGATGGCGGCTGCCAAGGCCGCGGGCAAGGTCCGGATGGAAGGCAAGGACTACGTGATGGTCGACGGAGACGTCGTGGAGTTCCGCTTCAACGTGTAAGGGGCATGTTGTGTTCGGAGAGCTGGCAACGCAAGTCATCCTCAGCGGGCAGTTGGTGTGTGCGACTGATGACGAGGTGGCTACTGTCCAGCGGCATCTGTCGCGCCACATCGACTTGACGCGTGCCGAGCAAGGATGTATTTCGTTCGAGGTTCACCGCACCGACGACCTCTACGTCTGGCAAGTTGACGAGCGGTTTGTCAACGATGCAGCATTCGATGCGCATCAGGCACGGGTTGCCACGAGCGAGTGGGGTCGGGTCACTGCGGGAATCGAACGTCGATACTCGATCCGTGGAACATCGCAATGACTCCTTGGAGGGTTGGCGCAGATGTTTTATCGGCCATGGAATCTGGTGGAGTTCCGCTTCAACGTGTAGCCGGGCATGCGTCGAACGTGGGGATGTGCACGCAGTCCGCGCGGTTTTCGTGCCCAAGCCACACGCTCGGTCCTAACGCCGTTTGCCGGTCGTTACTATCGCCTTCTTGTGACGACATCGACCAATCACCTCGCCGGGATAATCGCCGCCACCGCCGATGCGGTCGCGGCAAACGAAGCCAATGCGAAGGTGGTGTTCCGGGCAGCCGCGCAGGCGCATGGCGCGGTGGCCAGCTCGGTCACGCTGGGGCAGTACCGCGTTGAGGTGGACGAGCCGCCGGCGTTGGGTGGGGAGAACAAGGCCCCGAATCCGGTCGAGTTCTACTTGGCCTCACTGCTGTCCTGCCATGTCGTGACGTGGCGGTTCTGGTCGGAGAAGCTCGATATCGCAGTGGACGACATTTCCGCGCGTGCCGAAGGCGACCTCGACGTCCGTGGCTTCTTCGGACTGGACGAGGGTGTGCGGGCGGGTTTCGGCGAGATCCGGGTGATGGTTAAGGTGACCGGGCCGGAATCCGAGGAACGCTACCGCGAGCTGCATGAGGCCGTCGAGGCGCACTGCCCGGTGCTGGATCTGACCCGGAATACGACGCCGGTGCGCGCGACGTTGGAAGTCGGGTAGTCCTCGCATAGGGCCCACGCTCGCCGAGCAAACATGCGCGCAGCGAGTATCAGCTCATGCGCTCGCAGTAACCTTTGGTTGAGAGGTCCAGCGGCTCACCGCGAAATCGTGCATACACGCCACATAGCTCGGGTCCCGTAGCTGAGATGTAGTCGTGCCAGACATCCCACCGGTTATGTGGGTACCCGAGCAAGTTGTTCAGCGCGTTGTTGATTGCGAGGTTCTGCTCGTCCTCGTCTTCCCAATCTGGCCAGCTTTCTGCGATGCGTCGGACCTCGTTGCGATCCAGGCCGATCAACGTATGAAATACCCAGTCGGGGAAGAAAGGCCCGTCGACAGCGGCCCACAGGCACTGGCGGATCACCTCGGAGTCGTCAACATCGTTGATCACATGTGGAAATTTAGCGCCAAACGCCACGCTGGCGGAGATGTTGACAGGTGAGGTAACTGGGTGGGGTTCCGCATCAACGTGTGAGCTCCGCGGTCACTCCATCGATTCGACCCACTGAGTGCGGGATGGCCCGGGGCTGAACGGATCTCCGAAGTACTGGGTCTCGCGGACGACCTCACCGTCCACGAATTCCATGATGCTCACCACATATGACGGCTGCCCGTCGTAGGTCAGAACGAGTTCGCTGATCCACAGATCACCGCCACCGAGGATGCGGCGGACCGTGAAGCGTTTGGCATTCGGCTGGGCTTCGCGCGAAGCCTGAATGCTGTCCCGCCCGCGGATCCGTTCACCTGATTGGGGATATTCGAGGACCGCGTCGGCCCGGTAGATCCGATGCTCGGCGTCGAAGTCGTTCAGGTCGGATGACGCCCAATGTGCCTCAACAGCGGTGCGCAGGTTGTCTTCATCCATGGCAAAAACCGTATCGGGCGCGCTGATCGATGCCATGTTGTTCGGTCCAGCAATCTGGTGGCGTTCTGCTTCAACGTCTGACCGATTTCGGTTCAACCTGACGATCGGCAAGTTCGTAGGCTGTTCGCATGCGTCTGCGGCTGTCTTCCCTGACTGACCCGTCGTTGCTCGCATTCGTCGACGAGTCTCGTGCGTTCTACGCGCGGCGGCCATCCGGCCGCGGACCGACAAGTCTGAGTGAGCTTTTCGCCGCCCGCGACGCGATGCCCACACCTGCCGAATGTGAGCCATCCCCCTCGGTGGAGACCGTGACCGCCGGCGGGCGAAGTGTGTCTGTCCGTATTCACACCCCGACGGATCGGCGTGCGGCGGGGGTGCTGCTTGAGATTCACACCGGCGGCTTCTATCTGGGCTCGGCCGCGCGGAGTGACGTTCAGAATCGACGTCTCGTCGAGACGTTGGGGGTCGCGGTGGTCAGCGTCGACTATCGACTGGCGCCAGAGCATCCGTGGCCCGCAGCCCCGGATGACTGCGAGACTGCGGCTTTGTGGCTCGCCGAGAACTCCGAAACACGATTCGGCACAGCACAGCTGGCCATCACGGGATTCTCCGCAGGATCCACACTTGTGGTCACGACGTTGGTCCGGCTACGCGACCGGGGGCTCCATGTCTTCGGTGGGGCGGTCGTTCAGTGCGGCACGTTCGATCTCTCCGCGCAGACGCCGGCGGGTCGTCTCATCGCTGACGAGTATTTCCTCAGTGCATACGCAGGAGACGTGCCAGATCGCACCGATCCTGATGTCTCGCCCGTTTTCGCGGAGCTCAAGGACCTCCCGCCGGTCCTGATGGTGATCGGTGCAGAGGACGTGCTTCTTGAGGACAACCTCGCTATGGCGGCGAGGCTCGCCGCAGCGGGTGTCGAAGTTGATCTGCGGGTCTACCCCGCATCGCCGCATGCGTTCACCGGGCATGCGACCTCGATGGCGCAAGCTGCTCTGGACGGGATTGACGGATGGCTGCGAGGCCGGATCGGAGTTATGCCATGGCGCTGATCTCGGCCGCGATCTGCCCGCACCCGACGATGTTGATCCCGGACGTAGCCGGGCGTAGTCGCCGGTGGAACCGCCTGCGCGGCGCCTGCCGGGAAGCGGTTGGGCGACTACAGATTCCGGTCGTGGGAGGCGGGCATGAACCGTCTCCGGATGCTCCGCAATTGGTCGCGGTCGTCGGCGGTGACGACTCGACACGGAGTTTCGACCCGGCGGGGGCGTATCCCAGCCTGTTTGCGAGTGGCATTCGCTGGAGCTCCGGATGGGGACAGGCCGCAGAAGACCCACAGCCGCTGCCGTTGACTCTTTCCGTCGGCTACTGGCTCATGGGGTCGTCAAGGCCGGGCGACAAAGGAATGATCGTTTCGCACTGCGCATTCGAATCGGTCGATTTCGATGCCTCGGTCGAGGACTGCGCTGCGCTGGGCCGAGATTTGGCCGGACGTGCCGAGCGGGTGGCGATGATCGTCATCGGCGAGGGATCGACGTGCATGACTGCGTCGGACCGGGCACATCACGCCAAAGAGGCGGACGTGTACGACAAGGCAGTCATGCGGGCGTTAGCGCAAGGCGATGACGACGCACTGGGTCGACTCGGTGAAAACAGCATCGCCACGACCGGGCGGGCGCCGTGGCGGGTCTTGGCCGGAGCCGCTGCGGGGCACGAATTCGAGGGCCGATTGCATGCGCGCGGGGGAGCGAGAGACCGTGGGTACTTCGTGGCGAGTTGGACTCGGCGCCAACGTGGGTCGCTGACGTAAATCGAGTTCGGCCTCAATGCCTGATGACGTTCTGCCCTCTCACGCTTCGAAGTACTGGACCAGGCAGAACTCGTGGCCTTCAGGATCGAGCATGACCAGAACGACACCCTCGTCGTAGTCGTTGCGGATGCCAGACCACTGGCCGCCGAGGGCCTCGACCTGATCGAGGCCCACCGCGATGTCGTCTACTTGCACGTCCAGGTGGATGCGCACTTTTGTGACCTTCGGTTCGGGCACGCGCTGGAAGGTGAGTCGGGGAAACCGTCCCGAGCGCGAGCCCACAGTCGCCCAGTTCGGGTCCTCCCCATGCTCGCTGGACGTCGGAATATCGAGCAGCGCGGCCCAGAAAGCCGACATCCGAATGGGATCGGCGCAATCGATCGTCACTCCAGACCAGCGGTTTGCCATCGGTTCTCCCCAGGGCTTGACGACACTCCAACAGATCTTTCCACCGCATCGGAGGGAGGGATTCCGCGGTTCGACCGGCAGTGATGGCTGACGGTGATCGGCGATGAAATGTGGTGGAGTTGTGCTTTGAATGTGTCGGTCGAGTCATGAGGTTCGCAGCGATGTACATCCCGAACGAACTGCTTTCCCGGCTCGTCGGTGCGCGACTGTATTCGGTCGAGATCGTCCTCAACGACTACGCGCACCTGAAGTTCGACGGGGCGGCCGGTGGGGGAGAACCGGCCGTCCTCGCCTGTTATGTCTGGCCGGTGGTCGAAAGCTCCGGTCGGGTCTGGCGTGAGTCCGACCTCGGGTACGCGGACAGCCTGCGCAAGTTGACGCCGGGCACGGTGACGGCGACTACCGAGCAGACAGGTATCGGAATTCGCATCGAACTCGACACGGGCACAGTCGTGATCCATCCGGAGTTGGATGAGGTCTACGTCGAGATTGCGATGCTCACGGGATTCGCCGATGGTGCGTGGATGGTGTGGCGGCCCGGCGAGGACAGCTTCGAGGATCCGGTCTGAACGCAGACCTGACGGGGCCTGCGACGTAGCATTTTCTGGTGGGGTTTGTTGTCCCGCCGGATGCTTACACACGCTTCATGGGCCGCTACGCCGAGCCCCTGGCGAAGGCTTTCGTGTCGTTCTCCCGGGTCGGCGCCGGTGACAAGGTGCTCGACGTGGGGTGCGGCCCCGGTGCATTGACCGCCCAGTTGCTGTCGGTGGGAGCCCAAGTCGCAGCGATCGATCCGTCACCGCCTTTCGTCGACGCGATCCGTGCACGCTTCCCCGACATTGACGCGCGGCGGGGAACTGCCGAGGAATTGCCGTATGACGCAGCCACTTTCGATGCTGCTCTGGCGCAGTTGGTGGTGCATTTCATGACGGATCCGGTGGTCGGCATCGGGCAGATGGCCCGCGTGACCCGGCGCGGCGGCGTCATCGCCGCATGCGTGTGGGACGGGCCGACGGGCGCGCTCGCGCCGTTCTGGGAGGGCGTTCACCTGATCGACCCGGACGCTGAGGATGAAGCGTTACTCGCCGGGGCGCACCGGGGACACCTGACCGAGATGTTCGAAGCGGCCGGCCTGCGTGACGTGGACGAGCGTCCCCTCGCCGTCGACGTTGTGCATCCGACCTTCGAGGAGTGGTGGGAGCCGTACACATTCGGGGTAGGTCCCGCTGGCGACTATGTCCAGGGCCTCGATGACGCCGGTCGTGCACGTCTCGAATCAGTGGCTCGCGAACATCTTGGCGCCGGACCCTTCACCGTTGCCGCCACCGCGTGGGCCGCCCGCGGGACGGTGTGACAACAGGCGGTGAAGTGCCAACCTCGTTAGACTCCGCGCTCGTGGCGTCGAACACGCGTCGGGCGGCCGGTACGCAGACCTTCACCGATGTCTTGAAGATATGGTTCGCCGGCAAGCGGCCGGACCCTGCCGCCGATCTCTCCGACTTTGAGTCGGGTGCGACGTTGCAGGTCAGCTGTTTCCTCCGCTCCCCGGGGGCGACATCCCGGGCCAAGTTGGGGACCCTTTCACTCACCCGCGGTGAGCCCGTGAGCTGGCGCGGCCGGGATAAGAATGCCGTCACTTTCAACCCGCCGCTGACGCTGACGGAATCAGGCGAGAAGGCCATTGGGCCGAAATTCACCGCGTTCGTTCTCGCCTGCGCCACCGGGTCATTCGATGTTCACATTCCCACGCTGGACGTCGCGCTGGTGAAGCATGCTTTGGACGCCTCTGCCTGATCAGGCGCCGAGGTTGGTTTGCGCCTCGTCGAACGGCGAGAGCTAAAGCCCGCCGCAGCGCGATGGGGCCAGGATCGGGGACCAGGGCGGGCAATCCGCCGGCAGCGGCTGCGGGGGAGCGGGCGGTGGTGGCGGGCCCAGAACCGGCGGCGGCGGAGCCTCATGGGGAACGCCGTTCCACGGGTAGATGGTGTTGGAGGCGACGTCCACGACACCCTCTGAGTTCCAGTACCAATCGTGGCAGATGCCGGCGTCCCAGGTGATGACCTGACTTCCCGGTATCGGAGGATCACCCGGACACCAATGGGTGCAGGTGAGCCCGCCGGGGCAGTTCCCGCCCTGATAACTCGGTCCGAAGGCCGGGTCCGCTTGGCTGACGCCCAGCCCCAACCCGGCCAGGGCCAAGCCTCCGGATGCTGCGATGACGACCGCTAATCGGGTAACCGGATCCATCGTCTGTCCCCTTCGTGAGGCACTCCTCTGCTGGCAATGAAGCCATGCTCACCAGGCAATTGTGCCGCGATCGCGGGGCGCGCGACAGCGTTCTCCGGCACCGTGCTCGATGACGGGGAGAGGTCCCCGATCGAATCGGGTGTTGAGCGGCGGTGCGGAGGCGGTGGACGCCATGCCGCGGCGCGGTTTGGCGGGCAGAACTTGAGGGGAGCGCAACACCTAGGATTCCTGCTCAATGCTGACATGTTCTGATCCGGGACATCGCTGACAGGTGGATGTCTCGGGACATCGCTGACACCTGAGTGTGGCTATGGGCCAGATTGGTTCATGGCTCAGAAGGTGACGGCGATGGATGTTCGCGCTGCGACGGCGTTGGTCGGGCAAGTGGAGAACGTGGCGGGATTCTGCCGTGAGCGGGGAATCAGTCGCACGACGTTCTACAAGTTCCGGCGCCGTTTCCTCGACGAGGGTTTGGCCGGGCTGCAGGAACGCTCACGGCGGCCGCTGTCGTGTCCGGGCCAGACCAGCGCCGAAGTCGAAGAGGTGGTCCTGCGTGAACGCAAACAGCTGCTGGAAGCCGGGGCGGATTACGGGCCGCAGTCGATTGTGTGGGCCTTGCAGCGAGAGGGATTCGGTGCCGTGCCTTCCCGTGCGTCGGTGTGGCGGATCCTGACCCGTCACGGGGTGATCGTCGCGCAACCGCAGAAGCGGCCGAAATCGGCCACCAAGCGCTTCACCTTCAGCCGCCCGAACGAGTGCTGGCAATCCGATTGGACCGGATGGGCACTGGCCTGCGGGGCCCCGGCGGCGATCGCCGGGTCCCTCGACGACCACTCTCGCTACCTGGTCGGGCTGCACGCCGGCCCCGGTGATGCCACCAACGAGTTGGTGTGGTCGGTGATGATGACCGGGATGACCGAATGTGGTGTTCCGGCAATGTCATTGGCTGATAACGGATTTGTCTACACCGGCAAATGGCGCGGGTTCGAGTGTTCGTTTGAGGCCAACCTGCGGGCCGTGGGCACCGTCACGATCAACTCACGCCCATTTCATCCGCAGACCTGCGGCAAGATCGAACGGTTGTGGCAGACGCTCAAGAAGTGGCTGCGGGCCCACCCCGCCCCGGCCACCATCGCCGAACTCAACGATCTCCTCGACGAGTTCCGTGAGTTCTACAACCACCAACGGCCGCATCGCGCCTTGCGCGGAGCCACTCCCGCCGAGGCGTTCGCCGCCACCTACAAGGCCCGTCCAGCCAATCGGCCCCTGGCCGCCCCGGTGCTGGTCACGCGCCACGCCGTCACCAAGCACGGATCCCTGTTCGTCGCGCCCTACCAGGTCCACGTCGGCGTGTGCTGGGCCGGCCACCTGTGCGACAGCATCCGCGACGGCGAGCACATTGCCATCTTCAGCGGCACCGTTCTGGTGCGGGAGTTCACTGCCAACCCCCGCCTGATCTATCAGCCCGGCGACAAACGCACGCGAACCCGCCGCACACCCGGACCCAAACCGGCACCATGAGTGTCAGCGATGTCCCGAGACAAAAGTGTTAGCGATGTCCCGAGACACCACATGCTCAATGCTGACAGTAACCCTGGGTGTAAGCCCGCCGAGGACGTCACAGACCGGCGGACCCGCACTCCCTAGTCGAGAGTCACCGAGATCTCGTCACCCAACCGGTAGCCGTCGGTCAGTGGCAACTCGTCACCGCTCCAGAACGAGCCGGGATCGAACCAGTTGTAGCGCTTCTCGGTCGTCAGCAGACCCATCTCCTCAAACGTGATGGCCACTGTCTCGGCGCAGTAGGCGGTCTCCAGCCCCACCTGGCGGCTACGCGCCTTCTTGCGTTCGGCGGACTCGCGAACCTTCTTGTGCACAAGGGGAATTCCGCGGGTGAAATCGCTGACGATCGGTATCCGTCCACGCAGCCAGCGTCCGGTCAGTCGCGCGGTGGTGGGAAAGGCGGTGCCGTTCATCCGGGCGATCACCTTGAGGAGCTGGTCCTCCTGCTCGCGAGTTGCGAACGGGGTGAGCTGCCGCAGCCAGCAGCGCTGCCCGTAGCTGTGTGCCCAGCGTTCGACGACCTGGCGGGCATCGTTGAGTTGCACCCCGCGGTGGTTGGTACCCGTCCACATGTCGAGCAGCTTGTCGCCGAGCTCGGCATGCCAGATCAGCGGTGGGAGGTCGTCGATCGCGACGGTCATCCCGACGTGGTTGACCGGGCTGTTGGTGAGGGTCTGGATCGCCCGGTCCGGCCCGGAGCCACCGCGAAACAGCCAGATGTCACCGGTACGGGTCTCCTCCAGCGCCTTGGTCAACGACACGGTGTTCGCTTTCACAAGCGAAGCTTAGGCACACTTGGAGCATGCGCAGCATCTGGAAGTGGGTAGGACTTGCCGGTGTCGCCGGCGTCGTCGCGGGTGGCGTCATGGTGGCGCGGGACCAACGCCGCCGTAACGCGTATACCCCGCAGGACATCCGGGAGCGGCTCCACCAGCGGTTGGCCGAGGCCGAACAGGCTGAGCAGGCGCGCTAAGCCGCCCTGTCGGGGCGGGTCTCGCTCACCAACCTTCGGTCAGCACCCGGTCCAGCGCATCGGCGTAGAAATCGGCTGCCTCGACGTCAATGCACAACGGCGGCTTCGTTTTCAGGATGTTCTGGTGGTCGCCGGTCGGCTGGATGATCACCCCGAGCTCGAGCATCCGATCACAGATCAGCGCCGTTTCCTCGGTGGCCGGCTCCAGGGTCTGGGGGTCACGGATCATCTCGACACCCAGATACAGGCCGACGCCGTGGACGGTGCCGATGAGCGGATGCCGGGTGGCCAGCTCTTCCAGCCGTGACTTGAGATGCGCCCCCACGCGGGCCGCGTTGGCTTGCAGCCCTTCGTCATTCAGCACGTCGAGCACGGTCATCCCGATCGCACACGACAACGGGCTGCCGCCGGTGGAGGAGAAGAAGTAGCCCTGGCTGCGGAACGCCTCGGCGATCTCGCGGCTGGTGACCACGGCACCCAGCGGGTAACCGTTGCCGACCGACTTCGCCATCGACACGATGTCCGGGACGATGCCCTGCTGCTGGAAGCCCCAAAACCATTCACCCAGACGGCCGTATCCCACCTGTACCTCGTCGGCGACGGCGTAGCCGCCCGCTCCGCGGACCGTCGCATAGACCTGCTGCAGATATCCGTCGGGCAGGGCCATGCCGCCGGCATTGCCGTAGACCGTCTCACAGATGAATGCCGCGGGGGCACGCCCGTCCGCGATCAAACCCTCGATCTGGGCCACCGCGTCGACGGCGTAGCGGCCCACCTCGCTGCCGCGGTACTTGCCGCGGAAGCTGTTGGGCGATTCGACGGTGTGCACCCAATCCGGCCGGGTGGTAAGCGCATTGGGGTTGTCGGCGGTGGAGGTCGACACGGCATCGGTGCCGTACGTCCAGCCGTGATACGCCTCGCGCATCGCCACGACATCGGGGCGGCCGGCCGCCGCGGTGGCCAGCCGCAACGCCAGATCACTGGCCTCGGACCCGGAGTTGACCAGAAACACCGTGTCCAGAGGCTCGGGTAGCAGCCCGGCAAGGCGTTCACTGAACTCGACGACGGAGGCGTAGTTGAACCGCGAGTTGGTGTTCAGCTTGCGTAACTGGCGGGCTGCGGCCGCCGCGACCCGCGGATGCGCATGGCCCAACACCGTGACGTTGTTGACCATGTCCAGATAGCAACGCCCACTGGTGGACATCAGGAAGTGCCGCCACCCTCGTTCGATGCGCGGCGGTCGACGGTAGTAGTGCTCCTGCACAGGCGCAAACGCCCGGTCCCGCCTGGCCATCAGGTCGACGTCGGCCGGCTCGGTATCGAGGGGCGACAGCCCCAGCAGCGGCCGCGGATCACGCACGCACGCCAGCCATCCCGGCGCCAGGCCGGGCGTGGTCAGTTCAGGGGCGCGGGGCGCCCCGATCGGCCGCAGCGCCACGTGCGTCCACCGGCCCGGCTCGGCCATGCCCAGAGCATCGCCTGCGCCAGAAGCGGAACTGATGCCGGTGAGCGTCAGCTCGTACTCAGCGCCCCGGAGCGTCACCGAATCCCACGAACGGTCGATGACCTCACCGTCGAACGGTGCGGCCAACTCCAACCGCTCCGCCGGCCAGATGCTGAGCCCGGTCGGCACCACCGCGGGCTCCTCCTGGCTCAACGCCGGGGCCCGCGAGATCCGTGGTTGGCCGAACGCCGTCACCACCAGATCTGAGCCGCCATCGATTGCGGCCCTGGCCAATTCGTCCTCGACGCCGGGCCTCAGCCAGCCGCCGGCGAGAAACGCATCGTCCAGATCGTCGGCGGTCGCGGACAGATCCAGTGTCGTCACCGATTGCGGTGTGGCCATCATCGGGCGGGTGACCCGCACCGGCGCGGGCGGAGACGACAGGCCCAGGTCAGCCTTGATCAACGCGGTCATCACGTCGATCGGCACCGAGGTGGCGCGCTCGAACATCTGCCACTCGCCGTCGGACTGCTCGGTGAGGTAGTCGTTGTCCGGATCGAAGCCGGCCTGGTGTGCCCCGCTGACGATCAGTACCGCGGTGCGCAGAACCAGCAACGGCCACAACGCTTCTGCCTCGGCAACGCTCAGCGGCCGGATGGCGTGGAAAGCCCGGATCCCGGGTAGCACGGACGTCGGATCGCTGCCCGGGTGCTGCAGTACCGAGGACAGGGTGATGGCCAGTTCACTGACTGCCCAGCTGTCGGACAGATCGCCGAGGTCGATGATCCCGTCGGGGTGCACCACACCGCCGATGCCGTGGGACACCACCACGTTGGCGTCGGTGAGGTCCATGTGCACGGCCTGGCGGGGCAGGGCGTCGGCCAGCGGCTCGATGTGTGCCCACGCGTCATCGGCCGCGGCCTGCAGCCGGGAGCGTGCGGCGCCATCGTCGACATGGGAGACCAGCCCGCGCACCACTTCGGCCCCGAAGCGCAGGTCCCACTGCAACGCGCGGTCCAGACCGGGATGGCGGAATTCGGCCAATGCCCGGCTCACCCGCCCGGCCAGTGCGCCGAGCTCAGCGACCGTGGCCGGCGGCAGATACCCGGACTCGATGAGCGTCCCGCCGGACAGGTGCCGCAGCAGCCGGACATAGGTGGTGCCGTTCGAGCCCAGACCGGTTACCGCGGTGAGCTTCTCGTCGTGCCGGTTGGGCAACGACTGGGCCACCCGCAGATCCGGCTCCGCCGTTGCGATCAGGTCCGCGGCCAGCTCCTGAGCAGTCAGCTCGATCTCGTTGAACGCCGGGTTGGCGATCTTCAGTACGCCGGCAATCGTCGCGCCGGCGTCGACCAGGAAGTTCTTGTCCTGTTGGCTGCCCAGCGATTTCACATTCGCGTGCAGCCCGAAGTGGGCGGCCAGGATGTCGCGGGCCTGCTGGTCGGTGACCTGAGGGGCGGGCAGCTCAGGTTCGCGCAGAAAGTTGAAGCCGATGGTGTCACGCTCGGCGTTCACCGTCCGACGAACTCCACGACCACCTCGGAGAACGCGTCGTTGTCGTCTCCGGCGGCGGTGTGCCCCGCATCGGACAACTCGACGAACTCCGCGGCGGGCACCTTGTCCAGGAAGTCCTGCACACCTTGGGGGCTGACCACATCGGACAGCTTGCCCCGGATCAGCAGGATCGGGATGCTCAGGTTGATCGCTGCCTGTTCGAGCTTCTCCACCCGCATGAACGGGTCGTCTTCGGGTTTGGTGAGGAAGGCCGGATCCCAGTGCCAGTACCAGCGCCCGTCGCGCAGTCGCAGGTTCTTCTTCAGCCCCTCGGGGCTGCGCGGCTTGGCGCGGTAGGGCAGGTAGGCCGCGACGGCGTCGGCGGCCTCCTCCAGCGAATCGAAGCCGTTCACGTTGGTGAACATGAAATCGCGGATGCGGGCGCTGCCGCTTTTCTCGAACCGCGGCACCACGTCGACCAGGACCAGCTTGGTCACCAGCTCCGGGCCGGCCTCGTGCGCGGCCAGGATGCTGGTCAGCCCACCCATGCTGGCTCCGATCAGCACCACCGGGCGCCCGATCTGGTACAGCACATGCTGCACGTCGGCGGAGAGCGCTTCCACCGAATAGTTCGCGCTGGGTGAGCGGTCGCTGTCGCCGTGACCACGTGCGTCGAGTGCGATCACGTGCAGCCCGCGATCGGCCAGGATCTGCCCCGTGTTCTTCCAGGAGTACCGGTTCTGCCCGCCGCCGTGCAGCAGCAGGACCGTGGGACGGTCAGCGGTGGACGCGGCGTCCCGGTTCCATTCGTCGCCGACCAGGTTCAGGTCGTCGACTCCCCGGAACGTGACGGTGCGCGAATCGCTGTGCTCGGTTTTCCCGGTGCTCACGGACATTCCTCTCGCCAGGCCCCGGGAGGTCACGTTACCCACGTGGGTTTTCGCCGCATCTGCGACCCGGACAAGCGTGCCGTTCCTAGAATCGTCAATCGTGCAGCCAGGTATCGAGGCGAATGAGGTGGTGGGCGACGTCAGCGAGCGCGACGCGGTCATCGAAGCCGCCTTCAGCTGCCTGTCCGAGCCCCACACCGGTGCGGTGCCGGTGGCTGCCGTGCTGGCCAGGGCGGGATTGTCGACCCGCGCGTTCTATCGGCACTTCGAATCCAAGGACGCGCTGTTCCTGGCCATGATGCGGGGCGAGGGTGACTCGCTGGCCCGCCGGCTGGACTGGATCGCCGAGCATTTCGACGGACCTCCCAGCGATCAACTGCGAGTCTGGCTCGGTCAGATTTTCGGTCTGCTGCAGGACGCGCGGCTGAACATGCACATGACCGTGCTCGATTCGGACGAGGTCCGCGCAGCCAAGGGCTATCGCGCGGCCCGCGAGCAGTGGCACGACGACCGTGAGCGGTCGCTGGCGGCGATCCTGCGCCGGGGCCTGGACGACGGATCGTTCCCGTTGGCCAAACCGGAGCAGGACGCGATTGCCATCGGCGCGGTGGTCAGCCACGCGATGTCGCGACTGTGCTCCGACGGCGAGTGCGAGGTCGCGCAGGGCGAGGTCGTGGACTTTGCGCTGCGCGCGGTGGGGGCCCAGATCCCATGCGCAGAGTCCGGCGGCGCGTAGCGCGAACGCGCCCGCAGGTCTTCCCGGGACTGTCGGTACCGCTGCTGACGGTGTGACCGGTGCCACGTACTTTGGACCGCACGCGTGCCTTTGCACGCACCACGCAGTGCCACCGAGGAGCAGATGTATGGCAGACGACAGCGCCGACGCCGAGCCGGTCGAGCTGACCGAGGCCGACGAGTCGAGCCAGTCCGCCCCCGAAGCCGAGGTCGTCGAACCTGAGGCTGAGTGCACAGAACCTGCGGTGGCAGCCGACGACGCGGCCCCGAAGCGGCTGCACTTTCCTTTCGCGGGGGTTATCGGAGGGGTGCTCGTCGTCGGGCTCGTGGCGCTGGCCGGTTGGCTGGGCTATGGCTTCTACCAGGCCCATCACGAACAGCAGCGACGCGCGATGTTCGTGGACACCGCGCGGGAGGGCGCGACGAACCTCACCACCATCGACTGGGAGCACGCCGAAGACAACATCCAGCGAGTCCTGGACATCTCGACCGGGAAGTTCTACGACGACTTCGAGCGGCGTTCGAAGTCGTTCCTCGACGTGGTCAAGCAGATCAAGTCGAAGTCGGTGGGCACGGTGACCTCATCGGGGCTGGAGTCCTACTCGAACGACAAGGCGGATGTCCTCGTGTCGGTGACCGTTCGGTCGACGAATGCGGGCGTGCCGGAACAGAAGCCCCAGGTGTGGCGAATGGTGCTGACGGTGCAGGACATTGAAGGCAAAGCGAAGGTTTCGAACGTGGAGTTCATCCAGTGAGCGGCCGGCACAAGATGCCGCCGGCCGGGCGCCGTAAGGCCGCCGCGGATCCAGTGGAGACTGTCGAACAGGCAAGCCCCGGGCCGGAGACCGTCGAAGGCACGAGCGCTGCGGAACCAGCCGAAGCGGTGGAGGCGGCTGAGGCCGAGGCGGTAGTCCAGGAAACGGTCGACGCCGACACGGACGACGCCGCGGCGACCGACACCGCCGAGTCCGACGACGTTGAGGGCGAGGCTGAGGACGAGCCTATTGACGAGCCCGCCGATGAGCCCGTTGACGAGCCCACTGACGAGCCCGCCGAAGCCACGCCGTCGCGCGCCCGCTCGCGGGTCGGCTTGCCGGTGGTGCTGGCGACCGTCGCGCTGGTGTTGGCATTGACCTGCGCGGTGTTGCGGTGGCTGACCGTGTCGCAGGCTGAAAGCGACACGGCCCGAAACGAATCGGTTCAGGCGGCCAAAGAGATCACCGCCGAGATGCTGTCGTATGAGACTGAGACAGCCGAGCAGCAGCTCACGGCGGCCCGCGACCGGATGACCGGGGAATTCCTCGGCACCTATAGCGCGATGATCGGTGAGGTCATCCCGGCGGCGCATGCTCAGCAGATTGCGGCCGTAGCAGAGGTGTTGCGCGCGGGGGTGGTGAGTGCCAAGCCGGATCGCGCCGAACTGGTGTTGTTCGTCAACCAGAGCGTCCAGGTCGGAAACCACATGCCGCAGAAGACCCCGTCGGTTGCCCGGGCCACCATGGTCAAAGTCGATGACCGCTGGCTCATGTCCGAGTACGAACCGGTGCCGCTGTGACCGAGCCGCGCTGGATCGATGTCGCCACCCCCGCGGTGCACCTGCGGGCGCTGGCGTGGGGGCCTGATGATGGCCCGGTTGCGTTGTGTCTACACGGCTTTCCCGACACGGCCTACGGCTGGCGCAAGGTGGCGCCGGTTCTGGCTGAGGCCGGCTGGAAAGTGGTTGCGCCGTTCATGCGCGGTTACCTGCCCTCGTCGGTTCCTGCCGACGGGAGCTATCACGTCGGGGCGCTGATGGACGACGCGCTGCGCCTGCTGCAGGCGGTCGGGCCGACCGGACGCGATGTCATCATCGGCCATGACTGGGGGGCCATGGCGGCATCGGGTGTGGCTGCGCTGCCGGACAACCCGTTCACGAAGGCCGTGATCATGTCGGTGCCGCCGTTGGCGTCGTTTCAGCCGTTGGGTCGGGTGCCCGATGCCGGAAAGCTGTTGGCCCAGTTGCCGCGTCAGGCGCTGCGCAGCTGGTACATGATGTACTTCCAATTACCTTGGCTTCCTCAGCGTTCGGCATCCTGGGTGGTGCCCCGGCTGTGGAAGACGTGGTCGCCGGGATACGACGCGGCCGAGGACCTGCGTCATGTCGACGCCGCGATCGGTGCACCGGACCGGTGGCGCGCCGCGCTGGGCTACTACCGGGCCACGATCCGCATGAGCAAACCGCCTGCACAGTACGCCGAGCCGCACAAGCACTGGCTGCTGCCGCCGGTGTTGCCGTCGCTGTACCTCCATGGCACTGACGATGGTTGTGCCGCACCGGATTACATCCGATGGGTGCGCGAGGTGCTGCCGGCGGGCAGCGATGCCCACGTCGTCGAATCCGGCGGTCACTTCCTGCAACTCGACCAGCCCGACATCACAGCCGCCCGCATCCTGGACTTCGTCGGACGTGCCGGCTAACCGACTCACTGCGGTCGATGCGCAGATGTTCTGGATGTCGTCCAGGATGCCCAACGACACCTTTCTGCTCTACGGATTCGACGGTGTGCCCGCCGACCTGCAGGCGGCACTCGGCGAGTTGGCGGCCAATGCCCGCATCAGCCCGGATCTGTCGCAACGCATCGACGACACCTCTCGGCTGCACTACCCGGCCTGGGTGCCGTCCCGTGTCGACGAATCCCGGTTCGTGGTACATCATCTCGACGATTCGACGTGGCTGGGCTGCCTGGCCGCCGTGAGCGGACTGGTGGACGATCAACTCGATGCGCGGGTGCTGCCGTGGCGGCTACACGTGTTCCCCGGAGTCGAGGGGATGCCCGGTGTCGCCGGCGCCGGCACCGTGGCGGTCCTGCAGATCACCCATGCCCTCGGCGGCGGCGGGCGCACCTGCGGCCCGGCGGCGGTCATGTTCGGCCGCCCGGGAACGGTGGCGCCGGTGGCGCCGGTGTACGGCCACCCGGCGATGTTGCCGTGGCGCAGCATCGAAGCGGCCCGGGCCCACCGGCAGTTGGTAGCCGACACCGAGGCCGGGCGGGTGCCGCCGGCCGCCACGTCACGTCCGCCGATCAGGACCAACGACCGTCCCTCGGGCGTACGCAGCATGCGGACGCTCGTCCGGGATCGAGCGCAGCTGTCGGGCGCCACCGTGACGGTGTGTGCACTGGCCGGGATCTCCGAAGCCCTGGCCGGTCAGCTCCGTGAGCTGGGGACGGATCCGGCCACCCTGGGCGCCGAGGTGACCATGGCGAAATCCGGTCCGCGGCAGGCGTACAACCATTTCGGCACGGTCGGCGTGGGCCTGCATCCCTCGCTGCCGGTGGCGCAGCGCCGCGACGCGATCGCCGCTGAACTGGCGGCGCGCCGGGAACGCGCCGCACACCCGGCGATGCGGGCCTCGGAACGTGCGTTCGCCGCCACGCCGGCCCCGCTGCTGCGGTGGGGGATCGGTCAGTTCAATCCCGATGCGCGGTCGGCGACGGTCACCGGGAACACCGTGGTGTCCAGCGTGAATTGCGGTGCTGCGGACTTCGGCCTCGGCGGTATGCCGGTGCGGCTGGCGGCGGCGTTTCCGGGCTTGTCCCCGATGGTGGGGCTCACCCACTGCGTGACGGGCGTGGGGGACACCATCGCGATCAGTGTGTTCGCCGCGGAGTCGGCGATCGGGGATATCGACGCCTATATCGACCGGCTTGAGGCGGCGTTGTGAAGGGCCTGCCGGTCTAACCGCGGCGCAGCATTGCGATGCCGACATCAAGCGCGGACTCCAGGTAACTCAGGTCGCCAGAGGCTAGCATCACGCTGACCCCACCCTGGATCCCGGCCAGCAGTGCGGCGCCCACCCGGTCGGCGT
Source organism: Mycobacterium sp. NPDC004974 (assembly GCF_053600815.1). NCBI lineage: Bacteria > Bacillati > Actinomycetota > Actinomycetes > Mycobacteriales > Mycobacteriaceae > Mycobacterium > Mycobacterium sp. NPDC004974. The sequence continues at coordinate 348,567 of NZ_JBSGAQ010000003.1, read as the reverse complement.
CCAGATCGGCGGCAATCTTCTCCTGCGACTGCATGTGCCGGATCCCCGCCGAGATCTCGTCATGCCATTGCCGCAGTAGGGCTTTGGTGACCGCCTGGGCGCCGGGAGTGGTGCGGCCGATCTCTGACATCAGCAAGCTCAGCGGGCAGCTCTGGCCCTGGCGGCGATAGCGCTCGACCACGGCGTCGCGCCAGCGTTGCCAGGCCGCCCACGAGGTCAGCTCGCCGAGGTAGGGCTGCTGATCCGCCAGCACCATCTGGGCTTCGCGTTCGGCCACGGCGAGCAACAGCTGGTCCTTGCCGTCGGGGAAGTAGTGGAACAGCTGGCTCTTCGAGGTCTGGGTGTGGGCGCGGATGTCGTCGAGCGTGGTGGCGGCGACACCGTTGCTGCGGATCACTTCGGCGGCGCCCTCGATGATGCGGTGCCGGGTGGCCTCGCCCTTGGCGGTCAGTTTTTGGACTTGCAGGTCCATTTTCATCTGCCTATACCTGGACTCATGAGTCCAAACACTACCCACGGCACCGCTCTGGCGGGTCGCACAGCACTTGTCACGGGATCCACCGGAGGCCTCGGCGTCGCCATTGCCAAGGCCCTCGCCGATCGGGGCGCCTTCGTCATCGTCAGCGGCCGCAACAAGGAACGCGGCGACTCCGTCGTCGCCGAGATCCGCACCGCCGGAGGGCAGGCCGACTTCGTCGCCGCCGACCTCGGGGCCGGGGCGGGCGAGGTGCGGCGCCTCGCGCGGCAGGCCACCGAGGCCGCCGGCGGCCAGATCGACATCCTGGTCAACAACGCCGGGGTGTGGGGGATGCCGGAACCCACCGGCGAGGTTTCCGAGCAGGCACTGCTGGAGTCGTACCAGACGAACGTCATCGCCCCCTTCCTGCTGACCGGTGCGCTGGCGCCCGCCATGGCTGAGCGTGGCCACGGCGCGGTGGTCAACGTCGGGTCGATCACCGGCCTGATCGGGGGCGACCGCTCCGCGCTGTATTCGTCGACCAAGGCCGCCGTGCACTCGCTGACCAAGTCATGGGCCGTGGAATACGGACCGCGCGGGGTGCGGGTGAACGCCGTGGCCCCCGGGCCGATCGCCACGGAACGGGCCGCCGACGTGGCCGATGAGATCGGACCGGTGCTGGCCCGCATCCCGTCCCGGCGCATGAGCACCCCCGAGGAGGTCGCCGCAGCGGTGGCTTTCCTGGCCGGTGACGACGCCGGGAACATCCACGGGGTGATCCTCAGTGTGGATGGGGGCTGGGCGGCGGCTTAACAGATGCCCTAGATTCTGTTACATGGCTGCTGATGCTGCGATCCTGATTCTGCGTGTGGTTCTTGGCCTGACCATGGCCGCACATGGCTACAACAAGTTCTTCGGCGGTGGGCGGATCCCCGGCACCGCGGGATGGTTCGACAGCATCGGCATGAAGCCGGGCCTGTTTCACGCCAGGGTCGCGGCCAGCACCGAGATCGCGGCCGGTCTCGGCTTGGCCCTCGGCCTGCTGACCCCGGTGCCCGCGGCCGGGTTCGTGGCGCTGATGCTGGTGGCGGCCTGGACCGTGCACCGGCACAACGGGTTCTTCATCGTCAAGGAGGGCTGGGAGTACAACCTGATCCTGGCGGTGGCCGCGGTGGCGATCGCCGGTACCGGGGCTGGTCACTACAGCCTTGATTACCTGCTGTTCTCCAACTGCAGCTTCTACCACCTGCTGAACGGCTGGTGCGGAATGGCGATCGCGGTCGTGCTCGGCCTGGCCGGTGGAATCGGCCAGTTGGTGATCTTCTTCCGCCCGCCGGTGAAGTCCTAGTTCGTGCGCGCCGACAATGACGCCCACTGGCCGGTCAGAACGACTACCACCGGACTAGAACACGTTCTAATCTGACCGGCATGGGTTTTCTCAAACAGGAATCTCCCGAGATCGACTTCGAGCAGTGGAGCAAGGGCACTCGTGCGGAGAAGATCCAGCCGATGGCGCGGCACTGGGCCGAGGTGGGGTTCGGGACGCCGGTCGCACTGCACCTCTTCTATGTCGTGAAGATCCTGGCCTACATCCTTGGTGCCTGGCTGATCGCGCTGACGACCACCGGGGTCGACGGGTTCACCAACGTCGCCTCCTGGTACGCCGAGCCGATCGTCTACCAGAAGGTTGTGTTCTACACGATGCTGTTCGAGGTCATCGGCCTCGGCTGCGGCTTCGGCCCGCTCAACAACCGGTTCTTCCCGCCCATGGGATCGGTCCTGTACTGGTTGCGGCCCAGGACGATTCGGCTGCCACCGTGGCCGAATCGGGTGCCGCTGACCAAGGGTGATGACCGCACCGTCGTCGACGTGGTGCTGTACGGGGCGCTGTTGGTGATGCTGGTGGTGGCGTTGGCCTCGCAGGGCACCGGCCCCATCCCGGCACTCGGCAGTGAGATCGGCGTGCTGCCGGTGTGGCAGACCGCGGCAATCGTCGGCCTGCTGGCCGTGGCCGGTCTGCGAGACAAGGTGATCTTCCTGGCCGCCCGCGGCGAGGTATACGGCTCGTTGGCCGTGTGTTTTCTGTTCAGCGGCGCCGACATCGTCATCGCGGCCAAGCTGATCTGCCTGACGATCTGGATCGGTGCGGCGGCCTCCAAACTCACCAAACACTTCCCGTTCGTCATCTCGACGATGATGAGCAACAACCCGGTGTTCCGGCCGCGCTGGATCAAGCGGAGGTTCTTCGAACACTTCCCCGATGATCTCCGGCCGGGGCGGCCGTCACGCTTCGTGGCGCACTTCTCCACTGCCATCGAGGGTTTGGTTCCGTTGGTGCTGTTCTTCTCGCATGGCGGTTGGCCGACGGCGATTGCCGCCTTTGTCATGTTGGTGTTCCACTTCGGAATCCTGAGCTCCATTCCGATGGGCGTGCCGCTGGAGTGGAACGTCTTCATGATGTTCTCGGTGCTGGCACTGTTCGTCGGGCACGCCGGGATCGGGCTGGGGGATCTCACCAGCCCGTGGCCGATCGTGTTGTTCGCGGTGGTCGCGGGCACTGTGGTGCTGGGAAACCTGTTCCCGCGCAAGATCTCGTTCCTGCCGGGTATGCGCTATTACGCGGGCAACTGGGACACCTCGCTGTGGTGCGTCAAACCCTCGGCGGCGGAGAAGATCGAGAAGGACATCGTCGCGATCGCCAGCATGCCGGCCGCCCAGATGGAGCGGTACTACGGCAGCCCGGAAGTCGCCCAGATGTATCTGTACATGGGATACGCCTTCCGCGGCTTCAACTCTCATGGCCGGGCCCTGTTTACCTTGGCGCACCGGGCGATGGCGGGTGAGAACGAGGACGACTACGTGTTGACCGACGGGGAGCGGATCGTCTCCACGGCGATCGGCTGGAACTTCGGTGACGGACACATGAGCAACGAGCAGCTCGTGGCCGCCCTGCAGAAGCGGTGCCATTTCGAGCCGGGGGAGGTGCGGATCGTCATGCTCGACGCTCAGCCGATCCAGCGTCAGACCCAGCAGTACCGGCTCGTCGATGCGGCCACCGGGGAATTCGAGCGGGGCTACGTCGACGTTGCCGACATGGTGACGCGCCAGCCCTGGGACGACGAGCTCCCGGTCCATGTCCGGCGAGATGACGCCACCACCACCTGAGCCGGTCACGGTATGGGTCGATGAGTCCGGGCGGTTGATGAGTGACCTGGGCAGCGTGGACACGCAGTGTCACGCCACCGTCCGGGCCGGCCATTGCCCGCAGCGGGCGCAGTGTGTGCTGCTGCATCGCGCGCCGGGTCCGCGGTTGCTGTTCGGCGAGTTGATGTCGGAGCTCGACGACGAGGCCGGCATCTACCTGGAGACACACGCCAAACAGCTTGACGCGGACCTCATTTCGATCACGGTGGACCACGTGGGTCCGGACGGTCCGGCCGGCAGCTGGCGCTATCGGCTGTTGCCGATGCGATGGAAGACCGCTGACGGCTGGCGGGATACCGGGGCGCGGCTGGCGGTCTGGCCGGACTAGTTCAGTCGTCCTCGAAACTGCGCACAGATCCTCGACACTGCGCTCAGATCGCAATATTGCCGCGAAACGCGATCTGGACGCAGGCTCGATGGGCTGGACGCAGGCTCGATGAGCGGCCAGGGCTCAGCGCATGACGTCGCGGACCTTGACGCTCTCGATGTCTTTCAGCATCAGGATCCGTGCGGTGTCCAGGTGCCTGCGCCAGTGCGCCTCGGCGGCATCCCCGTCGCCGGAGCGGATGAGCTGGATCAGCTTGCGGTAGGACCGCATCAGCTTGTCGTAGTCGCTCTTCGACACCGGTCGACGCTCCTTGAACAGGAAGGCGTGGTGGCGCACGGTGATCTCGTGCAGCATGCCGGCGATGATGCTCAAGGTGGCGTTGCCGGACAGCTCCACGACCCGGCGGTGAAAGTCGCCGGTGGTCTCGGCCAGTTGATCTGACTGGTGGTCCTTCGGGATGTGCTCGTCGAGCATCTGTTCCAGTTCGGCGAACGCCGCCTCATCGCCCTTCTCGGCGAGCAGGCGTGCGGCCATCGGCTCGATCGCCGCACGCCCCACCAGGAGATCGGCGATGTCGGCACCCGATAGTTCGAGCAGCAGCCCCGCCGGGCGGGCGACAATCTCGGGACCGGGCACCCGGACCCGGGCACCGGTACGGGAACCGCGCCGCACCTCGACCAGACGCTCGGACTCCAGCACCCGCACGGCCTCGCGCAGCGTCGGCCTGCTGACCCCGAAATGCTCCATGAGCTCGGCTTCGTTGGGCAGGAAGTCGCCCTCTTTCAGCTGGCCGTCGACGACCATGCGCCGTAATGTGCCTGCGACGAGCTCGGCGGTCTTCGGGGAACGGACCGGTGCCTGCGGTGCTATCGCGTCAGGGCCGATCATCGGCGCCAGCGGTGTGGTTCGAGCCACCAGACACTCCCAGTTAAGACAACTTCGTGCTGGCCGGATGGCCAGCTGTACAACTCAGTAAACCATCTGTTCACCGCAGGATCGGAACATCGAGCCCTACCAACCAGTAGGTTTGCATACCGCACGCTCCGTTGCAGCGCGGATCTATCAACTTCCGGCGGCGGGTTAATCCTGTGAAGGTGACCCTTGACCTCGGCGACAGCCAGGGCTCAGCCAAGCTGGCAGCGACGTTGACCCGATTGGTAGACGAGCACTCAGAGCGGGTTGAGACCCTCACCGCGATGCCCGACGACCGGTTCGGCCGGATTGGAATGCACTACACCCGCGCGGACTACCTCGCCTGGGCGCGCGACGATCTCACGTTCTACACCGGATTGCGCGATCAGCTCAAAGAGCAATGGCGGGCAGCTGCGCGATGAGCGCCGGCACACCTGGCGCGGGTTGCGGCCTCGCTAGCAATGGGGAGATTCATAAGAACCTCCCCAGTCGCCGGATCAATGGGTGCCTAGCCAGCGATCTGCACCAAATTCGCTGGTCGAGTATGACGCTTGGAAATGCCTATCGGTCAACCGGTTTTCTGGTTGGACGCTCAGCAAACGAGTCCTTGCCGTGTCCATTTCGTTATCAGTTAAGAAAATCCGCCAATCTATGGCGGCGTCAATTGAGCCGATCTATGTTCTCCAAACCACTACTGAGACAACGTTTTTGATCGAACATGAAAGGTCCGGTACTACCAATGAACCAATGGGATGAGCTGATCGCTGGCTACGTCGGATACCTCGTGGCCATCGGCCGTCCGAAGACCACGCGCCGTTTGCGGCGGTGGCAGGTCACTTACCTTCAGCAGTCACTCAATCTGCCCGTCGATCGCATCACCGAGGACGACCTACTCGGCTGGTTCGAGATCCACGAAGAGTGGAAGCCGGAGACCCGGCGCAGCTATCGCGCTGGCGTGCGTGGATTCTTCGCGTGGGCGCACAAAGCAGGACTGATCAGCGAGAATCCGGCGATCGAACTGCCCCAGGTAAAAGTCCCGCGTGCGGTACCGCAACCGGTGCCAGACCCAGTGTTCGCCGAGGCCGTGGGAGCAGCATCGGCCCGCACGGCGCTGATGCTCCGACTGGCCGGCGAGGTCGGTTTGCGCCGAGCAGAGGTGGCCAAGGTTCACACACGCGATCTCCGGCACCTGGCCGGAGGCGCGCAGTTACTTGTCCATGGCAAGGGGTCACGCGAGCGGATCGTCCCGATCAGTGGCGATCTGGCGGCAAAGATCGCGGCAGGGCCCGCCGGGTACGGTGCGACCGTTTGGCCGGCGGCTGGCTGGCTGTTCCCGAGCCCTCACGGTGGCCACGTCACGGCGGCGTGGGTCGGCACGCTGTGCTCCGACGCCATTCCCGGGGTCTGGACGATGCACAAAGCTCGCCACCGGTTCGCAAGCAAGGCCTACCGCGGCACTCGCAATATTCGTGCGGTGCAGGAGCTCCTCGGCCATTCCAACTTGGCGATCACAGAGCGCTACACGGCGGTTGATGATGACGAGATGCGCGCCGCGATGATGGCCGCGGCCGCATAGGAACAGCAGCAGGCCGAGGAGAATCCGCCTCTGACCCGGTAGGTGAGAGGCGGATTTTTGCGACACCGTCATGTGCGGCAGGAGGTTTGCCTTAGCATTCCCCGCATGGTGCGCGACGAGTACGGCGACGAGGTGTTCCCCGACGAGGATTTCACCCCCGTTTCGGCTCCTCCCCGGCAGACCGAACCGCGCGAACGGAATCAGATCCGCGAGGTGATCATCGCCGTCGTAGCCACAATCGTCGTGCTCGCGCTCGGGTGGTTCGGATGGCAGAAGTACACCGACCATCAGGCCGCGGAGAAAGCCAAGGAGATCGCTGCTCAGGTCGAGCAGTCAATGCAGAACCACTTCAACGCCGACGCAGGCCTATCTAAATACACCGTGCGAGTGCTGCGGGTGGACCTCAACCCGGTGACCGACACAAAGTATGAGGGTGTGGCGACTGTCAACACTGCCCAGTCGGCGGTCGAGCACCTGGTGCCGATCGACGTAACAACTTACGGTGACGAGCGGTTCATGTGGAAGGCCGAACCCGGCGCATTGCTGTTCTTGATGCAGGAGTAGCCCACGACGGAACCGCCTCCCGGTGCACTGCGTCCAATAATGTGATGAGCATTGAAGCGATCGACGCCGAACTGCGCGTACTGGTGGCGTACCGGGCGGCGTGCGCCCAAGATGGCGATCCGGTGCGCACCACCGCCGTGGTCGACAAGCTCCTCGATGAACGGTTACCAGAGAGCGTGCAGCACGGGCCGAAGCTGGGAGTTAACTGGGTCACGGTTTGACCAACGCGTCAATCAACTAGAGACCGAGACCATAAACTGCCGAATCGGCAGCGATTGATCGGCAAATCGACTGCAAGAGATCAGGGGGAAGTAAAAGACAATGGGTTCACAGACACCTAGGTTCCGGTCACAAGCTACTGGGGTCATCTGCCCGTGACTGGTGAACGTCAGATCGTTCCGTTCGGGCTCCGAGTCGAACTCAACGGCCACGCCGCACGCCGGAAGAATCCGCCGCCGCTGAGTGAATTCCCGGCGAATTTCAATGCAGCAGGCGCTGACCTGCTGGTCTTTCTCAGCTCATTCATCGAGGCGCTGCCCGCCCAGATGGTACGGCGCGGCGACCGACACTTCGGGTGTCCGTCGAACACCAAGCGCCGAGGTAGAACGATTCTCCTTCAACTGCACGGCGGTGAATCCGGTCGGCGCACTACGATTTCGCTCAAGCACGGCGACCCTGAGCACCAGCGTGAAACCTCTGGCGTGGAACGCGAACCGTTCTGGGTCGCTGCAGTTGTACCGAACAACTCCAATCAGGCATGGCTGCTTGTTGAGAAGGCGGGCCGGCACACGGTCCCGACCGAGTGGCGGACTGAACTATCCAATGCGTTCAAGCAGGCCTATCCGGGATATTTGCTAAAGATTTCACCGATCACCGAATTGTCGCTGTGGGCACAGGTGGAGAACTCCACGGACCCACGGCTGCTCACGTTCGAAGCAGTCATGCGCGACAGCAGTTCGGGAGGCGATCATTCGGCCGGCCACCCGGGCAATATGGCGCGATACGACACCCAAGTTTGGCATTCCGACAAGGCGCGACAGGGCGCCCTCCTCAGACAGTTCCGAAGGATGTTCACCAGGAAGAAGACCCCGACCGGCCTGGTGGAGATCGACCAGCCGCTCGACGTCGATGATTTGTCAGACCCCAATGCCACCATTGTCCTGCGAGACGACGTGCGGCAGATCAAGGCGCGAGTGTTCAACAGCGAAGGCAAGAAGAAGACGGTGATCTTCGACGGCCGTGAGCCTCAGATGACCGTCGTGATGGATGGCGTATTCGACATATCGCCCAGCGAGGTCAAGTTCTGGGAAGAAGCGAGATCCGTCATAGTCGACCTCGCGGCCAACGGTGGTGTGAGCTTGGCGCCGAAGTGGGACACTGAAGAGTGGGACCATCCGGAAAACGCGATCAAGGTGGAGGTGAGTCCGAGTGACGTACCAGCTCACGAGGACAACCGCAGCCCTGAAGAAGGGGCTTGAGCGTCCACAAGACGGTGCGGTTCCGTGGACACGGCTCGTTGGGGCCTATGTGGTGCCAGCGCTTTGCGGGGTCGGCGCATTCGCCTGGGCTTGTTCTCTGACGCCTGGAGCTCTCCTGCCTGGGGCAGCAATCATTTCCGGAGTCCTGCTGTCTCTTGCGACGATGAGCTACAACAGGGTCAAGGATCTATCTGGCGACCATCGCTGGGACGGCATCGATCCGATGGCCGCTGCCGTGGAATTCGCCCGGGCGTCAGTCCGCGCCGCGCAAATCTCAATCGCCACATCAGGTTTGCTGGTGGTGGGCTTGCTCGTTCCAGAGAAGTCGATCTATGCGCACTTGGTTGTGTCAGCCGCCGCTGCCGTGCTTCTCCATCTGTTCATCCGACTTTGGTTCCTCCTCGTGATGATCAGGCACCAGGTTGGCGCGACCGCCGGCCAACGTGCGGTCCGACGTCTAGTGCGGCACTGAGGAATAGAAATCCAACATGCGATAAATCGCAGCCGGGGCCGCCGTAGCGCCCAGCAACGACAATGCGGAGTCAGCGGCTAACCGTGCGGTGATAGTCTGCGGTCATTCCTGAGGGGGGATCACGGATGACTGAGCGTCTGTTAATTGACGATCAAGGCTTGAACGCAGCGGCCCAGGGCAGCGCGGAGGTCGCCGCTTCGCTGGAAGCGACCGCAGCACCGAGCGCGACGTCCGGGGACCAGCCCAGCCATGCGGGGGTATCGGCCATCGACGCTGCGCTGGCATCAGCGCGCGACCGCCAAGCCACGCGGGTCAGCAACCACGCGCAGTACATGAAGCTCGGCAGCGGGGTGTATCGCCGCACCGACGATGATGGGGCTGCCGCTGTGACGAGGACGATATGAGCCCTGCAGCAGACGCCGGGGCAGGGCTGACGCGGTCGAAGATCGAGAACTGGGACATCACCCACCTTGAGATCGCCGCCGCGCGGTGGCGCGCCTCGGCCGACGAGTTCGAGGAACTATTCGCCCAGCATCGCCAGAACATCAGCGGGACCGAGTGGGAAGGCACCGCCAAGGACGCCGCCGTGGACCGCGTCACTGCCGACTCGGCGGTGGTTGGCCGCCACGGTGAAGTGGCGCGGGCTGCTGCTGATCTCGCCGACAGCAGTGTCGCGGACCTGCAAGCTGCTCAACGCGCCGCACTCGGGCCGATCGCCGACGCCGAAGCTGACGGGTTCCGGGTTAGTGAGGAATTCCGAGTCGCCGACACCCGACGAATCGACGTCGCCACAATGGCCGCACGCTACGCCGCCGCCAGAGAGCACGCCGAGAACATCCAATGGAACGCTGAGCAGCTCCTGGCCACCGACACCCTCATCAGGGAACGCTTGCAAGCCAAAGCCACTGAGCTCGACGGAATTACCTTCGACGGCGCCGACAACGGCACGATCCAGGCCGCCAGCTTCGGTGACGGATTCAAACAGAGCGGTGGCGACGAAGCCGACCCGGAACCCGACTTCGGCGAGTGCTTCACCGAAAACTTCAAAGAGGACATTGGGAAAAACATGATTCAAGGCGTATTCGTGGGCGGAGCACTCGGCGCCATCCGCGGTGGAGTTGCCGGCCTACTCGGCGGGCCGGTCGGGATCCTCGGCGGTGGCATCGCCGGTTTCGTGGGCGGCGCCGCAATGGGTGCAATGATCTCCGGCCCGGCCAGAACCGCCGCCTTTTCAGCTTGGAACTGCCTGTAATGGACACACGTAAGGTGCTGCTCGGTTGGGTCATCTACGTCGCGGGGACGACAGCGATCTACGCGCTGCTGTTCAACGGCAAGTTCGGCCACGGCGGGCAGCTGCCCGTATGGCTGATCGGCGCGGCATCAGCGATGGCCATCGCCGCAATCGTCATCCTCGTGCAGTGGCTACGCGGGGTGAAAACTGGCCGGGTCAGCAAGGATCGGTCGCGAGACGTGTCAGGCTTCTTCTGGATGATCATGGTCACCGGAGCCGTGGGCGACATGCTCGCGGTGGCCGCAGAGATCGCATTCGGCGCCAGTGCGGTGTGGTTGATGATCCCGATCGCCACCATCACCTACGCCTTGTGCGTGGTCTGGCTATACCACCGATACTTCAAGCCCACGCCTGAGCACAGCGAGGAAGGCTGACGCCGTGGCACTGATCGTGACGTTCATCGGTTCAAACGCTGAGCGAGTCAGCATTGTGATCCCACCCGAACACACCGCAGAACAGATTCAGGAAGCATTGGCCCGCACGCCTGGTGGGCAGTGGGCAGTGATTCCGGGGATCGTCGACGGTCAGCGCGCCCACGTGTATGTGCGACCCGACCGCTACGGCATGTTCTTCTTGCACGAGGTGGATGACGCAGCCTCATCGGCGTGAGCGCGGACTTTCCTCGGCCGGCACCCCAGTCGGGGCGCTATCTCGGCAAACCTTGCAGATGGAGACGATCGAAAAGATGAGCATTTCGAACGAAGAGATTTACGACGCGGCGGGGCGAGCGCAGTATGCATTGTCCCAGATAAAGTTTGGCGAGCTCAGTCCCACTGAGGTAATCGCCTATGCATCGGCGCAGGCAACCACCGCACTAGCTCTGGCCACCATGCAGGGGGTGGAAGTGCAGCGCGCCATTTACGGGGCGTTAGGCGATCTCTCATCCTTGAGCGCTGGCCAGCGCGCACAGCTGGTGCGCATCGCTGCTGTCATGGAGTCCGCGCGGTAGCTCCTGGCCGAAGCGGCGTCGAACGATCGTCGGTGCCGTGATCACGGGCATCATCATTAAGACTGTGTACACCTAGGTCCGGCAGGCCTGAACGCAAGAGAAGACCCCTCCCGCTGAGAGGCCGGGAGGGGTCTTTGACTTGCCAGATCGGAGGTCAGTTTATCGCTGTCGGGCGCTTCACACCTCGTCTTTGAGTTCGGGCGGTATGGGTGGGGCGGGTGTGCCGGGGGCGTGGTGCATGGCCCAGGCCATCCATTCGCGGATGTGCCGGACGGCGATCCGGAACAGGTTTTTGAACTCGTCGCGTTCGTCTTCCACGACGGCGAGCCGGGATTCGAGGTCACGTACCTTTTTGGAGGTGCGTGCCTGCCATGCGGTCAGCACGGCGGCGATCGCGATACCGGAGGCGTTGATGACCTCGGGGAGATCGATCACCAGCCACCACCGAGGGGGATGCTGTCGACAGCCTGCTTTGCGCGCTTGGCGTGAACGTTCGCGGACGCGACACCGCCGCCGATGATGGCCAGCGCGATCTGCGCCCAGGTGGTGAACTGCGCGTCGGTCACCAGATGCAGCGCGACGAGCAGGATCTGCAGCGCGGTGATGACACCCTGCAGGCTGGTGCGGAACCCGGTAACCGACTTCCACGAGGCGAGCGACGGTGTGAGGATCGCCAACGCCAGGCCAGTCCATTCCCACGTGTGGCTCTTGACGGTAGCCGCGATGATGAGCGGCACCACGATGTAGAGCAGCGCGCGGAACTGGTCCCAGGACCGGTTTTTGATGACGTCGAAAATAGTGATCATGACAGCGCCTTTCGGTTTCGATTGGTTCAGCGGCGGAATGCGGCGATGTGGTCGTACGCGTACTGGGTGCCGGTGCGGTTGCCGAACTCCGGCCGCGGCGGCATGGTCGCGTGATACGCGCCGTGCGACTGCAGCCCTGGCAGCGCGGCGATCAGACCGATCAGGCCGCCGATGTTCTGGAGGACACCGGTCGGCGACAGGATGTCCTCGATCCGCTTGGTGGTGGCCACATCTCGGCCGCCTCCGGCCTGGCCCATGAGCTGGCCGAGCACGGGGTTGTTGCCGAGGCCCTGCAGCCCGTTGAGCGTCCCGAGGGCGAGCTGGACCATGGGTCCGAACCCGCCGAGCAGCGGCCCGAAGATCGGCAGCAACGTGGCCGCCCACTCCAAGATGATTGGCACCGCGATGCGCAGGACGTGCACGAAGAACGGCAATTCCATTTCGGCCTTGATGATCTCGGCGTAGAACGCCGGCCGAATTTCATCCTTGGCGACGGCGTAGAAGTCGTCGCGGGTGTTGATGTTGACCATGAGGCGGTTCAGCCACGCGGGATACGTTTTCCGGGCGATGCCGGTGACCGGTGTGGCCGGATTGCCGAACAGGATCAATCCGTTGATCCGGTCGCGAATCAGCTCGAATTCACCGCCGTCGCCGAACAGTTCCAAGACGGCGTCGCACATGCCGTCGGCCGATTGGCTGTACCCGGATGGCCACAGTTCCACGTCGACCGGGGCATTGCGGTCCTGCCGCCGCCGCTCCATCGCGATCTTCACATCGGGGTTGTTCTGCAGTAGCCAGCGGAACGACGCGAGCTGGTCGGCGATAACCTCCAGGTAGGAGAACTTCGGGTCGCCGCCCATGAGGCCGAGGTAGCCGCCCTTCTGGAAGGACACCGGTTGATGGTTGATCGAAAGCGACTGGCGGCCGGGCTCGTTGAACCCGGCTCCGCACAGCATCTGGCCCACGTCGTGGCTGGGTCCGAGCCAGAAGTCCGCGCCGCTGCCGGGGCAGGAGTAGAACCAGATCGGGCGACGCGCTGGCGCGGGTTGGGCACCGCCGTAGCCAACGAGGCCGGCCGTGCGCGGACCGAAGATGCCGTCGATGACGATGCTGTGCCCAGCCTGCGCGAGGCGGCGTTGCATTTCACGGGTGAACGCCTCGTCGCTGCTGCCGTAATAACCGTCGACGGCGCCGAGCAGGAACACGTACGTCGGGGCGTAGCGCGCCGCCCACTTCTGCCAGTGGGTGACGTCGTCACCGCGGGCATCGGATGAGCCGATCTTGAGCGGCAGCCGCGCGGTCACGATGCGTCCTGGTGCAGGTCGGCGATGCCCTCGACGGTGAACTTGCCGCGGCTGCCGTCGGCGACCTTGCCGAACAGCCCGGGCCAGCCTTTGGCCTCTGGACCAAAGAGCTGCTCCCACAGCTGCTTTGTCATCTCGTCGGTCGACGGGTAGACGAACGCAGGCGGCACGGACGGCGGGCTGGTGGGCGCGGTGGCCCCGTCGAGCACGATGCCGTAGGTGGCCAGCCGCGTCTTGGTTTCCGGGCCCACGATGCCGTCGGCGTTGATCAGCGAACGCTGCTGGAATTCGGTGACGGCGGCCGCGGTCATCGGGCCGAAGATGCTGTCCTCGTCGAGCGGCATTGCCCGGTAGTTCGGGAACACCTTGTTCATGCCCTGCTGCAGCTTGAGCACCTGGGCGCCCTCGGAGCCGGTTTGGAGGTAGCCGTCGGGGATCGGCGTGCCGGGATCCGGATCCTGGCCGGGAGCGAAGATGCCCCACAGACCATTGCGCAAGTCGGTGGCCAGCTGCTCGGTGCCGGCGTGCCCTTCGGCGAAGTGCAGCTCGAAATGCATCTCGTCGCGGGGGCTGGTCCAGTTGCCGCCGAACTCGACGATGCCTCGGAAGTCGGCCACGATCCGGTCCACCGCGGCGCGGTCCGGCCAGGTGCCCCACTTCTCGTACGGGTGCTTGTTCCAGTTGTAGTCGACCGCCGACGCGCTGTTGTGGTTGCTGTTGCCCATCGAGTTCTCGGCGGTGTAGCAACCGATCTGGGAGACGATCATCGGCTCGATCTTGTTGAGCCGCCAGATGAGCGCCTTGAGGATGGTGTTCGGTGCGCCCTTGCGAACGCCGAGCTTGAACGCGGTACCGGGAACCGCGCTGTAGTCGAGCTCGGCGGCATCGCACATGCGCCAACCGTTTTCGGAGATCCAGTAGCCCTGCTTCTTGATGAATGCCATGGCCGGTCCTTTCACGACGAAGCCCCGGTCACCGAGTGGTGCCGGGGCTGATTGGGCTTAAATAGATCGGCGCAGGTCAGAGGGCGCGCACCGGGAAATCGCGGGTTACTTTTGAAATAGATTCAGGGGTCGGCAGGTTGGCCGCACTTATACCTGGCGCCTGGGCGACAGCCCTTACAACCGGACTAGAAGCCGAGGATGGTGTCGTGCTCGACGTCGAAGATCGGGCAGCCCTTCACGAATGCCCAGGCGCCTACCGTGAATAGGGCAGCGCCGAGGACGACGCCGGCGGTCAGCGCGCGGATCATGGCTGTTCGGGCAGCCCGTATGGGACCAGCGTGGAATAGCCGGTGCCGGGCAGCGAGGCCAGTGCTTGCTCGGTCATCGCGGTGATCGCCGCGGGCCGGTCCGGCGCGGTGACATCAGAGACACCGTCTGCGGTGATGGTCCAGGTGCCGTCACTGCGAGTGGCTGTCACGATGGGATCGCCTGTGGCGGCTTCGAACAGCTTCATGTGGTCATCACCGAAAGCGACGATCTGGTGGTCGGTTTGGACGTTCATTGGGTAGGTCTCCTTACGATTGGATGAACGGGGACACGTCGACGGATGCGCCCGACCCCGAGATGATGACGCTGCCGGCGGTGAACGGGTTCGACCCGACGAACGTGCCGCCGGACACCGCCGACCAGATGCCGCCTTCGGTGTAGGTGCCCGGCGGGGCCGGGATGTTCACCACAGAGCCGTTGTTTCTTCCGGCGGCGTTCGGCGTCCAGCCGGTGGGCTTACGTGCGTAGCTGCCGCCGGCGGCCTCGTTGGCGCCGGTCGTGCCCGCCCCAGCGCCGGTGTGCAGCGAGATATAGGCGCCGAGAGCTGCAATGCCGTTTGACGATGCCTGACGGGTTGCGTTGGGGATACCCATGTTTCGCCTCTCATGTTGCGGGCAGGATCGGAACAATGGCGCCGGTCTTGGCGCCGGAATGCGTGGCAGCGAAGGGAACACCGCTGCCGGTGTCCAGACCCCATCCAGCCACGGTCGCCCACGTGACGAACGTGATGAAGCCGTAGTTGCCTGCGGAGTTGGGTCCCATGACGCCGAAGTTGCTGCTGCCGCCGACGTATCCGGCGACCGCAGCGCCACCGGCCCCGGGGGTGGGGTTCTGATTGACCGCGCCACTAGATGTGTCGCCGATGACGGTGCCGATTGCGCCCGCACGGCGGAACGATGTCGCCATCGCGGCCGACGCCGTGCCCGCCTGCGTGCATGAAATCGTCTGCGCCCCTTGCGGCAGGCTGTCGCTCACCAGGGCGAAAATTGAAATGTATGACGTGTACGGGAACACCCCGCCGTCAGAGGCCGGGCCATACACGCGCGGAATGTTCACCCCACCGAACGTGCAGGTAGGCGCGGTGCTGGTGGTGTTGGTGAAGATGACCACCAGGCAGTTGCCGTTCAGTGTGTGCGACCAGGACCGCGTGGTAGCGCCACCCGATCCGCCGAGGGTGGAGTTGTCGAACTCCACCGGGGCCAGCGCGGCGTCGAAACCCAGGCTCGGCGTGAGGGACAGGCCGAAGCTGCCCGGGATGCGGGGCGCCGCATCCACACCGATCTGCGGCGTGAGCGTGAGCCCGAACTCAGCCGTCGAACGGCCGGCTGCCTCCATACCGATCACCGGCGCCAGGGTGAGACCGAATTCGCCTCTGAAGATAGGGCTTGGTGCGGCATCCACGCCGATCTGCGGGGTCAGTGTCAGGCCGAATTCACGGGTGCACTTCACCTTCCACGGCTTGGCGATCGGCACGGCGGCCGGAGGCGTCAACTTCCAGCTCCGCGGTTTGGGTACCGTCGGCGGGGCGGGCTGCCACATCAGGGATGCAGCTCGATGAACTTGCCGGCCCACTTCCCACCGGACGCCATGAACTCCAGACCACCCTGGGCGTGGCCGATTACGTGAGCCCAGGTGTTGCCCGCGATGAAGTTCCAGATGTTGTCCTGCGTCCGGTTGAACGAGGAGAAATTGGCATCCATGCCGCCGAATCCGCCTGCAACTTGAGAGAACGCATTCGACGGGACCAGCATTTTCGCCGGGTCACCGGCACCTCCGTTGCCGCTGGAGGATCTCACCGCGCCCAGGTAGGCAACGTTGTTGAACGACAGAGAGTTACCGCTGAAAGCAGCGTTGCCGCTCGGGAAGTCGACAGAGATCGCCTGTGTCGTTCCCTTCACGGCGTCCGGCAAGATCGCGGCGGCCAGCGAGTATCGCGCGTTGAAGCCGAAGTAGTTCCCGATGTATGTCGGACCACTCAACACCGGGACGTTGTACGGGCCGCACGTTACCACGGGCATGTCCGGTGATTCGTGGCTGAACGGAATCACGACCGTCTTCGAGATCGGCCCGAAAGTATGGTTCCACGGTCCGCCATCGCCAGATCCGTTGTCAGCGGCGCCCTTGGCGTCGAACAGCACCGTGGGGGTGGGGATCGGAGTGCCAGTCAGGTGGGTGTCGCCGATGTAGGTGATGCGGGCATAGGTATTGACGTTGTGGATGTCTCGGGTACTACCCGTCCCGAACCAGTTGATTCGAAATTCGATGGTGTCGCCAGCATCGAACGGAATTGGCTCATGAAGCATGCTGTATTTGAGATTGGACATGCCGTCGGTAATGACTTCGTCAGATCGATAGACGCTGCCATTTTTGAAAATGTAAATGGTGGCCGCCGTGTCGGGAGAAACCGCCCATGACGCCTTGATTTTGACGTCGAACAGACCCGCGAACGGGAAGGTAAATACGTCGCTGGAAGCGGTCATGGGGAACCCACCGACCTGCGACCAACCGGTCAGTTTCGTAATCGCCCCGGCGGTGATCGTCTGCGGCGCCGACTTGCTCAGCTCCACCCAAGGATGCCCCAACAGCACCGGCACGAACTTCGGCCCGAGGTACTCGAAGGGAATGGTGGTGTTCGCGTCGGTGGGCACAATGCCTGACTCCACCGCCACCTGGTCCTGCGTCACGACCTGCTTGGCGCCACCGTTGAAAAAGATGTCCCACCAGTTTTTCTTGACCACGCCCGCAACGGGATTCACCGGATCCACTGGCTTGCCGTCGAAAATGTCGCGCAGCTCGTCGAGGATGGTCTTGAGCCCGCCCTGCAGCGAGTTGGGCAGCACCAGCTCACCGGCCGGTGTCTTGAACTTCACCGTGCCCGAGGTGCCACCGACCACCATCAGCGCCGGCGCAACGGCCTTCACGCCGGTAGCCGGCACCGTGTACGTCGCCGACAGCGTGGCCCAGGTCGCTGTGCCGGATGGGTTGGCGATCGACTTCAACACGACAGTGCCTGTTGGGTCCTCGGACACCCCGTCATACGTGAGCAGTGCCAACTGCGCAGCAGACCCAGCCGAGGATGTCACCGAGTTGAGCAGCACCTTGATCGAGGCGTCCAACTCCTGGCCCGGCGCTACATCCACGGGGTCGTCGTAGATCGCTTTCGTTGTGCCGTCCAGGACCACCTGCGCCGCGTTGTTGGTCGCATCGAATGACCAGCCGTCCACGTTCGGCACCGATGCCGCGCTGATGAACTCCGCGAACAGATTCGCTGTCTGCGGAATGACGTTCGCCAGCGATACCCCGCCGATTTGGTGGAGACGCAGGCGGCCAGAGATGTTCGCCGGATTCAGCGCGGAGTTGGGGCCGAGCAGCAGGTTGAGCGGCAACAGCACTAGGTTGACGAATTGCGCCGCGGCCACGGTCGGGTCGAAAGCTGGGTCAAGGAAATTGATGGACTCGAATAGCCTGCGCCAGTTCAGGAAGTACGTGCCGAGGTCGTTCTCATCGCCGTCCTCGATGCCGGTAATCGCCTCGACGATGTCGGTCAGGAATGGCACTTTCTTGAGCGCCATGATGGCTTCTTGCTTGGTGGGGAACGTCACCAGTCCGCCGGTGAGGCGGTTAACAATTACTTCGAGAATGGCGTGATCCCAGGGGATCCCGCGGCGCAGTTGTGCCCACACGTCTTCGGTGGACTTGTTCCAGCCGGGGGAGCTCTTGACTTGCTCTTTGAGTCTGCCGATGACGACGTCTTTGGTGCGGTTGACCAGGTCGGCTACTGACCCGTCGTCGCCGGCGATCGCCCACCGCCCGGTGAGGTTGAACCCGGGCGGCCCGCTCGGTGTGGTCATCTAGTTGTCCTTGATGGCCCAGCCGGACAGCTGAATGCCGGTGGTCAAGAAGTCCGATTCGAACAGCAGCGCCGGATACCGGTAGCCGTTGCCGTGCGGAATGTCGTGCGCCGCGTCGGGCCACTGCACGAACGGGGTGGAGAGGTCAGTTCCCTTGTACACCAGGTAGTTATCGGCGAGGTCGTCGTAGATGAAGGTGTATCGGTCGTTGTTGGCGACCGCATTGGCGGCCGACTGCTGGATCGAGTATGCGACCGGGCTGGTGCCGGTCACGATGTTGATCTTCTGGTCGCCGGACAGTACTCCGTATTGGAACTGCAGGCCCACCCACGAGGTGAGGTTCTGATTGCCGGCGACGATGACGGTGGTTTTCCCGCCGGTGGCCAGAGCCCGGATCGTCGATACCTCGACCTTGACGGCGTTCTGGTTGGTCTGGGCCCGGTACCGAGCGACACCCTTGTCGAATACCGCGAAGTCCGCAGACATGGCGTTGGGCAGGCTCAGGGCACTGTTGTCCCAGATTTTCGTCTTGCCCCAGTTGCCGACCCGTACCCATCCGGGATCCACTTCGGGCCCGCTCATGGAGTCGGCGAATGACAGGGACACGTTGGTGGTGCGTGGCGCGGCCAGCGGGGTGGGGTTGTCGTCGCGCACCACCAGGCCGCGGGCGAGGTTGGTGTCGATCGCCGGTCGCGGACCGATCGCGGGTAGGTGTGCGGTCACACGGAAGTACGAGCCGGGCGGAATCAACGCCTGATCGGCAGGGGCCACGATGAATTCGATGCGGTTGTCCGCGACCGTCGCGGGTGCCCAGGTGGCCAGCACGCCGCCGGCCGGGTCGGTGATGATGCACTCGGCGGTGGTGCCCGGTGAGAACACACCGCCAGCGGTTGGGAAGAACGTTGCCACCCAGGTCTGCCCTTCGGACAGAACGAGCGTGTCCTGCCTGGTTTTTGCGCCCAGCATCTA
Source organism: Mycobacterium sp. NPDC004974 (assembly GCF_053600815.1). NCBI lineage: Bacteria > Bacillati > Actinomycetota > Actinomycetes > Mycobacteriales > Mycobacteriaceae > Mycobacterium > Mycobacterium sp. NPDC004974. The sequence goes on along the minus strand of NZ_JBSGAQ010000003.1, from coordinate 329,135 downwards.
CTCTCCCCGTTCTCTCGCGTCGCGCCGTTCCCGTTCCTCAGCTGCTGAACGTTTGCCTTGTGCTCGCACCGCCGAGGCGGCCTCGTCCAGGTCCAGTGACCGCTGCAGCGTTGATTCGACGGCCGGGCGTAGCGAGTCGCGCAGTGCGGCCCGCTCCTCGTCGGTGGTGGCCGCTCGGTACTTCGCTGCCAACTCCGGGTTGAACGCGTCGAGGGCGGCCTGCATTGTTTCGTCGTCGATCTCGGCGACGCCGGCCGCGGCATGCGCGCCCAGCGGCGTGTTTTTCGGCATCACAACGCGGTGGGTCGCCACGGCCTGGATGTAGCGGAATCCGAGGTCGGCGAAACCCTCAGCAGCGGCGCGGCGCATCGGCGCCGGCAACCCCATGGTCTCGTCGCCGCGGCCTGTCTTGATCGCGCTCAGGGCGTCGATCAGATTGGCGACGGTGGTTGCCCTGTCGGCTATTTCAACGAATTCTTCTGTCACAGTTCCTCATTCATCATGAGATCAGGTGGACGCCGATGTTCTGGATGGTCGCGAGGACCTTCTTGAGGGTTCGGGCGTTGCGTTCCCCTTGGCTCATCGCAGCTTTGTTGAGCCCGATCGTCACCGACCAGGTGAGTGGTTGGCCGGCCGAGTTGTCCTGCTCGGGCACCATTTCCTCGACCTGGTCGGCGAACATGGCGTCGATGCCGTTTTTCAGCAGCTCGCAGTGCGTTGAGCCGATGCGGTCACCAATGTTGAAGTGCAGCCCGGGGATCACCCAGTGTGATCCGTCGAGCTTGATGCGGTGCCCGGTCTGGGCTTTCGTCGAAGTGAATGCGCCGCGGATCGCGGCCTCGGCCGATGCGGACCAGGCATTGTTCTCTGCGCCGGACCGGTACATCTCCATGAGGTGCATCCAGCCGAGCTCCTTGACGCGGCCGATGTTCTTCCATTCCAGCCAGGCCGCGATGGTGCCGACGATGAACGGCATGATCACGTCGGCAGCGATGTCGCCGAGCGAGTCGAAGCCGCCGAGCAGGAAGTAGCCGAGCAGGTTGCCGACCGATTCGATGATCAGGTTGACGATCGCGTCGGCGGTGGGATTGTCGCCGCCAACGACGACTGACACCGGACCCGCTGGCGACCAGGACAGTTCGGAATCGAAGTCGTGCCATTGGTCATCGTTGATACAGATCCACGGCATCTCGGCGAATGTGCCGAGCCAGCCTTTCTGGTAGTAGGAGTCCGGCGCCAAGGTCTCATCGTCGGCGACGACGTTGAGGATGTCTTCGAAGTAGCCGTCGGCGTAGGTGACCGCCGTACGCACGAACCCGGCGGCGATGGTGCCGTCGAGGAATGTCCCGGTGCCCAGGTGGAATCCGCTGCGGTCGACGACCTCGAACACCAGGGCGCCGTTGGCGACCTCCGGTGTGAGGAGTCCTTCGGCGCGTTCGCCTTTCACGGTGAGGATGCGCCGATAGGTGATGACCATCTGGGCGTCGTCGAGCGCATCGGCGAACGTCACGTCGGCGGCATTCATGCGTGAGGCGATCGGCCCCCACAGCGTCGAATCGTCGAGCAGCCACGGGGAGGCCTTCACGTGGGCCTGCCACAGTGACCAGTCGATCGCGCTCGTCCACTGTTCCGGGTCGAATGGGTCGTCGGGCAGCGTGAATGGGTGACCCTGGACCCGGAAGAAATTGAGCAGGATGGTCATGCTGATCGCCCATTTCAGGGGCGCATACAGGAAAAATTCTCGAAGCGCCTGAATGACCGGGATCGGGGTGGCCGGGTTCGGCGGCACGAGCAGGTACTGCAGGTACTGCAGGTCATCGTTGAAGAACAGCGTGAAGTAGATGATTCCCTTGCGGCGCTCCAGCTTCCAGTACCGCAGCAGGCCCGACCAGCGCCATGCCCCGTTGTAACGGGACACGGTGATCATGACGTTCTTCAGTGCCTCTTTGTTGTTCGGCAGCGCCAGCACGTACCGGGCGATCGCGTGATCAACGGGGATCGAGATGTAGCCCTGCGACGACACGTTTTTGCGGGACGGCCAGGACTGTTTGATCGCGGCCATGTCGGAGATGCGGCCGAGGAACTCCGCGCCGGCCGATCCGTCAGGCGGGTTGATCCACAGCTCGATGTCGTTCTGCTGCATCCGGTACATCGCCTGCCGGGCCCGGACTTCATCGACGTTGCGCTCGATGCGGTCGAGCAGGGCGGTACCGTCGATCATCGTGCCATCACCAGGGGCTGCGACATCGGCCTCGAGTACCACTGCGGGATGGTCAGTCGGCAGTGAGCACCATCAGGGTTGGCGACTCCGGAGACCCGCACAGTGGCCTTCTCCCGCAGCCCAGCCGGAAGCGGATACCGCAGGTCATGCCCCTTCCAACGCCCCTGCACCAAGGTTTCGTTCTCCGAGAGGATGGTCTGCTGACGCGGGTCGGAGTCGACGACGATGCCGCCGTCGCGCTCATCGATGGTCGGGATCGGCACGGTGCGGCCGTAGTCCTCGATCGGCCGGCCCAACATCGGGGACCCCCAGGAGCTATCTGACACCTCCCAGACAGCGTCTTCGGACAGCGTCCAGCGGCCCCAATCGGGAACATCACCGGCATTGATGAAGTCGAACTCAGCCCACCCCTTGGCTACACCCGGGTCAAGGTGAAATTCCTGCACCTCAGGTTTGCCGACGTAGAACGGCAGCTCAGCCGACAACACGAACTGCTCCGAGGATGCGCCGGTGAGGAACGGGTCGCGCGTCTCCCAGGCCAACGATGAGAATGCGGTCGACTGGTTTTCCTTGCGTACGAACAGGTCTCGAATGCCATCGGGGCCGGTGAAGCGCAGCCTGGTTTCGACGTCGTAGTCGAATGCCCAGCCAAGCTGGGTTGCGACCTGAGACCAGGTGTATTTGTCGCAGTGGTATGCAGTGAAGGTGAGCGGGAAAGTACGCTTCTTGAATCGGTAGTCCTGGTAGCGCTGGCCGAATGCGTTGGTGACCCAGCGGGTCTCGACCGGGAGGTCGAAGATCCCGGCAGCTTTCGGCGAGAGGATCACGTGTTGCTGGCCGCGGCCCGGACCCATCACGCGTGCGAAGTAGTCCGGGTTGGACGGGTCGCCCTTGATGATGTCGAGCGTCAGATATTGAGACACTGCACGTCCCTCACAGAATGTAGTCGGCCATTGTCTGTGTGCGTTGCTGCTCGAAAAGCACTTGCTTGTCGTAGAAGTCGCGCGGGTCGTTGGTCGACACGTCGCCGAACACCGTGCGGGCGTCGATCGTGCGGGCGGGCTGTGGCGGTGCGGACAGGACCGGGGCGCCGTAGGCGCTCGCGGTGGTGTTGTCGCCGAGGTTGCCGACCAGCGCCGACGAGAACACGTTGACGACGTTCTTGGCGATCTTGCCGCCCTGTTGGAACAGGCCCGACACCATCGACGACGCCAGGCCCCCACCGAGTGCGCCGGCGCCGCCACTGCCGCCGGCGGCACCCATCGACATCGCGGTGGATGCCAGGTTGCCCAGTGTTGATGCGGTGGAGTCGATTGCAGTGTTGATAGCGGGCAGATTGTGGTCGATACCGGAGCTGCTCGACGCGGCGGCGGATCCCGCGGGCGTGAAACCGGGCCCTTGACCGTGCGCGGGAGCGGCGCCCGCCGGCGGCGGTGGTGCCTGCGGGCCCGGCGCCGGCGCCGCGGGGGCAGCAGGGGCCACCGGCGCCGGTGCTGGTTTCGGTGCCGGTGCGGCGCCGGCCGCCGGACGTGGTGTCATCTGCTTGATGTCGGGAACCTGCGGACGCGGCGGCGGCGTTGGTTTGCGCAGCATCGCCAGGGACACCTCGCCGCCGGGGGCCCGGTGCAGCGCACCGCGGAACGCGTACACCGCGTCCTGGCCGCCCATCGCATCGACGTCCTCGGAGGCCAGCACGTGCTCGTTGTCCGACAGCATCGCGGGGATCTGGTCGCCCTTGGGTCCGCCCGGGCCGCGGACACCGCCGCCGAAGGCGAAGCCCTGGCCGCGCCCGATCTGCAGCGGAGCGCCGTTCTCGTCGACACCCCACCGCTTGGCCACGTACGGCAGCGCGGCGGCGATCTGCGAGCCGGGATCCATGTAGTCGCCGCCGGTGATGTTGTGCGCGTTGAACGTCGACTGCAGGAAGTTGAGGATCCCTGCCACCCGCTGGGTACCACCACGGCCGTTGGAATCGTTGGCGTTCACCGAGTTCGGGTTGCCGCCGGACTCGGTGCCGATCTGGCGGACCAGAGCGTCCTCCCACGACTGGAAGTTGCTCGCCGTGATGCCGTACGCCGGCCCGTAGGTCGCGAGGATCTGCCGCACGGTGGGCCGCCACTGTTCGGAACCTGTGCCGCCGAGCGGGTATGTCATGCCGCTCGACGAGCCACTGGCCAGCGCAGCCAGGTCCGATTCGGCGTCGCTGGCTTCGCGGATGGCTTTGTCGAGGGCGTTCTGGCGGGCCATCCGCGTCGACTGGGTCGCGTTGGCCGGCAGCTCATTCATGCGAGCGCGCTGTTCCTCGACTGCTTTGCGCTTGTCGGAAACTTTCTCCTGGGCCTCGCGGATCTTTTTCGGATCCATCTGCTTGCCGCCGGTCGAATCCGCCGAGCCAGCTCCGGGGTTGGCGCCGAGCAGCCTGCCGAGCGCGCCCTCGCTGCTGAACGCGAACTGGCCGACCGACTGGCCGGCCTGATTCCACGGGTTGTCTGGCGACAGGATCGAGTTCTCCAGGCCGACGATGCCCAGCGCGCCCTTCCATAGCGAGGTGGCGAAGCTGCCGACGGTGCGGGCGGTGAAATTGCCGAGCCACTGCCCGGTCTGCTCACCCCAAGCCATGACGTTCTTGGCCGGGTCGGAGCTGAAGGCGGAGCCGACCAGGCCCCACAGTCCGGGGATGCCGGCGGCCCGGTCTGCCAGCGACAGCGGCTTATTGCCGCCGGCGGGCACGATCGTGCCGGCACCGTGCTGTGTTTGCAGGCCGGGGATCAGACCGGTGTCGGCGCCGGCCGGAGCGCCCAGGTTGGCCAGGTTGGCCAGGTTGGAACCCAACGACATCACGTTGCCGATCGGGCCCTGGATGCCGGAGGCGAACGCACTGAAGATCCCGGACAGTCCACCGCCCTGGTAAGGGTTCGGCGCGATCGGCCCGGCCGGTCCGGGAGCGGCGCCGGGGTTGACCGGGTTGCCGAACTCGTCGACGACTGCGCCGCCGCCTGCGTAGCCGCGGACACGGCCGCTGTGCAGGGCACGCCGGAATGCGTACACGTTGCCCTGGCCGCCCATCGCTGCGACGTCGTCGGTGGTGAGCATGTGCTCGCCCGGCATGCCCATCAGCGGCACCGAGTCTCGGCCGGCGACGCCGCCCCAGATTTCGCCGCCCGCGGCTTTGTGTTGCGGCGGCGGCGCGGCGGGGAATGTGGCGTTGAACGCCAGCGTGAACTGTTGCTGCTGGTACTTGCGCACGAAGGCGTCGATGGTGGCCTGGGCAGTGCTGGTGTTGGCCTTGACGGTGATTTCGTCCTTGCCAGTGTTCTCGATCTGCACGTCGAGCTTCTTGAGGTTTTCCAGCACCTCGGGGCTGGGGTCCTTGATCTTGACCTCACCCTGGGAAAGCTGCTGCACCTCCTTGGCGATGTCGGCCACATTCGACTTCACAGCGGACAAGTCACTGCCGCCGAGCAATCCGCTCAGGCTGCCGGGCGCCTCCACATTCGCCTTCGGCATCGGTGCGGCACCGGGCAACGGGTTGACGACTTGCACCGGAACCTGCGGCTTGGGCGGTGGCGGGGGCAGGGGCTTCGGCGCGGGCGGCTTCGGCGCAGATGTCGACGGCCCGGGCAGCGCAATGCCGTCTGGGGTGATGATCTGGCCGTTGGGTCCGATCGAATAGCCGGGTAGTTGGCCTTGCGCAATCAGGTCCGCCATGCCCTGGCTGACCGACGGCTTCATCGACCCGTCCTGGTTGTACACCGACGGCAGCATGGTGCCCTTGATGGCGGGCACCGCTTCCATCTGGCCTTCTTTGGAACCCGGACGATTCGCCCCTGCGTCGTGCTGTTGCTGCCACCCGCGTTCCCACGCATCGGCATTCGGCACGAACTGCTCGGGATCCATTTTGATCAATACCGCAGTGAGTCCCGTGATTGCTCCGATGAGAGCTCCCCAGGGCCCGGCGGCACTACCGGCCAGTGCGGCGCCGCCGATGGTGGTCAGCGCGTTCCCGCCGTTCACACCGTTGTCGCCGATATCGCTCAGACCGGACAACGCGAGCGATCCGCCACCGATCGCCTTCAGCATCCCCAGCTTCCCGAGGATCCCGCCGCCGCCTTGGGCGCCCAACTTGCCGTTGATGCCGCCGAGCGCGTTGTCGACACCGCCCAGAGCACCGAGTAGACCAGTGAACGCGCCCATGGTCTTCCAGGCCAGGAACGCGGTCGCCAATCCGGTGACGCCGGCGGGCATCGCGGAGATGACATCGGTGACGGTGCTGAGTACGGGCAGCAGCATGTCGGCCCATTGCTTGGCGCCGTTGTAGACGTCGCCCAAGGTCGATCCGACGTTCTTGAGGATCTCGAACCACTCTTTGAGCTGTTTGCGGCCGTCCTCGAAAAACTTCTTCAGCTTGTCCTGGCCCTCAGCGGAATTCACGAACAGCGCGAGTTTCTCGGCGCCCGCGTCGAGCATCGAGAGAAGGCCTTCACCGCCGCCGGCAGCCTGTGTGATTCCGGCGAACGTCTTGCCCAGGTCGAGCACGATCGAGCCGAGGTGCTCGACGCCCTTGATCCCGTCGTCGATCCACTTGGCCAGCCGGCCGTCCTTGTCGGCTGCGCTGATGAATTTGTCGAACCGGTCGGCGAGACGGCCGACACCGTCGGCGAGGCGGGGCAAGGTGTCGGTGCCGGCGGCTGCCAGCGTGCCGAGCCCATGGATGAGCGGGTCGATCGCCTTCGACAGGCGGGCCTGCGCGTCGCCGGTGTTGCCCAGGATCCGGTCCAGCAATCCCTGCGAGGACTCCGAGCCGGCCGAGGCCATCAGCTGCCGCAGGTTCTGGTTGAGCCCGGAGGCGATCCCGGACAGGCCCTTTTGCAGGACCGGCAGATCCGCGTCGACCAGCTTGCGTAGATCGCCCGACACACCCTCAAACAGCTTCTGCTGGATGGGTTTCTGCAGCGCCTCGGTCAGTTCCTTCTTGACATCTACTGCTGTCTTCACCGCATCGGCGGCTGACGGGGCCAGACTGGCCAGCGCCTTTTGCGCGGCCTCGATCGACTTCGCCGACCCGTCCGCCGACTTTTCGACAGCCTCGAACGCGTCAGAGACGCCGGCAACGCCGAGTTTGAACGTGCCGATCGACGCGGCGCCGGCGGCCATGACTCCGGGTAGCAGCAGGCCGGCCTGGCTCACCTGCTGCATCGCGCCGGCCACGTTGGCCAGTGCGGTTGCTGCCGCGGGCAAGCTGCCCAGGCCGAGCGCCCCTGCGTTCCACTTCAGCGCTGACAGCGCCTTGCCTGCGTCGGCGAGCTTGCCCAGTTCCTGGGTGGCCCGCTGTACCGATTTGGTTTCGACGTTGACCGGAATGTCGAGGGCGTTGCGTTCCTCCTGCGCGCGCCATCGAGCCAGATCCGCCTGTGCTTGAGCAAGATTCGGATGCACCGCCACACCGAGCTGGGCGTCGATCTTCTTGAGATCGGCTTCGAGTTCGGCCTTGAAACCCTTCAGTGAGGGCCGGATGTTGATCGCGGCATCACCGGCGTCGTATGTCGCCAACGATGACACCTCCCTTCAAGGTTTCAGCCGATTCCCAGACGTTCGGCATTGGCATGCGCTTCGTCGATGAGATCGTCGAGTTCGGATCTGGCCAGGTCGGTCTCGCGCTCGTTGATCAGGTCTCCGACCATCGAGGGCCGCGGCATGTAGGTGACGTCCTGCGGTTGCAGCCGGCCGATCTGGCCGCGCAGAGAGATGAGCTGGTCGCTGACGTTGCGCAGTTCCCGCACGACCGGGCTGTAGCCGTAGTGCGGTTCAGCTTCTGATCGCTCGCGCAGCTTGGCGATCTCTTCGGCCGTCATCGACTGTGCGCGGTCCAGGAGTGCCGGGTCGGTGGACGCGGCCGCCCAGCACTTTGTGCCCTGCTCGGCGCACATCTGGTCAAAGAAGTCGAGGAACTGCTCCCAGGTTCGGCCAGGAACGTCGAGGAAGTAGTCCATCGCGTTGAGGTGCAGGACCTTTTGAAAGTCCCACTGGATTGCGTCCCACTGAGTGTCGACGACCGCGACTACGCGGGCGTCGCGCTGGCGTTTCCCTCCGCGTCCGCATCTGGCGACGCCTCCGACGGGGTGCCGTCAATCTTGTTGAATTCCTTGACGTCGTTGAGCACGGCATCCCACAGTCGGGCATCGCCGCCACACAGGGCCTTGACCGCGTCATACTGGTCGCCGAGCAGCGCCCTGGCGATGTCGTCGCCGTGGTTGACCGGATCGCGGTCCTCCCCCTCGGCGAGGGCATGGGCCTGCAGGTACGGCTCGGTCTGCGACTTGTATGACGCCTTGCGCCAGGCCTCGCGGCGATCCAGGTCCATCGGTGTGATCTGGATGTCCTCGGTCAGCTCGTAGGGCTTGTCGCCGAGCTGCTTGCGGATCTCGTAGAAGCGGCCAGCTTTGGCAGCCATGTTGTGCTCCCTCTTGGGTGTTGGGTTGGTGGTTCCCCTGGCGCCCAAGGGTTTCCTGGGCGCCAGGGGTCGAGCTGTTCGTGTCGCCGATCTAGACGACGGTGACGGTGATGGTGTCGGACTTCGTGCCGAAGGTGGCGGTGATGTCCGAGGTGCCGGCCGCGACCGCGGTGACCTTGCCGGTCGAGTTGACGGTCGCCTTGGCCGGCGTGGCCGAGACGTAGGTGGCGGCGGCGGTGCGGTCGGCACCGACGTTGTCTTCCACCTTGAGCTGCAGGGTCTCGCCCACGGCCAGCGTCGGGTCCTGCGGCAGGATGCCGACCCAGTCGGTGACCGGCGGGGTGAAGCCCGTGTCGTTCTCCGCGGCGCACAGTTCGAATCCGGGGCCGAAGATGAAGAACTCGCCCAGGTTGTCCAGGTCGTCGTCGTCGGCGACGGTGGTCAGCGTGGGGTGCCACGTCAGGGTGTTGTTCTGCGCCCACTTCTGGTTATCCACGCCGGAGACCTGCACCCGGTTGAGGGTGTAGCCGAAGAAGATCGGCAGGGACTTGTAGCTGTCCTTGCCGAGCAGTACGGCGCGGTAGTCGAAGTTGTCCGGCACGGTGGCGATCGGTGCGTGGATGCCGCCGTGGGCCGAGGGGACGACGTTGGTGTAGTCGCCGGAGAACTGGAGTTCCAGGGCGGTACGTCCGGTCTGGCGCTGCTCGAAATCGACGGCCAGGGACTGCTTGTCGATGATGATGCGGGTCGGCAGGCCTTCGCCGGCGGACTCGATGTTGTTCGACGAGATGTCGAACTTGACGCCGATGGCGCTGTCCTTGGTGATGTAGCCGACGCCGACGATGCCGGTGGGAATGACGATTTCGCCGGTGGGGCCTTCGATGTTGCGGGTGAACGCGGCGACGCGGTCGACGCGGCCCACGCACACAGCCATGTCGGTCGGTGCGATCTGCAGGGCCTTCTTGGATCCCTTGAATGCCTTGATCGAATTCGGGATGGGCATGGTCTCGTGTCCTTTCGGTGAGAGGTTCAGTGACCGAGGTGGTCGCTGTAGTCGGGAGTTTCGAGCGGGTTGTCGAAGGTGAAGACGAACGTCGACGGGATGATCCGCTCGTCGTACTCCAGGCCCGGGACTTCCTCGGGTCCGGTGATCTCTTTGACGGCGATGATGGTCGCCGTGGTGCCGTCCTCGAGTTCGACTTCGATCTCGTCGTCGATGCACAGCAGGACGTCGCGCACGAACTTGTTGAGGTGCAGAGAGTCGGTGCGTGCGTTGGTGATTGCGGCGATCTGGATAACCGCCTGGTCTCGGCGAACATCGGAGACACCGCCGAGCCGGCCGAGGAACAGGAGCCGACCGATCCAGCCGGTGTCGAGCATCTCGTCGGGCAGTTGGTTGACCACCTCGACGGCGCCGGTGACCCCGGTCGGGAACAGCGGCGCCATCAGTGCCCTGGCGGCGTCCTCGGCGATCGGCAGGCCGGTTTCGTACCAGGCGGGCAGCCAGGGAACCGTCATGATTGCTTCATCCTTCGCAGCGTTTCGTTGAGTTCCCTGGCACCGGCGGCCTTGTTGGCTCGCACGCCGCGCTGACGCTTGCCTCGCGCAACGAATTCACCCGATGCCGTGTTGCGGCGGAACCGGTGGCCGAACTGGTGGGCGGCGCCGTAGTCCAGGCCGGTGCCGACGACGAGACGGCCGACCGGGCGGTCTTCCTTGTATCCGCCGATGGTGACGGTGGTCCGCGCGCTGCCCATGAGCTTGCGTGATCGCTTGGCGACGAGGATCTGCCACGTCACCTTCGCGAACTCGGTTTTGGCGCGAACGACTGCCCACATCTTGGGGCCCTTCAGCAGCTCGGTGAGCGCCGGATTCGGCTCCGGGTAGATGTGGACGTCATCCACGAGGTGCACTCACACCGCGGACCCGGAAACGCTTGATTCCGAAGTCATGACCGGTCAGCGGATGATCGTTGTCGCCGAACGGGCCGGCGATCACCGAGTATTGCTCGCCGCTGGCGCGGGTGATCCGATCGCCTGTCGCGACGTCGGCAGCGCGGGGGCAGAACCAGTTGCGCTCGATCACCGTGCGCCGGCCGCGCTGTGCGTCGTCGAGGGTGATGCTGCTCGGCTTGCCGAACGCAGTCTTTTTCACGTCTGGCTTCGCCTCAGGCGAGTCGGCAGACCCGTCGCGGGCGACTCTTGTCACCGCGACGGTTTCGCCGCGCCTGATGCGAATCAGACCCACGGCAGCACCCCTCCGAGCGCGGGCGGGACCCGACTCGAGGAGTACTGCTCGGCCGGGACCCGGGCAGTGCTGGACATCTTGATCCCGAATGCACGCGGGCCCGCCGAGGCCTCCGGCGCGAGCAGGTTGATCGCCCACGGGTCGAGCTCCAGGCCGCCGAACGGCTTGGGCCCGTAGTTCGTGGTGACATTCACCTCGTCCATCGCCTCGGTGACCGAGCTGGCGCCCCCGTTTCTGGTCGCGAACATCTTGCGCGAGACCAGTTCCAGGGACACCAGCTTGGGCAACTGTGGGTCGATCGGTGGTGTCCGCGAGTCGATGTCGCTGTACTCGCTCCGGATCAGGGTGGCGATGAACCCCAGCAGCATGTCGGCCGACGCCGTTTCGGCAGCGTCAAACTCGGTCTGCATGTACGTCGCCAGCTCGACTGACGTCGCGTAGGGGCCCGGAGGTTGCGTCATGCCGACGCGCCGCCTCCGGTGCCATCGTCACCCGCGGCGCCGCCGGCGTCAGCGTCAGCGTCGGCAGAGGCCGAGGCCGAGGCGTCTCCGCCGCTCGACTTGTCGACGAGCTCGATACCGTCGATCTTCTTGAGGCGGCTGATCGCCTTTGCGTCGGTGGTCTCGAACTCGTAGACCACCGGGTCGCTGCCGGGCACCAGCTCGAAGTGCGCCCACGGGTCGGTGCCGTTCTGGGAGAAGTGGTATCCCTTGTCGGCCCTGAATTTAGCCATGTGTCAATCCTTTTCAGATGGAAGGGGTATGGGCTACGACAGGTCGCCGATGAGGCCGTGGTAGACCTCGGGGCCGTATTCCAGACCGATCTCGAAGTAGATGTCCCACTTCTTGGATGCGCCGGTACGGCCGAGTTCCTCGATCTTCATCATCGAGCCGTCGTCGAGCCGCAGGAACCGAGGCCGCAGCACGCTCAGATCGGAGATCAGGATCTTGCCCTGCGGCATGTACCGCGAGGCCTTGATACCGAAGACGCCTGAATCGGTCACCAGGGTGTCCACCGCGACGCCGCCGATGTTGCGGGTCATGGTGGGCTGGTTGAGGGTGGCGGTCGTGTAGAGGTCCGTGAGCTTGATCTTGGTCTTGGGGTGCACCCACAGCACGGTGGTGCCCTCGTGCAGCGGCGAGCCGTTGAGGTACATGTCCGACAGCGCCTGGTCGATGATCGCCTTGGACAGTGCCCGGGCGGTGCCGCCGTTGGCGAACACGTTGGTGGTGGGCACGTTGAGCATGCCGCGGGTGGTGCGTGCGGTCGCGTTGGTGGCAGGCTTGGCGTACGTGCCGGCCTGGAAGGACATCTCGACGTCGATGGCCATCTTCTTGAGCTTGAGCGACAGCTGGTGGGACAACTCGTCCTGCACGGGGTTGAATCCGTCGGCGGTGTTGATGCCGTCGAGCTGGCCGACCGCGGCGAGCTTGGTGTAGGAGATCTCGACGCTCTCGTAGTGGATCTCGCACACGTTGCTCACGTTCGAACGCGAGACTTCCGAGGCGGTCGGCGCGGGTGCGCCTTCGACCTTGGCGTTGTTGGCGCTGGAGGACTCCAGGCCTTCGGTCTGCCACTCGAATTCGCGCGCGGTGCAGGGGACGCCGCCGGCCAGGCCGCCGATCGCGGTGAGCAGCGGGGTGTCCTGGGGTGCGACGTTGAACAGCAGGCCGGTGTAGTTGGGCAGGTTGAAGGTGGTGCCCTGTCCGGAAACGGTAGCCATGGGCTACTCCTTTCAGTACTGCGGCCCTCGGGCCGCTTGGGTGAGGTGTTGCGCGACGGCGTTGACTGCGCCCTTGATATCGCCCGCTTTCTCTGCGAGCTGCTGGGCGGCTGCCGCCGGAATTGACCCGTTCCCTTGCCCTTGCGCCGGATTGGGTTTGCGTCCCGCTGTGGTCGCCGTGGCGATCAGGTACGGGTCGGACTGTGCGAGTGCGTCGAGCTTCGACGCGATGGCCTTGTCGTCGACCGTGCCGTCCTCTGTGAGGCAGTCGGCTACGTCGATGAGCTTGGCCGCGGTGCCGGGGTTGATGAACGCCGAACCCGGCCGCTGGGGATCCCGATTGGATGCCAGCGCTTCGGCTTTCGCCTGCAGCGCCATAGCGAGATTGGCCTGCGCGGTCTGCTGCGCGGTGGTGAGCTGACCCTTGAGTCCGTCCATGTCCTGACGCAGGGTCGCGACCTCGCCCTGTTCGCGGCGTTGCTGCTCAGTGTGCGCGTCGACCAGTGGCTGGGCCTGCGAGAGTTGAGCTTCCAGCTCGGCGATCTTGGCGTTCTGCGTCTGGATCGTCTTGGACTGGTTGTCCTCGCTGGTGCGCAGGTTAGCGATCAGCCGGGCCGCCTTGTCGGGGTCGTACTGGGTGTTGTCCGTTCCCCAGGGCGGTGTGGGCGCGACGGCGCCTTCGGCCGGCGGCGTGCTGCTGGACTGGCCGGGCTGCTGCGTCTGCTGCTGCTGGGCGCCCGGCATGCTGTTGGGGGTCGGTGCGGTCATTGCTGTGAGCCTCCTTGGGCTACTTCGGTTTTCCGGCTCTAGCCGGGGTCGCGCTGCGTGTCAGCGCAGGCCGTATATCTGGCGCATCGAGGCCAGGATCTTCTTGGCGTCGCGGTAGGTGCCCGCGTCGGCCGCTGCCTTCTCATACATCGCGGCGAACCCGTCGATGCGGTCGGTGTCCAGCGGCATCACGGCGTTCGACCACACCGGGACCGCGATGCACTTGCAGTGGTCGTGGTACGTCTCGCCGAGCGCTCGCTTGCCGCGGGCAGTGGTGCCGCCGGAGATGTAGCGCCAGCCTTTGCCTTTGGTCGACATCCCCATCTGACCCGATTGACCGGCGCGATACCGGGCAGCCGATGCCGACAGTTTCTTGCCGCGGCCGACAACCACCGATGCCGACTCTTTGGTGTTGTACGGCTTGGCCGCCAGCATCGCGCAGAACGCGCAGGGTTTCTCCGAGGCGGGAACCCTGATGTAGGACGCCGTTGCTGCTGGCCCCACCGGAGCCGGCGGCTTGTCGGGCCAGCGCAGCAGCTCGGCATCGTCACCGGCTGCTGTCAGTTCGACGGTTTCACGGCTCCCGGACAGCACCATGCGCTGTGTCGAGTTGGCCAGCCGGCCGGTGACCACGTTCTCGACGTCGAAGACTCCGGTGATGTCGAGCGTTTCCTCGGCCGGGGCCGGCACCTTGAAGGCATCGGCGACTTTGGTCTCCAGCCAGCCGGCGTCCGGGTCTGGAGCGAGGACTTTCTGCCAGCCACCGCGGACCTCGGCCTGGCCGCGAATATCGCCGTACATCTGGATGCCGAGCGTCGACGAGGCGGACCGGAATCCGCGCACGGTGGCACTGTAGATGCGGGTGACTGCCGACTGGATGTTGTCGGCCGCCCAGTCCAAGCCGCCGAGCTGGTCGGCGAGCTGGGTGGTCGCGGCCGTGACCAGCAGTGCGTTGCCGGCCTGAAAGTCGGCCAGCTCAGGCGGCGCTGTTGTCGCCACGGGCCACGTCTGCAGGGATCGTCGGACGCGCGGGCCGGCCGGTCACCGCGTCGACCAACGCGCGGCCATCGGCCTCGCGGAATTCGGATTCCATGTTCTTGCGTTCGATCGCGCTGTAGCCGAGGCGAGACTGCACGGTGGCCGAGCGGTCCGGGATCTGGCCGGCGGCGTGCTGCTGGGCTACCGCGGCGGAATCAGCGGCCGGGGTCGGGATGCCCATCGGGCCCCAATCCACTTCAGCGCGTTTGAGTTCGGGGCGATCCTCACCGCGCACCAGGTAAGTCCAGCGTCCGACTCGCACCCAGCCGTTGCCGTAGCCGGCGGCCTTGCGCTCAGTCCTGGCCTTCAGCCGTTGGTCAGCCATCCGGATCGAGTCACCCGAGACCGGGTTGCCGGTGTTGATGATGCCCATGTTCTGCGGGTTCAGCCCGGTGTAACCCGACATCAGCCGGGCCTCGCCGTCGATGATCTTCAGCAGTCCCTCGGGCGACTGCCCCTGGATCTCTTTGACCTCGGGGACGTTACCCTCGTCGTCGGCCTCGATCGCCGGCATGAAGTCCGCGTAGGACTCCCACACCGTTTTAATGTTGCCCTCAGCGTCTTGGAACGCCCGCTCACTGGCACCGAGGAACATGATCTTGCGCAGGATGTGGAACTCGCGCATCACTTCCAGCTCGACCCATGTGCGCGCGGCCCGGTTCATGCAGTTGCGCCAGGCCGGAGCGATCTCCGATGTGCCGAGCCGGTTTCCCGTCGATGGGCGGTTCGTGAACGCCACCACCGCGCAACCGTGCTCGGCTGTCTCGGGGTGCTCGTCGCGGTCGACGACTTCCCAGCCGTTCTCACCGGCAACCATGTGGGTGTCGACTTCAGGGGTGTAGAGCGCCGAGCGCATCCGGCCGTACGTTTCGCTGACCGGGTCGGCGTCGAGGTAGGTCTGGTACCCACCGGTCACGATGCCGGTGGCACGGTGGACGTGCACAGCCATGTTCAGCGGTGATTCACCGGTGATGACTGGCTCCTGGTTGCTGTTGACGCCGATGAGCACCAGGCCGTTGCCGCAGATCATCGAATCGTCGTGCACCATTGGCGCTTCGGCGTCCATGTTGTTGGACTGGAAGGTCTCCAGGAGTTCGTCATCCACATCGGACTTGCCGTTGAGGATGAATCCCTGCATGACCAGCCGCTCAGAGACCGCATCGACGGCGCTGCCACCCCACCCGACGATGGCGCGCAACGATTCGAGCTCCGGCGGGACCGAGATCCCCAGCGACGGCACCAGTTGAGTGCCGTCGTAGTACTGCTGTGAGAGCACATACTCAGCGCGCCGGCTGAACAGTTGCGCCGCGAGTCGCCACGCGATGAGCTGCTCCCGCTCGGTGAGGTCTTTCGACGCGACCGTCATCGGTGTCGGTAACAGGTTTCCACCTATCGGAATCGTCAAGGCTCACCGTCCTTTCAGCGTCGAACGAGCATTCGACCCTTGCCCGGTGCGAATTTGCCGCCGGGCTTGTGGTTGCCGGTCAGTTGCAGCCACATCGTGCGGGCGCCGATCATGCAGACGCCGGCGTCGATCTTCTTGCGTGACTCTCGGTGTTCCTTGCCCACCGAGACGCCGAACTTGTTCGGCCGCCGGCGCATGTTGAGGACGTGCTGGCGGGCCAGCACCCCCAGGCCAGGCTTCGAGGGCGGCGGGCAGTTGTGGAACATCCGCTCGTCCTTCAGGTCGGTCACAGTGCGACCGCACACCTCGGTGAAGCTCTTGAGGTGCACCGGGTTTCGCATGTCCCAGATGACGTGATGCTGGGCGTAGCCGGTTTTCACGGCTGGCAGCCGGCGCAGTTTGCGGGTGTAGTCCTTGGCCCAGCCGTCGCAGATCGGTTCCCAGTACCGTTCGCCGGTCTCGTCGTCGCGAGCGTCCGACGGGTCGAACCACAGGCCGTGCACGTCGTAGTCGTCGAGCCACTGGCGGATCTTGTGGTCGACGCTGGCCCGGTCGATCGGCAGGTTGATCTCCCGGCCGTTCTCTTTGATCTTCTGCGGCGTCCAGATTCCGATCGGGAACGCCATGCCGTCGGAGATCCGCACCCCGAAGGCGGCGGTGTTGTCGTCGGACTTCGAGCCGTCTCCGAAGATCAGGATCGAATCGCCGGGTTCGGGGTTCTCGTCGCGGTAGCACGCGTCGAATTCCTGGGAGGTGGTCCAGGCGTCGGCCGACGCGGTGATCTGGTTGTACCACTTGCGGCGAGATTCGCTCGGCGGGTTCGATCCGTTGAGGATCGATTCGACCATCGATGGGATATCGAGCCAGTGCGAGTCGCCGCGCACAGATTCGAGGACCTCGGGCGCGGCCTCTTCGGTCAGAGGCGCCTTGGGGTGGGCTTCCAGCGAGTCGTACAGCAGCCCGAACGTGCGGGACTTGGCCGCACGGTCGCTAGTGGCTTGAGTGGACTCCCAGGCGTGACGGACCCGTTCGGCGACACTGTCACCGCCGGGCCGGAATGCGTTCTCGATATCGAGGATCCGGCCCTGACCGCCAGGGATCTTCGTGCTGTTGCCGTCGATGGTGCCGGCCAGCTCGTGACCCTGGTTCGAGTTGTCCCAGTTCTGCGGCTCGTTGCGGATGGCTTCGGTGACCCGGTTACCTTCCAGTGAAAGGTAATTCGAGCTCGACGCTTGAATCTGGCGAGTGTCTCCCAGGCCCCAGACATTGTCGCGGCCGATCTGGATGCCGTAGTGCTGACGGGCTTCAGCGGACAGCATCACCGGGAAGAGCTTCATGGTGTTGGCCGTCTGTGATTTCGACACGGCGGTGATCTGCACCCACGCCGAATCGACCTCGCGCCCCACCGGCCGGTTATCGGGGCCCCAGTGGTCGAACTGGATCGGCCCAAAAGCGTGCCCGCATGACTCGCCACAGGCCAGCGGGTCTTTGCCGTGCCCCTTCATCCGCTGCAGTACCGCCATGCGGTGCAGAAGCCGACCCATCTCATCGAGCGAGTGGTAGTGCAGCAGGAATCGAGCTTGCTCGGGCGTCCACTGCCAGTCCTGGCCGCGACCGTCGCGCAGCCAGTACCCGGTCCAGCCGAGCAGCTCCCATCCCATCGACAGTTCGGGGATGTTCCAACCGCGTTCCGGATTCCAGTCCCAAGTCGGACCGATCCGAACCGGTTCCCACTGCATCTTTTTGGGTGGCGGGACCTTCGGCAGCGTCTCGCGGTACCAGTCGATGATGTGGCTGTAATCGTGCTGCTTGACGAACGCCGTCGAGGTAGCAGCACGAGCCATCAGTGACCTGTTTTCCGGCTGCGGCGCTTACGGATTCGGTATCGGGCAATCCAATAGAGCTTGCGATAGTTGGCAAAGGTCGGCGGCCACGGCGACCAGTAGTCCCACAGCCGATCGCGGCTGGGAGTCGGGCCGAGTTTCATCGAGCGGCCTGCACCGTCACGCGGAAGATCTTCCCGCCACCATCCGGCATCTTCAGGACAGTCCCTTCGATGACAGACATGAAGGCATCGGGGACCACGGCATCCCGCTCGATGAGTACTCGGCTCGCGCGCAGACCCTCGAACGTCGCCGGGTTGGCTGTCGCCCCGAATGCCCAGCGACGGTCAACGCCAAGCGCGTCGGCGAGCAGTCGCGCGAGATCCTTGGTCTGCGCGACGACGGCAGTGACCCCGGGTGCGCTCATTTGGCCACACCCGTGTCGACGACGCGGTATTCGCGCAGCCGCCCCGGGCCCGCGTGGCAGCCCGCCGCGATCGAACGCGAGCCGAGCACGCCCAAGCCGTGCTTGTGCCGGCCGCCGCAGTGCGGGCAGCGGATGATGACGCCACGCGGAACGCGGCGCACGACCTCGGCGACGCCGCTGGCCCAGCTCGGCCGCGCAACGACAGCGGTGACGCTCATCCGGTTTTGCCCCAGCGGGATTCAGCGGCGCCGCGCTGCTGGTTGATCGACACAGTGCCTCCGTCGTCGTCGGGCAGCTTGAGCTGCTTGAGTAGCTGATTGAGCGCGAGGCGGCATTGGCGCGCCTCGGCCAGAAGCGGGTTGATGACCGGCTGGCCCGTCGAGCCGCGCACCGTCCGAGGACGGCCCTCGGCCTCTTTTTCGAGTTCGGCGATGAGATCGGCGGTCTTACAGGCGTCTTCCAGCGTGCGCAGCTCGTCGGGCCGCAGCACGTAGCGACCGGAGGTGACGATCTGCTTCCACAGGGTGCGGCCGGGGCCGTCCTTGCGGCCGTCCTTGGCCAGGCCTGGCGGCGGCGGGGGCGGTTTCTTAGCTGGGGTCGTCGTATCAGCCATGTTTGCGGTCCTCCTTGGAACCTCTCAGCTCCCCGGGGACTCCCCAGGGGCGAAATCGTTGCAGCCCTTGGCTGTGCGGTATTGGCGCTGAGAGCCCCTGTGCGGGGCAGTTTTTCGCCGGGGGTCGATTTCACCTTCGACGAATCACTGTTGCGCCGGTTCAAAAATCGGCCAAACTGCGCACGCAGGATCGAAGGTGCTAAGGCGTTTCGGGCGAAGTTCGCACGTACCCGGGTCAACGGGGAGGGGGTGTGCAGAGCATCGCCGCTGGCATCAGAGTCCTGAGGCAACGACGATGCCGCGCAACGCCTGCGACATCAGCGCGGTGATCTGCTCAGGCGTCTCGCTCACGCGAATGGCGATCCCGTCGCGCAGGGTCAGGAATGAGACTGGCGTCTCGCCATCGACCAGAACCTCTTCGATCGACTGGATTCGCCCGGCGTCCACGAACACTCGCCCGGAGTACTTGCGGCCCTCGGCCGGGCCGTCGCCCTCCGGGTGGGTCAGGACGATCATCGCGATGCCGCCGAGCTTGGCTTCGAAGTCGGACAGGTCGGGTTCGACCTTGACCCTTACCGTTGCGGCCTCGGGCATGGATGCCATCAGTCGACCGTCCGGGCGATCGCCGCGTTGGCCCAGAACATGGCCTCTTCGAGTTTGGTGGCGGCTAACGCCTTCTCCCGTCCAGGTGGCAGGTCCCGGTCAAACTTGTGCGCCAGCTCCTTGCACGCCGCACGAACGCTGCCGTGTTCGGCGCGCTTCTCCTCGGTGGTTGCCGGGTGGAAGGCGAACCGATGCTCGAGGTCGGCGGTTGTGTTCGGGGTGTGGAAGGTCATCAGAGTGCTCCTGGGTGTGGTTCTCGATCGCGGTATCGCTTGGACAGCGATCCTCGTTGAGCTTTGGCCCGCTCGCGGCCGGCCTGCTGTTGGCCTTTGGTCTTCTCGCCATGGCATGGGGTGCATACGCCTTGGACTTCGCGAGCTGATCGCACTGGTGTGCGTTGTAGGCCTTGATCGGCGAGGCCTTTGATGTGGTCGAACTCGTCGATACGTCCGGTGCAGATGCCGGGGTACTGGAGTTGGCAGACCTTGTCGCGCATCCGAACCTGATTCTTGATGCGGTTCGGGATGGTGGAGCCTTGGCCCCAGGTCATTGGTTGCTACCTAGTTTCGGGCATGACTCACCGACGCGGGTCAGTGTGCCCGAGGATAGGTCGGGACTTGCGGAGGTTCGCGTGCGTCGGCGTGTCACGACAGCCTCGTCTTGCCGCCGTATGTCATCGCCAAGCACACCGTGAACCAATCGGCGTCGCTGAGTTTGTCGCCGCGGTCGAGCAGCTTGTCGCAGGCGACGAGCACGGCAGTGCGCGCGTTGGGGTAGCTCGCCCATTGTTCGCGAGGGAACTGCGGAACTTCCTGCATCAGCTCCGGCAGTTCGTCTTCACCCGTCGTCAGGCCCAGCCAGCCGGAGGTGTCGAACGGCGCATCGTTCAGCGCCCACTGGCCTTCGACTCTGGCAGCTGCGCAGCGCGCCCACTTGAGGCCGACTTGCTCTTCGAGTTCAGCTAGATCCATGCTCTCTCCCCCTTACGTCAGTTGCCCGGGCGTTCGCCGTGGCTGCAGCGTCGCTGCCCAACCGTCGGGGGTTGGGTCGTAGTCGCCGATGCGGTAGGTCACCGCGATGTTGGTCCCCGTGATGGTCACCAGTGAGTCGTAGAAGCAGATCCGGCCGAGGGGTGAACGGCAGCCGTATCGCCCAACCGAGTGCCCGGTGGAACCGTGCCCCTCGGACGGTTTGCGGATCGTGATCTCCGGGTGGTCCACCTCGCAGAACGCGGCCCGCAGGATGCTGTCCGCGATGAGCACGTGCGGATCCGCTCGGGTGATGCGTAGTTCGTCTTGTCCGGTGATGCTGTTGCGGTACTTCTTGATCCAGCATTCGCCGACCGTGTTGTCCATCTTTCAGCCGTCCCCTACTCGGATGTCTCTGCGGCGTGCTCGGACAGGCACACTCGACGGTGCTCGGCAACATGGTTGCACCCGACGATCTGCCGGGGGTGGATCCTGCTGAGCACCGACCAGTTCCACTCTGCGTCTGCAAGTGCGTCGTGTGCGTCGTCGGCCGGTCGCGGAAACTCATCGCTGGCGATGCCGAGTCGGTCCATCTCCTGCTTGAGGTCGTGCGTGAACATCGGGATACCCTTGGGCAGGTTGATCATCCGACCCCAGAGCTGGGCCAGCGCGACGTGGTCGTACGCCGCGTAGTAGGCCCACAGCTCGGGCAGGTAGAGCGAGATGCCGACCGGGCTGGTATCGACTCCAGCCAGCATGAAGTCGCGGACCTCGTTGGCAATCACCCACTTCGGCTTGACATCTGAGTCTTTTCGGTCGACGTCGACAAGACTCACGCTGGGCTGCGGGTAGGAGTTCCTGGGGTGCTTGAGCCAGGCGTTGAGACTCTCACGTCCAGTGATGGGCAGGTGCGGCACGACATTCGTCATGAGCCAGGTGTCCTTGCGGATCAGGTCGATCGGCAGATCGCTGTTGACGGCGTAGTATTCGCGGCCGTCCTCACAGACGATCCCAATCGAGATCAACTCGATGGTGCTGCCGTCCTCCAGGAACTCAGTGTCGTAGCAGTAGATGGTCATGGTTCTCCTATCGCCGATAATTGGTCACTACGTCAGGTATCTGGCTTATTCGAGTACTCCCTTGGGGAGTGAGCCGAGTTGCTTGGCCAGTTTCACGAATTGCTCTGGGCCCCAACTGTGGCCGCATTCTTGGCAGACGGCGCCGTACTCGGTGGCGATGATGGCGGTGTCGCGGACGAGTTCGCCGGATTTGTTGTAGCGGTGCACGGTTGCGGTGTCGCAGGCCGGGCATGCCGCGTTGATGTGCAGGACGTGGCGGTGGTTGAGCAGGGCGTCGAAGTCATCAGCCCAGGCGTTGAGGATGCCGGTGATTCGGCGCACTTGGCGAGACTGTTCGACGGTCCAGTTGTGTTCCGCCAGTGCCCTTAGCCGGGCTGTGATGGTGTGGACTCCGTTGCAGTTGGGCAGGTTGAATTCGACGAGTAGGTCGAATTCGAATTTCTTCTCGGCGGCGTCACACCAGAACGGGGGCCGGGACTTGGCGATCCCGCTTGTCCCAGCGCCCTGTTCGCCGGCCAGAGCGGCGACCATCTGCCCGTAGAGGCTGGGAACCTCGATGTACTGGTTGTTGATGTAGCTCGTCGTGGGCTTGATCATCCGGTCCACAGCTGCACGGAGGTCGTTGATTGCGAAGAACAGTTCCGCTTTGCGGGCTGGTCGCGGTCCGGGCTGGGTCACGTCCGTCACGGTCATCGAGGCCTCTCCGAGAGTCGTTGCAGGCAAGGGATTGTGGATACGGAACCGTCAGGGTGGTGGCAATACTTGCCGGGCTCGGCTTGGCAGTTGGGGCAGTGCCGGCTGCTGGGGCCGTTGGCGTAGGCGTCGAAGACGGGGCCGGTGGAGCGGCGGCGTCGTCGAGGGCCTCGGACGTAGCGGTCGGCGTCGTCGTCCTGGTCGGCGTCGTAGTGGGCGCTCATTGGGCCGCCCTCACGTTTTCGAGGGCGTCGGGCAGGGGCGGCACCAGCGCGAGCCCCCGACGGCCTCGTGGCGGCGTCTTGTGATCGCATTTCTCGACGGGTTCGCCCTGGTCGTCGGTGATCCAGCTGGTGCCCCCGCAGCGAGGGCAGCCGAGGCGCAGCTGCTCATGCTCGTGGCGGGCAGCGTCGGCAATCGCAACGTCGATCACGGCCTGCTCGGCCTGCCAGACCTTGAACGCGTCGTTTGCCCGCTTGCAGCCCCAGCAGCCGCCTGGGGTTCCCTGGGGGTGCCGTTCGCAATACCGCGATGGAGCCTGGGGGGTTTGGGGCAGTTCGACCGGCGCTGGTGACGTACCCGAGTTACGTAACCCCCCTTGGTTATTGGTGTAGGGCTTAGGTGGGAGGACACCAGTGTCCGGTTGAAATGACATTCCTGTCCGGTGGTGGACAGTTTCAACAGGACTCCCGTGTCCTGCGGTGGAGTTGTTCACAGGACTGGGGTGTCCTGTGGTGGAGTTATCCATAGGACTGGGGTGTCCTGTAGAAATGCCGTCGGGACCGGGCAAAGTGATGCTGTATTCGGCTGCCTTGCCCGCCTTCGGATTTGCCGCCGCGGTCTGCAAGATCAGCCCCAGGTTCCGCCCGGCCGCAAGTGCCCGCCGAACGGTCCGCACGTCGACTCCTGCGGCCTCGGAGAGGTTCTGTTCGCCGGGGTGAGCCCCGGTGCCGTCGCGGTAGTCCGCGTAGCTTTCCAGGGCCAGCAGGACCGTCTTATTGGCCGCCGACAGCTCAGTGCTCGGCATGCGAAGCACGAGCTTGGTCCAGCGGCGCCGATCCTCGAATGTCAGCATCTACGAACCGCCGCCTGTGCGGGGTACGAGTTGCCAGACTTCGGGGTTCAGGTCGCCGTCAAAGACGTCGACGGAGCCGTTGGGGTGCACCAGACGCCAGCAGTAGACGCCCCCGGCCTCGCGCACGCGGATGGCGTACGCGCCGGCCGATGACCGGCGCACGGTGCCGAGCGGGTCGCCGCCGCGCTGTTCGTTGATGGCGGCCACGATTTCGGTCACGACCCTGGGCGCGTGGTCGAGGATCTGGGCGGCACCGTACTTTGGGAACGCGGCCCGAAAAGCTGCCACACCGGCGGCCATGTCGTCGTCAGCGAGCCTGAGTTGCGGGCGATGGGTCACGCGGGAACCTCCTGCATTTTTTCGGCGATGCGTCGGCACCGGTACGTGAGTTCGCCGAGGATCAGCCAGTACTCCAGCGCCGCGACGATGGCGCGGATATCGACTTCGGCTAGGTCGTCGGTCGATGCGATGGGACGCCAGGTGACGTATGACGAGACGGCGAGGCGGTCGGGGCGCTGCTCTACGCCGCCCTCGCGGAAGAGGGCGAACATGCGGCGCACGAGGGGGCGCGGTGCGTTAGGCGCCATGTGCACCCCGGCGGGCCGCGACCGCCGTTCCCTCGATCAAGGAGGCTTGCTGCGGCTGGTCGTCGTGCTCTGCGCACCATGCGACACAGGTTCCGTCGGGCCAGGAGCGATACCCGACGGCGCTGCGGCCGCACGTGGAGCACGGCGGGGTGGGCGACAGCCCAGCTCGGGTGCGTGCGCCCAGTACTCGGTCCACTGTCATGACGCGGCCCCGGTCAGCCAGAAGACGACGAGAGCGAGCTGCCACAGGTGCAGCAGCGCCAGGCGGTAGCGAAGCTCGGGGCCGAAGGCCCGCACCAGCGCGGTCATGCCGCGTCCAGGATGCGTTCGACGGTCTCGTGGTGGACCCCGGTTTTGCGGGCGATGATGCTCGGCGTTGCGGCGGTCTGCGCGTAGACCGCGAGCACGTTGGCGACCCGCTCGGGCGCGATGCGCGTCACGCCCTGCGCGACGATGCGTTGCGCGATTTCCAGGTGCGCGGCGTCTTGTGCGGGTTGCGCGTCAACGTGCGCGGCGTGCGCTTCGGCGCGCAGAGTGTTGTGCACTTCGACGTGCACCGAGGGCGCGGGTTGCGCGTCAGGGTGCGCAGCGACAGGACGGGTGGCGTGCAGCTGCTCGGCGCGTTGCGCGTTGGTCAGCGCGAGCAGCGCCATGGTGCTGGCCGTCATGCCGAGGTCGACGATCAGGGGGACGATCCACGCGATGACGGGCGCCGTGTCCGCCCAGATGATCACCAGGTCGCGCAGCGCCACGAAGTTGAGCACGAACGCGCCGACCGCGATGGCGATTGCGATGGCCAGCGCGCAGCGGTATGCCATGCCGACGATGCGCGCCTGGACCAAGGCGTGCACGCCGTAGGTGGCGCACAGCTGGACCACGACGATCACGAAGGCGAGCACGGAGGCGATCAGTGGTGAGCGCGCACTGCCGAGCTGGGCGTGCGTGACGACGCCCAGCATCGAGAACGCGGCCGAGCCGATGAGCCAGGCCCAGAAGAATCGAGTAGCGCCGATGCGATCGGCGGGCTGCGCGGCGGTGGTCATCATGGTCATCAGTTCCTCCCTGAGATCCCGATCAAGAGCGAGAAGTTGTCGCACGCCATGAGGTCGATCGGGTCGGCGGTGCGTTCCAGCGGGCCGGGGTGGATACCGACGAGGTGGCCGGTCTGGCGGAATCCGAGGGTCACTTCGGGGTTGTCGACCACGGACAGGGCACTGTGCAGGCGGCGGGCCGAGAGGGCGACGCGGCGGTAGTCGCCTTGGTGAATGGCAGCGATGCTGTCGTTGACTTTGCCGGTGGAGCTTTGGGTGGTGGTGACCGACAGTCCGCCGGCATCGGCCTCAATGTCGACCTGGGCGTTGCCGTCGTCGGCGATCGACGAGGCGCGGCGCAGCATGAAGGCGAGTTCAGCCGTCGATACGGTGGACGCCGAGGTGTAAACGGCTGGCTTGAGGATTCGGCCGATGTCGGGGAAGTCCTCGGCCAGGCAGCTGGTCATGACCGTGGTGGCCGAAGTCCGAAGGCCCAGCATCGACTCGTTGCGCAGCAGGATTTCGACGTTCTCAGCGGTGGGACCCGCGACGGCCTTGATGGTGGCCAGTAAGTCAGCGGCCGGGACAAGGATCTGCGCGGCGGTCGTGCCAGTCCAATCCAGGCGGCGTCGGCCGATGATGTAGCGGTCGGTCGCCGACAGCCACAGTCCATCTGGCCCGAAGCTCAGGTGAACTCCGGTGAGGCTCGCGGGTTGTTCCTCTTTGGAGGCCAGTTCGCCGATGACCTGGATAGCGTCGGTGAAGGTGTCGCCGTCGGTGCTGCCGATGCCGTCGGCTTCGGGGTCCATGATCGGCAGGGTCGGGTAGTCCTCGGCGTGCAGCAGCGGCAGCCGGAACGCGGTTCGCCCGGCCATGATGACCATTTCCGACCCGCTGACATCGATCGTGGCGTCTTTGCCGCGCGGCAGGTTCCCGCCGACAGCAGAGAGCAGTCGTCCTGACACAAGAGCCGTGTCAGCCTCGCCGATGTCGGCGGGCGTGGTACGCCTGGTGGCGCGGTCGTAGTTGAAGCTGGACATGGTGACCGCGCCGATCTGCGCTTCGATGAGGACGCCGCCGAGGACGGGTTGCGTCGGGCGGGCGGGCACGGAACTGATTGCTGCCGTGATGGTCTCAGCGAGAACGTCGGTGTCGATGGTGAACTTCATTGCCCGCTCGCCGCTTTCTTGGCCTCTGCAGCCTTTCTGGCCTCTGCACGGTGATCGGCCATCACGTCGTCGACAGCTGCGTCGGCATGGGCGGCAAGCACCCTCAGTGCGTCGTCGGCGGTGAGGATAAACACCTTGGCGCCAGGGCGTAGCACCAGCGATTGACCGGGGGTGAAGATTCCCCGGATTTCGATGGAATCGGTGGTGATGGAGTGGATTTCGCCGGTTGCGCTGGCGTCGTACTCCAGCTCCCGCAGGGTCGGGTTTTCTGCGCGTGACATGGGTGTGGGTTCCCCTCTATCTTTTCGGGTTCTGGCGGGCGGCGGCGGCGTTGAGTTGGGCGAGCTTGGCGGCGGTGCGGGTCATGATGTCGTCGAGCGCGTCGAGGCCGCGTTGGTGCGGCCGGGTGCGCAGGTCGGGGAATTCCTTTACGCGACCAATGAACCCGTCGCCGTCGGTGGTGGCGGTGGTGTAGAACTCGCAGTCATCCAGCAGCGGGATGCGGTTCCCGGCGACGGTCATAGAACACCTCGCAGGCGTGCGGTTCGGTACGCGAGCCGTGTGCCTTCGTCGCGATTGGCGATTTCTGATTCGGACATCGGCCGACCCGGCCGCAGCATCGGCCCGAACGCCGCCACACAGTCAGCGCACGGCGTCCCGGGTTCGTCGGTGAACTGTTGGCAACCGGGGGCCGCACACACCGGCAGCAGCGATAGCTGGGTGACGGTCATGACGCACCGGCGAACAGGTCGAGCTGTCGCGGCGCGTCCTCGGCCAGGCCCAGGACGGTGAGCAGCGCCTCGCGACAGTTGTTTCGATCAGCCTTGCGGGCGTTCATCAGTACGGCCCGCAGATGCACGGGCAGCTCGTGCGCGAAGCGGGAGAGTTGCGACCATGTGACCCTGGTGTGCGGTGGTTGGCCGAGTTGCCCGCCCTCGATGCCTGAGCGGGTTACCTGGTATGACCGCAGCCATTCGGGAATCAGCTTCCGCCCAGCTGGCCACGCCCCCGAACCGCACCCTCCCTTGAGTAGCGGGATTCCGTAATCGGGGTCGATCAGCACGATCTCGATCCGACCGGGCGAGGTCACGAACAGCAGCCAGCGCTGATCCTCGGTCAGGTCAACGCATTTCATCGCCGCACCGCCGAAATGTCAGCGGCGATACCCAGAGCCATCGAGGCAGCCAGAGAGGTGCCGAACATAGCGGGTGTGCCGACGACGAGTGACGCGAGCGCGAAACCCAGTGCGACAGCGGCGATATAGGTGAGCAGACGCGGCGTCATGCGGGCACCAACTCGACACCGATCGCGGCCAGGTCGCGCTCGGTGATCGGCCCGGCGATCTTGCGACCCTCGCCGTCGAACAGGGTGATGCGAGGTCCATGGCGTTCGGCACGGACCTCGGCGGCCAGCTGCGCGTGGAACCGGACCAGCGCGGCATCCTCGGCTCGGCGGTTGCGGCGCCGGCCACGGATCCCGAACAGGCCACACGCCGGGCAGGTGAGCAGGTGGGCGATCATGCTGGCGCCTCCGTGGGATAGGCGCAGAACACATCTGGCTCGGCGGCCACGGCGATTGGCGCGGTCGTGTAGATCTCCCAGCGCACCGACTCGACAACGAGCCACTCGTCCATCTGAGAAAGGCCCAGCAAATCGCCTACACGTGGCACTGCTGGCATCTCGACCGAGACGGCATACAGGCCGGGCACGGCGCCTTCGGGCAGGTGCACAAGAACTTTCATCGGATTGTCACCGATCCTGTTGGCAGCCAACCGGGTTCATCCGGCAGGACCGTCGCGTCGGTGACCACGTACGCCTCGTAGGCGACGGTGCCGCGCTCGCGGTAGTAGCCCTGCGAGCAGCTCACCCAGTAGCTACCGGAGCAGTAGCCCGACACCCATCCGGCCGGGACCCACATCTCGCGCTCGCGGGTCCACGACCCGTCGGGGCGGCGCGGGGTGTCACACACGGTGCGGCGTTGGCTGCCGAACAGACCCCACCGGATGGTCTCGCAACCGATGCCGGGGGCGGCCTTGGCTGGCGCCGTGGCGGCGTACAGCGCGCCGGTGGACAGGACGACACCAGCGGACATCGCGGCGAGGAATCGCCGAACCGTCCGTTTGTGCACTGTGCGCCGGTGGATGGGTACTCTCTGAACAGACATCGGGAACCTCGTTTTCCTGTTGTCGACGGCTCACCCGGCCCACACCGGGTGAGCCACTTACTTTTTGGTGATGCGGTAGTCGGCCAGCAGTGAACTGGCGAGTTCGCTGGAGATGTCGAACCTTGGAATGTCGTCGAGCGTCGCCGTGATGTGCGCGGCCAGATCGTCCTCGCGGACCGGCTCATCCGGCTCGGATTCGGCAGCCTCGAACTGGGCGGCACGGTCGCGGAGTTCACCGACCAGGCGCGCATTCCCCGGCCAGGGCAGACAGTTCGCCGCGTGCGTGAGAACCAGCGAGTCGGGCCACAAGTGGATCTCGGACTCGTCAGGGAATGCGAGGTTGGGTTCCCCCGGGGAGGGCGGCGCAAGGGGGTCGCCGCTCTCCTCCCCGGGGGCATCGCCCGCAACCGCCGCCAGCGCGGGCGAAAGCATGCCAGATGCGAAAGCGGCTTGCTGCCGCCTCAATTCCGCTTCGGTGACGGTGTCGAGGTAGTCGTCAAGATCGATGAATTCGGGCTCCTCGTCGCGCCCGAGGGCGTTGCGGCGCGATTGACGATCGCAACGACCGGTGAGCGCAGCCAGGATGAGCTTGATAATCACGACGCCTCCTGCTTGGTGAGTTCGTCGATGCGGTCGACCAAGAGCCGGGCCAGATCAGCCCACTCATTTCGACTGCGCCGCAGCGCTTCGTTTTCTCGCCGCAGCTGTGCGATGTCGTCGCTGGCCAGCACGCTCCGAAGTTCATCGGCTGCGGAGAGGCCCTTGAGTAGTTCGAAGTACTTCGTGGGCCGATCGGCCGTTTGGCCGGTCAGCTGACACACGGACCGGAACGCGGGCGCGGCCTTCACGCGACCGTCACCTCTTCAGCGATCACGTGGCCGCAGCTGGTGACCACCTCGGAGCCGTCGTCGGTGCGGATGCGCAGCTGGCGGTCCCAGTGATCCACCACCACACCGGTGACGGTGACCATCGCGGCCAGCTCGGTGTCCCAGCGGTGGAACTGAACACGCCGGCGCGCGTGATGAAACGGAAGAGGGCACGTCGGAAGGGACGTCGTGCGAGCGGTGGGATCAAGTCGGGGCGCCATCACGAGGCCGCCTTATCGCCGATGAGGGCGGCAACCGGGACCTCGAGAAACTCCGCGATCGCCACGAGTTCGTTGAGATCAAAGGGGGTCTGACCGCGTAGTCGAGCGCTGATCGCGGGCTGAGACAGGCTGAGCCTGTCTCCTACCAGGGTTTGTGAAATGCCACGTCGGGCCATCTCGGCCCTGACGTTCGCACCGGCGATCGCGCTCGGGGTAGCAGCCATGGGCAAGTTCTAGCAGAAAATCTGATATTGGTTCAACCACTGGCCATAATCCGGCGTGTTGTATCTAGTAGGTCACCTTGTAGGGCATTGGGCTAGCGCGTATTGTCCAGGCCATGACCACCGTGATTCAGTTCCCCGAGCGGCTCGGTCGCACCCTGGTGGAGACCGTGAGCTATGAGGTGCGCGCACTGCTTGGCCGCTACCGCGTGACACAGAAAGACCTGGCCGAATGGCTAGGTATTACCCAGCCCGCCGTCAGTTCGAGGTTGCGTGGCGAGACGGAATGGAAAGTCGCCGAAATCGAGCAGATGGCAGAGGGATTCAACATTCATCCGGCGGTGCTTATGGGTGGATATGCTCCGAACCCCCCGGAGGGGCCGCTGCCCATCTTGCAAGGGCGTGGAGGGGCAGCGACCGGCCAACCAGTAGGTTGACCTAGTAAACCTACTGGTCTATTTTCACCTCGAGCGCCCCGTTGAGCTCCACTGGGGTCGCGCCACCCACTCTTCAAAGGAGAAGTCATGGCTGAAGCCGTCATCGTCGAGGCTGTCCGGTCACCTGTCGGGAAGCGCAACGGCGCCCTCTCTGGTGTGCATCCGGCGGAGCTGTCGGCGCAGGTGCTCAACGGCCTCGTGCAGCGCGCCGGGATCGACCCCGCCCTCGTCGACGACGTCATCTGGGGCTGCGTCATGCAGGCCGGTGAGCAGGCGCTCGACATCGCCCGCACCGCACTGCTGACCGCCGGGTGGCCCGAGACCGTTCCCGGTGTCACGGTCGACCGTCAGTGCGGTTCCAGTCAGCAGTCCCTGCACTTCGCGGTCGCCGGTGTGATCGCCGGGCACTACGACGTCGTCGTCGCCGGTGGTGTCGAGTCGATGTCGCGCACCCCGATGGGATCCTCGCTGGCCAGCGGCGGACACCCCTACCCGGAGGCGTTCCGGGAGCGCTACGACAACAAGACCCCCAACCAGGGTGTCGGTGCCGAGATGATCGCCGAGCAGTGGGGCCTGTCGCGCACCCAGCTCGACGAGTTCTCCCTGCGGTCGCACGAGAAGGCCGCTGCCGCACAGGATGCCGGTGCGTTCAAGGACCAGATCGTCGGGATCAAGGACCAGGATGGCAACGTCGTTCTGGAAGACGGCGGCATCCGTCGCGGTGGCACGGTCGAGTCCATGGCCGCCATCAAGCCGGCCTTCAAGGAGGACGGTGTGATCCACGCCGGTAACTCCAGCCAGATCTCCGACGGCTCGGCAGCACTGCTGGTCATGTCGGCGGAGAAGGCAAAAGACCTGGGGCTCAAGCCGCTTGCCAAGGTGCACACCGCGGTGCTCGCCGGTGCCGACCCGGTCATCATGCTGACCGCACCGATCCCGGCCACCCAGAAGGCGCTGGCCAAGTCCGGCCTGACGGTCGACCAGATCGGCGCGTTCGAGGTCAACGAGGCGTTCGCCCCGGTTCCGATGGCCTGGCTCAAGGACATCGGCGCCGACGAGAGCCGGCTCAACCCCAACGGCGGTGCCATCGCTCTGGGTCACCCGCTCGGCGGCTCCGGTGCCCGTATCCTGACCACCCTGCTGTACCACATGCGGGACAACAACATTCAGTACGGCCTGCAGACCATGTGTGAAGGTGGCGGCCAGGCCAACGCAACCATCCTGGAGCTCCTGTGACCGACACCCAGCCTGGCGCCCTCGTAGAGAAGCGCGGCAACGTCCTGCTCATCACCATCAACCGGCCCGAGGCGCGCAACGCGATCAACGGCTCGGTCAGCGTCGCCGTCGGCGATGCGCTTGAGCAGGCCCAGAACGATCCGGAGATCCGCGCTGTCGTGATCACCGGATCGGGCGACAAGTCGTTCTGCGCAGGCGCCGACCTGAAGGCGATCTCGCGGGGCGAGAACCTCTTTCACCCCGAGCATCCGGAATACGGATTCGCCGGCTATGTCAGCCATTTCATCGATAAGCCGACGATCGCCGCGGTCAACGGCACCGCCCTGGGCGGCGGCACCGAACTCGCCCTGGCCAGTGATCTGATCGTCGCCGAGGAAAACGCCAAATTCGGTCTGCCCGAGGTGAAGCGGGGTCTGATCGCCGGTGCCGGCGGCGTCTTCCGCATCGCCGAGCAGCTGCCCCGCAAGGTGGCCAACGAGTTGCTGTTCACCGGTGAGCCGATGTCGTCCGCCGACGCACTGCGTTGGGGCCTGATCAACCAGGTCGTGCCCGACGGCACCGTCGTCGACGCCGCGCTCAAGCTGGCCGAACGGATCACGGGCAACGCGCCGTTGGCCGTGCAGGCCAGCAAGCGCGTCGCCTACGGGGTCGACGAGGGCGTCATCACCGGCGACAAGGACGGCTGGAAGCGCACCAACCGCGAGTTCAGCACCCTGCTGCGGACCGAGGACGCCAAGGAAGGGCCGCTGGCCTTCGCCCAGAAGCGCGAACCGGTTTGGAAGGCAAAGTAAGCCATGAAGCGACAGATCTTTACTGCAGAACACGAGGCCTTCCGCGAGACGGTCAAGGAGTACATCGAGCGCGAGCTCGTGCCGAATGCTGAGAAGTGGGAGACCGAGCGCATCGTCGACCGGTCGGCCTACACCGCTGCCGGCAAGTACGGCCTCATCGGCTTCAACATGCCGGAGGAGTTCGGCGGCGGCGGCTCGGATGACTTCCGGTTCAACGCCATCATCGATGAGGAGATCGCCAAGGCCGGCGTGCACGGCCCGGCGCTGAGCCTGCACAACGACGTCGTCGGCCCGTACTTCAAGGAGCTGGCCAACGACGAGCAGAAGCAGCGCTGGATGCCCGGCATCACCACCGGCGAGCTGATCATCGCGATCGCGATGACCGAGCCGGGCGCCGGCAGCGACCTGGCGGGCATCCGGACCTCGGCGGTGCGCGACGGGGATGACTGGATCATCAACGGCTCCAAGACGTTCATCTCGTCGGGCATCAACTGCGACCTGTGTGTCGTGGTCGCCCGCACCGACCCCGAGGCCGGTCACAAGGGCTTCACACTGTTCGTGGTGGAGCGGGGCATGGAGGGCTTCACCCGCGGCCGCAAGCTCGACAAGATGGGCCTGCACAGTCAGGACACCTCAGAGCTGCACTTCGAGAACGTGCGGGTACCGAACGCCAACCTGCTGGGCAAGGAAGGTCGCGGTTTCTACCACCTGATGACCAACCTGCCCTCGGAGCGGCTCGGTATCGCCATCTCGGCGATCTACGGTGCCCGTGCGGTCTTCCAGGAGACGCTGCAGTACGCCAAGGACCGCAAGGCCTTCGGCCAGCCGATCGGCAGCTTCCAGCACAACCGGTTCCTGCTCGCCGAGATGGAGACCGAGCTGGAGGTCACCGAGAACTACCTCGACCGCTGCCTGCAGGGTGTGGTCGACGGTGAGCTGACCGCGGTCGAGGCGGCCAAGGCCAAGTGGTGGGCCACCGAGGTCGCCAAGAAGGTCGTCGACCAGTGTGTGCAGCTGCACGGCGGTTACGGCTACATGATGGAGTACCGGGTTGCCCGCGCCTACGTGGACGGACGGATCCAGACGATCTTCGGTGGCACCACCGAGATCATGAAGGAGATCATCGGCCGCGAGCTGGGCGTCTAACTTCACGACCGCCTTCCCGCGAGCAGACACAAAACTGCCCCTTTTCACGCGAAAAGGGGCAGTTTTGCGTCTGCTCGCGGGGTTATCCACAGGGCTGGCTGCCAGTTGGTGGCGGCTGCGGAATTGTCCGCAAACAATCACCGGCATGACGCTCGACGAAGTGTTCGCTCTCAACCACGGCGTCGCGACCACGAACCAACTGTTGGCCGCCATGACGTACCGGACACTCGCACGGCGGGTTCGCGACGGTGAGATCGTCCGGTTGTGGCACGGCGTCTATTCATTGGGCCCGCCAGATACATTTCGTCGGCTCTGTGGACTTGACCTGATGTCGGAGACCCCGATTGTGGGCTGTCTGGGAACGGCCGCTCAGTTCTACGGCTTTGACACCGAGAACACGGTTCGGACCCACGTTCTCGACCCGGGGGTACGCATGAGGTCATCGCCAGACATCATGGTGCATCAACGAATTGGCGCTCCGCTCAAGAAAGTCGATGGTCGGTTGCTAACCGCGCCGGCTTGGACTGCCATCGAGTTGGCGCGAACGTTGCGGCGTCCACGCGCGTTGGCCACGCTTGACGCCGCGCTGCGCAGCGGCACCTGCGCTGCAGTCGAACTCGAGGAAGCGCTCAAGGGACAGCGGGGCCGCCGCGGCGTGGTGAAGGTGCGTGAACTGTTGCCTCACGCTGACGGCAGGGCCGAATCGCCGATGGAATCTGAGATGAGGTTGGTCTTCATCGATTGGGGCTTACCCACGCCAGAACTGCAGTACGAGATCGTGGACCGACACGGACAACTGTGGCGCGTGGATTTCGCCTGGCCTGAGTGCCGGGTGGCGGCCGAATACGACAGCATGGATTGGCACGCGAATCCTGTTGCGGTCAAGCATGACCGGATGAAATCTGCCCGCTTGCAGGAGATCGGCTGGATCAGCGTGCCGGCCGTGGTTGATGATGTCCGACGGTATCCCGCTGAACTGTGCGCCCGAATCGGGAGTCACCTTGAACGTGCCGCCTGATGTCCGGCGAGCAGACACAAAACTGCCCCTTTTCACGCGAAAAGGGGCAGTTTTGTGTCTGCTCGCGGAGAGTCCGCGCGCAGAGAAAAAGATCAGCCGATCGGCGCGTCGGCAGCCGGGGTCGCCGACTCCGGTGCCTTGGTGGTGGTCGTGGCGGCGGTGCCGGTGACCGTCGGCACCAGGGCCTCCGGCGGGGCGTTGGGATCGAGCACGGTATCGATCAGGTAGATCCGGGCGTTCTGCGCCTGGATCGGACCGCAGACCAGCTTGGCGGTGTCGTTGACCTTGATGTCGCCGCCCTTGCCGGTCACCTTGACCTCGGCGCCCTGCTGGGTGGGCCGCTGGCCCTTGACGTCATCGGGGCCGAGCAGACCGAGGAACGCGTGGTAGTAGTCCAGGCTCGTGAGCGCGGCCGGATCGGCCTTGAGCGCGTCGAGCTTGCCCGGCTCCAGGGCGGCGAAGGCGTCATTGGTCGGCGCGAAGATCACGTACGGGCCGTTGTCGAGCACCGGCACGATGTTGACGCTCGGGTTCAGCCCGCCCGACAGCGCGGCGTTGAAGGTGCTGATGTCCGGGATGCTGGCCAGAACCTTGCCTGCCGGCAGATCCGCGAGGCTCTTCCAGTCCGGCATGGCCTTCTTGAAGTTGTCGCAGCCGGAGCCCTGCGGGTCGGGGATCTCCACGACTGGGGCCGTGGTCGTCGTCGGCGCCGGGTCGGCGTAGGCGGTAACTGCCAACGGCAGCGACGCCGTGATCGCGGCGACTGCCGCAGCAACGCCCAGAGTCTTGGTGCGAGTCTTCATCGGTGGGTCTTTCCTCCCGCTCATGCCTAGCCTGTAGTCGTCGGCTGCCGGTGACGCGTTACACGGCTCTCGGCGCGACGATGGCGAGCAACCGCGTACACAACAACCTCAGCGTTCCCCGCGGCGCCGCATCGGATGGTATGCGTAACGAAGCGGTTACGGCAAAGCCGAAGTGTCCACTCGATCCGGCTCGGAGCTTGTGACCTGGGTTTTTCGGATACTGAGGCATAACAGTGCGGCGACGAAACACAGCCCGGCGGCCAGCTGGAAGGCCAGGTCGTAATTGCCGTTGAGATCCCGCAGCCACCCGGCGCCAGCGGCGGCGATGGCCGCACCGACCTGGTGGGAGGCGAACACCCAGCCGAACACCACTGGCGAACGATCCCCGAAGTAGTCGCGGCACAGCACGATGGTCGGCGGCACGGTCGCCACCCAGTCCAGGCCGTAGAAGATGACGAACACCCAGGTGCTCGGTTCGGCGTGCGGGGAGAGCAGTGACGGCAACAGCATCAGCGACAGGCCGCGGCCCGCGTAGTAGACGAGCAGCAGCA
Source organism: Mycobacterium sp. NPDC004974 (assembly GCF_053600815.1). NCBI lineage: Bacteria > Bacillati > Actinomycetota > Actinomycetes > Mycobacteriales > Mycobacteriaceae > Mycobacterium > Mycobacterium sp. NPDC004974. The sequence continues at coordinate 293,761 of NZ_JBSGAQ010000003.1, read as the reverse complement.
GCCGGGGGTCCACGCGGTCGGTGAGCCAGCCGGAGAACACCGTGCCCGCGACGTCGAGGATGCCGATGGTGGCGAGCAGCCCCGCGGCGACTGTCGTGGGCATGCCGTGGTCGTTGGCGGCCGGGATGAAATGCGTCCCGATCAGACCGTTGGTGGTCATCCCGCAGATCGCGAAGCTCCCCGCCAGCAGCCAGAACATGCGGGTCCGTGCGCCGATGCGCAGGCCGTCGAAGGCCGCCTTGAAGCTTCCGGCCGGGGCCGGGGCCGGGGCGGGCGGGGTGAGTTCTGTTGCCCCGTACGGCGCAAGGCCGAGATCGGCGGGGCGGTTGCGCATGAACAGCGCGACGAGGGGCACGACGGCCAGCGAGGCCGCCGCGACGATCAACGATGCCCAGCGCCAGCCGTGTTGCGTGGTGACGGCCGCGACGACCGGCAGGAACAGCAGTTGACCGGTGGCGCTGGCGGCGGTGAGCACACCGGTGACCAGTCCGCGGCGCTGTTCGAACCAACGGGTGGCGATGGTCGCCACGAATCCCATCGAGATCGACCCGGTGCCGATACCGACCAGCACGCCCCACAGCAGCACCAGCTGCCAACTGGCCGTCATCGCGATGCTGCATGCCGATCCGGTCGAGATCAGCAGCAGCGACACGGTCAGCACCGGCCGGACCCCGAAGCGGTCCATGAGCGCCGCGGCGAACGGCGCGGTGAGTCCGTACAACATCATGTTGACCGACATCGCCAGCCCGACCGTGCCGTGTGACCAGCCGAACTCGTGGTGCAGCGGATTCATCATCACGCCCGGAATGGACCGGAACCCGGCCGCGCCCAGGATCGCCACGAAACTCACCGCGGCGACCACCCAGGCCCAGTGGATGCGGATGCGCGTCGGGTTCGGTGGCGAGGTCACCTGACCACTGTGGTCGAGGGCGGCCGGATGGACCAGTGGCATAAACGACAGCAATCATCAAAAACGTGCCACACTGGCGTCGTGCACCGTGTTGCGGTTCTGCTGCTGGCTCCGGTGGTCGGCTTCGACGCCACCATCGCGCCGCTGTTGTTCTCCAACGCCTCCGACGGCGACGGGAATGCCCTCTACGACGTCGTGACGTGCGGGCTCACCACCGACCCGGTGCCGTCGACGAGCGGATTCGCGATGGTTCCCGCCGCGGGAGCCGAGGCGCTGGAGTCGGCCGACACGGTGGTGATCCCGGGTACCAGGTACGCCCCGGCGCGGGCCGACGGTGTGCTGGGCGCCGACGTCGCGGCCGCGCTGTCACGGATCCGCCCCGGCGCCCGGCTGGTGTCGATCTGCACCGGGGCTTTCGTACTGGCCGCGGCGGGCCTGCTGGACGGCCGGCCGGCCACCACGCATTGGCGCTTCGCCGCGGACATGCGCCGGTTGCACCCCGAGGTTCACCTCGACGAGGACATCCTGTTCGTCGACGACGGCGACGTGCTGACCTCGGCCGGCCTGGCTGCCGGAATCGACTTGTGCCTGCACATCATTCGCTCCGACCACGGTGCCCAGGTGGCGAACGCGGTGGCCCGCTACTGCGTGGTGCCACCGTGGCGCGAGGGCGGGCAGGCGCAGTTCATCGACCACGGATTCACGGTCACCGATCACGCCTCGACCGCGGCCACACGAGACTGGGCGCTGCGGCATCTCGACGAGGAACTCACCGTGACGCGGCTGGCCGCCCATGCCCACATGAGTGCCCGCACGTTCAACCGTCGATTCCGTGAGGAGACCGGGCAGGCTCCGGGTACCTGGATCCGCAGCCGCAGGCTGGATCTGGCCCGCGAGCTGCTGGAATCAGGGGGCCTGTCGGTCGACGAGGTGGCCAGGCGTTCGGGTCTGGGCACCGCGGGCAACCTGCGTCATCATCTGCGGCGCGGGCTCGGGATGTCCCCGTCGAGCTACCGCAAGGTGTACCAGGGCGCGTGACCCGGCCGGTCGGCTGTCTACCATGACCGGCATGCCAGAGCCGCTGATCGTCTCCGTCGCCGGTCATACCCCGCAGATCGACCCGGACGCCTGGGTTGCGCCCAATGCCAGTGTGATCGGCCAGGTTTCGCTGGCCGCCGGTGCCAGCGTCTGGTACGGCGCCACGCTGCGCGCCGAGGTCGAGCCCATCGAGGTCGGTGAGGGCAGCAACATCCAGGACGGGGTGACCGTCCACGTCGACCCGGGTTTCCCGTGCCGGATCGCCACGGGGGTGACGGTGGGTCACAACGTGGTGCTGCACGGCTGCACCGTCGAGCAGGACAGCCTGGTCGGGATGGGTGCGGTGGTGCTCAACGGCGCGGTGATCGGCGCCGGCTCACTGGTCGCCGCCGGTGCGGTGGTGCCCCAGGGCATGGTGGTGCCGCCGCGCTCGCTGGTCGCCGGTGTGCCCGCCAAGGTGCGCCGAGAACTCAACGACGACGAGGTCGGCCACAACCAGCTCAACGCCACGGCCTACACGCACCTCACCGGGTTGCACCGAGAGGCGGATTGAGCTGCGCGAACCCGTCCTGGCGGAAGTACGGGAAGTAGGGATACGGCGCGTCGCGGGTGCTTGCGGCGTCCAGTCGCGCAATCTGGCCGGCATCCAGTGCCCACCCGACCGCTCCGAGGTTGTCGCGTAACTGCCGCTCGTCACGGGCCCCGATGATGACCGACGACACCGTGGGTCTGCGCAGCAGCCAGTTGAGCGCTACCTGTGGCACGGTTCTGCCGGTCTCTTCGGCGATCGCGTCGAGTTCGTCGACGACACCGTAGAGAAGTTCGTCGTCGACCGGTGGCCCCGCGTCGGCGGTCGCGTGCAGTCGGCTGCGTTCCGGCAGGGGCCGGCCGCGCCGGACCTTCCCGGTCAGCCGGCCCCAGCCCAAGGGGCTCCACACCAATGCGCCGACCCCTTCGGCCATCGCCAACGGCATGAGCTCCCATTCGTAATCGCGCCCGATCAGTGAGTAGTACACCTGGTGTGCGATATACCTTGGGCGATGGTGCTTTTCGGCGAGGCTCAGGGACTTCATCAGCTGCCAGCCGGAGAAGTTCGACACTCCGGTGTAGCGCACCTTGCCCTGATCGACCAGTGTGTCGAGGGCCTGCTGTACCTCATCGATCGGGGTGAATGCGTCGTACGCGTGCAACTGGAACAGATCGATGCGGTCGGTCTGCAGACGTGTCAGCGCGGAATCGACGGCCCGCAGCAGCCGTGCCCGCGACGTTCCCCAGTCGTCGGGGGCGGTCGGCAGCGCGGCCTTCGTGGAGATCAGTACGCTGTCGCGGCGCCCGCGTAGCGCTGCGCCGAGTACCTCTTCCGAGGCGCCGTCCGAGTACACGTCCGCGGTGTCGAACAAATTGATGCCGGCCTCCAGGCTCAGGTCGACCATCGCCCGCGCCTGGTCGACTCCGGTGTCGCCCCAGGCGCCGAAGAACTCTCCTGTTCCGCCGAAAGTCGCTGCGCCGAAGCTCAGTTCGGAGACCACGAGCTCAGAGTCGCCAACCCTGCGATATTCCATTCCCACTCCTTAACGAGATTGTCTTCTCGATAAGGAAACGCAACTAACGGGATAATATTCCTAATAAGATGAGCCGAATGGCAGCCGAACGCCCGGGCGGGCGCACCGCGGCCGTCCGCGCTGCGGTGCTGCGCGCGACGGCCGACCTACTCATCGAGGCCGGGCTGGAGGGTCTGGAGCTGACGGCGGTCGCCGAACGGGCCGGCGTCGGCAAGTCGACGGTGTACCGGCGTTGGGGTTCGGTGCCGGCGTTGGTGGCAGACCTCTTGGCCGACATGGCCGAACAGTCGGTGCCACGGACCGACACCGGTTCACTGCGCGGCGATCTCCGGGCCAACGCGACACTGGTACGTCGCACCCTCAACGATGTCCGCCAAGGCAGGTTGTTCAAGGCCGCCATCGCCGCGGCGACGTGCGACCAACGCACTGCGGCGGCGCTGCAGGTGTTCTACGACCGGCGGATCGCCGAGTGGGCCGGGTGTGTGACCGACGCGGTGGAGCGGGGCGAGGTGCCTGCCGGGACCGATGCCGCCGCGGTCATCCGGCAGGTCTCCGCCCCGCTCTATTACCAATTCCTCACCAGTACGAGGACTCTCACGGTCGTCGACGCGCATCGTGCGGTCGACGCCGCGATCGCCGCTGCCGTGGCGGGGGTGTTCACCTAGCGCAGCGGGTGCGCCAGCTCGTCGCGCGGCATCCGTGCCGCTGTCACGGCCACCGCGGCCAGCACTGCGGGCAGCAGCCCGGCCACCAGGAAGATGGACTCCATCGAGACCACTTTCGACAACGGGCCGACGATCGCGAACGAGAGCGGCATGAACGCCAGCGACACGAAGAAGTCCAGGCTCGACACCCGGCCCAACATCTCCGTCGGCACTCGGCGCTGTAGCAGCGTTCCCCAGATGACCATCGCGGCCCCGTCGGTGACGCCGATGCAGAACGTGGCCGCTGCCATCAACGGGAACGACGAGGTGACGCCGACGATCACCAGGGGGACCGAACCCACCCCCCACATCAGCATCATCGTGGTCAGGTAGCGCCTCGGCATCCGGCGTGAGGACACCGTCAACGCTCCCAGCGCGCTGCCGAATCCGAAGAACGCCAGGATGAATCCGTAGGCCCGGGCTCCGTCGGCGAACCGGTCCTGGGCGATGAACGGCAGCAGCACCTCGATCGGCCCGAGGATGACGAGCACGAACATGCTCGCGAACAACAGTGTCGCCAGCAGCCACGGTGTGCGCACCATGAACGCGAAACCTTCACGCAGATCGCGTAATACGTGCGGGCGCTCGCCATCGTCCTGTGCCGCAACCGAATCCACGGTGGGGCGGGTGGCGACCAGCAGCGTCAGGCCCGCACCGAACAACGCCGCCACCACGACCGCGCCCAGCGACGGGAAGGTCGCGGCGATCACCATGCCTGCCACCGCCGGGCCGACCGAGCGCTGGAAGACAGGGCGCACCACGCCCTCGACGCCGTTGGCCGCCAACAGTTGTTCGGGCGGCAGGATGCGGGGCAACAGCGCGCTGTAGGCCGGGAAGAAGAATGCCGCGGCAATACCGAGAAGGCCTGCGGCGACGGCCAGATGCCAGATCTTGAGCAGATCGAGCAGGCCCAGCGCCGCGACGGTCGTGACCGTCACCAGATTGACCGTCTCCACCGCGATGATGATCGTGCGCTGGTTGATCCGGTCGGCGGTGATCCCGCCGATGAGAACGAAGGCCACCAGGCCGACACCCATGCAGGTGGCCACCAGCGACAGCGAGGTCGGATTGTTATCGATCGCGATGACCTGCAACGCCATTACCACCGACCACATGCCCTCGGCGAAGATCGACAACGTGACCGCGGCGATCAGCAACCGGTATTCGCGGATGCGGAAGGGTGCGAGCACACGCCAGCCGCCGGTCTGATCAACCGGCGTCTGGATGTCGTGCGGCATGCTCACAACATTCGATGGTGCCCACTCGGAGTGGGTTGAGTCCAACGATTTTCGCCGGCGTGCGCCCCGGTGGACGCTTATTGCTGGGTGAACTCCGGGCGTCGGTTCTGCTGGAAGGCCTTGGTGCCCTCGCGGAAATCGTCGGACACCAGCAGCTGCAGCTGGCCCTGGCGCTCGCGGGCGAAGGCACCCTCGAGCTCGGTGAGAGTGGCCGCGTTGACGGCCTGCTTGGTCTCGCGCAGGGCCACCGCCGGACCTGAACGCAGCTTGGCGATGACCTTGTCCACCGCGGCGTCGAACTCGTCGGCCGGGTACACGGCGCTGATCAGACCCCAGTCGTAGGCGTCGGCGGCGGTGAGGCGGTCGGCCAGCAGCGCCAGTCGCATGGCCCGGATCCGGCCGATGTTCGCGGCGACGAGCGCCGATGCACCGCCGTCGGGCATCAACCCGATCTTGGTGAAGGCCAGCAGGAAGAAGGCCGCCTCCGAGGCCAGCACGACGTCGGACGCCAGTGCCAGTGACACCCCGACGCCTGCGGCGGGTCCCTGCACCACGGCCACGACCGGCTTGGGCAGCGCCACGATGGATGCGACGGCGCGGTTGGCGGCGTCGAGCACGCCTTCGGCGTCGTGGCTCTTGGCGTTCTGGTCTTCCTCGCTGATGCCGGCGCCCGAGCTGAACCCGCGGCCCGCGCCGCCGAGGCGAACCACGCGCACTCCCGCGTCGGTGGCGGCGAGTTCCATGGCATCGGCGATCGCCACGAGCATGTCCTGGGTCAGCGAATTGAGGCTGTCGGGCCGGTTCAGCGTCACCGACAGCACGCCGCCCTCGAGGGACACGGTCACGTCTTTGACGTCGGGGTACTCGCGGGTCGCGGTCATCTATGCACCTTAGGTCTGAAGGGCCAGTGGCCCGGTCCGGGCGGGGCCGGCTATGGCCATGCCAGTCGAGAAGGTTATACAAGTAAGCTATGTCACCGGTCAACCAAGGCCTAACACGCGAAGGGCGGAAGAGCATGGCAGGACCACTGCAAGGTTTGCGCGTTGTGGAGTTGGCCGGTATCGGCCCGGGCCCGCACGCGGCGATGATTCTCGGCGATCTGGGTGCCGACGTCGTGCGCATCGAACGGCCGGGCAAGGGCGCAGGCACGCCCAGCGCTGACACCATGTTGCGAAACCGCCGATCGGTGGCCGCGGACATGAAGAGCGACGAGGGCCGCGCGCTGGTGCTCAAGCTCATCGAGAAGGCCGACGTGCTGGTCGAGGGTTTCCGTCCCGGCGTCACCGAGCGGTTGGGTCTGGGGCCTGACGATTGCGCCAAGGTCAACGAACGGCTGATCTACGCCCGCATGACGGGCTGGGGCCAGGAAGGCCCGCGGGCCCTGCAGGCCGGCCACGACATCAACTACATCTCCCTCAACGGCCTGCTGCACGCAGTCGGGCGCAAGGGCGAGCGGCCGGTGCCGCCGCTGAACCTCGCCGGTGATTTCGGTGGCGGCTCGATGTTCCTGCTCGTCGGCATCCTCTCGGCGCTGTTCGAGCGGCAGACCTCGGGCAAGGGGCAGGTGATCGACGCGGCGATGATCGATGGCTCGTCGGTGCTGATGCAGATGATGTGGAGCTTCCGTAGCCAGGGTCTCTGGTCAGACGAGCGCGGCACCAACATGCTCGACACCGGCGCTCCGTACTACGACACCTACGAGACCTCCGACGGCCGCTACATGTCGATCGGGGCTATCGAGCCGCAGTTCTATGCCGAGCTGCTCAAGGGTCTGGGACTGGACGATGCTGATCTTCCGGACCAGAACGACATGGCCCGCTGGCCCGAGCTGCGCGAGGCGTTCACCAAGGCCTTCGCCGCGCACGACCGTGATCACTGGGCCGAGGTGTTCGCGGGGACCGACGCGTGCGCGGCCCCGGTGCTGTCCTTCGCCGAGGTCCTCACCGAACCGCACATCGCCGAGCGCAACACGTTCTTCGACGAAGGCGGCAACCTGCAACCGATGCCGGCACCGCGGTTCTCCCGCAGCGTCCCGGCGGTGCCGACCCCGCCGGGCCCGCGCGGCGCCGACACCGAAGCCGTTCTGCGGGACTGGGTTTAGTTCACGTTTCGGTTCAACCACATCAATGGGTCGGCGGCATGCCGGCCGGAAAGGAATGCGGTAAGTGGAGATCAAAGACGCGGTAGCCGTCGTCACCGGCGGCGCTTCCGGCCTGGGGCTGGCCACCACCAAGCGCCTGCTGGACGCGGGTGCTCAGGTGGTGGTGATCGACCTCAAGGGTGAAGAGGTGGTGGCCGAACTGGGGGATCGGGCAAGGTTCGTCGGCGCCGATGTCACCGATGAGGCGGGTGTGTCCGAGGCGCTCGACGTCGCGGAATCGCTTGGCCCGGTGCGCATCAACGTCAACTGCGCCGGCATCGGCAATGCGATCAAGACCCTGTCCAAGAACGGTGCGTTCCCGCTGGACGGGTTCCGCAAGGTGGTCGAGGTCAACCTGATCGGCACGTTCAACGTGATCCGGCTGAGCGCTGAGCGCATCGCCAGGACCGAACCGCTGAAGAACGAAGAGCGCGGGGTCATCATCAACACCGCCTCGGTGGCGGCGTTCGACGGTCAGATCGGGCAGGCCGCCTACTCGGCGTCCAAGGGCGGTGTGGTCGGCATGACCCTGCCGATCGCGCGGGATCTTTCGCGTGAGCTGATCCGGGTGTGCACCATCGCGCCGGGTCTGTTCAAGACCCCGCTGCTGGGTTCGCTGCCCGAGGAGGCGCAGAAGTCGCTGGGCCAGCAGGTGCCGCACCCGGCCCGGCTGGGCGATCCCGATGAGTACGGCGCCCTGGCCGTGCACATCATCGAGAACCCGATGCTCAACGGCGAGGTGATCCGCCTCGACGGCGCGATCCGCATGGCACCCCGATGAGCGCTTGCGCGAAGAGTAGAAAGCACAGGAAGTAGGTCCGTTTATGGCATTGAAGACGAAGTTCACCGAGACGTTCGGGATCGAGCATCCCATCGTGCAGGGTGGCATGCAGTGGGTCGGCCGCGCCGAACTCGTTGCGGCCGTGGCGAATGCGGGTGCATTGGGTTTCATCACCGCGCTGACCCAGCCGACCCCGGCGGATCTGGCCCGCGAGATCGAGCGGTGTCGTGACCTCACCGACAAGCCGTTCGGTGTGAACCTGACGATCCTGCCGACGATCAACCCGCCGCCATATGACGAGTACCGCCAGGTGATCGTCGACTCCGGGATCAAGATCGTGGAGACCGCGGGCTCCAACCCGGCGCCACACCTGCCGATGTTCCACGACAACGGCATCAAGGTGCTGCACAAGTGCACCTCGGTGCGCCACGCCGTCAAGGCGCAGAGCCTGGGTGTGGACGGCATCAGCATCGACGGGTTCGAGTGCGCCGGTCACCCCGGCGAGGACGACATCCCGGGCCTGGTGCTCATCCCGGCCGCATCGGCCAAGATCGACATCCCGATGATCGCGTCGGGCGGTTTCGCCGATGCGCGTGGTCTGGTGGCCGCGCTGGCGCTGGGCGCCGACGGCATCAACATGGGCTCGCGGTTCATGTGCACCGTGGAATCGGCGATCCATCACAAGGTCAAGGAAGCGATCGTGGCGGGCACCGAGCTCGACACCGAGCTGATCTTCCGCAGCCTCGGTAACACCGCCCGAGTCGCGAGTAACACGGTCTCACGTGAGGTGGTGCAGATCCTCAAGGACGGCGGCCAGTTCGAGGACGTCAAGGATCTGGTGGCCGGCAAACGCGGCGTGAAGGTCTATGAGATCGGTGATCTCGACGCAGGCATCTGGTCGGTCGGAACCTCGATGGGCCTGATCAACGACATCCCCACCTGCGGCGAACTCGTCTCGCGGATGGTGTCAGAGGCCGAACTGCTGATCAGCGGGCGTCTGCTGAACATGATCGGCGCGGACGAAGCCGAGCCTGAGAAAGAAGCAGTCCTCGCCTGAGCGAGGACTGTGGCCCGTGAAGGGGCAACCTACGGCAAACTCAAGATGGGGAAACGCGCGCCGCGAGGCGCGCGTTTTCTCATACTGCGGTGGGCAGTTCCTGGTAGTCGTCAAACTGCTCCGAGGTGTCACCCTCGACGAGGAAATCGCCGTGGTAGAGAGCCTCGAAGTCGACCTTGATGACATCTGCACTGGTGTCGTCGATCCACATGACACTGAGCGTATGGGTCACTATTAAGGAATCGTTGAGTCACGGTTCGGAAAATGGTGGCAATCCTACTTTTGGGTAGGTTTCTGGCGAGTAGCCCAGATCACCCGTGGCCACGAACGTGGGCCTCGTGCACAGATTCGGCGGAAATTCCGTGCACAAGGCCCACGCTGGCGTCTCAGGCGGCCGGCTTTGTGACGTGAATGGGGTTGGTGCCGTTCAGCGCGATCCAAGTCACCGCGGCGGCTGCGACGCCGATCACCAGGAGGCCCACCGCGGCCCCGGCCGACATCCGGGAGCGGCCGAAGACGCGGTCGTCGACCGAGAACGCGCCGGCGCCGGTGAACAGCAGCGCCGCGGCGGCGAATGCGGCCAGGAACGGAACGTTGAACGGCTGGGACCAGAAGGCGTCGGTTGACACGTTCACGGCCCAGGCGTCGACCATCGCGCCGATCACCGCGCACGCAGCCAGTGGGGTGAGGACGCCGAGGAGCAGACCGATGCCGCCGAGGGTTTCGGCCGCGGTCACCATGAACGCCCCGAACGCGGGTAGCCGCCAACCGCTGGATTCCATGAAACCCACGGCGGTGCCGAAGTCGAAAGCCTTGATCAGGCCGGCTTGCAGCATCGTTGCGCCGATGGCGATGCGCAGGATGAGCAACCCGGTATCGGTCATGCGTGTGGTCGCAGTTTCGGCGTCGGTGGTGTTGGTCATGCCTTATTAGACGCATTGAATCGCCCGAACTCATCGCAGCGCGCCCGCCGGGTGAACCCTTCGGTGCCGCCGTCCGTGTGTAGAGCGAGAACCACGTTGACGCCGGAAACTTATCACTGTTAACTTAACGGCGATATCCATCGGGGAAGGACGCACTGTGCTGCATCGAATCGCCCATCTGGCCATCGCCGCACCACGACGTGTCCTCGCGGTGGCCGTACTGGCCATGGTGGCCGCGGGGATCTTCGGCATTCCGGTGGCCAACAGCTTGTCGGCCGGCGGGTTTCAGGATCCGACGTCGGAATCAGCACAGGCCACCCAGCTGCTCTCGGACAAATTCGCCCGGGGCGACATGCAGTTGCTCATCAGCGTGACCGATGAGAACGCCGGGGCGAACGGTACGGCCGCCCTGGCCGCGGGAACCGAGATCGCCGGCCGGCTCAAGGCATCGCCGTACGTGACCGAGGTCAGCTCGGCCTGGACCTTGCCGCCACCCGCGGCAGCCACGTTGATCAGTAAGGACGGCAAGACCGGGCTCATCCTGGCCGGAATCACCGGCGGGGAGAGTGGCGCGCAGAAACACGCCAAGGAACTCACCGCTCAACTGGTTCACGACCGCAAAGGCGTGACCGTACGGGCCGGCGGCGAGGCGATGATCTACGTCCAGATCAACGGGCAGAGCGAAAAAGACCTCTTGATGATGGAATCCATCGCCATCCCGCTGAGCTTCCTCGTGCTGGTGTGGGTGTTCGGCGGATTGCTCGCCGCCGCATTGCCGCTCGCGGTCGGCGGTTTCGCGATCCTCGGATCCCTGGCAGTGCTGCGCGGGTTCACGATGGTCACCGACGTCTCGATCTTCGCGCTCAACCTCACCGTGGCGATGGGGCTGGCACTGGCCATCGACTACACCCTGTTGATCGTCAGCCGCTACCGCGAGGAACTGGCCGACGGCGTCGACCCGGACCGTGCACTGGTGCGCACCATGGTCACGGCCGGACGCACCGTGCTGTTCTCGGCGATGACGGTGGCGCTGTCGATGGTGGCGATGGTGCTGTTCCCGATGTACTTCCTCAAGTCGTTCGCCTACGCGGGCATCGCGGTCGTGGCGCTGGCGGCATTCGCGGCCATCGTGGTGGCCCCGGCTGCCATTGCGCTGCTCGGTGATCGTCTGGACGCCTACGACGTGCGCCGCTTCATCCGCCAGATCCTGGGCCGGCCCGAGCCCGAGCCCAAGCCCGTCGAGCAGACTTTCTGGTACCGCACGACCAAGCGCGTCATGCGCCGCTCGGTCCCGATCGGACTCGCGGTCATCGCGCTGCTGCTCATGCTGGGCGCGCCCTTCCTCGGGATCAAGTGGGGTTTCCCCGACGACCGCGTGCTGCCGTCCTCGGCGTCGGCCCGCCAGGTCGGCGACGAGCTGCGCCATGATTTCGCCGTCGATTCCTCGACCGCCGTCACTGTGGTGCTTCCCGACGTCACCGGCCTGCCGCCCGCCGCGATCGACCGCTACGCAGGCGATCTGTCGCGGGCCGCCGACGGGGTCTCGGTGTCCGCGCCGGGGGGCACGTTCGTCGACGGCCGCCGGGTCGGGCCACCGACCTCGGGCACCGGAATAGCCGACGGCAGTGCGTATCTGACCGTCGGAAGCGACGTACCGCTGTTCAGTGACGCCTCCGAGGCCCAGCTCGACGCCCTGCACGCGGTGCCCGCGCCGGCCGAGGTGAAGTTCACCGGTATCGCACAGGTCAACCGTGACAGTTCGCAGGCGATCACCTCGCGCTTGCCGATGGTGCTCGGCATCATCGCCGCGATCACCTTCGTGCTGCTGTTCCTGCTCACCGGCAGCGTGGTACTTCCGCTGAAGGCGTTGGTGCTCAACGTGTTGTCGCTGTCGGCGGCGTTCGGTGCGCTGGTGTGGATCTTCCAGGACGGCCACCTGGGCGCGCTGGGCACCACATCGACGGGCACTCTGGTCGCCAACCTGCCGGTGTTGTTGTTCTGCATCGCGTTCGGGCTGTCCATGGACTACGAGGTGTTCCTGGTCTCGCGGATCCGCGAGTTCTGGCTGGCGCCAGGTCATACCCGCCCCGACGGCACCGAGATGTCCCCGCGCGAGCGGAACGACGAGAGCGTCGCGCTCGGCCTGGCCCGCACCGGCCGGGTGGTGACCGCCGCCGCGCTGTTGATGTCGATCTCGTTCGCCGCGCTGATCGCCGCGCAGGTGGCCTTCATGCGGATGTTCGGCCTCGGCCTGACCATTGCGGTGCTGGTCGACGCCACGTTGGTACGAATGTTGTTGGTGCCGGCGTTCATGCACCTGGTGGGGCAGTGGAACTGGTGGGCGCCTGCGCCGTTGGCCCGGCTGCACAAGCGATTCGGGATCAGTGAGTCGGGTCCCGCCGAGCTGGACCCTAACGCGCCCGGTGAGGTTCCACCGGGCGAGGACAAGCGGGACCGGGCCGGCGCAGGTATGACGGACGCCGGCTAGCGTGATGATCCAACCTCGTAAGAGGCGCCGCGCTCCGCGGGGTTCCGGTGAGTTGCTTCGTGACCAGATCCTTGATGCCACAACCGAATTGTTGTTGGAGACGGGTCACGCCAAGGCGGTGTCGATCCGGTCGGTGGCCCAGCGGGTCGGGGTCACTCCGCCGTCGATCTACCTGCATTTCGCCGACAAGGACACACTGCTGGACGCGGTGTGCTCACGGTACTTCGAGAAGCTCGATGAGGAGATGCAGCGGGCGGCTGCAGATCATTCCTCCACGATCGAGGTGCTGCATGCCCAGGGCCACGCATATGTGAACTTCGCCAGGCGCACGCCGGAGTTGTACCGGCTGGCGACGATGGGTGAGGGCAGACCCGGCAGCGACGTCGACACCACACTCAACAGCTCGGCCTTTCAGCACATGCGCGCTGCGATGGAAGCGCTGATCGCCGAGGGTGTGTACCCGCCCGGCGACGCCACGATGCTGGCGCTGGAATTGTGGACCGCGGCGCACGGCGTGGCCGCCGTTCTCATCTCCAAACCGTATCTGCCGTGGGGAGATGTCGAGGAGTTCACCGACCGCGTGCTGCGGGCGGTGTGCACCGGCCAGATCGTCTCGGGGATGATCGGAACCGACCTCGAGCCCGCCGAGACCATCGCCCGGCTGAAGGGATTTGCCAGTGACTACGCCGATGGAGGACGACCGTGACTGACCGGACCGTGGACAATCCTTTCTTCGCCCGGGTGTGGAAGACGTTGTCGAGTTCGGAGCCGAAGGCGCTACGGCGGCTGCGGGGCGAGAACCTCGCCGGGCTCAGTGGCCGGGTCCTGGAGATCGGAGCGGGAACCGGGACCAACTTTGCCTTCTATCCCTCGACGGTGACCGAGGTGGTCGCCATCGAGCCTGAACGTCACCTTGCGGTGGTGGCCCGCAGCGCGGCGGCCAACGCCCCGGTCCCGGTGACCGTAACCAGCGACACCGCCGAGAAGTTCAGCAGCGCCGAACCGTTCGACGCCGTCGTCTGCTCATTGGTGCTGTGCTCCATCGATCAACCGGATACTGTTCTCCGCCAGCTATTTTCGCTGCTTCGTCCGGGCGGCGAGCTTCGTTATCTGGAGCATGTCGCGGGCAATGGATGGCGGGCCGGGATGCAGCGCGTGGCCGATGCCACGGTGTGGCCGCGGTTGTTCGGAAACTGCCATACCCATCGGCACACCGAGCAGGCCATCGCCGGCAGCGGATTCGAGGTCGCGGTGGCGCACCGTGAATTGGCGATGCCGGTCTGGGTGCCGCTACCGGTGACGGAGTTCGCCATCGGCCGTGCGGTCAGGCCTGCCTAGAGCCCAGCAGCTTGGGCAACCGCTGCAGCAGGTTCGGCAGGGAACCCGCCGCGGTCTCGCGCAGTGAGATCGTCGCGCCGTCGGACAGCGGGGTGCGCTCGGGGTTGATCTCGACCACAACGGTGCCCGCGGCGATGGCGGCCTCGGGCAGACCTGCCGCGGGATAGACGACCGAACTGGTGCCCACCACGATCACCACATCGGCATTGCCGACCGCCTGTACCGACCGCTGCCAGGCGTCGTCGGGCAACGGCTCGCCGAACCACACGACACTCGGCCGAATCAGGCCGCCGCACGGGCACACCGGGGGTTCGATCGTCTCGACCGGCTCCGGCATCGCGGGAAGGTCACCCTCGAACCTCGAACCGCAAGCATCGCAACGGAACTCGAACAGGTTGCCGTGCAGGTGGTAGACGTTGGTGCTACCGGCGCGCTCGTGCAGGTTGTCGACATTCTGGGTGATGACGTGTACGTCGGCGAAGTCCTGCCAGGCGGCCACGGCCAGATGTCCGTCATTGGGTTGCACGTGGGCCATCATGTAGTGGCGCCACAGATACCAGGCCCAGACCTTCTCGGGATGCCGCTGCCAGCCTTCGATGCTGGAAATCTCATATGGGTCCACCTGTGCCCACAGGCCCGTCTCGACGTCGCGGAACGTCGGCACACCGCTTTCCGCCGAGATTCCGGCACCGGACAGCACAGTCACTTGCACATCACCAACGTAGTCGGTTTGGGTGATACTGGGCATGTGGGTGAGTTGGGGGATTGGGTGCTGGTTGATTCGAGCGCGGATAAGCCGCTGTTCGATCAACTTCGGATCCAGATCATTGATGGAATCAGGCAGGGGCGGCTGCAGCCGGGTACCCGGCTGCCAACGGTGCGCGAACTGGCGGGGAAGGTCGGGCTGGCGGTGAACACCGTGGCCAGGGCTTATCGCGAGCTGGAGTCGGCTGGGGTCTTGGAGACCCGCGGGCGGTACGGCACATTCGTCGCACGTGCGGATCCGGCCGATGCCGCGATGGCCGCTGCTGCGCACTCGTTCGCCGAGGCCGCCCGCGCGCTGGGGATCGGCAAGGCCGACGCCCTGCGTTATCTGGATACCGCATTCGATTGATCGGCTCACCCGGTCCGGTTGCCGTGCCACCGCACCACATCCAGTGCGACGGCGACTGCGACGCTGTTCTCGGTCAGTGGACGGGGCAGGAGCTCGTCAGCGCGGGCCAGTCGGCGCAGCAGCGTATTGCGATGCAGGTACAGCCGCGCCGCGGCGCGGCTGGCATTGCACTGTTCGTTGACGAATATCCTTACTGTTTCCCGTAATTCGGTATCGGCGGTCTCGAATGCGCCCAGGTTGTGGCTGACGAACTCGGCGGTCCGGTCGGGGTCGGCGGTGATCAGCGCGACCAGCTCGACGTCGCTGAACCGCGCAATCTGTTGCGTGGAGTGCAGCCGGGCCATCATCTGCTGCGTGGTGATCGCATCGAAATGGCTGCGCCGGAAGCCATCCAGGCCGTCGGCGGCCGGGCCGATGGCGATCCGGACGCCGTCCAGCTCTGCGGCGGCGCGGGTCAGCGCCTGGAAGTCGTGCTGGATGTCGGCGTTACCCGCCGCCCACACCCATCGGGTGGCGGTGCTGGCCAGCACGCTCAACGGCCGCGGATCGCCGCAGTCCTGGCCGAATGCATCGGCGGCGCGGTCCAATCCGGACAGGTCGCCCGCCGAGTCTTCGCTCCAGATCACGGCCGCGGTGTGGGTTCCGGTCAGCGCGTGGCCCAGGCGTGCCTCGGCGCGCTGCCGGGGGATCGGGGCGCCCTCGAGCAGGAGCGCGACCGTCTCGCGCCGCTCGGCGTGGGTGCCGCGGGTCAGGTCGTCGCGTTCCAGGTCGATCTGGGTGGCGATCCCGGCCAGTGTGGCGTCGACGAACGAGCTGATGGACTGCGAACACACGTCCAGCATCTCGTGCAGTTCGGCGGGGTCGGACGTGAGCTCGAAGGCGATCTCCATGAGGCGACGCCACGCAACGCCCTCACCGACCCGGTATGCATCGAGGGGAAACTCGTTGACGCCGCGGCGCACCAGTTCCCGTGCGATGCTCAGCGGCTCCGGTCCGGTGTTCGGCGGTACCGGGGCGCCCGGATCGCGCACATTCGCCGAGCCCCAGAAGAACAGGTTGGCGTGGTTGCTGCGGACGACTGCGGCGGCGAGCTCGGGGTCGGACGCGACGGTCGGACTGGCCGCCAGGACGGCGGAGTCGAATTCGTCGAGCCAGTCCGGGCGGGGATTGAGCACGATCTGTGCGCATTGCCGGATCAGGTCCTGCACCCGTGGTGACGGTGGCTGCCACGCCATCACCCCAGCGTAGAGCGGTGGTGCAAAGTGCACCATGGTATGGGTGATGTTTGGCACTTCCGACCTTGGGGGACACGCGGTCGGCCGCGACCATTGAGACATGAACCACACCGAACACGTCGACGTACTCATCATCGGCGCCGGTATTTCCGGCATCGGTGCTGCCTACTACCTTCAGCGCGAACATCCGGGGCGCAGCTACACGATCCTGGAGGCCCGCGGCGCCACCGGCGGCACCTGGGACCTGTTCCGCTATCCGGGAATTCGGTCGGACTCCGACCTCCACACTTTCGGATACGAGTTCAAGCCGTGGCGCGACGAGCATGCCATCGCCACTGCCGACAAGATCCTGGCCTACCTGCGTGAGACGGTCTCGGAGAACGGGATCGACCGCCGCATCCGGTTCCACCACAAGGTGCTCGGCGCGGCCTGGGATTCAGCGCAGGCCACCTGGACCGTGGACGTGGAGCGGACCGACGGTGACGGGTCCGATCCGGAACTCGTGCAGATTTCGGCGAGCTGGCTGTTCTGCGGTGGGGGGTATTACCGCTACGACCAGGGCTATGCCCCGCACTTCGAGGGGAAGGACCGGTTCACCGGGCGCATCGTGCACCCCCAGCACTGGCCAGAGGATCTCGACTACACCGGCAAGAAGGTCGTCGTGATCGGCAGCGGTGCCACCGCGGTGACCCTCGTACCGTCGATGGCGCCGACGGCCGGGCACGTGACGATGCTGCAGCGCTCGCCCACCTACGTGCTTCCCGTCCCGGCCAAGGACAGCTTCGCCAACACCGCCAGGCGGCTGTTGGGCGATGACCACGGTTACGCCCTGGCCCGGCGCAAGAACGTCATCAAACAGCGCACCGTCTACACGCTGTGCCAGAAGTACCCGAAGGCTGCCCGGGCCGTGATCCGGTGGATCAACGCCGCCAAGCTGCCCGACGGGTATCCGGTGGACGAGCACTTCAGCCCCCGCTACAACCCGTGGGACCAGAGGCTGTGCGCGGTGCCCGACGGCGACCTGTTCAAGGCCATCAGCAACGGCAGCGCCTCGGTGGTCACCGACCGCATCGCGACGTTCACCGAGAACGGCATCCTGCTGGAGTCCGGCCGTGAGCTCGACGCCGACATCATCGTCACCGCAACGGGTCTCAACATCCAGCTGTTCGGCGGGATGTCGTTGACGGTAGACGGCGAACCGGTGGACCTCGCCGATACCGTGGCATACAAGGGCATCATGCTCTCGGGTGTGCCGAACTTCGCCTTCGCCTTCGGCTACACGAACTCGTCCTGGACGCTCAAGGTCGGACTGCTGTGCGAACACTTCTGCCGGCTGCTGAAGCACATGGACGACAACGGTTTTGACACCGTCCGCCCGGAGTTCGCCGGGGGCCGGACCCGCCCGCTCCTGGAATTCGGCGCCGGATACGTGCAGCGTTCGCTGGACGAGATTCCCCGCCAGGGCGTCGACGGACCGTGGCAGATGACGATGAACTACACGCTGGACGCCGAGACGCTGCGTAACGGTCCCGTCGACGACTCGGCTCTGCGGTTCGGGACGCGGCGCACGGCTGAGAATTCAGACCGGGCGCCTCAGCCCGTTCTCTGAATTGATTCCCAGGGACAGTTCATCTCGCGTGGCTAAGCTCGCGCCATGGAGACGTTCTCACCGGCGCTACCGCCGGACATCGACGATGTCCCCTCGGCGGTGGGTCTGGAACTGCCGCCGGGGCCGGTTGCCGGCCGGCCCTACGCGCTACCCGCGGACGTGCTCGCCGAACAGTACGGGCCCCTGTTCTACGCCGATTTCACCGGCAGCCGGCGGCTCTATGCGTGTTCCTTGTCGTTGGTCGACGAACTGTGCGACGAGGCGCGATTCGCCAAGGGCATCACGGTCCGGCTGGACCGCTTCCGGACCCTGGTCGGCAACGGCCTGTTCACGTCGTACCCCGGCGAAGACGGTTGGCAGCAGGCCCATGACGTCCTGATGCCAGGGTTCAGCTTCAGTGGGCTGCGCAGCTACCACCCGGCCATGCTCGACATCAACCGCCAGCTCATCGCGTTGTGGGATGAAACCGCCGGAGCGGTCGGGCCGCGGTTGGTTGATGTCGCGGGGGACCTGGCGAAGCTGGCCATGGACACCGTGGGTCTGGCCGGATTCGGTGCGCGGTTCGACTCGTATCACCACGACGGACTGGCCGACATCCCGGCCAGCTTCGCGGCCGCGCTGGAGCAGATCCTGGCCCCCGGCGGTGGTGACCGGGCGGTCTTCGCCGCCGAACGTGACAACCTCTACGCCTTCATCGACGAGTTGATCGCCGGTCACCGCGCGGGTGCGGTCGATCTGGACGACCTGCTCGCGCTGATGCTTGAGCCCGGTGCCGACGGCACGCCCCGTCTGGGCCACGACAGCATTCGCAACCAGATCCTGACCTTCCTGATCGCCGGGCAGGACACCACGTCGACGCTGATGCCGACCGCGCTGTACAGCATCGTCAAGAACCCCGCGGTGCTGCACCGGGCCTGCCTCGAGGTGGACACCGTGTTCGGACCGGCCGACGACCATGTGCCCGCATTCGACGAGATCGGCAAGCTCACCTACGTCCGCCAGATCATCGACGAAACGCTGCGCCTGTCTCCGCCGGTCCGCGAGTTCGATCGAATGGCATTGGCGGACACCGTCATCGGAGGCAAATATCCGGTACGCAAGGGTGAGGTCGTCACGGTGACGACGTCGGCCCTGCACCGGCAGCCCGAATGGGGTGACAACGTCGACATCTTCGACCCGGACCGGTTCGGGGTCGAGCAGGCTGCCGGGCGGCCGGTCAACCTGTTCAAACCGTTCGGCACCGGCGCCCGGTCCTGCATCGGCCGTCAGTTCGCCTTGCACGAGGCGACGATGGCGCTGGCCACCCTGGTGCACCGGTACCGGTTCCTCGACGTTGAGCACTACCAGCTCCGCACGCACAGCGATCTGCTGCGCAAGCCGGTCGGATTCCACCTCGACCTGGTGCGCCGGACAGCGCCGGAGCGCCGGCACACCGCGGCGGCGACCCCGGAGGCGGCGTCGGCGGCACGGCCGCGCGCATTGGCGGCGCCGGGTTCGAAAGTGACTGTGCTGCACGGCTCGAACCTGGGCAATTGCCGGGCGCTGGCACAGCAGCTGGCCGACGAGGCCACCGACCTGGGCTATCAGACCACCGTGGCGGCCCTCGACACGGCCGCAGGGGCACTGCCCACCGAGGGGGCGCTGGTGGTGATCGCCGCGTCCTACAACGGGCAACCCACCGACGATGCGCGGCATTTCGTCGAATGGCTGGACGACCCGGGCACACCATCGCAGCCGGCCATCCCGTACGCCATACTCGGCGTCGGAGACCGGAACTGGGCCGAGACCTACCAGACCATCCCCAAGCGTCTTGACCAGCGCCTCTCGGAACTTGTTGGCCCACCGGTGATTCCACGCGGGGAAGCCGATACGTCGGGAGACTTCGCCGGGACCGTCGAAGATTTCTCCGCGGCCCTGTGGGACGCCCTGGCCCCCACCGACGGCGTGCAGGCCCCGGCCGACAGTACCGCCGGCGAATCCCTGTACGAGCTGCGCGCCATCGACGGGCCGGTGACGTCGGCCATCGATGCACGTTTCGAGGTGCAGCCGGCCACCGTGCTGGACAACGTGGCCCTCGTCAACTCCGACGAACAGATGGGAAATGCCAAGCGGCTCATCCGGATAGCGCTTCCCGATGACCTCGTATACCAGACTGGTGATCACGTCACGGTCCTGCCCGACAACAGCCCCGAGGTCATCGACGAGGTCGCCGAACTGTTGGAGCTGCGTCTCGACCGCCGGATCTCGGTGAATCCGCGGCGCAGCACCCGGCGTGCCATCGCCATCGACCGTGAAGTCAGCGTGCGCGAACTGCTGACCCATTTCATCGAGCTCCGCAAGCCGGCCAGCCGCAGTCAGCTGCTGCGGCTGGCGGCGGCCAACCCGTGTCCACCGGAGCGTGCGGCTTTGACCGAACTGGCCGAGCAACCCGAGACCCGTGCCCTGAGCGTCACCGAATGCCTGGCCGAGTACGCGGCGACCGAGCTGTCACGCGCCGAACTGCTGGAGTTGTTCGAGCCGATGGCGCCCCGGCACTACTCCATCGCCTCCTCGGCGCGCCGATCGCCGCGCGAGGTCGAACTGGTGGTCAGCGTCTTGGAGGGACCGGCCCGCTCCGGATACGGCGTCTTCCGCGGGCTGTCGTCGAGCTATCTCGCCGATGCAGTACCGGGACAACAGATCCGGATGCGCGTCGACACCGCACGGCAGGCGTTCCGCGCCGGTGCCGAGCCGGCGAAGAACGTCATCCTGGTCGGCGCCGGTACCGGTGTCGCGCCGTTCCGGGGATTCATCGGTGACCGGCTGGCGGCGCAGGCCGCGGGCGCCCCGTTCACATCGGCATTGTGCTTCTTCGGCGTGCGTCACCCGGATGTCGACTACCTTTTCCGCGAAGAATTCGAGGCGGCTGAACGTGCGGGCGTGGTGCGGATGCGCCCGGCCTTCTCGCGGCGGCCCCAAGACGAGGTCCGGTACGTGCAGGATCGCATCACTGCCGACGCCGACGAGGTCTGGGCGATACTGGGCGACCCGGGCATCTACGGCCACGTGTACGTGTGTGGCGACGGAGCCCGGATGGCTCCCGCAGTGCGCGGCGCCTTCCGCGACATCTACCGCCGCTACACCGGGGCCGACGACGACGCTGCCGCGCACTGGCTTACCGGCCTGGTGAGTTCAGATCGCTATGTCGAGGACGTGTGGGCCCAATAGTCGCCTGATCCGGTGGTTCAACCGAACTCCAGCAGTCCCACCACCGGGCGGACCGGGTCGAAGATCGGCAGGTGCTGCGCCTGCAACAGGGCGTTGAACACCCTGCCGCGGCCCGGCGGCATCGGCAGGTCGCGCACTGCGCGCACCCCGGGGACGGTGTTGACCAGGTCGGCCAGCTGCGTGGGGGACAGGCTGAACGGCATGGGCGGCACCCGATAGCGCATCGAGGTCCGCATCCCTCTGCGGGTCAGGAACGCGAAGGACGCCGGCGGCAGATCGAAGATCATCTGTCCGCCCGGAAAGCGTTGAGCGCAGGCACGGATCAACGACATGGCCTCCTCGGGCTGCAGGTACATCAGCAGTCCCTCGGCGGTGATGAAGACACCGTCGCCGGTGTCGACATGGTCCATCCAGCTGAAGTCCAGTGCCGACTGCGCGCACTGGGTGACCCGGTCGGGCTTCGGCAGCAGTTTGTTGCGAAGCTCGATCATCGGTTCCAGATCGACTGACAACCAACGGAACTCATGTCCGAGGTCGGCAGCGTCGAGCCGGTAGAAGCTGGTCTGCAGTCCTTCGGCCAGCGCCACCACGGTGGCCCGCGGATGGTCGCGCAGGTAGTGGCCGGTCGTCCGGTCGAACAGCAACGACCGCAGGGCCATGTCCTGGCGGCGGGTGTAGCCGAACTTGGCGAAGTCGAAATCGATCGAGTCGACCAGTTGCACCGCCATGGGATCGTCGATCAGACCGTCGGGGCGGCGCGCTTCGTGAGCGCGCACCTGCAGCGTCATCAGTGCGGTCTCGGAGACGCCGGTGAGCGCGTTACCGCTCACCTTGCGTGAGGTACCCGTCATTGGCACGAATGTACCGAAGCCCGAGCGCATGATGGCATGAGGTCGAAAACCGCTGTTCATCCGATCGGGAAGGAGTCTGCCGTGCCTCGCTTCGCGGCCAACCTCTCCATGATGTACGTCGAGCACGCTTTTCTCGACCGGTTCGCCGCGGCGGCCGCCGACGGTTTCACGGCGGTCGAGTATCTCTTCCCATACGCCTACCCGGCAGACCAACTGCGCGGGCGACTCGACGCCAACGGCCTGCGTCAGGTGCTGTTCAACGCGCCACCGGGAGATTTCGAGTCCGGGGAACGCGGCGTCGCCTCGCTTCCCGGTCGCGAGGCCGAGTTCCGTGACGGGTTCCAGCGTGCACTGAACTATGCCGAGACCCTGGACTGCCCACGGGTGCATGTGATGGCCGGCCTTGTCCCGACCCATGTCGACCGCGCGGACCGGTGGGCGGTGTACCGCGGCAACCTCGCCTGGGCCGCCGAGCAGGCTGGGGGCCGTGGCGTCGACGTGCTGATCGAACCGATCAACCAGCGCGATATGCCCGGCTACCTGCTGAGCCTGCAGGACGACGCCCACCGGATGGTGGACGAGATCGCGGCGCCCAACCTCAAGGTGCAACTGGACCTCTATCACTGTCAGATCAGCGAAGGCGACGTGACGGTCCGGCTGCGGTCGGACATTCCGACCGGCCGGGTGGCGCATCTGCAGATCGCCGGCGTTCCCGACCGGCACGAGCCGGACAGCGGCGAGCTGGCGATCGACTACCTGCTGGCGGTCATCGACGAGACCGGTTTCGAGGGCTGGGTGGGCTGTGAGTATCACCCCGCCGCGGGCACCAGTGCGGGACTGGGGTGGATGCGAAGCGCGCGCGGGTGACGCGTCAGCGCAACACCTTGTCCAGCGTGCGGAGGTTTCGTGTCGTCGTCGAGGATTTGTAGCGCTTCTTGCCCATGGTCTTGCCGATGGCGCTGTCCAGCGTGGCGGCCCGACGCACCTGCCAATAGAGCACGCCGTCACCGCGCTGCACCTTCTCGCCGTCGCTTGGGGACAGGGCTGCGAGCTCGTCGAGCAACTCGGCGTCACTGACGAACGTGACGTAGGAGTGGTGGTCGGCGACCTCCCGCTCGAACGGGTATCCCTCGGAGATCTTCTGCAAGGTGGCCAGGTCGTACACCAACACCCACGCCTCGTAGCCGAAGGTGTCCCGTAGTGCACGCTCGGCCGTGCTTCGGACCTTCGCGGCCTTGGATGAGCTGTCCAGCAAGACATTTCCGCTAGCCAGGATGGTCCGAACCTCGGTGAACCCGGCTGCCTCCATGGCCTTCGCCACCTCGGCCATCTTGAGGTTGACGCCTCCGACGTTGACGCCACGCAAGAACGCGATGTAGCGGGTCACGGCTCCAGCCTAACCAGTCATTTCACCGGCGGTTGGTCCAGTTCGGCCTTCGAAGTGGCCGTGATGAGGTGCAGCACACGGCGGAAGGCGGGAGAGCGCGGCGACATGATCGACGTGTGGTTCTCGCCGGGCAGCAGTTCGACGCTGGCCCGACCGCCGCGTTTCTTGAGCGCTGCCACGTAGCGCTGCGAATTAGCCGGTGCCACAACGGTGTCGAGTGTTCCGTGGATCGCGATCACCGGCACCTTCGGGTCGAGATTCTGGATCGGGTCGACCGAGGCGTACCGCTGCGGCACCTCGGCGGGGCGGCCGCCGAGCACCGCGGCGATGTGCCTGTCACCGTGGTTGGCGGCGTACACCATGTCGAGCGGACCGGCCAGCGAGATGACCCGGGTCGGCCGGAAGAGCGGACGGGATCCGACCTCGTCATCGGGCAAGTCGTGCCGGGTGCTGGCCCACACCGCCAACTGAGCTCCCGCACTGTGGCCGACGACGAGGGCATCGTCGACGGCCAGTTGCGGGTACTGCAGGGTCACCTGGGGGACGTAGTCCATGGCGCGAGCCACATCGTCGAAAGTGGTCGGCCACCCACCGCCCGATCCGACCCGGCGGTACTCGATGTTGTAGACGGCCAGGCCGTGGCGGGCGAGTTCGCGGGCCAAGCCGTCGAACACTCCGGCACCCATCGTGCTCTTCCACCCGCCGCCGTGGATGAGCACCACCAGGGGGAGCGAATTGAACGCCTGCGCTCCGGACGGCAGATACAGGTCCGCCCAGTTCTGGTCGGGGTATCGGCCGCCCGCGTGTCCGTCGGACAGGTAGTGGAACCGGGTGACGGTCACCGTGCGCAGTGTGAGCACTTCGGGCACCACCGCAATCTCGGTAGTTCGCGCCTCCGTCGCGCACGACGGCGTGACCGCGATGATCAGCATCGCGGCGAGCACCGTCAGCAGGCGGCGGTTCAGTAGAGCCATATCGTCCCGGCCGGTCAGAAGTCCAGCACCGTGATGGACGGCCGGTTGCGGTGGATCGGGCCGATACGGTCCAGCCATGACTGGGCGGCCAGCTTGAACAGGCCGCGTCCCGGCGGCATCGCCACGTCGCGGGCCGACCGCACCCCGGCGACGGCGCCCGGTCCCGTCCCGGCCATGGCCAGGCCCTCGTCGGCAGTGAGGGCGAACGGCATCGGCGGCGCGATGTAGCGGTCGGACAGATGCAAACCCTTGATGGTGCGGCGGCTCGCCCAGTGCGGAATCGAGTCGAACATCATCCGGGCGCCGGGAAACCGTGCCGCGCAGTCGGCGATCAGGCTGCGCACATCGTCGGGTTCCAGGTACATCAGCAGACCCTCGGCGGTGATGAACACGCCGTCGCCTGCGTCGACCCGATCCATCCAACTGCGGTCGAGCGCCGACTGAGCCAGTGCCACGATCCGGTCATCATGGGGCAGCAGGCGTTCCCGGATCGCCATGACCGGCGGTAGATCGACCGAATACCAGGTCAATTCGTCGGCCACCCCGGCCTGATCGAGCCGCCAGAAACTGGTCTGCAGGCCCTCGGCCAGCGCCACCACGGAGGCCTTCGGGTGCGTCGTGAGGTAGTCGCGGGTCTCGAGGTCGAATGCGCGGGCCCGCAGGGCATGGGCCTGCATGTGCCTGCCGAACTTGCCGTATTCGAAGTCGATCGTGTCGAGCAGTGCCACCGCCCACGGGTCACGGATCACGCCGTCGGAACGCTTGGCCTCGCTGCCTCGATTGCTCAGGGTCCACAACGTGGTCGCCGAGACGCCGTCGAGGGTGTTGCCGTCAATCACACTCATCGAACCGATGGTAAAGACGTACGCTCGTCACATGGGGCGTCAGGTTTTCGACGACAAGCTTCTGGCCTTGATCGGCGGCAACTCGATGGGAGTTCTTGCGACGATCAAGCAGGACGGTCGTCCGCAGCTGTCCAATGTTTCCTACTACTTCGATCCGCGCGCGGTGCAGATCCAGGTGTCGATCACCGAACCGCGCGCCAAGACCCGCAATCTGCGGCGGGATCCGCGTGCGTCCATCCATGTCAGCTCCGATGACGGCTGGTCCTATGCGGTCGCCGAAGGGGACGCCATCCTCACCCCGCCGGCTGCTGCGCCCGACGACGACACAGTCGAGGGGCTTATTGCGTTGTACCGCAACATCGCCGGTGAACATCCGGATTGGGACGATTACCGGCGCGCCATGGTCGATGATCGCCGTGTGTTGCTGACGCTGCCGATCACGCACGTGTACGGGATGCCGCCGGGCCGGCGGTAAGGGCCCGCCTGAGGCGCTAATGCGCGTGACTACGGCATCGGAATCGGGCTACGCTGCCGCGTATGGCTGACGACAAACCGGAAGACGACAACAAGCGCAAATTCCGGGAGGCCCTGGAGCGCAAGAAGGCGCAGTCGGCGGGAGGCGCGGCGCACAAGGACGGCGGCCGCAGCCAACCGCGGGCACACGGCCCGGTGGAGAACCGCCGCGAATTTCGCCGCAAGAGCGGATAGTCCGCATACGAGACTGCGCACAGATCGCGATTTCTCTCGGAATCGCGATCTGTGCGCAGTCTCGGCGCGTTGTGCGGGGTGTCGACGCTCCTCAATCACGTTGCCGGGCAACGAGCTGGCCGCGTTTCTCGATGGCGTCGAGCAGGACTTCCACACTGAACTCGAAGACCTCGGTGGTGTCCGGGTAGATCGTCGGAGCAACGCTGGCCGACGATGGAAAGCGGCGGGGATCGAGCGCGGCGTAGTGCCTGCGCTGTTCGTCGCGTAGCTCGGTGTCGGTCAGCCAGGGCGACAAAGCTGCGACCAAGCCGTTTCCGACGGTGTGGTTGTAAATGGTCTGGTGGTAAAGGCCGAGTTCGCCCTCGTCGACTCCGGCCCGGATCAGCTCACGGACAGTCCATTCGGTGAGGTGGAACAGCTGCGGCTCGTCGTCGGGCTGACCGGCCATCGCCGCGGCCAGGCCTTCATGCCGGCGGTAGATCTGCCACCACTGGATCATCAGCTTGCGGAGATTGTCACGCCAGTGCCCCTGGGGGTCCGGCTCGTCCACCTCCAGCCGGAACAGGTCGTCGATCAGCGCCGAGATCAGCTCGGCCTTGTCCCGGAAATGCCGGTACATGGCAGTGGCGTCGACGCCGAGTTCGTTGCCGAGCCGCCGCAAAGTGAGTGCGCTCAAGCCGTCGCGGTCGCAGATCTCCTGAGCCGCTCGGAGGATCACGGCGCGGTCCAGCCGAACAGTGTTGCTACGGGTGGGCGATCCCTGGGCTCGTCGACTGCGGTCCACGGTCCACAGCATCGCACGTGGAACAGCCGGATCTGTGCAAGCGGAGTCAACATTGCAGACATCGCAGTTGTCATCGCTGTTGACACAGCTCGGAAGTATCGCCAAGATCACACCGTCCGGCTCGTATGGCCGGACCGCCGACACCGTCGGTGAGCCCCCCAGGTGGCCATGAGAAAGGCGCCGCATGAGCCAAACGCAGCCCGGCAGTCCCAGGGCCTACAAGCAAGAACTGAAACGCGACCTCAGTCTGTGGGAGAACTCGTCGCTGGTCATCTCCGCGACAACCCCGGCGACCGGCGCGTTCATCATCGCCCCCGTGCTCTTCGGGCTGAACGGCACCGGCGCAGCGTTGACGTTCTGCATCGCCGCAGTCCTCGGCCTGTCGCTGGCCTACTGCTGGGCGGAATTGGGTGCCGCCTATCCGATCGCCGGTGGCGACTACACATTCATCGCACGCATTCTGGGGCGTGCCCCCGGATTCGTCTCGATGTTCATCACCGGGCCCGTGCAGGCCGTGCTCATCCCGGCCGTCGTCGCGCTGGGGATGGCGGAGTACCTACGGGTCATCGTCAACGTGGACGCGAACATTCTCGGGGCCGTGATCATCATCGGCGGTGCGGTAATCGCGCTGTTCGGCGTCCGGCTCAACGCGATCGCGGTGACCGTCCTGCTCGTCGTGGAAATCTTGGCGGTCGTCCTGGTAGCAGTGTTCGGATTCATCAACGTGCAGCGGCCATTGAGCACCCTGCTGCGGCCTGAGGTCTTCGACGCTCAGGGCATCGCCAGCCCGCTCACACTCAGCGCACTGGTGGCGGGCATCGCGGTCGGCAGCTTCGCCTACAACGGCTTTCAGGGCGCACTGATCTTCTCCGAGGAAACCGTCGGCGCCCGCCGCAACGTCGCCCGCGCCGTCTTCATCGCCCTCGGCGTCGCCGTCGCCTGCGAGGTTTTCCCGGTGGCTGCCGCCACCCTCGCCGCCCCCTCCCTCTCAGAGCTGTCGAACTCGGACAATCCGTGGCAGTACGTCCTGACCGCGATCGGCGGCGACACCTTCAACACCGTGATCAGCCTCGGTATCGCGGTGGCCGTGCTCAACGCCGTCATCGCCCTCATGCCGTACTACGCGCGGATCCTGTACAGCACCGGCCGGGACATGGCGTGGCCGGGCGCCATCAGCCGGGCGCTGGCCGTGGTACATCCGAAGTACGGAACACCTTGGCTGGCAACGATTCTGGTCGGGATCGGCGGGGCGGTGATGATCTTGTGCTCGGATGTGGCCACGCTGACCACATGGACCGGAGCACTACTGGCCGTGGAGTTCATCCTCGTCGCGACATCGGCGCTGGTGAGCCGGCTCCGCAACCCTGAGCTGGACCGCCCGTACCGGATGCCGTTGTGGCCGCTGTGGCCGATCGTCGCGATCATCATGTCGATCGCCGTGCTGAGCCAACAGGTTCGCGCGGACCTCGTCGTGGCAGGCGCGTGTGTTGTGCTTGCCCTGGTCTACTACATCTTCTACCTGCGTCCGCGTGGTGAAACCCACTTCTTGATGCTGGCGCCACCGGACGAGGACCGTCGCGAAATGGAAGCGGAGATGGCCTGATGCAGTTGGATTTCGCGGTGGTCGATGACATCGCTACTGAGTTCCACCGCAGTGGGCGGGCGCCGGGACTGCAGATCGCAGTGCTCGCGGACGGCAAGGTGGCGCACTTCACCGGGTGCGGCGTCACCGATTGCGTAACCGGTGCTGTCCCGGCGGCGGATCGGTTCTTCCGTATCGCATCGATGTCGAAGAGCTTCACGGCGGCCGCGATCCTGCAGTTGCGTGACCGTGGATCCCTCGGTCTCGATGCCCCCGTGATCGACTACCTTCCCTGGGCCACAGGTCTTTCCGGGCTCACCGCCGACTCGCCGAGAATTACCGTGCGCCACTGCCTGACGATGAGCAGCGGGCTGCCCAGTGATGATCCCTGGGCCGACCGGCAGGAGGAGATGACGCAGGCCGATTTCGACGACCTGTTGCGCCGCCCGGTGTGGGGCGCGTATGCACCCGGCACCGCCTTTGCCTACTCCAATCTCGGGTACGCGCTCCTCGGCCGCCTTCTGGAGGCCGTCACCGGCGGGCGGTTCATCGATTACGTGACCAGTGAGCTACTGCTGCCGCTGGGTCTGGCAGACACC
Source organism: Mycobacterium sp. NPDC004974 (assembly GCF_053600815.1). NCBI lineage: Bacteria > Bacillati > Actinomycetota > Actinomycetes > Mycobacteriales > Mycobacteriaceae > Mycobacterium > Mycobacterium sp. NPDC004974. Next base: position 264,687 of record NZ_JBSGAQ010000003.1, on the reverse strand, counting down.
ACCTACGACTACCGCACTGTTCCGGCGGGGCGGCTGGCACAGGGCTACCGGCCGACCCCGAACGGTGAGTGGGAACCGCAGACGTTCACCGCGCCAGGAAGTTTCTCCGCCATCGGGGGGCTGCTCAGCACCGCGACGGACATCGCGAAGTGGGTCGCTTGGCTCGCCGACGCGTTTCCGCCACGCGACGACGGTGACGATGCGGTGCTCACACGAGCCTCCCGGCGAGAGATGCAGCAGTCACACCGCCTGCTTCCGTTCGACGTCGTAGACGACGAAGACGGCCGGAACCGGTTGATGAGCAAGGGCTTTCCCTGGGGTCTGTCCGGCTACGGCTACGGTCTGTTCGTCGAACCCGACCCGGCGGTGGGAGCCATCAGCCAGCACCCGGGCGGCTACCCCGGATTCGGCTCGTACATGGGCTGGCACCAATCCAGTGGGCTGGGGGTCATGGCCTTCGCCAACGGCACCTATGCCCCCGTCGCGGTACCCGCGCGGGCTGCGCTCGAGGCGCTGCTCCGGCAGCGGCAGGCCGGTCCCGACCGGGCGTTCGCCACCGAGCACCTGCGGTCCGCCGTCGATCTGGTCGAGGGTGTCATCGCGGATCCGTCAGCCCTGCGGGAACCCGCATTCGCCGGCAACGTGCTCCTCGATATCCCACTGGCCGAGCGGATCACCGCGATCACCGCCGCGCGTGAGGCGATGGGCGAGCGCAACGGCCAGACCGAGATCGAGGTGCGGTCACCGACCGAGGCGGTCTGCCGGATGACGGGTACGCGCGGACGGGTCGACGTGACCTTGGCGCTGACCCCGACGGATCCGCCTCGCATTCAGACGTTCACGGTGGACGCCGTGCCCAACGACTGAAACTGCGCACAGGTCGCGAGTTTCCGCAGAATCGCGATCTGTGCGCAGTCTCGATGTTGTCAGTCGTCGGCGAGCATGCGGGCCGCGACGAGCGCGGCGAGCATGACGACCACGCAGTACACACCCTGGTCCTTCAGGCCCCAGGCCACCGAGGTCAGCGTGGCCGCGCCGGCCAGGCAGAGCAGCAGCCCCACCGCCGCACTGCGGATTCCGGTGCGGGCCACGGCGCCACCGTCCCACAGCGGCAGCGGGTTGTTCTCCAGCGGGCGCAGCGCGGTGAACGCGATCGCGACCAGGCCGGCCATCAATGCCAGTTGCAGCACCGACAGGGCGACGAAACCGGGGGCGGACGGGTCGTAGCGGTCCAGGCCCAGGTAGTCGAACACCAGGTGCAGGCCCAGCAGCAGCGGCATGTGCCACAGGTACAGCGTCATCGCCCCGGAGTTGCCGATCGCGGTCAGCCACCACACCCGGGGCCGCTGCGCCCACCGGTTGATGGCTGGGGCGGCGGCAATCGCGAACGCACACATCATGATTGCGTGACCAGCCAGCAGCAGCGACGGCGGCGTCATGTTCTTCAGGTGCTGGGTCTCGATGCCGACCAGGCTCAGCTCGTAGGGGCCGAAGTACAGCAGGGCCAGATTCACGCCGAGCATGCCGAGCCCGATCTTGAGGGCGGCGCCACTGGACAGCAGGTTGCGGCCGTAGGCCACCCCGAACACGCCGGGGATCAGCCACACCACGGTGTTGAGGTAGCCCAGCGAGGCGTAGCCGTCCATGTTGATCCGGACTACGTCGATCACGGCGATGAAGGCGTACGTGCCGATGATCGCGCCGGCCGCCTGCGTGGTCGTGGTGATGCGGGCCAGCAGTGGCACCGCCGCCAACACCAGGACATATGCGCCGAGGAACCACAGCAGCTGGATGGAGATCCCGGCGATGGGCTCGTAGACGTGCTCGGGCAGCACGAACCGCAGCACCGCCAGCGTCGCGGTCCAGAAGGCCAGGTAGTAGAAGACCGGGCGGTACAGCCGGGTGCAGCGCTTGAGCAGCCAGCCGCCCCAGGACGAGCCGGGCCGCCAGGACTGCACGGACGCGGCGACCCCGGCGAAGAAGAACAGCGGCATGATCTGGAACACCCAGGTCAGCGCCTGAAAGACGGTGGATGCCGTGAGCAGGTTGCTCCAGATGAACACGTCGTCGCGGATCGTGCTGGTGGCCATCACGGTGTGGCCGAACACCACACCGACCAACGAGACGATCCGGATGACGTCGATGGCGCGGTCCCGGCCGGCGGGGGTCTGGGCCTCGACCTCGGCGGGGGACGGGAACAGCCCGGCTTTCGCGGGGGCTTTCTTGGAAGCTGTGTCAGCAGCAACGGTCATGGGTAGAACGCTATGGCCCCGCAGCCGCGTAGTCCCTAGGTAGAAGCACCTAACTTCGTCTCGGCGGGCCGATTCTGCCGGGCCTCCTCGACCAGGATGGCGGCGAGGAGGGCGAAAGCGAAGCGCCCCCGGGAGTCGGGCATGTGCCATTGAAACGTAACGGGGGCGCTTGAGCTTCCCGGGCTACTGTCCGTCGTGTTCGCCGATCTTCTTCATCACGTAGTCAGCCAGCAGCTCGTTCGCATGCGTGGTGAGGTGCTCGCCCGCGGCGAACACGTAGGTGCGGTCGGCGTCCGGGGACTTCCAGGCCTCGGGAGCGCAGAAGTCCTGCCCGGGCTCCTTACAGGCGTCCTCGTTGGCCCCGTGGGTGAATCCGTAGGTGTCGGCATTCGTCAACAGGTCGTCGATGAAGGCTCCGGTGTCGAGCACCTGGATCTTCGGGTCCTTCGGTAGCGAGTTCACCAGGCTCGTGTTGTAGACGTCGGTCAGCTCGCCCACATACTTGCGTGACGCGTCCGACTCGAACCAGGGCAGAACCGCGAGATCGGCGAGCTTGAACACGACCAGGTGCTGCGCGCCGTTCGCCAGGATGTCCGAGGCGGTCTTCGCTTCGTCCTGGGCGGCCTTCTGCACCCGCGCCCGCTCAGTGGCCATGACCTCCGGCGAAGGACTGTGGTTGTCGCGCAGGGTTTGCGCCAGCGCCGGGTCCTTGGTCAGATCGTAGTTGTACGCAACGTCATTCGTTCCGATGTACAGAGTCACGAGCTGGTCCGCGCTGAAGGATCCATGTTGATCCAGAAAGTGCTGGAGCTGCACCGCGGTGGAAATCGGAGTGCCTTCAGGATTCTGCGACACCGACGAATAGGGGCTGTTCGCCCGGGCGCCGCCCTGGGCGTAGTTCAGCCCGCCGGGGCCCTCGAGACCGGGCTTGCCCTGATACACATCGCTGTAGCTGGCGACATGCTCATTCGGTTCGGTCGATTGGCCGAGGCGTTCGGCAACGTGTTGGGCCCACGTCATGCCGGTGCCGGTGGTGAAGCGAAGACCGAACGCGCCGGGGTCGGTGAGGCTGTCACCGAAGAACACGGCCTCGCGGAACTTGGCCGCCGCGTCGGTGTTGGCCGCGGGCGTCTCGGCGGCACTGCACGCCGTGAGTGCACTGACCGTCATTGCCGCGGCAACCGCCGCCTGGACACGAACCGAAATGGGCATTCTGAATTCCTTTACTGCTGCTGAGGGTTACGCATTGTGTGAGTTCCGTCTTGGTGGAGCAGGTCCTATGTGCGGTGATCAGTGCGCGACTGCCTTCTCCGCACCCACGCCGGTCAGCGATCGCACTTCCATTTCGGCATTGAGCTCCGGGCTCCCGCTGTCGGACGAGGTGAGCGTGCCGATGATGCCGAGCGCGAACGCCAGCGGGATGGACACGATGCCCGGATTGGCCAGCGGGAAGAAGTCGAAGTCCGCGCCGGGGATCATCGCGGTCTTACTGCCCGAAACGGCAGGCGAGAACACGATCAGCACGATGGTCGAGATGAGCCCGCCGTACATGCTCCACAGGGCGCCGCGGGTGTTGAATCGCTTCCAGTACAGCGAGTACAGGATCGTCGGCAGGTTGGCCGCGGCCGCCACGGCGAATGCCAGGGCCACCAGGAACGCCACGTTCTGCCCGTTGGCCAGGATTCCCAGCCCGATCGCGAACACGCCCAGCACGACGGCGGTGATGCGCGACACCCGCACCTGCTCGGCTTCAGTCACCTTGTGCGACTTGAGCACTGAGGCGTAGATGTCGTGGGCGAAGGAGGCTGATGCCGTGATGGTCAGGCCGGCCACCACCGCCAGGATCGTCGCGAACGCCACCGCCGAGATGACGCCGAGCAGGATCACGCCACCGAGTTCGAAGGCCAGCAGCGGGGCCGCGGAGTTCACGCCGCCGGCCGCCCCGAGGATCCGGTCCGGGCCGACCATGGCTGCCGCGCCGTAGCCGAGGACCAAGGTGAACAGGTAGAAGGCGCCGATCAGCGCGATCGCCCAGACCACCGACCGCCGAGCCTCTTTCGCGGTCGGCACGGTGTAGAAGCGCATCAGCACGTGCGGCAGGCCCGCGGTGCCGAGCACGAGTGCCAGCGCCAGCGAGATGAAGTTGATCTGCGAGGTGAGCGACCCGCCGTACTGCGCGCCGGGTGCCAGCACGTCGCGGCCGGATACGCCCTTGGTGGTGGCTCCGGAGATCGCCGACTGCGCCGAGCCGAGGATGTCGGAGAAGTTCAGTCCGAACTTGCTCAGCACCATCACGGTCATCAGGGCGGCGCCGGCGATCAGCAGTACGGCCTTGATGATCTGCACCCAGGTGGTGCCCTTCATGCCGCCGACCAGAACGTAGACGATCATCAGGATGCCGACGACGGCGATCACGATCGACTGCCCGGCCCGGCTGTTGACGTCGAGCAGCAGGGCGACCAGGCCACCGGCCCCGGCCATCTGGGCCAGCAGGTAGAACAGCGACACCGTCAGCGTCGAGATCGCCGCGGCCAGCCGCACCGGCCGTTGCTTGAGCCGGAAGCTCAGCACGTCGGCCATGGTGAATTTGCCGGTGTTGCGCAGCAATTCGGCCACGAGCAACAACGCGACCAACCAGGCCACCAGGAAGCCGATGGAGTAGAGGAAGCCGTCGTAGCCGTAGACGGCGATGGCGCCGGCGATGCCGAGGAAGCTGGCCGCCGAGAGGTAGTCGCCGGCGATGGCGATGCCGTTCTGCGGGCCGGAGAAACCGCGGCCACCGGTGAAGAACTCGTCGGCGGTGGCGTTGCGCTTGCTGGCCTTGATCACCACGATCATCGTGACGACGACGAAGAGGCTGAAGATGCCGATGTTGGCGACGGGGTTGCCGACGGTTTCGGCGGCGAGGGTGGTGATCGTCATCAGAGGGTGCCCTCCAGCTCTTCGCGGATCGCGGTGGCCCGCGGGTCGAGCTCTTTGTTGGCGAAGCGCACGTACAGCCCGGTGATCAGGAACGTGGTCAGGAACTGGCCCAACCCGATCAGCAGGCCGACATTGATGTTGCCGAACACCGGGATTGCCATGAAGTCGTGGGCGAATGCGCCGAGCGCGACGTAGAGGGCATACCAGAGCAGGAAGAACGCGGTCATGGGAAAGACGAAGCGGCGCAGTCTGGTACGCAGCTCCTGAAATTCGGGACTGGCCTGCATGGCGAGGAACTGCTCCCCGGTGGGGGCAGACCTCTCGGGAAGGTCGGTTTCGGTCACCGAGGACTCCTGACAATTGGCTGTGTGTCGGTTGGGCACTGAACCTAATTGAGAGGTGGGTCACACAGGGGCCGTATCACGGTCGATACGCCGAATCCGGCCATCGTTGCGCTGAACGGTCGGTCGACGGGGCTGAGCGGCAGGCGGTCAGCCCGGGGGGACGCGCTCGACGCCCAGGCCCAGCCGTTCCGGTACGTGCATCCGCGCGAAGATCTGCGCGATGCCGGGAGTCGGCCTGGTGAACCGGCTGACCACGATCATCGTCAGGAAGGCGATCGGCACACTCACGGCCGCCGGGTAGCCCACCATCACCGCGGGCCAACCGCCGAGCACGGCGTCGTCCACGCCGCCGGTGATCGCCACGAGCACCGCGCCGCCGCACACGCAACCACCGACCACGAGCCCACAGGCCGCGCCGACAACCGTCAGTCCGCGCCACCAGATCCCGAGCACCAGCAGCGGACACAGCGTCGACGCGGCGACGGCGAAGGCCAAGCCGACGCTGCGCGACAACTCCAGCCCGGACACCATCAGCGACAACGGAATCGGGATCAACCCTCCGATCACCGCGGCGATCCGGAAATCTCGGACCCGGCCGCGCAGCACATCGGTGGCGAGTGCGCCGGCGATGCTGACCAGCAGCCCCGACGAGGTGGCCAGGAAGGCCGCGATCGCCCCGGCGGCCACCAGCGCGGCCAGCAGTTGGCCGCCGATTCCGCCGACGGCGGCCCCGGGCGCCAAAAGGACGGCAGCGTCGGCGGTTCCGGTGATCAGCAGCTGCGGGACATAGAGCCGGGAGAACACCCCGAGCAGGACCGGGAAGATGTAGAACACCGACAGCAGCGCCACCACCGCGAGCGCGGTCCGGCGCGCGGCCCGCCCGTCGGGGTTGGTGTAGAACCGGACCAGCACGTGCGGCAGGCCCATGGTGCCGAGGAATGTCGCGACGATGATGGACAGCACCTGATATAGCGGATGCCCGCCGCCCAGGCCGCCGCCCGAGGCGATCCACTCGCTGCCGGTGCCCGGGGTGCCGGCCACCACGGGCGTGGCCGCACCGGCGGCCAGCGTCAAGGTTGTGCCCGCGCCGAGGGTGTGTTGGCCGGGCGCCGTGATCCGGGCGGACTCGACGTGGCGGCCGTCGAGATCGCCGGACACGGTGATGCCGGCCGGTTCGATGACCTGGACCATGACAGCGGTGTCGATCTGCACGGTGGTCTGCTGCTGCACGGTCGGCGGTAGCGGGCCGCCCAATTCCCCTCGGTCGCTGATGAACAACCCGAGAAGCGCCAGCGCCGGGACTGCGACGGCGGTGAGTTTGAGCCAGTACTGGAACGCCTGCACGAAGGTGATCGATCGCATGCCACCGGCCACCACGTTGGTGATGACGATCGCGGCGACGAGCAGCGGGCCGACCCAGACCGGAACGCCCAGAAGCGTTTTCAGGGCGAGTCCGGCCCCCTGGTACTGCGGGGCCAGATAGAACAGGCAGATCACCACGACGACGAGCATGGCCACCTTGCGCAGCCGGGCCGAGCCGAGCCGGAATTCGGCGAAGTCGGGGACGGTGTAGGCCCCGGAGCGGCGCAGGGGTGCTGCCACGAACAACAACACGCCCAGATAGCCCGCGGTGAACCCGACCGGATACCACAGCGCGTCGGCCCCGTACTTCGCGATCAGCCCGGCCACTCCGAGAAACGAAGCAGCGGAGAGGTATTCACCGGAGATCGCGGCGGCATTCCATTGCGGGCCGACACTTCGCGAGGCCACCAGGAAGTCGGAGGTGGTGCGCGACAACCGGACTCCGTACGCCCCGATCGCGATGGTGGCCACCACGGCGGCCAGCAGGGCGGCGGCGGTCAGCGGTGCGCCGGTCATGGTTCGCTGTCGACGACCCGGACGAAGTCCCGTTCGCCCTGCTCTGCCAGCCGCACGTACAGCCGCCCCACGCCGTACAGCAACGGGTAGAGCAGCCCGGCCAGGATCAGCCAGTTGAGTCGGATCCCGAACACGGTGAGCGCGGCCAGATCCGGCACGGCGGCATTGAGCAGCAGAAGCGCCACCACCGCTACGACTACGACGCCGGCCAGCCGCAGCGCGAGGCCGAGCTGGGTCCGCACCAGGCCGCGGACGAGCGCATCGCCGACCTGTGTCTGCTCCTGGACCTCGACGCGGGTTCGCACCATGCGGGTGCCGCGGCGGTGGGCGAGGACCACCCGCTCACGTTGAGGAGTGGGCCGCTCACTCATCGCTGCCCGCCGGCTTGAGGGAACGCATCGGATCGCGGACCAGCCGGTCGCGCAGTTCCCGGGCCTGGCGTCGGCTCACCGGCAGTTCGACAGCGGGCGAAGTTCCGTTGGCGCGCAACCGAACCAGAACCGCGCCATCGGACGTGCGGAGCCCGGTGACCTGTCGCAGGGACACCAGGTAGGACCGGTGGATGCGCTGGAACCCGTGGTCGCGCCAGCGGGCTTCCAAGGTGCTCAACGGGATTCTCACCAGGTGCGCACCGGTCGCCGAGTGCAGCCTGGCGTAGTCGCCCTCGGCCTCGACCCAGCCGATGCTGTCGCGGGGCACCAGGTGAGTGATGCCGCCCAATTCGGCCGGCACGACATCCCAGTCCTGATCCTCGGCGGTGGCGCCCCCCGCCGCCTCGGCCGGTGGTCGTGGTGCCGCCGAGGCGACCCGGCGCACGGCCTCATCCAGGCGGTTCTGCCGGATCGGCTTGAGCAGATAGTCCACGGCGCCGACGTCGAAGGCGGCCACCGCCTTGTCCTCGTGGGCGGTCACGAATACCACGGCGGGCCGGTTCGTGTAATTGGCCAGCACACCGGCCAATTCGATCCCCGACAGCCCGGGCATGTTGATGTCGAGAAACACCGCGTCGAAGGCGTGCTGGTTGAGTTCGCGTAGCGCCGAGGTGGCGTCGGACGCGGTGTGCACCGCACCGATGTCGGGGTGCCGGCCCAGCAGGTAGGCCAGCTCGTCGAGTGCGGGTGCCTCGTCGTCGACGGCGAGCACGGTCAGGTTGGCACTCACCTGAACGCACCTCCGCCGGCTCGGACCCCTGAGCGGAACTTCGGCACGCGCATCACCACTTTCGTGCCCGCCCCGACCGCTGTCTCGACCACAAGACCGTAGTCGTTGCCGAACGCCGCCCGCAGCCGGTGATCGACATTGGTCAGCCCGACGTGGGCGGACTCGCCGGTGCGGTCGGCCAATGCGTCGCCTGGTCCGGCGCGCAGCGTGTCCGGATCCATGCCGGTGCCGTCGTCCTCGACGGTGATCACGCATTCGGTGCCTGCGTCGCGCGCGATGATCTCCACCGATCCGCCGCCTTTGCCGGCTAGCCCGTGCCGCACCGCGTTCTCCACCAACGGTTGTAGCGCGAGGAACGGCACCACGACATTGAGCACCTCGGGGGCCACCTGCAGCCGCACCTTCAGGTTGGCGCCGAACCGGGCCCGCTCCAGCGTGAGGTAGCGGTCGATGTTGCGCAGCTCGTCGGCCAACGTGGTGTATTGCCCGGCCGCGCGGAACGAGTACCGGGTGAAGTCGGCGAATTCGAGGATCAGCTCACGGGCCCGGTCGGGGTCGGTGCGGACGAACGACGCAATCGTGTTGAGCGCGTTGTAGATGAAGTGCGGGCTGATCTGGGCGCGCAGCGCCAGCACCTCAGCCCGGTCCAGCCGGGCGCGCGACGCGTCGAGCTCGGCGAGCTCGATCTGGCTGGCCGCGTAGCGGGCCACCTCGCCGACCGCGCCGAGCATGCCCGGGCCGGGGCTGGCCGGTGCCAGCACGACGAGGGCGCCGAGCACCTCGCCGCCCTCGGTCAGCAGCGGCTGGGCCACCACCGCCGTCGAGCGAGCCGTGCGCAGCACGCGGCGCCCGGCGGCGATCGACTCCCGTGCGGTGTCGGCGCAGACGTCGACGGTGTCGGACTGCCAGATCGCCTCGTCGTCGTGGTCGCGGGCCAGCAGGGCCGCGTCGTCGTCGAACAGCGCCAGCCCTGCGGTGCCGGTCAATTCACGCAGATAGGGCGCGGCGGTCCGAGCGGATTCGGTGTCCAGACCCTGGCGCAATGCACGGGCCGCCTGGGCCGCGGTGTGCAGCGCGGCGTGCACGGCACGCTCGGTGGGGGTGGCCACCACTTTTCGGGTGCGCACCACCACGACGGCGGCGAACGCCGCCAGGATCAGCGCCAGGGCCAGCGCGACTGCAACCTCGCCGGACATCGTGCGGCCAACCTTAGATGGCTTTGCGGGAAAACCGCAGCTAGCTCACCTATTGAACGGGGCAGGCGTACTTTCTGGCCACGTCGTACACCCGCTGCTCGGCGCCCGGGCCGATCACGCCCTGTGCGGCCAACTCCCAACTGATGTACCCCGGGATGCTGCCCGTACAAGCCTGGTGAGCGACGCGCCATGCAGTATCCGGGTTGAGGTGGAATCCATTGCGGTCCAGGCCCTGCATGTAGTTGTCGAAGTCCGGCGTGCCCTGGTCGGGGATGGCGTTGGCCGTGGCGGCCAAGGCAATCGCGGTAGCCACCGCTGCAATAAGTGGTGCAACGACGCGTCTCATGTCCAACTCCTATGGGCATATTCACCGGTTATCGCGTACACATTCGCACACTGGACCGACACAGACGTCAAAAACGTGCGGAGTCCTAGACTGGCGCCGTGGGAAAACTGCAGCTAGTCCAAGATCCGGAGGCCGACGCGCTGCTGGAGTCCAACCCGTTCGCGCTTTTGGTGGGGATGTTGTTGGACCAGCAGATCCCGATGGAGACGGCATTCGCCGGGCCCAAGAAGATCGCCGACCGTCTCGGTGACGTCGATGCTCGCGAGATCGCTGACTACAACCCGGACGAATTCATCGCGGTGGTTTCGCAAACCCCTGCCATTCACCGGTTTCCGGGGTCGATGGGCAAGCGGGTGCAGGACCTCGCTCGGGCCATCGTCGACGAGTACGACGGTGACGTGACGGCGTTGTGGACCGGCGGCGACCCCGATGGCAAAGAGGTGCTGCGCCGGCTCAAGCGTCTGCCCGGGTTCGGTGATCAGAAAGCCCGGATCTTCTTGGCGCTGTTGGGCAAGCAATACGGGGTCACACCGGAGGGCTGGCGTGAGGCGGCGGGGGATTACGGCACTGCCGGCAGCTTCATGTCGGTGGCCGACGTGGTGGATCCCGGGTCGTTGCAGAAGGTTCGCACCCACAAGAAGCAGATGAAGGCCGCGGCGAAGGAAGCCAAGGCCGCCAAGGCCTGATTGGCTTCGAGCCTGCGCCCAGATCGCGTTTCGACGCGAAATCGCGATCTGTGCGCAGACTCGGGGTTGAAAGCTGGGCTACCTATGCAAAGGTGAATATATGGCGAAGACACACCTGAATTGCCCGTGCGGCGAAGCGATCAGCGGGACCGATGAGGACGACCTGGTCGAGAAGGCCCAGGCGCACCTGGCTCAGCAGCACCCCGGGCGTGAGTACGACCGGGAAATGATCCTGTTCATGGCTTACTGATTCACGGCCTACCAGGCCCCCAGACTTACAGCCCCAGACTTACAGCCCCTGACAAAATTCCCGGTCGCCGGCCATGAGGCCAGCGACCGGGAATTTCGTTTCCCCATTCATATGGTGTGGTCAGGGCACCACCGTGGATCCGATGGTGGGCATGAACTGGCACTGCATCTCGGTCGTCGTGACCTGTCCGAAGATCGTCGTCATGATGCTGCCCGATCCGGTGTCGGCGATCGCGGTCAGCGTGGTCGGGCCCTCGGGGTTGAGGTCCGAGCGCGGCTGGAGCGTCACGCTGCCGGACTTGCCGGTCGTCAGGTTCACCCATGTGGCGTTGAGCGGAAGCTTCTGCTCGGCGGCCGGGCCGGGGGTACCGATCGCGGTGAACACATAAGCGGTCTGGCCTGGCTTCGGGCCGGGCAGCGGAATGGTGGCGGGCCCGGCCACCGAGATCGCGGTCGCCAGAACATTTCCGCCGTCTTTGAGGCACCCGTTGCTGATCGACGGGTACATGAAGTCCTGCTTCGTGGGTGTGTTCGGTCCGAAGCCAGGGGCCGCGGCGCCCGCCGGTGCAGCTTCAGGCGCGGGTGCCGGGGCCGGGATCGTGGCCGCCGCCGGAACAGCCCCGGGGGCGGGAGCGGGTGCGGCTTCAGGGGCAGGGGCGGGCGCCGGAGCAGGCGCGGCCTCGGGAGCCGGCGCCGGGGCGGGAGCGGGCAGTGCCTCAGGGGCCGGCCCGGCCGCATGGGCCGGGTCGACACCCATCGGCAGGTGAGCGTCGCCGCCGGCACCCAGGGCGGGAACATGCTCGGGTGCGGCGACAGGCTGGGCCGCGAAGTGGTTGACCGCCGTCGCGACGTTGCGGGATTCAGCCGATTCCGATTTGTTGGCAGCGAAGGCCTGTGCGGCTGCCATCAACAGCTGCACAGCGCCACCCGGATCGGCCGCGGCCTGCTGGATGATCGGGCTGAGGCCTTCCACCGCCGACAGGCCGGGAGCCTGCACGTTGTCGATCGGCAACGGTGCGGCCGGCAACGGTGCGGCCGGCGCCGGGTCGGCGTTGGCTACTCCGGTGCCGAACAGCAACGCAGCCGACGTACCGACTGCGATGGCGCTGGCGAACAACATTTTCGGTGACTTGCGCGGTGACATGGCTTTCCCAATCGTTTCGGGCGGTCAGACCAGTTCGTGGATCAGGGCAGGCCGGCGGTCAGCAGCGGTGCCAGTGCTGCGACACCCGGGTTGGTGATGCCGGGAGCTGCAGCCGCGGGAGCCGCCAGGGCCGGAGCCGCCGCCGCTGCCGGGGCCAACGGGGCCGCCGCGGCGGTGACAGGCAGTGCCGTTTGAGCCGCGACCGGAGCCAGTGAGGCCAGGTCGCCCGGGATGTTCACCTTCTGGGGCAGCGGGATCGGCATCCCGGGCAGCTGCGGGATCGTCAGCTCGGCCGAGGGGATCAAGGATGCGGGGCCGCTGACCGGAGCCGTCGGCACCGTTGCGGCCGGCACGGCGGCCGGTGCGGTGGGCAAGCCCGGCACCAGAGATCCCAGGGGCGCATTGGCCGCTGCCGGTGTGACGGACGTGGGCATCTGGGGCAGGGTCACCGATGCGGTGGCACCCGGGGCGGGTGCCGGGGCGGCGGCGGGGGTGCCGGTCAATGCAGAGGTCACGCCTTGCAGCAGTTGCGGCGCGACGGCCGGCACGCCGGCGAGCTGGTTGACGATCGGCAGGTTCGGCGCGGGGACCGCCGGGGCCGGGGGCACCGGCTCGGCGTTCGCTGCGGCGCTGAGGGCCAACGCGACCGGGACTGCGCCGGCGGCCGCGATCATGCTGGTGGAAATTGCTCTCCAGGTGAAGATCATGGTTCTCCCAATCGGTTGCTTGAACGACTGAGCACGAAACTATCCAGTTACTGGTGTTACTCAAGTGACACGTGTGGCGGTTATTCAACCGTTACTGCAGCGGCTGAATTCGTTATCGCGCAGTGCCTCGGGCGTTATGCGCCGGGCGCGCACCGTAACCCCGGCGTGACAAACCGTCGGCGTGACGCGGCGGGCGGACGACGGCGGTGGACGGGTCGCTAAAGTCGTGTCCGTTAACACCGAACCGGCCACCCACGTCTCAGCAACCGCGCGGCTCTACCGCCTGGCGCCTGTGTTGCTGGTCCTCAGCATTGCGGCGCGCCTGGCCTGGACGTACCTCGTCCCGAACGGTGCCAATTTCGTCGACCTGCATGTCTACGTCGGTGGCGCAGCCACGCTCGACGGTCACGCAGGGGCGCTCTATGACTACGTCTACGCGGACCAGACGCCGGATTTCCCATTGCCTTTCACCTATCCGCCGTTCGCCGCGGTGGTGTTCTACCCATTGCACCTGCTGCCCTTCGGGCTGGTCGCGTTCTGCTGGCAGATCGGCATCATCGCCGCGCTGTACGGCGTGGTGCGGATCAGTCAGCTGTTGCTCGGCGGGCCGGCGCCCCGGCGTGTCGCGATGCTGTGGACCGCCGTCGGCATCTGGACCGAACCGCTGCGCAGCACGTTCGACTACGGCCAGGTCAATGTCGTCCTGGTGCTCGCGGTGCTCTACGCCGTCTACAGCAATCGTTGGTGGCTGTCCGGGCTGTTGGTGGGCCTGGCCGCCGGGGTGAAACTCACGCCCGCGGTGTCGGGCTTGTACTTCGTCGGCGCGCGCCGGTGGGCCACCGCAGTGTTCTCGGCTGTGGTGTTTTTCGGAACGGTCGCGGTCTCAGTGCTGGTGATCGGAGATGAGGCGCGCCGGTACTTCACCGAATTGCTCGGTGACGCAGACCGGATCGGGCCGATCGGGACGTCGTTCAACCAATCGTGGCGCGGCGGGATCTCGCGCATCCTCGGCCATGACGCCGGATACGGCCCGGCCGTGCTGCTCGGTATCGCGGTCACCGCGGTCCTCGCCGTGCTGGCGTGGCGGGCCGTCGGCGGCAGCGCCGACAGGCTGGGTGCCATCGTGATCGTGAGCCTGTTCGGGTTGCTGCTTTCACCGATTTCGTGGACGCACCACTGGGTCTGGCTGATCCCGCTGATGATCTGGTTGCTGCACGGGCCATTGGCCGACCGGCTGGGCGCACGGATCCTGGGGTGGGGTTGGCTGGCGCTGACGTTGGTCGGGGTGCCGTGGCTGCTCAGTTTTGCCCAGCCGACGATCTGGGTGATCAGCCGGCCCTGGTACCTGGCCTGGGCCGGGCTGGTCTACATCGTCGCGACGCTCGCCACGCTGGCCTGGATCGCGACTAGCCGGGCTGGGCGGCCAGAATCCGGTTGATCTCCTTGGCCAGCTGGATGTCCCTCTCGGTGATCCCGCCGGCGGAATGCGTCACCAGTGCGAATGTGACTGTGCGCCAGCGGATGTCGATGTCAGGATGATGGTCTTTTTCCTCGGCGAGGTCAGCCACGCGGCGTACCGCGTCGATGCCGTCGAGGAACGTCGGGAATTTGGTGGATCTGCGCAGGGCGCCCGCCGCGCGCTCCCAGCCCGGCAGATCGGGCAGTGCGGCGTCGACCTGATCGTTCGATAACACGGCCATATGCCCGACGGTATACCGTCGGGCGCGATGGATGAGCAGATCGTGGTGGCCGGTGCCCTGTTCTCCGGGGCCCGGCTGTTGGTCGCCCAACGACAGCGGCCCCCGGAGCTGGCTGGTCTGTGGGAGCTGCCCGGCGGCAAGGTGGCTCCCGACGAGAGTGACGCCGACGCCCTGACCCGCGAACTGCGGGAGGAGCTGGGCGTCGAGGTGACCGTCGGTGCCCGGCTGGGTGTGGATGTCGCGCTGAAGGCGGGCATGACGCTGCGCGCCTACCGGGTGACGCTCACGTCGGGCAGTCCGCAGCCGCACGACCACCGGGCACTGCGCTGGGTGACGGCCGGAGAGCTCGACCAGCTGCCATGGGTGCCCGCCGACCGGGCCTGGCTCACCGATTTGGCCGCAGCACTCTCTCCGCCGAGCGGACGCGAAAGTACCTGAAACAGCCCGATTTCGGGTACTTTCACTGGGGCCCCTCCCGCCTGCGGGGGACTGCTCGCGCAATAAAGTGACCGCAGCGCAACGGGATTAATTTCGACATACCGATGTTGCGGATTACATTTCCGTGAAACTGCCCGCAACGTTTCCGGGAAAATGGCGCGACCGCGCCGAACATGGTGTTTTGCTGTTGTGGTGACCACGGCAAGTACGCCGTACCTGGGCCAAGGGCAGAGCATGAATCTCTTGCTGGCCACATGGGTCTCGGCCATCAATTTCTGGGCCTGGAACATGATCGGCCCGCTGTCCACCACCTACGCCGTCGACATGAGGCTGAGCAGCACCCAGGCATCCATGCTTGTCGCCACTCCCATACTGGTCGGGTCGCTCGGCCGGGTCGCAGTCGGCGCGCTGACCGACAAGTACGGCGGCCGCACCATGTTCCTCGCGGTCACGCTGGCCTCGATCGTGCCGGTGCTGGCCGTCGGGGCGGCCGGCGAGGCCAGGTCTTACCCGATGTTGTTGGTGTGCGGGTTCTTCCTGGGCATCGCGGGCACCATCTTCGCGGTCGGAATCCCGTTCGCCAACAACTGGTATGCGCCCTCCCGTCGCGGCTATGCCACCGGCGTGTTCGGTATGGGCATGGTCGGCACGGCGTTGTCGGCATTCTTCACGCCGAGATTCGTGCGGTGGTTCGGGTTGTTCCCCACCCACCTCATCATCGCGGTCGCGCTGGCGCTGACCGCGGTGCTGTGTTTGGTGGTGATGCGTAATTCACCCGTGTTCGAGCCGAATACCGATCCGGTGATGCCCAAGCTCAAGTCGGCGCTGAAGCTTCCCGTGACGTGGGAGATGTCGTTCCTGTACGCGGTGGTCTTCGGTGGATTCGTGGCGTTCAGCAACTACCTGCCCACTTACATCAAGAACGTGTACGAGTTCTCCTCGGTCGAAGCAGGTAGTCGCACAGCGGGATTCGCGCTGGCCGCGGTGCTGGCCCGGCCGGTCGGCGGTGCACTGTCGGATCGGATCCCGCCCAAGTTCGTGGTGCTCACTTCCTTCGCCGGGACGGCGGCACTCGCCTTCATCGCGATGTTCCAGCCGCCGCCCGATGTGTGGTCGGCCGCGACGTTCATCGGTCTGGCGATCTTCCTGGGCATCGGCACCGGCGGCGTGTTCGCCTGGGTGGCGCGCCGGTCACCGGCCAAGGAGGTGGGCTCCGTCACCGGGATCGTGGCCGCCGCAGGCGGTTTGGGCGGCTACTTCCCACCGCTGGTGATGGGTGCGACGTATGACGCTGTAGATCACGACTACTCAGTCGGGCTTCTGCTGCTGGTGGCGACGGCATTGGTGGCCTTCGGTTACACGGCCCTGCGCCTTCACGCGCACGAACCACAGCCCAAGGAGGCGCGGCAATGACCAAGCCCCACATCGGCGGATCGATCGAGGAGCTGCTCGAGCGTAGTGGCAGGTTCTTCACCGCCGGTGAGTTCTCCGGTGATCTGCGTACCGTCACGCGCAAAGGGGGCCGTCAGGGCGATGTGTTCTACCGCGACCGGTGGAGCCACGACAAGGTGGTGCGTTCGACCCACGGGGTCAACTGCACGGGATCGTGTTCCTGGAAGATCTACGTCAAGGACGGGATCATCACCTGGGAAACCCAGGAGACCGACTACCCGTCCGTGGGTCCGGACCGCCCCGAGTACGAGCCACGCGGGTGCCCGCGCGGTGCAGCATTCTCCTGGTACACCTACTCGCCGACGCGGGTGCGGTATCCGTATGCGCGCGGCGTACTGGTCGAGATGTACCGGGAAGCCAAGGCGCGCCTGAAGGATCCGGTGCTGGCCTGGGCCGACATCCAGGGCGACCCCGATCGCCGCACGCGGTATCAGCGGGCCCGCGGCAAGGGCGGCCTGGTCCGGGTCAGCTGGGCCGAGGCCACCGAGATGATCGCCGCCGCACATGTGCACACGATCAAGGCCTACGGGCCGGACCGGGTGGCCGGGTTCTCGCCGATCCCGGCGATGTCGATGGTGTCGTTCGCGGCGGGGTCGCGGTTCGTCGAACTCGTCGGCGGGGTGATGACGTCGTTCTACGACTGGTATGCCGACCTGCCGGTGGCCTCCCCACAGGTGTTCGGTGACCAGACCGACGTGCCGGAGTCCGGCGACTGGTGGGACGCGTCCTATCTGATGATGTGGGGCTCGAACGTCCCGGTGACGCGCACGCCGGACGCGCACTGGATGGCCGAGGTGCGTTATCGCGGTACGAAAGTGGTGACCGTCAGCCCGGATTACGCCGACAACACCAAGTTCGCCGACGAGTGGATGCCGTGCGCGGCGGGCACCGACGGTGCGCTGGCGATGGCGATGGGCCACGTCATCCTCGACGAATGCTTCGTGCAGAACCGGGTTCCGTTCTTCGTCGACTATGTCCGCCAGTTCACCGATCTGCCGTTCCTGGTCAAACTCGAGGAGCGCGACGGTGTGCTCGTCCCAGGGAAAAACCTGACCGCGGCCGATCTCGGCGGACCAGTGGCCGAACAGGAGAATGCGGCGTTCAAACCGGTGCTGCTCGACGGTGCCAGTGACAGTGTCGCGGTACCGCAGGGATCGCTCGGATTCCGTTACGGCAGTGACGGTGTGGGCAAGTGGAACCTCGATCTGGAGGAACTGTCTCCCGCGCTGACCGTGTTGGGTGACACCTTCGAGACGGCCGAGATCACGCTGCCGCATTTCGACACCGTGGACGGCAGCGGCGCGACCATGCGGCGCGGCGTTCCGGTGCGGCGCGTCGGAGAGCACCGGGTGTGCACGGTGTTCGACCTGATGCTGGCCCAGTACGGCGTGCACCGGCCCGGCCTGCCCGGGGACTGGCCCACCGGTTACGACGATGCCACCCGGCCCTACACCCCGGCCTGGCAGGAGCAGATCACCGGTGTGTCGGCCGCTCAGGCGATCCGGGTGGCGCGCGAATTCGCCCGCAACGCCGAGGAATCCGGTGGCCGGTCGATGATCATCATGGGCGCGGGCATCTGCCAGTGGTTCCACGGCGACGCCACCTACCGGGCGGTGCTGGCGCTTCTGCTGCTCACCGGTGCGATGGGCCGCAACGGCGGCGGCTGGGCGCACTACGTGGGCCAGGAGAAGTGCCGGCCTGTCACCGGGTGGGCCGCGATGGCGATGGGCACCGACTGGTCGCGCCCGCCGCGCCAGATGGCCGGGACGTCGTACTGGTACGCCCACACCGACCAATGGCGCTACGACGGCTACCGCGCGGATGCCCTGTCCAGTCCGGTGGGCCGTGGCCGGTTCCGCGACAAGCACACGATGGATGTGCTGAGTTCCGCGGTGGCCATGGGATGGACGCCGTTCTACCCGCAGTTCGACCGCTCCAGTCTGGACGTGGTCGATGAGGCCAAGGCGGCCGGCCGGGAGGTGCCGGACTATGTGGCCGAGCAATTGGCAAGTGGCGAGCTAAAACTCGCGGTCACCGATCCCGACAACCCGGCCAACTGGCCACGCGTGCTCAATGTCTGGCGGGCCAACCTGCTGGGCTCGTCCAGCAAGGGCAATGAGTACTTCCTGCGCCACCTGCTGGGCACGACGTCGAACGTGCAGGCCGAACCCACCGGGGAGGAGTTGCGGCCAAGGGACGTGGCCTGGACCGAGGACATCCCCGAGGGCAAGCTGGACATGCTGATGTCGATCGACTTCCGGATGACCTCGACGACGCTGCTCTCGGATGTGGTGTTGCCCGCGGCCACCTGGTACGAGAAGGCGGACCTGTCCAGCACCGACATGCATCCGTATGTGCACGCGTTCAGCCCGGCCGTGGACCCGCCCTGGGAAACCCGGTCGGATTTCGAGGCTTTCGGGGCGATCGCCCGGGTTTTCAGCGCGCTGGCCGCCCGCCACCTGGGCACCCGCACGGATGTCGTGATGGGCACGCTGCAGCACGACACCCCCGGTGCGATGGCCTATCCCGGTGGTACCGAACATGATTGGCGGACCACCGGTGAGACACCCGTGCCGGGCAAGACAATGGGCCCGCTGGTGGTCGTGGAGCGGGACTACACGGCGATCGCCGAGAAGTGGTCGGCACTCGGCCCGCTGGTCGAGAGCTTGGGCCTGACCACCAAAGGCGTCACGACGCACCCCGACCAGGAAGTCCACGAACTCGCCGCGAAGTTCGGTGTCATGGATTCCGGTGCGGCGCAGGGGTGTCCCGCGATCACGACCGCGGAGCGGATGGTCGATGTCATCCTCGCGTTGTCGGGCACCTCGAACGGCCGGCTGGCAGTCGAGGGGTTCAAGGAGCTGGAGAAGCGCACCGGCCGCAAACTGGTGCACCTGGCCGAAGGCAGCGAGGAACGCCGGATCACCTACGCCGATACCCAGGCCAGACCGGTACCGGTGATCACCAGCCCGGAGTGGTCGGGCAGTGAGACCGGTGGCCGCCGCTACGCGCCGTTCACGGTGAACATCGAGGAGCTCAAGCCGTTCCACACCCTCACCGGCCGGATGCACTTCTACGTCGACCACGACTGGCTGGAAGAGCTCGGAGAGCAGCTGCCGATCTACCGGCCACCGCTGGACATGGCGCGGTTGTTCGGCGAATCCAAGCTGGGGCGCGACGGTATCGGCCTCACCGTGCGGTACCTGACCCCGCATTCCAAGTGGTCGATCCACTCGGAGTACCAGGACAACCTGTTCATGCTCTCGCTGTCACGCGGTGGCCCCACCATGTGGATGAGTCCGTCGGACGCCGCGAAGATCGAAGTCAAGGACAACGACTGGATCGAGGCGGTGAACCGCAACGGCGTACTGGTGTGCCGCGCCGTGGTCAGCCACCGCATGCCCGACGGTGTGGTGTACGTCTACCACGCACAGGAACGGACCATCGACGTTCCGCTGACCGAAACCACCGGAACCCGTGGCGGTATCCACAATTCACTGACCCGGCTGCTGGTCAAGCCCAGCCACCTTGCCGGCGGGTATGCCCAGCACTCGTTCGCCTGGAACTATCTCGGCCCCACCGGAAATCAGCGCGATGAAGTGACGGTGGTCCGCCGCCGCTCACAGGAGGTGAAGTACCAGTGAAGGTCATGGCCCAGATGGCGATGGTGATGAACCTCGACAAGTGCATCGGATGTCAGACCTGTTCGGTGACCTGCAAACAGGCCTGGACCAACCGGGCCGGGACCGAGTACGTCTGGTTCAACAACGTCGAAACCCGTCCGGGACAGGGCTATCCGCGTACCTACCAGGATCAGGAGAAGTGGCGTGGCGGGTGGAAGCTGGATCGCCGCGGCCGGCTGAGGCTGCGCGACGGCGGCCGGTTGGCCAAGCTGGCCAGGATCTTCGCGAACCCGAAGCTGCCGTCCATCGACGACTACTACGAGCCGTGGACCTACGACTACGAGAACCTGACTTCGGCGCCGCTGGGTGAACACTTTCCCACCGCGCCGCCCCGCAGCCTGATCACCGGTAAGCCCATGAAGGTTTCGTGGTCGGCGAACTGGGACGACGACCTTGCGGGTTCACCGGAGATCGTGCCCGGCGACCCGGTCCTCAAGCAGGTCAGCGAGCAGATCAAGCTCGAACTCGAGCAGACCTTCATGTTCTATCTGCCCCGGATCTGCGAGCACTGCCTCAACCCGGCGTGTGTGGCATCCTGCCCGTCGGGCGCGATGTACAAGCGTTCCGAGGACGGCATCGTGCTGGTCGATCAGGACCGGTGCCGCGGGTGGCGCATGTGCGTGTCCGGATGCCCTTACAAGAAGGTGTATTTCAACCACAAGACCGGCAAGGCCGAGAAGTGCACGCTGTGCTACCCGCGGATCGAGGTCGGGCTGCCCACGGTGTGTTCGGAAACCTGCGTGGGCCGGCTGCGCTACCTCGGCCTGGTGTTATATGACGTCGACCGGGTGCTGGAGGCGGCGTCGGTACCTGAGGACAAGGATCTCTACGAGGCGCAGCGGCAGATCCTGCTCGACCCGGCCGACCCCGAGGTGATCGCCGGGGCCCGGGCCGAGGGCATCTCCGACGAGTGGATCGAGGCCGCCCAACGCTCACCGGTGTACAAGCTCATCCACACCTATGGCGTTGCGCTGCCGCTGCATCCGGAGTTCCGGACGGTGCCGATGGTGTGGTACATCCCGCCGCTGTCGCCGGTGGTCGACGCGGTCAGCCGTGACGGCCACGACGGCGAGAACGTCGGCAATCTCTTCGGCGCGCTCGAGGCGCTGCGTATCCCGATCGAGTACCTGGCCGGGTTGTTCACCGCGGGGGACACCGCCGTCGTCGAAGGGGTGCTCCGCCGGCTCGCGGCGATGCGGTCCTACATGCGCGACATCAACCTCGGCCGTCAGACCCAGCCGCACATCCCGGCCGCGGTCGGCATGACCGAGGAACACATGTACGAGATGTACCGGCTGCTGGCGTTGGCGAAATATGAGGAGCGCTACGTCATTCCGACCGCGTACAGCACCGAGGGGATCCCCGGCGCGGAGGAGCCCGGCTGCTCATTGTCGTTCGAAGGTGGGCCCGGAATGTACGAGTCGGGCCCGTTCGGTGAGGCCAGCGGTGGGCCGGTGCCGGTGGCGGTGGAGACCTTCCATGCGCTTCAACACCGGCAGACCAGCGGCGGCATGGCTGCCAACGCCGAACGTCCGTCGCGGGTCAACCTGCTCAACTGGGACGGCAGGGGAGTGCCGTCGGGCATGTTCCCGGGAGATCAGTGATGAAACGTCGCAAGCGAACCCGCGAAAGCGCCATGCAGGACCGCCTGGTGTGGCAGGCGGCGTCGCTGATGCTTGCCTACCCGGACGACGGCCATGCCGATCGTCTGCAGACCGCGGCGCGTCTGCTGGACCACGTCACCGGTGAGGCACGGGCGCTGCTCGGCGAAACCGTTGTACGGCTGAGCCTTCGACCCACCATGGAACTGGCGCAGGAGTATGTCGAGACCTTCGACCTGCACAAGCGGTGCACCATGCTCCTGACCTACTGGACGTCGGGGGACACCCGAAACCGCGGTGCGGACATGGTCGAATTCACCCAGGCCTACCGCGCCGCAGGCGCTGGGATCCCGAAAGGTGAAGCACCCGACCATCTTCCGGTGGTGCTGGAATTCGCCGCCACGGTCGACCCGGATGTGGGGCGCCGGTTGCTCGCCAAGTACCGGGTGCCGATCGGTGTGGTGGCCCGAGCGTTGGCCGAGCGGAGGTCGCCCTACGCGCCCGTCGTCGCAGCGGTGGACGCAACCCTGCCGCCCC
Source organism: Mycobacterium sp. NPDC004974 (assembly GCF_053600815.1). Taxonomy (NCBI): domain Bacteria; kingdom Bacillati; phylum Actinomycetota; class Actinomycetes; order Mycobacteriales; family Mycobacteriaceae; genus Mycobacterium; species Mycobacterium sp. NPDC004974. The sequence continues at coordinate 242,391 of NZ_JBSGAQ010000003.1, read as the reverse complement.
TGGCCTCCGTGGACGACGTGTCGCGGTTGATCATGGCCGGGCCGCCGGCTGAATCCGTGGGACTGCAGCCATTTCAGCTGACCGTTCCGCCCCGCCGGGTACAGGAGGTGCTCTGATGTCGGGCTGGGAGATCTTCTGGGATGTGGTGCCGTATGTGACGCTGGCGGTGGTGGCAGTCGGCACCTGGTGGCGGTACCGCTACGACAAGTTCGGCTGGACCACGCGCTCGTCGCAACTCTACGAGTCGCGGCTGCTGCGCATCGCCAGCCCGATGTTCCACTTCGGCATGCTCGTCGTGTTCATCGGCCATGTCATCGGCCTGTTCATCCCCGAATCCTGGATGGACCTGGTGATGAGCGATCATGTGTATCACTTGCAGGCGGTCATCCTCGGCGGGATCGCCGGTGTCGCGGCCCTGGTCGGGATCGCCCTGCTGATCTACCGCCGCCGTGTCACCGGCCCGGTCTTCATGGCCACCACCGTCAACGACAAGACGATGTATGTGGTTCTGGTGGCCGCGATGGTGGCCGGCTTCGCCTGCACTGCGATCGGAGCGACGCCGGGGGGCGCCGAGCACGACTATCGCGAGACCGTGTCTCCGTGGTTCCGGTCGATCTGGATCCTGCAGCCCCGCGGCGACCTGATGGTCCAGGCGCCGGTGTACTTCCACATCCACGTCATGATCGCGCTGGCGCTGTTCTGCCTGTGGCCGTTCACCCGGCTGGTGCACGTGTTCAGCGCCCCGATCGGCTACCTGTTCCGGCCCTATGTGGTGTACCGCAGCCGGGATGTCGCCGAGAAGTCAGAGTTGGTCGGGTCACGACCGCAGCGTCGGGGCTGGTGAGCGCCGGCAAGCGCCTGAACAAGGGACCTTTGACCCTGCCCGGGGGTGGACCGCAGGCGGAGGATTGCAGGTATGGAGCAGTTGACCGCATTGGACGCGGGGTTCCTCGAAGCCGAGGACTCCGACCGCCACGCGAGCTTGGCGATCGGGGCGATCGCCGTGCTCGACGGGCCGATGCCCAACCCTGAGACTGTCGTGGCCGGCCTGGCCGAACGCGCGATGACGGTGCCGCGCCTGCATCAGCTGCTGCACACCCAGCCACTCGATCTCGGCGCGCCGCAATGGGTGGAAGACACCAACTTCGACGCTTCCCACCACATTCACCATGCCGCGCTGCCACTGCCCGGAGACGATGCGGTGTTGTACCGGTGGGCCGCCGACATCATGGAACGCCGCCTGGACCGGGACCGTCCGTTGTGGGAGTGCTGGATCGTCGACGGGCTCGAAGGCAACCGGTGGGCCATCCTGCTGAAGGTCCACCACTGCATCGTCGACGGGATCGCCGCGACACGGCTGTTGAGTCGGCTCTGTGACGGCGGCGACGTGGTCGGCAAGGGTGTTGTTCGTCAAACTGTCAGGGGGACAGCTGCTTTCAGCCCGGCCGACTGGTTCGGTGAAGCATGGCGCATCTCTACCGGGCTACCCGTCGCCGCAATGCAGGCCGTCCGCGGAGCCCTCGACATCGTCACCGGGCTGCTGCGTCCGGCGGCTGCCAGCTCGTTGACCGGGCCCGTGACGAGCATGAGGCGTTACGCGGCAGGTGAGGTGTCACTGGACGACGTCGACACGGTGTCCCGGGAGTTCGGTGTGACGGTCAATGATGTTGCCCTGGCAGCGATCACCGACAGCTTCCGTAACACGCTGATCCGCCGGGGCGAGAAGCCGAGGAAGGACGCGCTGCGCACGTTGGTGCCGGTGTCGGTGCGCTCCGACGATGCGCATGACCGTACGGACAATCGCGTTTCCGTGATGCTGCCGTACCTTCCGGTCGACAAGGCCGATCCTGTGCAGCAGCTACGCGCCGTGCATTCCAGGCTCTCGAGAGCGAAGGCCAGCGGCCAGCGCGAAGCGGGCAACATCCTGGTGTCGGCTGCCAACGCGATTCCGTTCCCGCTCACCGCGTGGACCGTGCGGGCACTGACCCGGTTGCCGCAACGCGGCGTCGTCACCGTCGCCACGAATGTGCCCGGGCCGCGGAAGCGGTTGCGCGTCATGGGCTGCGAAGTCGTCAGGTTGCTGCCGATTCCGCCGATTGCGATGCAGCTGCGGACCGGTATCGCCATCATGAGTTATACCGACCGCCTGGTCTTCGGCGTCATCGGCGACTACGACTCGACGCCCGACGTCGACGAACTGGCGAAAGGCATCGAGCGTGCCGTTGCCCGTCTGGTCGACATCAGCGTCGGCCACTGGCGCTCCACCCCGGTGGGAACTCTGCAACTTGTACAGGGAGGATGATCGATGAAGGGACAAGAACTCGGCGTTCTCACCCGCAGGCAGTGCCTGGATCTGCTGGAGCGGGTGCGCGTCGGACGACTGGTGTTCACCGAGGACGCGTTGCCCGCCGTGCAGCCGGTCAACTTCCGTGTGTTGCACGACGACGTGGTGATCCGGGTGGCCGGCGGGCCCAAGCTGACCGCGGCCATCGAGCACCAGGTGGTGGCGTTCCAGGCCGATGAGCTTGACGCCGACCTACGGACGGGCTGGAGCGTGACGATCGTCGGGCATGCCGAGCCGATCACAGACGTGGACGAACAGGTGGAGGTCGCCGGAACGTTCGTGCAGCCGTGGGCCGAGGGGCGGCGCGATCACTTCGTGCGGATACGCGCCGAGAAGGTCACCGGGCGCGAGCTCCGGGACCACGCGATGCCGCACTACGGGATGGGCTAGTACCGCAACCTGTCGTCGACGACCCGCACGGCGTGGCCCGGGTGCTGCGTCGCGTACAGCGGGTGCAGCAGCATCGGGTGGCGGCAGTGCGCGCAGGAGGCCTGCGGCTGGTTCGCCGACGCGAAGGTCAGGTGGTGGCATTCGCTGCACCGGACCATGTAGCAGGCGCCGATCCAGTTGGCCATGCCCACGTAGATCGCCACCGTGGTTCCCGCGGCGAGCACCATGATCAAAGCGACCGTGAGCGCTTCGTAAACCGTCATCCCGGCACCTCCAAGCACGCCTATCGCAACGTGACGGATACCTAAAACGGTACTCGCGAACGCTAGGTTTTCCTGGCCCGTTTGAAGACCTTGTCCAGTTCTTTACCGCGCAACCCGTTGTGTTCAGCCTTGCGGACCTTGTGCAGAACCAGGGGACAGCGTTTGCAGCGAGGCTTGCTCTTACAGCACTTTTTCTTGGGCTTCAGGCCGGCGATTTTTGCGGACTTCAACGTGACGGGGCTCTCTCGTTTTCGTGATCGACCGGCCAGCCTGCGAGAATGTCGGGGTGGATTCACGCCCGAGCTTTCGCAATGTCGCCATCGTCGCCCACGTCGACCACGGCAAGACGACCCTAGTCGACGCGATGCTGCGACAGTCCGGTGCCTTGACGCACCGCGGCGACGACGCGGTCGAGCGCCTGATGGACTCCGGTGACCTTGAGAAGGAAAAGGGCATCACCATCCTGGCCAAGAACACCGCGGTGCACCGGCACCACGCCGACGGCACCATGACGGTGATCAATGTCATCGACACCCCTGGTCACGCCGATTTCGGCGGTGAGGTGGAGCGCGGCCTGTCCATGGTGGACGGCGTTGTTCTGCTGGTGGACGCCTCGGAAGGCCCGTTGCCGCAGACCCGGTTCGTGCTGCGCAAGGCCCTGTCCGCACACCTTCCGGTGATCCTGGTGGTCAACAAGACCGACCGGCCCGATGCGCGCATCGCCGAGGTGGTCGAGGAAAGCCACGACCTGCTGCTCGACGTGGCCTCCGATCTTGACGACGAGGCCCAGGCCGCCGCCGAGAAGGCGCTGGACCTGCCCACGCTGTACGCGTCGGGCCGTGCCGGCATCGCCTCGACGACGCAGCCCGCCAACGGCGAGAACCCCGACGGGGAGAACCTGGACCCGCTGTTCGACGTGCTGATGGAGCACATCCCGGCACCGTCCGGCGACCCCGAAGCGCCGCTGCAGGCGCTCGTCACCAACCTTGACGCCTCGGCCTTCCTGGGCCGCCTCGCGCTGATCCGCATCTACAACGGCCGGATCAAGAAGGGCCAGCAGGTGGCCTGGATGCGTGAGGTCGACGGCTCGCCGGTGATCACCAGCGCCAAGATCACCGAGTTGCTGGCCACCGAGGGCGTGGACCGCACTCCGACTGAAGAGGCTGTCGCCGGCGACATCGTCGCCGTCGCGGGCATAACCGAGATCATGATCGGCGACACCCTGGCCGACCCCGACAACTCGCACGCCCTGCCGCGCATCACCGTCGATGAGCCCGCCATCTCGGTCACGATCGGCACCAACACCTCGCCGCTGGCCGGCCGGGTGTCGGGGCACAAGCTGACCGCCCGGATGGTCAAGAACCGTCTTGATTCCGAACTCGTCGGCAACGTGTCGGTGCGAGTCGTCGACATCGGCCGCCCCGACGCCTGGGAGGTGCAGGGCCGTGGTGAGCTGGCCCTGGCCATCCTCGTCGAGCAGATGCGCCGCGAAGGCTTCGAACTGACCGTCGGCAAGCCCCAGGTGGTCACGAAGAACATCGACGGCAAGCTGCACGAACCGTTCGAGGAGCTGACCATCGATTGCCCGGAGGAGTTCGTCGGCTCGATCACCCAGTTGATGGCCAACCGCAAGGGCCGCATGGAGCAGATGGCCAACCACGCCGCCGGCTGGGTGCGGATGGACTTCGTGGTGCCCAGCCGCGGGCTGATCGGTTTCCGCACCGACTTCCTCACCGAGACCCGCGGCACCGGCATCGCCAACGCGGTGTTCGAGGGCTACCGGCCGTGGGCCGGGGAAATCCGGGCGCGGCATACCGGATCTCTGGTGAGCGACCGGTCCGGCTCCGTAACCCCGTTCGCGATGATCCAGCTCGCCGACCGCGGACAGTTCTTCGTCGAGCCGGGCGAGGACACCTACGAGGGCCAGGTGGTCGGGATCAACCCGCGTGCCGAGGATCTCGACATCAACATCACCCGTGAGAAGAAGCTGACGAACATGCGGTCGTCGACCGCTGATGTCATGGAGACGCTGGCGCGGCCACTGGACCTGACCCTGGAGCAGGCCATGGAGTTCTGCGCGGAGGATGAATGCGTCGAGGTGACGCCCGAGATCGTGCGGGTGCGCAAGGTGGAGCTGACGGCGTCGCTGCGGGCGCGTGCGAAGGCTCGGGCCAAAGCGCGCGGATAGTTTTGCGCTCTCCTGGGCGCCGAGTCTGCGTGCACGGCGCCGACTCTGCGCTCAGATCGTGAAATCCGCCGCGATCGCGATCTGATCGCAGTCTCGATGCCCTTGGCGCAGAGTCGATGACGGCAATAGCTTGGCGGCGCTATCCGATGCCGGCCGTCACACAGGGCCGTAGTGCATTGACCAACGGTGCCTCCGTGACGAGATGTGACGTCGGTCACTCTGGCCGACGGACAGACGTTGTCTGAGAATCGCCTGAAATGGATGCAAAATGCTGCACGCCCGTCAATTTCTGAGAATTTGCCCAACGGTGACTCTGATATGACCTGTTACTTACCCCAAAGTGGGCCATCATTGCGGTGTTTTCGGCGTGAAAGACTTGTATCCATCTGTTCGTTTTGGGTAGCTGAAGAGCCGCCGGCGCCGCAGTGCAGATGCGCAGCGGTGGCGGGCTGGGAGGGTCGATACCCTGAGTAGCGTGCCGACACCCCTCCGCTGCGCCCAGTTGACGATCGGGGCGCTCATATCGGTGCCGGCGCTCCTGTTCAGTGGCTGCACTGTGAGCCCGCCGCCGGCCCCGCAGAGCACCGAGACGACCGAGACGACGCCGCCGCCCCCGATGAAGGCGACGCAGATCATCATGGCCATCGATTCGATCGGCCCGGGGTTCAACCCGCATCTGCTGTCGGACCAGTCGCCGGTGAACGCGGCAGTCTCGGCGATGGTGCTGCCGAGTTCGTTCCGCCCGGTGCCAGATCCCAAGTCGCCGACGGGGTCGCGCTGGGAGCTCGATCCGACCCTGCTCGAATCGGCCGAGGTGACCAGTGAGAACCCCTTCACGGTCACCTACAAGATTCGTCCAGAGGCGCAGTGGACGGACAACGCACCGATTGCCGCCGACGACTACTGGTATTTGTGGCGCCAAATGGTCAGCCAGCCAGGCGTTGTCGACCCGGCCGGTTATGACCTGATCACGGGTGTGCAGTCGGTCGAGGGTGGCAAGCAGGCGGTCGTGACGTTCTCGCAGCCCTATCCGGCATGGCGGGAGCTGTTCAACGACATCCTCCCGGCCCATATCGTCAAGGACATTCCCGGTGGTTTCGGCGCCGGCCTGGCCCGGGCGATGCCGGTTACCGGCGGTCAGTTCCGGGTGGAGAGCATTGACCCGCAACGTGATGAGATCCTGCTGGCCCGCAACGACCGATACTGGAGCGTGCCGGCCAAGCCTGATCTGGTGCTGTTCCGCCGGGGTGGCGCTCCGGCCGCGCTCGCCGACTCCATCCGCAACGGCGACACCCAGGTGGCCCAGGTGCACGGTGGCGCAGCCACTTTCGCACAGCTGAGTGCGATCCCAGATGTCCGCACCGCCAGGATCGTCACGCCGCGGGTGATGCAGTTGACCCTGCGTGGGCAGCAGCCCACTCTCGCGGAAGCGCAGGTGCGCAAGGCGATCCTGGGCCTTATCGATGTCGACCTGCTCGCGTCGGTGGGTGCGGGCGACGACAACACCGTGACTCTGGCGCAGGCCCAGGTGCGCTCTCCGTCGGATCCCGGTTACGTACCGACGGCGCCCCCGGCAATGTCGAGGGAAGCCGCGCTGGATTTGTTGCGCGGTGCGGGTTATCAGATCGAACCGGTCGCTGAGCCGCCCGCCCCGGGTGCTCCGCCGGCACCCGACAACGGCAGGCAGCGCATCACCAAGGACGGCGCCGCGTTGTCATTGGTGCTCGGTGTGGCATCGAACGATCCGACATCGATCGCGGTGGCCAACACCGCGGCCGATCAATTGCGCAATGTCGGCATCGATGCCTCGGTGCTGGCCCTGGATCCTGTTGCGCTCTACGGCGATGCGTTGACGAACAATCGCGTCGACGCCGTCGTCGGCTGGCATCAGGCCGGGGGAGACCTGGCCACCAGCCTTGCCTCGCGCTACGGCTGCCGCGCTCTGGAAGCAACTGCCGTTTCGACAGCGGTTCCCGGCGTCGCTCCGTCGTCGTCGCCGAAGCCGACCACGAGCGCCACACCCGCGCCGACCGCCACGCCGACGTCGACCCAGCCGATCCCGGCTCCTGACCCGGGTGAGCTGGTGCAGGCGCCCAGCAATATCACCGGCATCTGTGACCACACCATCCAGCCGAAAATCGATGGGGCACTGGATGGCTCGCAGAACATCGCCGAGGTGATCCAGGCAGTCGAGCCTCGGCTGTGGAGTATGTCGACCGTCCTTCCGATCCTGCAGGACACGACGATCGTCGCCGCCGGACCGAGCGTGCAGAACGTCAGTCTGACCGGTGCCGTGCCCGTCGGCATCGTCGGCGACGCGGGCAGCTGGACCAAGGGGCGCTAGAAGGCGCGCAGTGGGCCCCTCGTGCGAGGAGGCCCACTCATGTTGGTGAATCAGGCTGCGTTGTGTGCGCCTGAGCCTGATGACGATGAGTCGCCACCGGACCTGGATCTGAGTGGGGAGCTGAGAACGTCCGGAGAAGCCGCAGGCCCCCTCCATCGCGTTGATGAAGGGGGCCTGGCGGTGGCGCTGGGTGCTAGTTGTCGGCGGAGCTCTTGGCGGAGTCCTTGGAGGCTTCCGCCTTCTTCTCCGCGGTCTTCTGCGCTCCGGGCTTGTCCTTCTTCAGGCCGTCGGTCAGCTTCTTGACGGCTGACTTGACCTGGTTGCGGACTGCGTTGGCGGAGTTCGCCTTGGCCTGTCCCTTGGCGGCCTTGGGCGACGCCTTCGGCGAAGCGTCGGTCGACGGCTTGGCGGCCGCCGGGGTGGTGTCCTCGCTGTCGGCCGAAGCCCCGTTGGTGTCAGCCGCAGGGCTGGTCTCCGGCGACGTGGCCGCTTCCGTGGTCGCAGGCTCGGGCGTTGTCGAATTGGATTGCGACGCAGCAGGTGTCGCGCTGATTTCCTTGGCCGGGGCGACGTCGAGCGTCACAGTCTTGGCTGCGGGGGCCAGCGTCGAATTCAACGAGACCGCCTCCGAAGTAGCGCCGAGCCCAGGCAGGCCGCCGAGGAGGTTGTCGCGGTCTGCGCCGGGGGTGGCCAGCGAGTCGGCGATCTGGGAGAGCGTGCTCAGCAACGTCGAGATGGTTCCGCCAGGGATGAAGCCTTGCGCGGCGCTCAGTATGCCGGCCGTGAACGTGGGTGGCATGCCGTCGCCGTTTTCGATCGAGAACCCGTTGAGCAAGGCGCCGGTGAGTGTGGCGGGAGAATTCACCAGCGTGGTGACGAAATCGGCCACATCGCCGCTGTTCGTGGCGTCGGCCAGGTTCTCGAGGACGTATCCGCCGGCCGCGGCGGTCGCCATCAGCGGGGAGAGGACTCCGTTCAACAGCAGGGCCGGCGCGCCTTCGGGGAGCAGCTTCACCATGTTCGCCAGATTTGCGAACGGTTGGGCGATCACTGACCAGGCGCCGGGCAGCCATTGATTCCCCACGAAGGAGAGCAGCGGGAGACCCAGCATGAGGGGGCTCGATATCAGGGCGGCGAAGCCCATTTGGAGATTCCCGGCAGCGATCAGATCGGTGGCAGCCTTGACGGCCGCTTGGAAGCTCATGAAGCTCTCGGGGTCGAGGGCTGTGGTCATACCCTCGATGAGCTGCTGCGTTGACTCGCTCAAGACATTCGCACTGTGCAGCTGGTTGGCGATGATCTGGCGCAGGACGGGGGCGGGGTCCGCTGCCACCTGCCCGCCGAGACCGCCCAGGTTCTGGAAGGCTGCTCCGATGACGTCGGCCCACAGCTCCAGGGGATTGGCGGCGGCGGTGAGGTTCACGGCGGCGGACGAGACGTCAATCGCTGGAAGGTGAACGTCCGGTACCGGCGGCGCCAGTGGGCTGACTGCGATGGCGCCGGCACCTACAAGTGCCACCCCTGCGGCTAGATACGACCGAGAAGCGAGTTGCATTGGAATTCCTTACGGGACTAGGTCAACTGCGAAATAAGGGGTTACGTTGACGAGGTTCGCCCGTCATCGGACTGCCGCCGCCGCGTCGTTCTGCCGCGCGCTGAGCGATTGGGTGGAGCGGGAGGCCCCCTCCACCGATCTGGTGGAGGGGGCCTGCCGGTGGTGCTGGGGGTTAGCCCTTGTCGGAGCCCTTGGCGGAGTCGTTGGAGGATTCCGCCTTCTTCTCCGCACCCTTTTGGGGGCCGGTCTTGTCCTTCTTCAGGCCGTCGGTCAGCTTCTTGACGGCCGACTTGACCTGGCTGCGGACTGCGTTGGCGGAGTTCTCCTTGGCTTGTCCCTTGGCAGCCTTCGGCGACGCCTTCGTCAGCTTGGTGACGGGCTTCGTGTCGGCTCCGGCGTCTGAAGCATCCGAAGCATTCGAAGCATCGGCTGCCGGAGCCGCGGCAGAGTCGGCTTCGGTACCAGAAGCGTTGTCGGCGTTGGAAACTGGAGCCGATGCCGGCTTCTCGGCCTGCAGCGTCGAGACCTCGACCGTCGCGGGGGCCGGGGCGGCCAGCGCCTTGGCGGTAATCACGTCGGTCGGAGGGGTGAACGGCTTGGGCTTGATCTGCTTGAGGGCGTCGACGAAGCTGTCTTCGATGTAGTTGCCCATGCTGATCGTCGCGTCGATTTGGAAGACCATGCTCGTGGCGAGGTCGGAGATGCCGTGCTGTACGGCATTCACCACATTGATCGGATCGCCGGAAACTGCTGCGTTGATTACGTTCTGGGCTCCGACGAGGACCTGCTTCACCAAGGGCAGCGGTTGTCCGGGAATGTCGAATCCGATACCGACTGTGGCAGAAGCCAGCCCGATGATCACGCCGAGTGAGGCATTGGCGGCAGCATCGATGAGCGGTTGTGGAACGTTGAATACGTGCCCGATGGCGTTGATCTCGGGGCTCATCGCGTTGAGGAAGATATCGACGACAGGCTGCATCCCCGGCAGCACCAACGCATCGATGGCGCCGCTGGGATTGCCGGCGGCGAACTGTGCCCCGGCGGCCTGCAGTGCCGCGGGCAGTCCGGCGGCCAGATCGCCGAGCGCCTTGCCGAGCGCGGTCACCGCGGCTGCGCTGGTTTCCCCGAGCGCGGCCAGGTTGGGGCCGAACTCCTGGGCGTTGACGACTATGTCCGCGAGTGTCTGCGCGATGAGCCAAACCGGGGGCGTGGTCATGAACGCCTGGTAACCGGCGACCGCGTTGTCGACGAGTTGCCGGGGGATCGGCGCCGGATTGGTGGTCTGGCGTTCGATGATGTTGTTGATCAACGTCTGCGTCGCGGTCGCCACGGGCTCGAAGACGGTCACCGGGTTGTCGATGGCAGCCGTCAGCGCGTACGGCATATGAACCTGCGGGACGGGCGGAGCCGTGGGGCTGACTGCGATGGCGCTGGCGCCAACGAGTGCCACCCCCGCGGCCAGGTACGACCGAGCAGCGAGTTGCATTGAGTCTCCTTACGGGAGCGTAACTAAGGTCGGCGCAGAAGTTACCCCATAGTAAGTTCGGTTGTCTGCAAACCCTCTTAACTAATTTTCAGCTCGTCGGAACCCGGCTGGCGCTCGGCAAATGAACTCAGGGCATCTGTGATACGGCTGGTAGTGCCCATTTCCCAAGGTCGAACAGTATGGTTGCGATACCGGCAGTAGCGATATTTGGGCGAGAGATCGACCGGCCGTAGCAAAGAAGTGGCAGGTATGGTCAATGGATTGCTAGCGAAGCTCCTGGGCGTAAGCGCGGTTAGGTTACCCAGCGGTAATGCAGACGTGATGTCAGTCGGGGAGTTAGCGCGCACACAGTGGACATCATGGTGTGATCTGTAAAACACAGACCACTGGGATGCGGTGCCGGACACTAATGAGACCGACGGTCCCGGTATTCGCGCCATGCTTGCGATGGCAACTAAGTGGCAGTCTCGGCCAGTTTCAAAATCTACGGATTTCGTTGTCGTGGTTTGCCCGCGACCGGTCAGACGGCCGTCACCTTGGCGCGCCTCTCGGCGAGCGATTGGAGCCCGTAAGCGGCCAGCGCGGCGGCCGAGAACGGCAGCAGCACCCAAAGCGGCGGACGTGCCAGCTCCCACACGAACAACGCCGCCCAGATCGGTGCCCGCTGAGTCACGGCAAGTACTCCGGCGGCACAGGTCAGCGATACCGCGGCGACGCTGACCGGGTGAACGTCCAGGGTGTTGATCGCAAGGGCGATAAGCGAACCGAGCGCGGCGCCGGTCGCGAGCGCGGGGGTGAGCATGCCGCCCACCGCGCCGGCGCGCAGGAAAATCGCCGTGAGGATGGGTTTGAGGAGCAGGATCACCGCGGCAGATCCGAGCGTCATGCCACTGTCGAGACTGACAGTCAGGATGCTCTTGCCATTGCCCGGGAGCTCGGGCCACCACACCGAACCAAGGCCGACGAGCAGGCCCGCCGCGGCGATGCCCGGGATGATCAGCCACGACGTGAGCGCCACCGTGGGGCGGGCCAGTGCCATGAGCCGGTTGAATGCCATGCCCACCGCGACCGCCAGGGGGGCCAGGACCAACGCGAAACCGGTCAGTAAATACGACAGGCTCGGGTCCGGCCATTCGAGCGGAGCCCGAACATGCGTCACCGGTGACGCGACGGCGACTGCCAACGCAGAGGTGACCAACGCGGCTCCGACTGCCCGTGGATGCCAGGTGTGCAACATGATCCGGATCGCGAACAACGCACCGCCGACCGGCACGCTGTATACCGCTCCGAGCCCGGCCCCCGCGGCGCAGGCGAGCAGAATCTCGCGGTCGTGGGGCGTCAACGCCCACCGTGAGGTGCCGGCGTCGCCGAGCGCCACGGCAACCTGACGGGGTGCGCCCTCACGGCCCAGCGATGCACCGGAACCCACCACGAGCACCTGGAGCGCGGCGTCGAGCGTCAGTGAAAGCCGGGGGATGGCACGGTGATTGGCGATGGTCGACGCCAGCCCGGGGACTTCGTGGTGCCGACGCAGAACCCACCAGCCGAACCCGGCCAGCGCTCCGCCGATCATCGGGCCGACTGCGCGGCGCACCGGGCTGCTACCGGTGACGCCTTCCAGTAGCGAGCCGAATGTGTACGCATAGGTGAGGTGCTCGACGAAGTGCAGGAGAACCGTCGTCGCCATGCCGGCCAGGCCCGCCAGCAACCCGATGACGACGATGCTGCAGCCGAACTCAAGCTCACGCCTGGTCACTCCGTGAATGTATGCGGGATACGCGGATTCGTCAGCGTGGTCGGGAAAGCCGGTGACGTGGGACTTCCCGCACGGCCGTCGGCGCCCCGCTATCGTCGGTGACGATGCCCAGCGAAACGCCCCGCCTGCTGTTCGTCCACGCCCATCCGGACGACGAAACCCTCACCACCGGCGCCACGATCGCCCATTACGCCGCGCTCGGCGCCGACGTGCATGTGGTGACGTGCACCCTCGGCGAGGAGGGGGAGGTCATCGGCGACCGCTACGCGCGGTTGGCCGTCGACCACGCCGACCAACTCGGCGGATACCGGATCAGCGAGCTGACCAAGGCGCTGAGCGCGCTGGGCATCGGCGCACCGCAGTTCCTCGGCGGCCCCGGTCGGTGGCGCGACTCGGGCATGGAGGGTTCACCGGCGCGCAAACAACAACGCTTCATCGACGCCGATTTCGACGAGGCAGTCGGCGAACTGGTGCAGATCATCGAGAACCTCCGACCTCACGTCGTCGTCACCTACGACCCCGACGGCGGGTACGGGCACCCCGACCACAAGCAGGCCCACCTCGTCACCACTGCCGCTGTCGCGGCTGCCGGCTGGGACGTCCCCAAGTTCTATTGGACGGTCATGGCGAGCACCGCGATGCGTGCCGGCCTCACGGGCCTGCAGGACGTTCCCGAGGACTGGATCCGGATCGACGTCGGCGATGTTCCGTTCGGGTACGCCGACGACCAGATCGATGCCGTCGTCGACGCCACCGCGCAGCTGCCGGCCAAGGTCGCCGCGATGCGCGCGCACGCCACCCAAGTCACCGTCGCCTCCGACGGGAGCGCATTCGCGCTGTCCAACAACCTCGCCCTGCCGCTGCTCGGTGAGGAGCACTACGTGCTCGTGTCGGGCGCCGCCGGGGAGCGGGACGGGCGTGGGTGGGAAACCGACCTGCTGTGCGGACTGAATCTGCAATAGCCAAAACCGGACGCGGTAAGCTCCGGTGAATCAGACGCGTCGAAGGGACATTCATGGACCCCGATCTGGATCCGAATCTGCAGCACTGGCAGGACCGTTTTGACAACTACCAGTGGGTGGTGGGTTCGATGGTCGGGCTGCTCGACAGCATTCCCACCTGACCCCGCCCTCGGACCTGGTGCTGGGTCGCATCGTCCTGGCACTGCTCGCGGTTGACGGCGTCATCTCGGCCGTCGTAGGTGCATTGCTGCTGCCCTCATATATCGGATCGATCCCATTTCCGGTGAGCGCGCTGGCGGTCGGAGTGGTCAACACCGCGCTCGTGTGGGCGGCCATGTACTGGACCGATTCCATGCGGATGGCGGCCCTGCCCCTGTGGACTTGGCTGGCCACCGTCGTTGCCATGACGTTCGGCGGCCCAGGCGGAGACATCATCTTCGCCGGCCGCGGATTGATGTCCTACGGATCGCTGATATTCATCGCCGCCGGTGCGTTACCACCGGCGGCGATGCTTCGACTGCGCTACCGCCGCTGACCTAGCTCTTGCCGTTGTCGGACTTGCTGTTGTCCTTGGACTGCTGGGAATCCTTGGACGACACGGTCTTTTCCTTCTTGACCTTGGGCTTCGGCGCCACGTTCTTGACCGCGTTCCTGACTGCCTCGCGGGTGTCGTCGGTGGCTTTCTTCACGCCCGCCGCCGACTTGTCGAAGGCAGAGCGGATGCCCTGTTTGCCTGAGGGCACGGTACGGGCCGGTGTCTTGTCGACCGCTTCTGTCTTGTCGACCGAGGTTTCGTTCGGCGCCTCGGTTGCTGTCGTATCGGCGCCGACATTCCGCAGAGACTCGCGTACCGACTTCGGGACGACGCTGATGTCGTCTTTCTGTGCGGTCGTGATCTCCTGCGCGCCGGTGTAGTCCGAAATGGCCTTGACGGTGTCTTTGAGGCCGTTGGCGAGGTTCTCCGACGCTTCCTTGGCGCTCTCGATCGTGCCTTCGAGAGCCTTTTCGGCTGTGCTCCCGGCGATCTCCGTGACCGGATTCACTTCGTCCGCCGCTGCCTGCACCTTGAGACGGTCGGTGAGGGTTGCGAGGCCGGTTCCCCCGGCCAGCGACTTGAACGCCGTGGCGAAGTCGTCGCGGGCCTTGGCGAGTGCGTCGGTCAGCGACGTGAGCGGGCTCTGGACGGCGCCTCCGAGCGCTGCTGTCGGTGCGGCGAGCGCGCTGGCCAGGAACGGTCCCTGCAGCGGCGGACGCGGTGGGAGCGGGATCGGCGGCAACGGGATGAACGTGCCGACGACATCGATGCCCAGCCACGCGACGGCCAGGACGGCATCCACGCCGAAGTCGGCGAGGTTCTGGATGATGCCGCCGTTCCCGCGCAACCAGTCGGTGAAGTTGAAGACGCCGCTGGCGACGAGGGATTGGCCGAAGTTGTAGGCGTCCATGAGTAGGCCGCCGGCCCATCCGCCGACCCAGGGAATCCATCCGAGTGCGTATGCGCCGACTTCGAATCCCCACCGCACCCAGGGCTCGACCGTCACATAGACCTGGTCGATCGTGTTGGCCAGATTAGGTGCGATAGCGATCGCGGTGGGTTGTGCGGTCACATCACCGGCGACCGCGGCCGACGGCGCGATGCCCGGCGCGGCGGCGGAACCGGTCTGGGTGGGGAGCTTCGGTGCCACCGCGGCCGTCATCCGGCTGGCCGCGGCGAGCAGATCGACCATGGCCTGCGTCAGCTGCGGCTGTGTGGAGGTCGGGTGCGCGGGGACGGCGATGTCAGCCGGAGCTGGTTGGACCGGGGTGAGCGCGATGGCTGTGGCGGTAGCTGCGGCGGCTCCTGCCACCAGATATGAACGAACACTTGTGGGCATCACGACTCCTTCGGTATCCCCTTCCCGACGGAAACAACTTACGCGGTCGGCAACCCGTTCGTCGTTCCTTTATGGTGTGTGTCCCCTAAGGGCCTGACGCCGTGCGGACATGCTGGGTCTATCGTGGCGGTTATGCCGGGCGCATTGGTTTCAGAATGTGAGACGCGTGGATGATTGTGCACAACGACGGGGTTACACGGGAGTGGCTCTGAACCCCCAGCACGGCGCCGATCTGCCCACCCCGGCCGTCCCACCGAAATCCGCGGTGCCCAGCGCGCCGACCACTTCGGGCGCCCTACGGCGGGTGTTGCGCCGAGCCCGTGACGGCGTGACGCTCAATGTCGACGAGGCCGCCATCGCGTTGACGGCCCGCGGCGAGGATTTGGCCGATCTGTGTGCCAGCGCCGCCCGGGTGCGCGACGCCGGCCTGGAATCAGCCGGCCGGCGTGGAGCCGGCGGCCGGCTTCCGGTCAGCTACTCGCGCAAGGTCTTCATCCCGGTGACGCATCTGTGCCGAGACACCTGCCATTACTGCACCTTCGTCACCGTGCCCGGCAAGCTGCGCGCGCAGGGCATGGGCATGTACATGGAGCCCGACGAGATCCTCGACGTGGCCCGCCAGGGTGCCGAGCTGGGCTGCAAGGAAGCGCTGTTCACCCTCGGTGACCGCCCCGAAGATCGCTGGGACGAGGCGCGGCAATGGCTCGACGAGCGTGGCTACGACTCCACGCTGGACTACGTGCGGGCCATGGCCATCCGCGTGCTCGAGGAGACCGGCCTGCTGCCGCATCTGAACCCCGGCGTGATGAGCTGGTCGGAGTTGTCGCGCCTGAAGCCCGTCGCGCCGTCCATGGGAATGATGCTGGAGACCACCTCGCGGCGTCTGTTCGAGATCAAGGGCGAGGCCCACTACGGCAGCCCGGACAAAGATCCTGCGGTGCGGCTGCGGACGCTGGACGACGCCGGTCGGTTGTCGATCCCGTTCACCACCGGCCTGCTGGTGGGCATCGGCGAGACGCTGACCGAGCGTGCCGAGACCATGCATGCGATCCGCAAGTCCCACAAGGAGTTCGGCCACGTTCAGGAAGTGATCGTGCAGAACTTCCGGGCCAAGGACCACACCGCGATGGCATCGACGCCCGATGCCGGGATCGACGACTTCCTGGCGACGATCGCGGTGACGCGCCTGGTGCTGGGGCCCAAGATGCGTATCCAGGCCCCGCCCAACCTGGTGTCGCGTGACGAATGCCTGGCGCTGATCGGCGCCGGCGTCGACGACTGGGGCGGTGTGTCACCGCTGACCCCCGACCACGTCAACCCGGAACGGCCCTGGCCGGCGCTGGACGATCTGGCCGACGTCACCGCCGAGGCAGGTTACGACCTGGTGCAGCGGCTGACCGCGCAACCGCAGTACGTGCAGGCGGGTGCGGCATGGATCGATCCGCGGGTGCGCGGGCATGTCGATGCGCTGGCCGATCCCGACACCGGGTTCGCGCTCGACGTCAAACCCGTGGGCCTGCAGTGGCAAGAACCCGACGAAGCGGGTTCGCTGGGCCGCATCGATCTGCACTCCGCGATCGACTCCGAGGGCCGGCTCACCGAGACCCGCAGCGACCTGGACAGTGCATTCGGCGACTGGGAGTCGATCCGCGCCAAGGTGCACGAGCTCGCCGCCCGCGCGCCCGAACGAATCGACACCGACGTGCTGGCTGCGCTGCGCTCCGCCGAACGGGATCCGGGCGGCTGCAGCGACGACGAGTACCTCGCGCTGGCCACCGCGGACGGTCCGGCACTGGAAGCCGTTACCGCACTGGCGGATTCGTTGCGTCGCGATGTCGTCGGGGATGACGTCACGTTCGTCGTCAACCGCAACATCAACTTCACCAACATCTGCTACACCGGCTGCCGGTTCTGCGCGTTCGCGCAGCGTAAGGGTGACGCCGACGCGTACTCGCTGTCCACCGACGAGGTTGCCGACCGTGCCTGGGAGGCGCATGTCGCGGGTGCCACCGAGGTCTGCATGCAGGGCGGTATCGACCCGGAACTTCCGGTCACCGGTTACGCCGATCTGGTGCGTGCCGTCAAGGCACGGGTGCCGTCGATGCACGTGCACGCGTTCAGCCCGATGGAGATCGCGAACGGCGTGACCCGCAGCGGGCTGTCCGTGCGGGAATGGCTGACAAGTCTGCGTGAGGCCGGTCTCGACACCATCCCGGGCACGGCCGCCGAGATCCTCGACGACGAGGTGCGCTGGGTGCTCACCAAGGGCAAGCTGCCGACGTCAGAGTGGATCAACGTGGTGACGACCGCGCACGAGGTGGGGCTGCGCTCGTCGTCGACGATGATGTACGGCCACGTGGACACGCCCAAGCACTGGGTCGGGCACCTCAACGTGCTCCGTGGCATCCAGGACAAGACCGGCGGATTCACCGAATTCGTGCCACTGCCGTTTGTGCACCAGTCCTCACCGCTGTATCTGGCCGGCGGCGCGCGTCCCGGGCCCACGCACCGCGACAACCGCGCAGTGCACGCCTTGGCACGGATCATGTTGCACGGCCGGATCCCGTCGATTCAGACCAGCTGGGTCAAACTCGGCGTCGAACGCACCCAGGTGATGCTGCGCGGCGGCGCCAACGATCTCGGCGGCACGTTGATGGAGGAGACCATCTCCCGGATGGCCGGCTCGGAGAACGGGTCAGCCAAGACGGTGGCCGAACTCGTCGCGATCGCCGAGGGCATCGGCCGCCCTGCCCGTCAACGCACCACGGATTACTCGCCCCTCGCTGCCTGACTCCCTTCCCGCCGTGGATGCGCTGGCAGTACCCACACCATCGCGCTCGCTAGGATCAGATCGGCCACTGGACCAGCCATGGCTGGCCCATAGCTGGGTTCGTTCGCAACTGACACGGTGGTGCACATGTCGAGCCAGGCTGGCAGCTCTGGGCTGCGGGGACGCGAACGTGATTGCGCGGTCCTGACGGAACTGGTCGCCGCAGCCGGCTCGGGTCAGGGCCAGGTACTGGTGCTGCGTGGTGAGGCGGGTATCGGTAAGACCGCGCTGCTGGATCATGTGGCCGAATTCGCTTCGGCCTCGGCGGGGTTCCGAGCATTGCGGGTCGCCGGGGTGCAGTCCGACCTGGACCTCGCCTATGCCGGCCTGCAACAGTTGTGCTCACCGCTGATGGGCCACCTCGGTGGGTTGCCGGGCCCGCAGCGGGACGCGCTGACCGTCGCCTTCGGCTATGGCACCGGACCGACGCCGGACCGGTTTCTGGTCGGGTTGGCGGTCCTGAGCCTGCTGGCGGCGGCCTCCGCCGACCAGTCGGTGCTGTGCATCGTCGATGACGCACAGTGGCTCGACCAGGTATCGGTGCAGACGCTGGGTTTCGTCGCACGACGGTTACTGGCCGAACGGGTCGCTCTCGTCTTCGCGATTCGCGACGGGCATTCGGAGATACTGGCCGGACTTCCCGAACTCATTGTCACCGGGCTGTCCGATGCCGACGCGCGAGCCCTGCTCGAATCGGTGATGCTCGGCGGTATCGACCCGTTGGTGCGGGACCGGATCGTCGCCGAGACCCGCGGTGTCCCACTGGCGATTCTCGATGTACCGCAGACCGTTTCGGCTACCGAGCTGGCGGGCGGCTTCTGGATCTCCGGCAAGCGTTCTTCCACCGCGGCCATCGAGGAGGGTTTCGTGCAGCGCATTCAGGCGCTGCCGGAGAGCACCCGGTGGCTGCTGCTCGTCGCAGCGGCCGAACCAGTGGGTGATCCCGCTCTGTTTCTGCGGGCCACGGCCTCGCTCGGCATCCCGGCCGACGCGCTGGGCCCGGCCGAGGCGGCCGGTCTCATCGAGTTCGGCACCCGGATGCGGTTCCTGCATCCGCTGATGCGTTCGGCCGCTTACCGCGCTGCCGAACTGGGCGAACGCAGGACCGCTCATCGAGCGTTGGCGGATGCGACCGATCCGAGCGATCACCCCGATCGTCGGGCATGGCATGCCGCCGCGGCGGCGACCGGACCCGACGACACGGTGGCCGCCGAGCTGGCCGCCTCGGCTGACCGCGCGCAGAGTAGGGGTGGAATCGCCTCGGCTGCAGCGTTTTTGGAGCGCTCGACCGTGCTCACCCGAGACCCCGAGCTGCGCGGCTCTCGCGCGATCACCGCGGCCCAGGCCAAGCGCGAAGCGGCGTCACCCGATGCGGCCTACGCACTGCTCGCGATCGCGGATTCCGCCTCGCTGTCTGCGCTGCAGCGAGCTCAGGTCGCGCGCATGCGCGCGCAGATGGACTTCGTCCGCAGCCGGGCCGGCGCAGCGGGAGCTCCGAAGGTCGGCGATGCGGCTGCGCACCTTCTCGCCGTCGCGCGGACCCTCGATGGACTCGACGATGACCTGGCCCGCGAGACGTACCTGGAGGCGCTCACCGCTGCGATGTACGCCGGGCGTCTCGCTGACCCCGGCCTGCTGGCAGAGGTGGCCGCGGCGGGCGGAACAGCGGTCGGCCGGGTGGCGCGGCTCGAACGTCCGCACGACTTCCTGCTGCGGGGCATGTCGTCGCGGATCATGAACGGACCCGGTGCGGGGTCCGCCGATCTGCGTGCGGCCCTTGAACTCTGGAACACCCACGCAGAACAGAGCCCGGGTCAATGGCTGTTCTGGCCGTTCCCCGTCGCGCAGGAATCGGCCGCGCATGAGATGTGGGACGACAAGGTATTGGAGCGCATCGCCACCGACACCGTGCGTCGGGCCCGGGAAGCGGGAGCGCTGGCCGCTCTGCCGCCCGCTCTCGGGTACCGGGCCGGCGTGCATTTCTATCGCGGCGAATTCGATGCAGCGACAAGGCTTATCGAAGAATCGAATGCTATCAACGCATCGATGGGTTATGTGCCGGTGCGCTACCACAGTTTGACGGTGGCAGCGTGGCGGGGCATGCACGACGAGGCCCTCGCCATCATCGCGGGAGCCGCCGCCGACGGGGCGGCCAGGGGCGAAGGACGGCTGCTCGGGCTTTGCGGCTTCAGCACCACGGTGCTCTACAACGGTCTCGGCCGCTACGAGGAGGCCCTGGCGGCGGCACAGACGGCCTGCGAATACGAGGACCTCGGGTTCTACAGCTGGTGCTTGTACGAACTCATCGAGGCGGCGGTGCATCTCGGTGACCGGGAGTCCGCCATCGCTGCGCTGCCGGCATTTCGGGAGCGGGCGGAAGTCAGCGGTACTGACTGGGGCCTTGGTGCACTGGCGGCGGCGCAGGCACTACTGGCCGACAACGAGAACGCCGAGGCCAGATTCGTCGAGGCGATCGAGCGATTGGAACGCGCCGATATCGCCTTGCACCTGTCGAGGGCCCGGCTGTCCTACGGGGAATGGCTGCGCCGGGTGAACCGCCGCACCGAGGCCCGGCGCCAACTCGCTGCAGCCCACGACATCTTCACCAAGATGGGCGCGCAGGGATTCGCCGAACGAGCCCGCCGGGAGTTGTTGGTGACCGGGGAGAAGGTCCGCAAACAACCGGTGGTGTCTGGTGATCAGCTGACCTCGCAGGAGGCGCAGATCGCCGGCCTGGCCCGCGACGGGCTGACCAATCAGGAGATCGGCACACAGTTGTTCATCAGCAATCACACCGTGGAGTGGCACCTGCGCAAGGTTTTCGTCAAGCTCGGCATCACCTCGCGCCGCCAATTGCGCACAGTGTCGTGGTCTGGATAGTTCTCGCCGCCCGGGGGCGTTCTACGGGAAAGGCAGGTCATGTCGACCGTGTCTCAGCCCTCAGAAGGAGAGAACATGAGCTTGGATAGCATTGCGCACCTTGGTAATCGGGGTCTCGATGAGTTGGTCCCGTCGCGCTACGCGGTGCAGGTCGGCGACATCGAGGTGCTGGTGATCAGCGATGGGGTGCTGCCGATCACCGCTTCGACGTTGGCCACCAACGCCGAACCAAGCGAGCTGGCGGGCTGGCTCGGCGACAATTTCCTGCCGCCCGAGGTGGTCGACTGGCCGCTGAATGTGGTGGTGGTGCGCACCGGCGAACGAACCATTCTCGTCGACGCCGGACTGGGGCTGGAGTTTCCGGATTTCCCGCGGGCCGGCAATACTGTGCAGCGACTCGAGGCGGCCGGTGTCGATCTGACGTCGGTGACCGATGTGGTGCTCACCCACATGCACATGGACCACGTCGGCGGGCTGATCACCAAGGGCGTCAAGGAAAGACTGCGCCCAGACCTGCGGGTCCACGCCGCGACGGCAGAGGCCGAGTTCTGGGAGTCACCCGATTTCTCCCGCACTGTCATGCCGCAGCCGATCCCGGACGTGCTGCGCCGGGTCGCCACGCAGTTCCTCGACGAGTACCGCGGGCAGTTGCGAACGTTCGAGACGGAGTACGAGGTCGCACCGGGCGTGCTCATCAGCCGCACCGGCGGACACACCCCCGGACACAGCGTGGTCCGCCTGGACTCCCGGGGCGAGAAGCTGACTTTCGCCGGCGACGCTGTGTTCGCGCCAGGTTTCGACAACCCCGAGTGGCAAAACGGATTCGAACACGACCCCGAGGAGGCGGCCCGCGTCCGGGTCGATCTGTTGCGGGAGCTGGCGGCGACCGGCGAGTCATTGGTGGCCACCCACCTGCCGTTCCCGTCGGTCTGCCGCGTTGCGGACGCCGGAGACGCGTTCCGCTGCGTTCCGGCTGTCTGGGACTACTGAACGCCTGTCGGATCGGGCTCGACGTGGCCGCCACCACGGATCGGACTACGGATTTTCAGGGGTCCGCGTAGGGCCCGCACAGGTGAGGCTGGATCCAGACGGAAACCAACTCTCACCTGGAGGTTCTCAACATGGATGTGCTCGACGCCAATACGCCGGCGGCGCAACAGTGACGCTGACATCTGTCCCGGACACATCGGACACCGCCGAATCCGACGCCGAGATGGCGGCGCGGTTCACCCGGGAGGCCGGCCCGCTGCGCGATGTGCTTCAACGCGGGGCCCGCCGGCTGACCCGAACCGAAGCCGACGCCGAGGATCTGTTGCAGGACACCCTGTTGCACGCTTATGCGGGCTTCCGCAAGTTCCAGGCGGGTACCAATCTGCGGGCGTGGTTGTTCCGGATCATGTACAACCGGTGGGTCAGCAACCACCGGGTTACGCAACGGCGGTTGGCCGAGATCGCGGTGGAGGACGTCACCGACCGTGATCTGGCTCGTGTTGCCGTGTACCGCTCCGACAGTCTGCGTTCCGCGGAGACCGAGGCGCTGGGCGCACTGCCCGATCCCAGTCTCACCGAGGCGTTGGCCGAACTCCCCGACGGCTACCCGGCGGTGCTGTATTACGCCTGCGTCGAGGGATACACCTACGCCCAAACCGCCGCCATCCTGAACATCCCGGTCGGCACCGTGATGTCGCGAGCATCCCGTGGGCGGCAGCGGTTACGGGAATCGTTGGCGCCGCCCGAACAACGTATCGCCTAGTCAAGGAGGCGCAGTGGAATTATCCCAGCAATGCGCGCTGGTCACCGGCGGCACCGCCGGTATCGGGCTGGCTTCGGCACGGCTTCTGGCCCAGGCTGGTGCGTCGGTCATGATCACCGGCCGTGATGCCGACCGCGGTGCCGCCGCGGCCGCCGGAATCGGACCGCGCGCCCGATTCATCCAGGCCGATCTGTCCGACATCCGCGCGGTGAAAGAGCTTGTGAAGCAGGTAGACACGGTCGACGTCCTGGTGAACAACGCAGCGAGCTTCCCGGCCGCGCTGACCGTCGACCAGGAAGTCTCGTCCTTCGAGCGGACGTATGGCACGAACGTCCGTGGACTCTATTTCCTCACCGCGGGGTTGGTGCCCGGGATGCTGCAGCGGGGACGGGGCAGCATCGTGAATGTGACCACCATGGTGGCGACGAAGGGTATCGCCGGTGCGTCGGCCTACAGCGCCTCCAAGGCGGCGGTGGAATCCCTGACTCGCACATGGGCGGTGGAATTCGGCCCAGCCGGGGTGCGGGCGAACAGCGTAGCTCCCGGACCGACCAGAACCGAAGGCGTGCAGGCGGAATGGGGCGAGTCCAACGAGGAGCTCGGTCGGTCGCTGCCGTTGGGCCGCACCGCGGACCCCGAGGAGATCGCCCAGGCGGTCCTCTTCTTGGCCTCGCCACGTTCGAGTTTCGTCACCGGTTCGACATTGCACGTCGACGGTGGCGGGAGTGCCCTGTGAACCGTTCGGTCGGTACCGGATTGAGGAGCAGCCATGACGAAGAAATATGACCCGGCTTGGGAAGGCGCACTGACCGTGGTGCACGAGGTGGTGCCTCCGTTCCTTCCCCACGGGGCACATGCGATGACGGTGGTCATCGAGTATCCACCGGGCAGCGCAGGTGCACCCCCGCACAAACATCCCGGTGGCCCCGCGTTCGGCTACATGCTCGAGGGGGAGATGCTCTTCGAGCTGGAGGGTGAACCGCCCCGTGTCATCCGCGCGGGGGAGGCGTTCTGGGAGCCCGGCGGCGATGTCATCCACTACTCGGATGCCAACCACCGCGACGACATCCGCAGCAGGTTCCTGGTCACCATGTTGTGCGTACCAGGGCAACCGATGCTGACCCTCGTCGACGACGAAGAGCTCGCTGCGCGGGCGCACCTGCGCGTTGTCGCCGAAAGCGAAGGGTGACGGCCCGTCGGCAGGAGGGCCTGGTGTATCGGCGAACGTGCCATGCGCCGAGGCGATTGCCAAGGGTATCGGCCGGCCGGCCCGTCAACGAACCACGGATTACTCGCCCCGCGCTGCGTAAGTAATGCCACGGGCGATCCCGCTGTACCGTGAGCGTGCGTGTCTGTCGGTGGACGCGGACTACGACAGTGCGCTCGCGCGGGTCAGGCAATTTACGTCGTGCCCGTCGCCGGCGGTTCCCGAGTCTGTCAACCGCCCACTGAGGATCTCGCAGGCCAGGCTCCCGGCATCGCCGATGATCGGGTCCGCACCCACCATCTGGTCGCCGACCCCGCTACTGAACAACGTCGCCTGGCCGCCGCAATGCGTGCCGGTCAGCAGAGTGCCCGCCGGACCCGAGGGCGTTGTGATGTCGATGCAGTTCGCGCCGGTCCATCTGACCACGGTCGTGTAGCCGCCTCCAGCTGTGGTGGCGGGGACGGCCGGAACCGGTGCGGCCGGGCCGGTCGCGGCCGGACCGCTGCCATTCCCGTCGTAGAGCGGGAGCCCTCCGCCGCCGGATGCCGACCCTCCTCCGGTCTCGCACGCGACGCCGTCGCCGTCCCGGTCCAGTTTCGTGCTGTAACCGGGTTGGCCCGCATAGAGGGGAGCGGCGCCGGCGGCTCGGGCCGCTGCGCAATTCGGGTAGGCGTTGGCGATCGGCGCCGCGAGGAGTGAGCTTGTTGCTGCGGCAGACATCAGGATGAGGGCGAGTAGGCGCATACCAGTGGTTCCGATCTTCAAATTGACAACTACGCAAATTGCTGACCACCGCATGATGCGCCGCCGGACTCAAGATCGAGAAGAAATCCGAGAAAATCGGGAATTGAATCGGACCACGGTCCGGTTAGTGTTTGGTGAAGGTGCCGGACCGACCGGCTCTCGAACCAAGGAGACACCATGACCGTCGCAGTAGCCACCGACCTGACCGCAGGCACCTGGGCCATCGACCCCGTGCATTCGTCGATCAACTTTTCGGTTCGTCACCTGATGGTGAGCAAGGTCCGCGGCAGCTTCGAGGCGTTCAGCGGCGCCGTCACGGTTGCCGAAGACGGCACCCCGTCGGTCAACGCCACCATCGACGTCACCTCGATCAACACCCGCAACGAGCAGCGCGACGCCCACGTGCGGTCCGCAGACTTCTTCGACGCCGAGAACCACCCGACCGCCACCTTCGTCTCGACCGGTGTGCGTCCCGACGGCGACGACTACATCGTCGACGGCGACTTCACCCTCAAGGGCGTGACCAAGCCGGTCTCGCTGAAGCTCGAGTACAACGGCGTCAACCCGGGTATGGGACAGGGTGCAGTCGCGGGCTTCGAGGCCTCGGTTGTGTTGAACCGCAAGGATTTCGGCATCGACATCGACATGCCGCTGGAGACCGGTGGCACCGTCGTCGGCGACAAGATCACCGTCACCCTGGAGATCGAAGCCCTCAAGCAGGCCTGATCCCGTGCCTTGTCGCGCTGGAGTGGCGCCGGCCAACTGCGCCACTCCAGCGCGACAACGGCGAGCTACAGGCGAGCAGCCAACTCCGTGCCCTGCTTGATGGCCCGCTTGGCATCGAGTTCGGCTGCGACAGCGGCGCCCCCGATGATGTGGGGCTCGATCCCGGCGGTGCGCAACGCATCCTCAAGATCGCGCACCGACTCCTGCCCGGCGCAGATCACCACGTTGTCGACGGGCAGCACCCGTCGGTCGCGGCGCTCGGTACCGAAGCTGATGTGCAAACCCTCATCATCGATGAGCTCATAATTCACCCCGGAAAGCTGTTGTACCCCTTTGGCTTTCAGTGACGCACGATGAACCCAGCCACTGGTCTTGCCGAGGTTGCGGCCCTGTGCGCCCTTGGTGCGCTGCAGCAGATACACCTCGCGGACCGCGGGGGCCGGCAATGCAGTGGTGAGTGCGCCGCGGGTTTCCTGGGGATCGGCCGCACCCCACTCGGCCTTCCACTCCTTGAGATTCAACGTCGGCGACTCGTCGGTTGTCAGGAATTCACTGACGTCAAAACCGATTCCGCCCGCGCCGATCACCGCCACCGACTTGCCCACGGGCGCACCGGTGATGGCCTGGGCGTAGGTGAGGACCTTCGGATGGTCGATGCCGGGAATGGCGGGAAGCCGCGGCGTCACCCCGCTGGCCAGGACCACGTCGTCGAAGCCGGACAGGTCGTCCACCCCAGCCTGGACCCCCAGTCGCACGTCGACCTCGAGCTTGTCGAGCATGGTGGTGTAGTACCGGATGGTCTCGTTGAACTCTTCCTTGCCGGGAATCCTTCTGGCCAGGTCGAATTGCCCGCCGATCGCCGACCCCGCCTCGAACAGGGTCACCCGGTGGCCGCGCTGGGCGGCGCTGACGGCAGCGGACAGTCCGGCCGGCCCGGCGCCGACGACGGCGACGGACCGGGCGCGGCGCGTCGGGCTGAGCACCAGCGAGGTTTCCCGCCCGGCCCGCGGGTTGAGCAGGCACGAAACCTTCTTGTGTACGAAGGCGTGATCGAGGCAGGCCTGATTGCAGGCGATGCAGGTGTTGATCTCACCGACGCGCTCCTCAGCGGCCTTGAGCACCCAGTCCGGATCGCTGAGGAAGGGCCGGGCCATCGAGATCAACCGCACGTGAGTCTCGGCCAGAGTCTGTTCCGCGGTCTGCGGCATGTTGATCCGATTGGACGCCACCACCGGGATGGAGATGTGCTCGGCCACCGCGCTACTGATGTCGACGAACGCGCTGTTGGGCACCGAGGTGACGATCGTGGGCACCCGTGCCTCGTGCCAGCCGAACCCGGAGTTGACCATCGTCGCTCCGGCCGCCTCGACTTCGGTTGCCAATGCGATGATTTCGTCCCAGCTCTGACCGTCCTCGACATAATCGGCCATCGACATCCGGTAGCAGATGATGAAATCGGAGCCCACCGCCTCGCGCACGCGGCGCACGATCTCGACCGGGAAGCGGCGACGTTTCTCCGGGGTGCCGCCCCACGCGTCGGTGCGCTTGTTGGTGCGCGGGGCCAGGAACTGGTTGAGCAGGTAGCCCTCGCTGCCCATGATCTCGACTCCGTCATAACCCGCCTCGCGGGCCAGCAGCGCGCAGCGGACGAAGTCGTCGATGGTGCCCTCGACATCGCGAAGCGCGCGTGGCCGGAACGGGTTGATGGGGGCCTTGATCGCGGAGGCGCTCACCGAAAGTGGATGGTAGGCATAGCGTCCGGCGTGCAGGATCTGCAACAGGATCTTGCCGTCGGCCTCGTGCACGGCGCCGGTGATCCGGCGATGCCGCCGTGCTTCTGACGAGGACACCAATTGCGAGGCGAACGGCAGCAGCCAGCCGGTCTTGTTCGGGGCGTAGCCGCCGGTGATGATCAGGCCGACGCCGCCGCGGGCCCGCTCGGCGAAGTACTCGGCCAGCTTCGCGGTGTCACTCGCGCGATCTTCCAGGCCGGTGTGCATCGAGCCCATCACCACCCGGTTGCGCAGGGTGGTGAACCCAAGGTCCAGCGGTGACAAAAGGTTCGGATACGCCAAGCCCATGTCGGCAGGGTAGGTGGGACCGTCGGTCCTATGCAACTAGTTGACTGACATTGCCGGGGGTACAAGTAATTGTCGTGGCGACTAGGCGAGGGGTATCTGCAACGTTTAGTATCTGTTACCACGCGCCACCCTTAAATGGTGACGCGCGAAGTTAGGGCACACTGAGACGAGCGTGCAGGTATGCGCAACGCATACTGTGACGTCGACTCATCAGAGTCCCGAACACCGAGCCCAGCAGCCCACTGGACAGGAGAGACATCAGTGACGTACGTCATTGCCGAACCCTGCGTCGACGTCAAAGACAAGGCATGTATCGAGGAGTGCCCGGTCGATTGCATCTACGAGGGTGCACGCATGCTGTACATCCACCCCGATGAGTGTGTGGACTGCGGCGCATGCGAGCCGGTCTGCCCGGTCGAGGCCATCTACTACGAAGATGACGTCCCGGACCAGTGGAGCAGCTACGCGCAGGCCAACGCTGACTTCTTCTCCGAGTTGGGTTCGCCCGGCGGTGCCTCCAAGGTCGGCCAGACGGACAACGACCCGCAGGCGATCAAGGACCTGCCGGCCAAGGCCGAGGACTGAGCACGGTCGAATCCGGCTTCGAGACTGACGTGGTGCGACAGCGTCGTTCGGCGGCATTGCCAGAGTTCCCATGGGACACCCTGGCCGACGTCACGGCTCTGGCTCGTTCGCACCCCGATGGGATCGTCGACCTTTCGGTAGGCACCCCGGTTGATCCGGTGGCGCCGGTGATCCGGGATGCGCTGGCCGCCGCCAGTTCCGCTCCGGGCTATCCGACGACCGCCGGCACCCCGGCCCTTCGTGCCTCCGCCGAGGCGGCGCTGCGACGCCGGTACGGCATCACCGACCTGGCGCCGGATGCGGTCCTGCCGGTGATCGGCACCAAGGAGCTGATCGCCTGGCTGCCGACGCTGTTGGCGATCGGTCCCGGCGATACCGTCGTCGTGCCCGAACTGGCCTACCCCACCTATGAGGTGGGCGCCCTGCTCGCCGGGGCGCAGGTCCTGCGGGCCGACTCGCTGACCCAGCTCGGGCCGCAGCGTCCCGCGCTGATCTACCTGAACTCACCCAGCAACCCCACCGGCCGCGTGCTCGGGGTGGACCACTTGCGCAAGGTGGTGTCCTGGGCCCGTGACCGCGGCGTGGTGATCGCCTCCGACGAGTGCTATCTGGGCCTGAGCTGGGAGGTCGAGCCGTTCAGCGTGCTGCACCCGTCGGTCTGCGACGGCGACCACACCGGGCTGCTGGCCGTGCACTCCCTGTCCAAGACTTCCTCGCTGGCCGGCTACCGCGCCGGGTTCGTCGCGGGCGACCCTGCCGTGGTGGCCGAACTGCTCGCGGTGCGCAAGCACGCCGGGATGATCGTGCCGACGCCGGTGCAGGCCGCGATGGTGGCCGCGCTCGACGACGACGAGCACGAGGCCGTCCAACGCGAGCGGTACGCGAATCGTCGTGCGGTTCTGCTGCCCGCCCTGCAGGCGGCCGGATTCACCGTGGAGCACTCCGAGGCGGGCCTGTACCTGTGGGCCACCCGCGGCGAGCCCTGCCGCGACACCGTGAAGTGGTTGGCCGAGCGCGGAATTCTCGCTGCGCCGGGCGAGTTCTATGGTCCGGCCGGCGCGCAGTACGTGCGGGTCGCGCTGACTGCGACCGACGAGCGCATCGCCGCCGCGGTCCAGCGGTTGGCCGCCTGAACCCTCGCGAGAGAAACCTCAGTCGAGCAACCCGAGCGACATCGCCGTGGTGACCGCCGCCGTGCGGTCGGACACCCCCAGCTTGTGGAACGCGCGCAGCAGGTGCGTCTTCACCGTGGCCTCGCTGATGTGCAGGGCGCGGCCGATATCGGCATTGGTGGCACCCGTGCCCACCAGCCCCAGCACCTCCGCCTCGCGCGCCGACAGCGTCACCGACGGTGCACGCACCGCATGCACCAATCGGTCGGCGACGCCCGGGGCGAGCACCGTCTTGCCGCGCGCGGCGTCGCGAACTGCGCGAGCCAACTCGGCCCGCGACGCGTCCTTGAGCAGATAGCCGGTCGCGCCGGCCTCCACGGCGCGAAGGATGTCGGTGTCGCTTTCGTAGGTCGTGACGACGACGATGTGCGTCGACGGATTGTCGGCCAGGATTCGCGCGGTCGCGGTGACGCCGTCGATCCCGGGCATCCGCAGATCCATCAGGATGACGTCGGGCCGCAGCGTGTGGGCCAGCCTGATCGCCTCGGCCCCGGAGCCGGCCTCGCCGATCACGGTCAGGTCGTCCTCGGCGTCGATCATGCCGCGCAGCCCTTCACGGACCACGGGGTGGTCATCGACCAACAGAACCGTCGTCATGCCGGCACCGCCACGACGACCCGCACCCCGCCGCCGTCCGGCGTGGAAACCGTCAACGTGCCGCCGACCTGATCCAGCCGGGCCCGCATACCGCGCAGGCCGAACCCGTCGACGTGATCGGTCTGTAGACCGATGCCGTTGTCGGACAAGGAAAGTCGTACTCCGTCCGCGGCCTTCTGCAGCCGCACGTGGAGCTCGCTGGCGTGGGCATGCCGGCGCACGTTCGCCATCGCTTCCTGCGCGCTGCGCAGCAGCACCACATCGGTGGCCATGCCCAGCTGCGGCAGGTCGTCGTCGATACGTACGTCGACGGCGATGCCGGTCTCGGCGGCGAGCCCCTCGGCCTGACGGCGCAGCGCGGCGGACAGGGTGCCCTCCTCCAACGCCGCGGGGGTCAGCCGGGTCACCATCGTGCGGGCCTCGGCCAGGTTGTCCCGCGCGGTGCTGCGGATCAGCTCGACGTGGCGGGTGGCGGCGGCCGGATCGCTCTCACCTTCGGCCTGCACGGCCTGAGCCAGCGCCACGATGCTGGTGAACCCCTGGGCCAGGGTGTCATGGATTTCCCGGGCCAGCCGCTCCCGCTCCGCGGCAACCCCGGCCTCGCGGGACAGCTGAGCCAGCTGGGCCCGGCTCGCCGCCAACTCGGCGACCGTGTCGGCTAACTGCTGCCGCTGCCGCGTGGTCGTCATGATCGTCGTGCCGATGATCGGGGCCGCCACCGCGCCTACCAGCGTCACCGCGGCCACCGCGGGCAGACTCGGCCACCCCAGCCCGTGGATCGCCACGGCAAGGCCCAACGGCGCCAGGGTGACCACGAACGTCAGCGTCAGCGCCGCCGCCAGCGGCAGCGTGGCGAAGATCAGCGGGAAGAGCGCCGGAATCGCCGCGACGGCCGGCGCCGCGGCCAGCAGGGCGATCAGCCACAGGCCGATCATCACCGCCACGAACGTCGCGGTGCGTGCCCGCACCGGGCCGGTGATCGGATCCGCCTCATGAATGACGTTGCGTCCGAACACCAGAACGATCACGACCATCGCGGTGAGGGCGCCGCAAGCTACCGGTACGTTGCCGCCGAGTGTGTGCCGCAGCACCACGACCGCGACGATCGCCGCGATGCACAGCCCGCAGACGTAGGTCTCCCACATCCAATGCCAGTCCGACGGCTCGCCTACGGCCGGCCTCGACGTTGTGGGTGGACCGGTTTCGGTCATCTGCCGATGCTAACGGTCTGAGGCCACCCAGTTGCCGTGGAAGCCGTGTGGAACTCGGACCGGAATATGCACGGTGGCAACGGGTGCCAGGCTCGCGGCATCGAGCAGCACGAGATCGCTGCGGTTCTCGGCGCGGTTGTAGACGAATCCCATGACCACACCGTCGTTCTCGTCGGCGTCCGGACCGGACGGGACGAAAACGAACTCGCCGGGTTCGCGCCCCGGACCGAAGTCGACCCGATCGGTTGTGCCGTCACGCAGGTCGTGACGCAGGATGGCGTCCGGTGCCGCGTCCGGTGCCGCGTCCGGTTCCGATGGGAGGCTGACGGTGTAGCCATACCTGTGCGGCAGTCCGGTGAGCCGATCGTCGACGCGCGGGAACTCCTGGGCCGAGTCGTCGAGTCGCTGCTCGCGCACCCGGCCGGTACGAAGGTCAATGGTCCAGCGGTCCAACGTGATCGAGTCGGTGAACAACCGGTCCCCGGTGGTGAACACCTCCGGGTGCCGGACGACGTCGAGCACGATCTGCTCGCCGTCGGGCCCGGTCTGGTCGTAACCGTTGAGGGCGTGGAACACGTAGCACGGCGGCACGTCGAACCAGCGGATGTCGGTGGCCGAACCCTCCCGCGGCAGCACCCCGAGACGGGCACCATGTTCAGGTGCCCACCGGTACGGCATCGACGTCGTCGGCAGTGCCGCGCGTTCGGATCCGCGCATCGCCGCGCGCAACACGAAGTCCGGTGCCGCGTGCCGCGCGGCGAATCCGGTCAGCAGCCGCGCCGCGGCCCGCACCGGAGCGCTCTTGACCATGGTGGTGAGATCCAGCTGTACCGGCAGGTCGTAGATCACCACGTGCTTCTCGGTCAGGGTGAAGTCATGCATCATCGTGTGTGTCGGCAAGGCGATGTCCACAGTGCGCCGCACCCTGCCGTCCACGCCGGTGACGGTGTAGCTCACCAGGTTTCCGCGCAGCGGGTTGTATGAGACGGCGTGCAGCTCACCTGTTTTCGGGTCGTGCTTGGGGTGGGCGGTGAATCCGCCGAACAGTGTCCCGCAGAAATCGGACGGCCCCACCGTGTCGAGTTCGTCGGTGAGCTCGTACGGCCGCGCACCGGCCTCGGTGATCACCAGCGTCTTGCCGGCGTGGCCGATGATGTTGGTGTTGGCCGGGAAATCGAATCCTCCCGCGTGCGCGCCGCCGGCCCACTTCTCGCCAAGTAGGCGGGCCACCGACGCTGACCGAACCCAGCGGTTGCGGTACCAGGTCGCGGCACCGTCGCGCAGCCGGATCCCGTGCGCCATGCCGTCGCCAAGGAACCAGTGGTGGTGCTGCGGGTCCGGTGCCTTCAGCGGGTTGGGCCCCGTGCGCAGATAGCGCCCATCGAGGTAGTCGGGAATGGTCCCGGTGATCCTGAGGTCGGTGACGGTGACCTCGTCGTGCACCGGTGCGAAGTTTCCGCTCAGAAACGGATGTTCGGATTCCTGCTGGACCGCTTCGGTAGTCATACCCATACGGTGCCGCTTCGGCGGCTTCGGCGCGACGACTTCACGGCTGATTCGTCTGTCAACCGAACGATGGACAGGGCCGCCTCACGCCGTCGCGCGCAGACTCAACGCGAGCAGCAGTCGCACATCGGCATCGTTGAGCGAGGCCCCCAACAGCTGCTCGGCCCGGCGGATCCGGTAGCGCACGGTGTTGGGGTGTACGTGCAGATGCTGTGCCGCCGCAGCGACGTCACCGAAGCAGTCCAGGTACACGCCCAGGGTTTCGGCGAGGGTCGGCTCCTCGGCCCGCAACTGTTGCACCCGTGGATCGATCAGCCGCTCGTCGGCCGCGATCGCGGTGACGATCTCGTCGAGCAGCACGGTGGTGCGTGCCTCGGCCAGTGAAGTGACCGGGGCCAGTGTCCCGGGGTGGCGTTCGGCGGTGTCGAGCACCCGGTCCACGTCGGTGCGGGCAGCGGCCGCACCGGACAACCCGGCCACCGGGCTCGCGATGACCGCATGCAACTTCAGCCCCAATTCGGCCCGCAGAGCCGCCACGGTGCCGCGTACCCACGAAGTCACTGCCTTGCCGGTGCTGGGGAACAAGACGTAGACGCGCGAACCCACCGAGGCCATCTGTGCGTCATGGCGAAAAGCGCTGGCGCTCAACGCCAGAACATCAGCGAGCCGAGTGCCGGCAGTTCCGCCGTCGAAGCCGATCACCGCGGCTCGGCCGTCGACTGCCACCCCCAGTTCGCGGGCGATCAGGCCGATGTCGGACGCCTCGTCCGGCTCTCGCAAGCCCAGCAGTTCCTGCACCCGCACGGCATGCGTCGACGGGGCGGCGGCCAACCGGGCCATGATGCGTGCGGCCAGCACCGCGGCGCCGCGCAGCACCTCCTCGGAGTCGTCGGCGAGCGGGCGGCTGCCCTGCTGCACCCAGATGGTGCCGACAAACGCCGGGGCCCGGCGCTCGTCGACCGCGGGTGCGAAGATGCCGATCGCCAGCCGGGGGCGCAGTCCGAGTTCGGGACGCTCGGCCACCCGTACCGCCTCCGGCCGGGAGCGCAGCGCGTCGAAGATGCCCCACTGCGCGATCCAGGCCAGATGCTCCGGTGGCCCGGCCCGGCCGAGGATGGAGAGCCGCCGTAACTCGTCGGCCTCGTCGCTGGACGCCGAATAGGCCAGCACGTGTGACTGGGCGTCCTCGATGCTGACCATGCCGTGCGTGCGTTCGGCCACGGATTGGGCCAGGCTGAACAGATCGGTGCCCGAATCGTGCAGGCCGCCGTCACCGTGGTGCTCGAAGACATGGTTGACCAACCGGTAGAGCCGCTCCCAGCGGGCCCGCGGATCGACGGCGACCACCGCGGTGCCTGCGGCCACTGCACGGCTGACCACCGTCGCCGACGGCTCCTTGACGAAGATCGCGGTGGGTGCGCGGCGCGCACTCTGCTGCTCGACCCAGCGCAGCGCATCGTTCTCGGAGACGCCGAGCAGGAAGAACACGTCGGCGGCCCCCGCGGACGGTGCCAGGCCCAGCCGCACATCGTCGGAATCGATCAGCGCGGCCGAGGCCACCGGCAGATCCAGGCCGCGTGGTGCCTGCACCAGCCGGACCAGCGTGGCGTCCAGCGCCAACAGCAGTTGGCCCAGGCTGACACCCGTCGTCCGCATGTTGTCCGATTCTACTGCTGTACGCGGTTAGGCTTGTCTGATCGGACAAGTGTTGTGTGGGTCACGTCGGGGATTCTTGA
This sequence comes from Mycobacterium sp. NPDC004974, assembly GCF_053600815.1. NCBI lineage: Bacteria > Bacillati > Actinomycetota > Actinomycetes > Mycobacteriales > Mycobacteriaceae > Mycobacterium > Mycobacterium sp. NPDC004974. Next base: position 208,201 of record NZ_JBSGAQ010000003.1, on the reverse strand, counting down.
CTCATGGATGCCATCACCGACGTGCCCTCGCCGGCCAACGAGCCGGTCCACGACTACGCACCGGGCTCGGGCGAACGCGCCCGGCTCATCACCGCGCTCGGCGACCTCGCCGGCGCCCCGATCGACCTGCCCCACGTCATCGGCGGCAAACACACGATGGGCAGCGGCGCACGGATTGACGTCGTGCAGCCGCATCGCCACAGTGCGCGGCTGGGCACACTGACCAACGCCGAACACTCCGACGCCGGCGCGGCCATCGAAGCCGCCCTGGCCGCCAAACACGAGTGGGCGGCGATGCCGTTCGACGAACGCGCCGCGGTATTCCTACGGGCGGCCGACCTGCTGTCCGGACCGTGGCGCGAGAAGATCGCCGCCGCCACGATGCTCGGCCAGTCCAAGACCGCCTACCAGGCCGAGATCGACGCCCCCTGCGAGCTGATCGACTTCTGGCGGTTCAACGTCGAGTTCGCCCGCCAGATCCTGGCCCAGCAGCCGGTCAGCAGCCCCGGCGTCTGGAACCGCACCGACCACCGGCCGCTCGAGGGCTTCGTCTACGCCATCACCCCGTTCAACTTCACCGCGATCGCCGGCAACCTGCCCACCGCGCCCGCATTGATGGGCAACACCGTGGTGTGGAAACCCTCACCCACCCAGACCTTCGCGGCCTACTTGACCATGCAGCTCCTGGAGGTCGCCGGGCTGCCGCCCGGGGTGATCAACCTGGTGACCGGTGACGGAATCGCGGTTTCCGATGTGGCGCTGGCCGATCCGCGTCTGGCCGGCATCCACTTCACCGGGTCGACCGCCACGTTCCAGCACCTGTGGCGCGAGGTCGGCGCGAACATCGATCGCTACCACACGTATCCGCGGTTGGTCGGTGAGACCGGCGGCAAGGACTTCGTCGTCGCGCACGCCTCGGCCCGCCCGCATGTGCTGCGCACCGCGCTGATCCGCGGCGCCTTCGACTACCAGGGACAGAAGTGCTCAGCGGCCTCGCGGGCCTTCATTCCGCGGTCGGTGTGGCACGAGATGGGCGACGATTTCCTTTCGGCCACATCGGACCTCAAGTACGGCGATGTCACCGACCTGACCAATTACGGCGGAGCCGTGATCGATGAACGCGCCTTCGCCAAGAATGTCGCGGCGATCGAGCGGGCCAAGGGCGCCGCGGGCGTCACAATCGCCGCCGGCGGCGAATATGACGACAGCGAGGGCTATTTCGTGCGACCCACCGTGCTGTTGTCCGACGACCCAACCGACGAGGCCTTCTCCACGGAGTACTTCGGCCCGATCCTGGCCGTGCACGTCTATCCGGACGGGGAGTACGAGCGCATCCTCGACGTCGTGGACACCGGCGCCCGCTACGCCCTGACCGGCGCGGTGATCGCCGACGATCGCGCGGCGGTGCTCACCGCCGCCGACCGGTTGCGCAACGCGGCGGGCAACTTCTACGTCAATGACAAACCGACCGGGGCGGTCGTCGGCCAGCAGCCGTTCGGCGGATCACGGGCCTCGGGCACCAACGACAAGGCCGGCTCGGCGCTGAACCTGTTGCGCTGGACCTCGGCCCGCTCCATCAAGGAGACGTTCGTGCCGCCCACCAACCACACCTACCCGCACATGGAGGCCTGAGATGGGCGTGTTTCAGCGGGTTGCCCGCCCGACGATCCTGGCCGCATCGCACTCGTTGCGGCTGCGCCACACGGCCGAACGCCTCCCGATCACCCGCAAGGTGGTGGACCGCTTCGTCGCGGGGGAGACCGTGCCCGACGCGCTCGACACCGTTGGTGCGCTGCGGGATTCGGGTCGGTTCGTCACCGTCGACTACCTCGGCGAGGACACCACGAGCAACGAGGACGCCGAACGTACCGTGCAGGCCTACCTGGCCCTGCTCGACGGGTTGGCACGCCGCGGTGACGGTGATGCGGCAGTGCGTCCGCTGGAAGTGTCGCTCAAGCTCTCGGCGCTCGGGCAGGCGCTGCCCCGCGACGGCGAGAAAATCGCCTACGAGAACGCGCACACCATCTGCGCCAAGGCCCGCGACGTGGGGGCCTGGGTGACCGTGGACGCCGAGGACCACACCACCACGGACTCGACCCTGTCGATCGTGCGTGACCTGCGCACCGAATTCGATTGGCTGGGAACGGTTCTGCAGGCCTATCTGCATCGCACCGAGGCGGATTGCCGCGAGTTCGCCGCGGCGGGGGCCCGGATCAGGCTCTGCAAGGGCGCCTACGACGAACCCGCCTCGGTGGCCTACCGCGACGCCGAGGAGGTCACCGGCTCCTACCTACGGTGCCTGCGGGTGCTTATGGCCGGGTCGGGCTACCCGATGGTGGCCTCACACGACCCGGTGATCATGGACGCGGTACCGGCACTGGCCTCTGAATTCGGCCGTGGCGTGGACGGTTTCGAGTACCAGATGCTCTACAACATCCGAGACGCCGAACAACGCCGGCTGGCCGAGGCGGGCAACCATGTGCGCGTGTACGTTCCGTTCGGCAACGAGTGGTACGGCTACTTCGTGCGGCGATTGGCCGAGCGGCCGGCCAACCTGATGTTCTTCCTGCGCGCCCTGGCCGAGCGGCACTGAGCCGGCCGCTATTTCAGCGTGTCGATCCGTGCCGAGAGCAGGTCGGCAAGGAGTTCGGTTTGCCGTGTCGTGAACCCGATTTCGCTGCAGCGATGAGGCCACTGTTGGGCCGCGTCAACGAGGTCGTCGGTCATCCGGGCCACCGCCCGGCTGCGCAGCCCGAGCCGTTCGGCAGCATCGAGGAACCAATTCCGATCAAGACGGTTGGCACGGCCATACAGGCTCATGGCCATCGGATCCCGCCAACCGGTGTAGGGCTGCGTGGTCAGCAGGTCGTATGCCGGTGTTGGCCGCCAGAAGCCATCGGGGCAGTAGATCGACAGGTTCTTCCCGTGCAGGTCACCGTTGCCGATCAACCAGGAGAACATCACGATTCGCAACAACTCGAGGGTGGCGGCTGCCCCCGATCCGCCGCCGCGAGCGCACGCGTCACCGAGGGCGCCGATCGCGGTTTCGGTGTGGATGCGGTACTTCGAGGCCGGATAGACGCCGGCGACCTGGCAGGCGTCCTCCTGCGCGATGCGTAGATCGCCTTGACGGTCGAAGCGCTCCACCAGCAGCGCGCTGCGTCCCTGTGCGTCATGCAGGAGATGTGTCCGAGCGGTTCGAAGTCCACAGTCAGCCGCCATCTGCATGAAGAAGTGCTCATTCTCCACCAGGCGCGGAAACCCACTGGGCGGGTTGAGTTTCAGGATTGCCGGCCCTGAGGTGGTACGCGCGGGAGTCGACCACATCGCGGCGCTGACCTTGGGCTGGACTCCGGACAGCCCGACGGGGTCCGCCGCGAGGGATCCGGTGAGGTCGGCGAAGACCGCGCGAAAGTCGTTGCTGTGCTTCGGGTCGAACATCGGGGTCAAACTGGGCGCGGCGGTGCCGGACGGCAGGACGCGGACATTGCCGACGGTGTCGGCGCCGATCGCGAGAAGCAAGGTGAAGTGATCATCGGCCGACGTCTTCGTCGACGCGGTCACGATCCCCAGCCGAACCCCTTCGGGCAGGAGCCCGGCGAAGAACGTCGGAACCGCACCGCCGTGCGTCACGAGCGGGTAGTCCCCGTCGCGGGGCAGCGACCACGACACCGACCGGGCGCGGTCTGACGACCCCGGCTCCGGCGCCGCACCGGTGTAATTGAAGACAATCTCGTCGCCGCGGTCACGGGCCAGCCTCGCGACTGCGTGATCGCCGAGATACACGTCGGCCTGCTCGATTTCGCGCAGCGCCTCGAAGTCGGTCATGTGGCGGTGACCTGAACCCTGAGGCCGAGAATGTCGGCGATCTCGATGACCGAGGCCAATTTGATTGAGCCCGTGCCGTGTTCGAGGGCTTGAATGCTGTAGCGCGAGACGCCGGCGAGGTCGGCCAGGACCTGCTGGGTGAGCCCCAGCTGGATTCGCCTGGCAGCGAAGGCTGCCCCCAGTTCGGCGATCTCGGGCGTCGTCGACCTGGGGGCCGGCTTGGTGCGGCGTGGCTCGGGCATCCGTCCTCCTTATGCTCGGATTTTCATGCACAAGGTGGGTTGGCCACTGCTATTCGGGCCGGAGCGGCCTTATGCTCAATTTTCCAGGCATTGAGCCCATGGTCTCGCTCTGGTGGGCCGTTGTCAACGATTATGAGTGAAATTTCAGGCATAGCGCTGGTGTAGCGCCAGTAAGGTCAGGGCCGCCAGGCTCTGGGCATCGGTGATCTCACCGTCCCGGATCATCCGGTCCAGCTCCCCGCGGGAGAACCACGCGCTGTGCATGTCCTGTTCCTCGGGCTCGCGTTCGTGCTCACCCTCGGTGAGCCCGGTCGCCAGGAACACCCACCCCCGCTGGCTACTCATCCCGGCAGCCACGTCGAGCTGGCCCAGACGTTCCATGCTCTCGGCGCGCAGCCCGGTCTCCTCACGAAGTTCGCGGTGGGCCAGCGCAGTCGGATCCAGATGTTGCTGTTCGGGTGCGGTGCCCTGCGGGAACTCCCAGCGCCGCAGCCCCAGCGGGTACCGGAACTGCTCGACGAGGTGAAACCGATCGTGAGCGGGGTCGTACGGGATCACCAGGGCATAGGTCGGCTTGTCCACAACGGCGTAGACGCCGGTGCTGCCGTCGGGCCGGACGACGTCGTCCTCGCGCAGTGTCAACCAGTTGTTCTGGTACACCTCGCGCGTCGCAGCCTGCCGGATCGTTCCCATCGTCTCCGTTACCCGTCCACGCGCAGGCGGATGTGCAGCCGCTGTGCTTCGACGTCGCCCTCGTCGATCTCGTCGGCGAGCGTGGCGGCGAACTCGGCCAGATTCGCCACATCGATGTCATGGGGCGACGGTTGGTCGACCAGAGAAAGCCGTGCCGACGCGCGTCTCAACAGGGCCGAGGCACCGGTCCGATTGCCGCGCTGCACATGGGTGATGCCCACGGCCAGCTGTGCCAATCCCTGCCAGAGCGCACGCTCGTGATCCGGGCCGTTCTTCCACGCCGCTTCGAGTACCTCGTGAGCACCGAACGCCTGACCACGGTCGAGCAGATCCTGGGCGTACGCGAGAGTTTCAGCCGGTGAGAGCTCCAGGTCATCGGGGATCCGGGCGACGCCTTCACTGCCGTACGGCAATGGCCGGCCAAGTGCGTCGCGCGGGCGGGTGCTGCGGGGCCGGCCGGAGTCATCGCGATCGCGCGTAGCTGTGCCCATGAGCACCAGCCTCGCGCCAACTCCGCATCCTGTCGAGTGCGTGGGATCGACGGACGGCACGCCGGTAGCCTCACAAGAGTGTTGCTGGCCTCCCTGAACCCCGCAGCCGTCGCCGCCGGCGCCGAGCTCGCCGACGCTGTATCCATCGACGGTGCTGTGTTGAGCCGCAGTGATCTCGTCGGCGCCGCCACCTCGGTGGCCGAGCGCGTGGCTGTCGCGCAACGCGTCGCCGTCCTGGCGACACCGACCCCGACGACCGTCCTCGCCGTCATCGGATGCCTGATCGCCGGTGTGCCGGTGGTCCCGGTACCTGCCGACGTCGGCGCGGCAGAGCGTCGACACATCCTCGCCGACTCCGGCGCCCAGGCCTGGCTGGGGGAGCGGCCAGAGGAGACCGAGGGACTGCCGCACATCCCGGTGCGGCTGCACGCCCGGTCCTGGCACCGCTATCCCGAGCCGGCACCGAATTCGACCGCGATCATCATGTACACCTCCGGGACGACCGGAGCGCCCAAGGGCGTGCCGATCAGCCGCCAGGCCATCGCCGACGACATCGACGCGCTGGCCGCGGCATGGCAGTGGACCGCTGCCGACACCCTGGTGCACGGGCTGCCGCTGTTCCACGTGCACGGCCTGGTGCTGGGTCTGCTCGGCTCGCTGCGGATCGGAAACCGCTTCGTACACACCGGGAAACCGACACCGGCCGCGTACGCGCAGGCGCAGGGCACGCTCTACTTCGGGGTGCCGACGGTGTGGTCGCGGGTGGTCAAGGACCTCGACTCGGCGCTGGCGCTGTCCACCGCACGGCTGCTGGTCTCCGGCAGCGCGCCGCTGCCGGTGCCGGTGTTCGACGAGCTGGTGCGACTGACCGGGCACGCGCCGGTGGAGCGCTACGGCAGCACGGAATCGCTGATCACCCTCAGCACTCGGGTCGACGGTGAGCGCAGGCCCGGCTGGGTCGGGCTGCCGCTGGCCGGAGTGCAGACCCGGCTCGTCGACGACGACGGCGCGCCGGTGCCTCACGACGGCGAGACGATCGGACGGCTGCAGATCAAGGGCCCCATGGTGTTCGGCGGCTACCTCAACCGGTCCGAGGCCACCGCCGACGCCTTCGATTCCGACGGCTGGTACCGCACCGGCGACGTCGCGGTCATCGATGCCGACGGGATGCACCGCATCGTCGGGCGGGAGTCGGTGGACCTGATCAAATCGGGCGGGTACCGCATCGGCGCCGGTGAGATCGAGACCGTGCTGTTGGGTCATGACGGCGTCGACGAGGTGGCCGTGGTCGGGGTGCCCGACGACGATCTGGGGCAGCGCATCGTTGCGTTCGTTGTCGGCAATGCCGCACCCGATACGCTGATCGAGTATGTCGCCCAAGAACTTTCAGTGCACAAACGTCCTCGCGAAGTGCGACTCGTGGACAGCCTGCCCCGCAACGCCATGGGCAAGGTGATGAAAAAGGAACTGGCGCAATGGGGTTGAGGTTCTCCGAGATCTGCATCGACGCACACGATCCCGAAGCGTTGGGCGCCTGGTGGTCGGAAGCGCTGGGCTGGCCCGCACACACCGATGCCGACGGCGACGTGCTGCTCACCCCGCCGCCGGGCGCCGGCCCGATCTGGCTGTTCACTGCCGTGCCGGAGGACAAGGTGGTCAAGAACCGTCTGCATCCGGACTTCACCCCCGACGATCAACAGGCCGAGGTGGACCGGTTGATCGGCCTCGGCGCCCGCCACGTCGACGTCGGCCAGGGTGACGAAACGTGGGTGGTGCTGGCCGACCCAGAGGGCAACGAGTTCTGCGTGCTTGCTGCCGAGCAGGGGTAGCTTGGGAAGTGACGGGGCGTAGATCGCACGTCACGCCCTGCCTCGGTTTGGAGGCACGTATGAGTTTCAAAAAAGTCGCGGGAACGGCGATGATCGCGGGTGCGCTCGGCCTCGGCTCCCTCGGGTTGGGCGCCGGTTCGGCACAGGCTGACCCTGGTTGGGGTCCCGATATTCCGTGGATTCCGGGGCCTGGTTGGGTTGACTGGAATCCTGGGGTCAACTGGGGCCCGCCCGGACAGGTCAAGAAGTGGTGCCCGTGGCAATCCCCGCCAGGTCACTGGGTGGGTGGCCCGCACGGGATTCCTTGCACCTAGGGCACACTCGCGCGCTGCTTGAGGTCCGACGACACCACGAGGACCGACAACACCGCGGCCACCAGAATCAGCGCAGCGACATCACCCCACAGATGTCCCATGTGGTGACCGTCGCCGAACGATTGCACCGCCATGATGACGGCGTGGACAAAGCTTGAGCACACGGTGAACCAGATCAGGCTGAGGTTCGCCTCGGGGCGCCGCGCCGCGATCCAGAGGAAAACACCGAGGGTGGCGTAGACCCCGACGATCATCATGAAGTAGTTGGACTGATAGGGGGCACCGGGATGCCAAGCCCATCCGGACGGCCAGACCACCGCCAGCGGATAGAGCAGAAGCATCACGGTGCCGAACAGGGCCAGCGCGATCTGTAGAAGTTTGTAGCTGGTTGAGGGTGCCATTGTGCGCTCCCAGGGACCGGTTTCATCGACCGCTGACGCGATCGTCAATTCACGGTACGCTGGCGGTCCCTGCTCCGGCGCTAGTTGGCGTGCAACGCCTCGTTGAGCGTGATGCCGGTGCCGTCACGCTTGACCACCTCGACCGCACCCGAGAGCGAATTGCGGCGGAACAGCAGGTTGTTGGCCCCGGAGAGCTCGACGGCCTTGGTGGTCTGCCCGTCAGCGGTGGTCACCTTGGTGCCGCCGGTGACATACAGCCCGGCCTCGATCACGCAGTCATCGCCGAGCGAGATGCCCAGGCCGGCGTTGGCGCCCAGCAGGCAGCGCTTGCCCACCGAGATCACCTCTTTGCCGCCACCGGACAGGGTGCCCATGATCGACGCGCCGCCACCGATGTCGGAGCCGTCGTCCACCACGACACCGGCCGAGATCCGGCCCTCCACCATCGAGGTGCCCAGTGTGCCGGCGTTGAAGTTCACGAAACCTTCGTGCATGACAGTCGTGCCCGCGGCCAGGTGCGCACCCAGGCGGACGCGGTCGGCGTCGGCGATCCGCACGCCCGACGGCAACACGTAGTCGACCATCCGCGGGAACTTGTCGACGCCGTAGACCGCGACGGCACCGCGGCGGCGCAGCTTGGCGCGCACCGTCTCGAAGCCCTCGACCGCGCACGGCCCGAAGTTCGTCCACACCACGTTGGCCAGCGCTCCGAAGATGCCGTCCATGTTGGCCTCGTGCGGCTTGGTCAGCCGGTGGGAGAGCAGGTGCAGCCGCAGGTAGGCGTCATGCGCATCGGCGGGCTTGTCCGCGAGGTCGGCGATCGTGGTCCGCACCGCCACCACCTCGACACCGCGGTCGGCATCGGGGCCGGTCAGGCCCGCGAACTCAGCGGGGATGTCATCGCCGCTGAGCTTCACCGTGCCGGCATCGCCAGAGGCGCTCAGCTCGGGGGCGGGAAACCAGGTGTCCAGGACGGTCCCGTCGGCGGTGATGGTGGCCAGGCCGACGCCAGATGCTGCAGTCACGTTGGCCAAGGTTACTGGACTACCGTTGAGCATCGTGGGCCTGGATTTGACTGCTGATCCGATCGCGCTGACCGCTGCCTTGGTGGACATCCCCAGCGAGTCACGTCATGAGCAGCGCATTGCCGACGAGATCGAGGCCGCGCTACGTGCGCAGGCGCCGTGGTTCGAGGTGATCCGCAATGGTGACGCGGTGCTGGCCCGCACCCACCTGGGCCGCTCGTCGCGGGTGATGCTGGCCGGACACATCGACACCGTGCCCGCTGCCGACAACCTGCCCAGCCACATCAAGAACGGCGAGATGTGGGGCTGCGGCACCTCGGACATGAAGTCGGGTGACGCGGTGTTCCTGCACCTGGCAGCCACCATTGCCGAGCCGAGCCACGACATCACCCTGGTGATGTACGACTGCGAGGAGATCGAGTCCAGCGCCAACGGGCTGGGCCGCATCGAACGAGAGCTGCCGGACTGGCTACAGGCCGACGTCGCGATCCTCGGTGAACCGTCCGGCGGCTTCATCGAGGCGGGCTGCCAGGGCACCATCCGCGTCGTCGTCGGCGCCACCGGCACCCGCGCGCATTCCGCACGTTCCTGGCTGGGCGACAACGCCATTCACAAACTCGGTGCGGTACTTGACCGGCTCACGGCCTATCAGCCCCGCAATGTCGACATCGACGGGTGCGTCTACCGGGAAGGGCTGTCGGCAGTACGTATCGACGGCGGCATCGCCGGCAATGTCATCCCCGACGCGGCATCGGTGACCGTCAACTTCCGGTTCGCCCCCGACCGCAGCGTCGAGCAGGCCCTCGCCCACGTGCACGAGGTGTTCGACGGCCTCGACCTTGACATCGAATTGACCGACGCCGCCGCGGGCGCCCTGCCGGGGCTGGCCAAACCGGCCGCCGCCGCGCTGGTGGCCGCAGCCGGGGGACAGGTCCGTGCCAAGTACGGCTGGACGGATGTGTCCCGGTTCGCCGCGCTGGGGATACCCGCCGTCAACTACGGTCCGGGCGACCCCAACCTCGCCCACAAGGTCGACGAACGGGTCGAGATCGCCCAGATCACCGCGGTCACCGACATGCTGCGGCGCTACCTGACATGAGCACCGTCCGCGTCGACAGCTGGATCTGGGCTGTGCGCCTCACCAAGACCCGGTCCGCGGCGGCGGCCGCCTGCCGGGGCGGACACGTCCGGGTCAACAACGTGCCGGCCAAACCGGCGCAGCACGTGAGCCCCGGTGACGAGGTGCGGGTCCGGCTCGACGGACGTGAACGAATCGTGGAGGTCATCCGGCCCATCGCCAAGAGAGTCGGTCCCGCCATCGCATCGGAATGCCTGATCGACCGCAGCCCGCCACCGCCGCCCAAGGAGATGGTGGCGTCCGTTCCGGTCCGCGATCGAGGCGCCGGCCGACCCACGAAACGTGAACGGCGACAACTGGATCGATTGCGCGAGACGTTCTGAACCGTAAATCGGTTGCATGCATGCGTAGTATGGGTCTCGCATCTGCTGTCAACCAAGGTGGGCCGAAAACATGCTGGGAGACGACATCTCCGGGTGATCCCGAGAGTCGATTCGTTCCTGCCCCTCAATGCGGTGCCTGTTGCCCGCATCACTTTGGAGTACCAGCATGTCTATCGTCTGTTCCCATTTGTCGTTCTCCTGGCCCGATGACGTCGAGCTGTTCTCGGACCTGTCGTTTTCCATCGGGCCCGGCCGCACCGGCCTGGTCGCACCCAACGGCGCCGGAAAGAGCACGCTGCTCAAACTGATTGCCGGCGAGTACCGGCCCTCCGCGGGCTCAGTGGTCGCCGATGGCGCCGTCGGCTACCTGCCCCAAAGCCTGCCGTTCACAGCCGATCTCACCGTGGCCGCGGTATTGGGGATCGCTCCGGTGCTCGACGCACTGGCAGCGCTGGCCGATGGTGACGCCAGCGAGGAGGTGTTCACCGCCATCGGCGAGGACTGGGACATCGAGGAACGCTCCCGTGCCCAGTTGGACCGGCTCGGCCTGGATGACCTGGCGTTGGACCGCCGGTTGGGAACCTTGTCCGGCGGGGAAGTGGTGTCTTTGGGGCTGGCTGCCCAACTGCTGAAGCGGCCCAGTGTGCTGCTGCTCGACGAGCCCACCAACAACCTGGACAGCGAGGCCCGGCACCGCCTGTACGACGCGCTGGACAGCTACACCGGTTGCCTGCTGGTGGTCAGCCATGACCGGGTGCTGCTGGACCGGATGGATCAGATCGCCGAGCTGTACCGCGGTGAAATCGTCTTCTACGGAGGCAATTTCACCGCCTACGAGGAGGCCGGCCGCGCTGCTCAACAGGTGGCCGAGGGCAATATCCGTAACGCCGAACAACAGCTCAAGCGGGAGAAGCGCCAGATGCAGGAGGCCCGCGAGCGGGCCGCCCGACGCTCGTCGACCGCGGCGCGCAACCTCAAGGACGCCGGGCTGCCGAAGATCGTGGCGGGCAAGCTGAAACGCGATGCCCAGGAATCGGCGGCCCGCGCCGACGACGTACACGCTCGGAGAGTCGACGATGCCCGGAGCCGGCTCGACGAAGCTGAACGAGCGTTGCGTGACGACAAGGTGATTGCGTTGGATCTGCCCGACACCGTGGTGCCTGCCGGGCGCACGGTGTTCGCCGGAGACGGCTTGCAGATCAGCCGCGGCGGCCGGAAACTGTTCGCCGACAACGGGATCGACCTCTCCATCCGCGGGCCGGAACGTATCGCCCTGACCGGTCCCAACGGAGCCGGCAAGTCGACACTCTTACGCATCATCGACGGCACCCTGGAACCCGACTCAGGAACGGTGCAACGGGTTGACGGGCGCATCGCCTCCCTGTCGCAGCGCCTGGACCTGTTGGACGACGAGCGTACGGTGGCCGAGAGCCTGGCTACCGCTGCGCCGAGCTTGTCACACACCCGGCGCATGCATCTGTTGGCGCAGTTCCTGTTTCGCGGCGACCGGATCCACCTGCCGGTGGCAGCGTTGTCGGGCGGGGAGCGGTTACGGGCGACGCTGGCGTGCGTGCTCTATGCCGAACCCGCGCCCCAGTTGCTGTTGCTGGACGAGCCGACGAACAATCTCGATCTGGTCAGCGTGGGACAGCTCGAATCGGCGCTGAACGCCTACCGGGGCGCGTTCGCGGTGGTCAGTCACGACGAACGGTTCCTGGAGGCCATCGGTATCGACCGGTGGCTGCGGCTGGACGGCGGAGAGTTGAGTGCTACTGGCGCCGCGGGTTGATGTTGTGGATCTGGGTCGGCACAGTGCCGACGCCGTAGCCGTCCTCAGCTGCGGCACCGGCTGAGGCGCGATTGCCGAGTTGCTCGTAGCTGCGATCAGCGGCGGCCCCGGCCTCGCCCACAGGAGCGCGATCACCGTCATGCTTGCGGGGCTCGGCGTCGTCCCTGCCGTCGTGCTTGGCGTCGTGCTTGGCGTCGGGCTGATCCGCTGGGCCGCCCCCAGCACCATCGCCGGGCCCCTGGTGGTCGGCGGCTTTGATGGCGTTCTCGGCTCCCGCGCCACCGGTGTCCGCGGCCGTGGCAGCAGCGTCCCCGCCGCCTCCCGCTGCCTGGGTAGCGGCTTCGACAATGCCCTGCACACCCTGCATGACTTGCTGTGGCGCCTGGGTCATCGCCTGGGTCAGTCCCTGCAGCGGCTGGGTGATCGACTGCGCCATCTGCGAAGCCATCTGGCCGAACTGGCCCAGCACCTGGCCCGCACCGCCCGCTCCTGCGCCCGCGGGATCGGCGCCGCCGCCGGCGCCGGACGCCGCGGAGCCTGCGCCCTCGAGCTGATCGGCCTGGGCCTTGAGCCGGCTGGCGGATTCCATATCGCCACGGGCATATGCCTGTGAGGCCTGGCCGAGCAATTCGGCCATCCTGCTCGCGGCAAACTGGGTGGCAGCTAAGGCGCCATCACGGGACGACTGGGCACCGCCGTGCGAATTCTGGAACGGAAAGCCGATCTGGCCGTGGCTGGACGCGAGGTCCGACGGGCCGGAGAACGCATTCTTGAAGTTGTTCATGTCTTCACTGACGCTGCCGACGGTCCCTTGCAGGCCTGTGATGGCGGCCGTGTCGGCGACGAACTGGTTCATCGAGCCCCCTGGAGATCGTGCGGTCCAACTGCGCATCCTACGTTCGGCGCGGGTGGGTGCCGAGCGGGAAGTTCACTCGGCTTTTGGCAGTCACGGTCCGGTAGACCTCACGCCGAGGCTTGGCGCGCCGCATCGTCCGCAGCGGCGAGCATCCCAACGTCGCGGTACCGAGCCGAAACCTCGGCCAGAGCCGCACCATCCCCGGCCGCCAACGCGCGGGCATGATCCAACGTCAGCTGCCCGAACACGCAGTCCAGATCCACCCTTGTCAGCGCGTCGACGGCCCGGGTGTCGCCCAGCCGCACGCCGTCGTGCAAGGCCCGCAGCATCACCGCGGATTGGCCGCCGCGCTCGGCGGCCTTGGCGGCCTCGCGCGCCGCGGTCACCGCGCCCACCGAATCCTTGCGGGCAGAGCAAGTCCAGGCTCGGGCCAGTGCCAACTCAGGTGCGAACAGCATCGACTTGAGCCCGTGCCGGGACTCCGCACGGGACAGTGCTTTTCCAGCCTCGACCGGCATGCCACGCTGACCGACGGCCTGCGCCAACAACATCCAGGCCAATGGTCCCCAGGAATACCCGGTCGGTGCCAGTGCGGCGGTTGCCTTGCGCAACAACGCAATCGCCTCGTCGAAACTGCCGCGGACCAGCAGCACGTCGGCCATCAACACCTCGCCGATGGCGCGGCCGGGCTGCAGCAGCTGGGTGAAATCGGTGATGCTCTTGGCCATTTCCTGCGCCTGGTCCAGCCGGCCGGTCATCATCAGCGCCGTGGTCTGGCCGAAGCCGCTGGTGAACCGCAACAGGCCCGGATGCCCTGCCGCGAGTGCACGGTGTGCCATCGCGTCCACCTGATCGAACTGGCCGATCCGCGCGCAACTCAGTGCTGCCGTCGACCCGGCCCAACCGACCGCGGTGTCATCGGCGGCGGGGGAGGCGAGTACTTCCAGTGCCAGTCCCAAAGCCCGTTGTGGCGCACCGGCATTCATCGCGAAAGTGGCCGCCAGCGCGTCGAGCGTGATCTGGGCCGTCGGTGTCGATACCCGGCGGCGGGTGGCGCGCAGGAACGCGGTGGCGCGTTCGGGCTCCGACAGCATCCAGAACTGATTGGCCGCCTGCGGCAGTGCCCACGCCATCAACTGGTCCTCGGTCAGGTCGGCGGGGTCGATCTGCGCCAGGACGGCATCGGCCTCACGGCCGCGGCCCTGCCAGGCCAACGCGTACGCCAGGGTGAGCAGCCCCTGGAATTCACCACCCGACGCCGTCGCGGCCCGCGCCAGTCGCTCACTCAATTCCAGGTCGCCCAGTCGAAGCGCCTCGCCGGCAGCGTCCACGAGTTCGGCCGCGGGCAGTGGGGAGTCGCTGTCGAGCGCCAGCACCGCCACCCGCAGCCGGTCCACCACACCGGGGCGGGGCGCCGCAGACAGCTGCTCGACCAGCGTGCTGCGCAGCCGCCGCAGGCCGGGCCCGCCGATCGTGGCGCGTATCGCGTTGAGAAACAGCGGATGCACACAACGCGCCACCGCCTCGTCGACGCACACGACGCCGCACTGTTGCGCCTCCTGCACCGCCTCGGTGCTGGTCAGGGCTGTCAGATCGGCAAGTGGCAGCGGATCGTGCACCGCCAGTTGACGCAATACGGCTCCCGCACCGTTGGGCAGATCGGCGAGAAACGTGGCCACCTGATCGGCCAGCCGGGCGTCATCGTGGCCCGGCGGGGAGATGTCGACACGACTCACCAAGCCGTCACCCCACAACGCCGCGACGTCATCGGGTGCCTGTGCCGCGGACGCGGTGACGATGAGTTTGGCCGCGCCGCTCACCGTGAGTTGGTACACCAGGGCTGCCGACAACCGGTCCAGCAGGTGCGCGTCGTCGACGACCAGCAACAGGTCGGACCCGAGCGCCTCGCGCGCGGCTCGCAGCACTTCGGCGGTCTTGCCCGCCGAGGGGATATCGATCAGGTGCGCCACCGCGGCGAACGGGACCGCCGCAGCCGATTCGGTGCCGGCGATCCACACGACCCGGCGGAAATCGCTGGCGAGATGTTCGGCCGCGGTGCGGGCGACGGACGTCTTGCCCACACCGGCCGGGCCGAGAAGAGCCGCGCCGCGGCGCTCGTGCAGGCCGGCCTCCAGACCGTCGAGCACGCGGTCACGCGGTGCGATCACCCAGTCGACAGCCATCCACCGGATCCTATGGCGGGCGGTGGCCGTTCAACGCCGAATCGAGGTCCGGGTGCGCCGACACCGCGTCGTCCAGGCCGCATTCGGTGATGATCCGCCTGATGCTCTGCTGACGGATGACCAGCCGGACCGTGATCCCTTGCTGACGGCTGTCGACGGTCTGCTTGGCCAGGGCGACGAGTGCCCCACAGCTCATGAAGTCCAGGAATCCGGCGTCGACGATGAGCATCGAGGATTCGGGCGCGGCAGCTGCCGACTCGCTGAGCATGCGTTGCCAGGCGGATTCGTTGTGGGCATCGACCTGTCCGGAGACCTGAACGATGAGGCCTTCGGGTGTGGTGCGAGCCGTCCAGTGCAGCTCGTGATTCTGCTGGGTCGATTCCACGGTGAAACCGAGCATAACCGCCGAAGTTTACGTTGTAAACGCCCCTGTTCAGGTCCCTGGTCAGGAGCCTGACCACGTTTCGATGCGGTCGAGCAGGGCCTCCAACGCGTCCTCGAACTCGTCGGTGCTGTGGTCCTCGGCCAGCATCGATTGCAGCCGACGCAGGTTCGGGTAATCGGCCAGCGACGTATCGGGCCGTGGCTCGGTGTCGAGCACCGTCTCGTCGGGACTGAGTGCGACACCGCGGGCGGACACCTCGAGCAGCAACTGGCCCACCAGGAATGTGGTGTACGTCCGGTACGCGGCCACGGCGGCGTCATCGCTGAACCCGTAGGAGATCAGTGTCTCCAGGAACGTCTCCATCCAGCGCAGGCTGCGCAGCGGCGGCCGCACCCACGGGGCTTCCGGCGCCTCAGTTGCCACAAGTGGGAACACCTCGGGGTGTTCGATCGCGATCTGGCGCACGCCATGGCCGAGCCGGAGCAGGAAGTCCTGCCAACCATCCTCCTGGCGGCGGGCGGCGAGCTGATCGGCGTAGAGGCGGTCCACGATGTGGTTCACGATGCCGGTCAGCAGGTCACCCCGGCTGTGCACATAGCGGTAGAGCGCCATCGCCTCGACACCGCAGGCCGTACCCAGCCGTCGCATGGTCAATTTCGTCAGACCGTCGCGATCGATCAGCCCGATCGCGGTGTCCAAGATGAACTCGCGGCTCAACCGTGTCGGTTGATCGACATCGTCAGTCACCAGGATCGTCCCTCCGCGTTCCGTTCAGTCTCCCTGCGAGCCGGGGCTGAGTCCATCACCGGCGGACATTGCCCACCCGTCATCGGCGGTTCACCAGCACCCTCTAGTTTGTGTAGGTGTCCGGTGAAACTGACCGCGAGTTTGCGGTGTGTGTCTATTGCGCTTCGGGGCCTACCCATCCCGAGCTGCTGGCATTGGCCAGTGAGGTCGGGGTGGCGATCGCCAAGCGCGGATGGACGTTGATCTCCGGCGGCGGCAACGTCTCGGCCATGGGTGCGGTCGCCCGTGCGGCGCGCTCGGCGAACGGCCGCACGGTCGGCGTGATCCCCAAGGCGCTGGTGCATCGTGAACTCGCCGACGTGGACGCCGAAGAACTCGTGGTGACCGACACCATGCGGGAACGCAAGAAGGAGATGGAGGACCGCTCCGACGCGTTCATCGCCCTGCCCGGCGGCATCGGCACGTTGGAGGAGTTCTTCGAGGCCTGGACGGCGGGCTATCTGGGGATGCACGAGAAGCCCGTCGTACTGCTGGACCCGTTCGGCCACTACGACGGATTGTTGAACTGGTTGCGTGGGCTCGTCGACTCCGGCTATGTGAGCAGCCAGGCCCTCGACCGGCTGATCGTTGTCGACGAGGTCGCCGCAGCGCTCGACGTGTGCGCGCCGCTTATGTAGAACCGGCGGTAACGCCCGGTTACCCGCGCGGCTATGGTGTTGCCCACACGAGAGCCATCTCGAGACCCACACAACGCGCAGGGGGAGACCGCATGACCGACCAGAAATCGGGCACCAGGAGCAGCGTCGGCCTACTCGACCTCGCCAGCCAGGTACCCGGTCTGCTGATGGACGCGCCGGTCATCGCGCGGGGCGTCCTCACCGGAATGATGGCCCGGCCGACGGCCAAGACCTCGATCGGCAAGGTGTTCCAGGAGCGGGCTGCCCAGTACGCCGACCGGGTTTTCCTCAAGTTCGGCGACGAGCGCATCACCTACCGCGAGGCCAACGAGACGGTCAACCGCTACGCGGCGGTGCTGGCGGCCAAGGGCGTCGGCCACGGTGACGTGGTCGGGGTGATGCTGCGCAACTCGCCCGACGCGGTGCTGCTGATGCTGGCGATCGTCAAATGCGGCGCCGTCACCGGCATGCTGAACTACAACCAGCGCGGCAAGGTCCTGGCCCACAGCATCGGGCTGCTCAATGCCACGGCAGTGGTCGCCGAGTCCGACCTGATCGAGCACATCAGCGAATGCGGGGCCGAGCCCAACGGCCTGATCACGGTCGAGGAGCTGCGTCGGCTCGCGGCCACCGCGCCGACCACCAACCCGGCCAGCGCGGCGGCCGTACTGGCCAAGGACAAGGCCTTCTACATCTTCACCTCGGGCACCACCGGCATGCCTAAGGCAAGCGTCATGAGCCACTACCGCTGGCTGCGGGCCCTGGCCGGGTTCGGCGGCCTGGGACTGCGCCTGCACAGCGATGACACCCTGTACTGCTGCCTGCCGCTCTATCACAACAACGCCCTGACCGTCTCGATCGGATCGGCGCTGAACTCGGGGGCGGCACTGGCCCTGGGCAAGTCGTTCTCGGCATCCCGGTTCTGGGACGAGGTCATCGACTACGGCGCGACCGCGTTCGCCTACATCGGCGAGATCTGCGGTTACCTGCTCAACCAGCCGCCCAAGCCGACCGACCGGGCGCACAAGGTCCGCGTCATCGTCGGCAACGGGCTGCGGCCGGCCATCTGGGATGAGTTCACCCAGCGGTTCGGCATCCCGCGGGTCTGCGAGTTCTACGCCTCCAGCGAGGGCAACACCGCCTTTGTCAACGTCTTCAACGTCTCCAAGTCCACCGGCATCTGCCCGAGCCCCGTCGCATTCGTCGAATACGACGCCGCCAGCGGCGAACCGGCCCGCGCCGCCGACGGCCGGCTGCGCAGGGTCAAACGCGGCGAGCCGGGGCTGGTGCTGTCCAAGATCAGCGCGCTGCAGCCGTTCGACGGGTACACCGATCCGTCGGCCAGTGAGAAGAAGCTGGTGCGCAACGCGTTCAAGGACGGCGACGTCTGGTTCAACACCGGCGACCTGATGCGTTCTCAGGGGCTGGGCCACGCCGCATTCGCCGACCGGCTCGGTGACACCTTCCGGTGGAAGGGCGAGAACGTGGCCACCACGGAGGTGGAGGCCGCGCTCGCCGGGGACCCGGTAGTCGACGAGTGCACGGTGTTCGGTGTCGAGGTGCCCGGTGCGGGCGGCCGCGCCGGCATGGCCGCCATTCAGCTCAAGGCCGACCACGAGTTCGACGGGAAGGCGATCGCCGACGCGTTCTACGGACACCTGCCGGCCTACGCCGTGCCGTTGTTCGTTCGCGTCGTCACCGAGCTGGCCCACACCTCGACGTTCAAGAGCCAGAAGGTGGACCTGCGCAAGCAGGGCTATGGATCGGAAATCAAGGACCCGGTGTACGTGCTGGCAGGCCGGGCGGACGGCTACGTGCCGTTCTACCCCGAGTACCCCGACGAAGTGACGGCCGGTCAGCGGCCCAAGTAGTAGACGCCAGGTTCCGCGCCGATTTCTACGCCTGGGTTGTCGATCGTGTCGGGCGACGACCAACAGGTAGAAAACGGCGCGGAATCTGGCGCCAATGCTGCCGTGCATGCCGCACCAGGCACTATGGAGGCGTGTTGTCGACGTGCAATGGCCTGTTCTGCGGGCGCCCGGTCGCGGGTGACCGTGCGCTGATCATGGCGATCGTCAACCGGACGCCGGACTCGTTCTATGACCGCGGGGCCACCTTCACCGACGACGCGGCCAAGGCCGCAGCGCAGCGGGTGATCGACGAGGGCGCCGATGTGATCGACGTGGGCGGGGTCAAGGCCGGCCCGGGCAGCATGGTCGACGCCGAGGAGGAGATCGCCCGCGTCGTGCCGTTCATCGAATGGCTGCGCACCACCTATCCCGACCAGCTGATCAGCGTCGACACCTGGCGCGCCGCGGTGGCCAAACAGGCCTGTGCGGCCGGAGCCGACCTGATCAACGACACCTGGGCGGGCGCGGATCCCGGGCTGCCCGAGGTGGCCGCCGAATTCGGCGCCGGGCTGGTGTGCTCACACACCGGCGGCGCCGTGCCGCGCACCCGGCCGTTCCGGGTGAACTACGGGATCACCGAACGCGGTGTCGTCGACGACGTCATCGCCGAGGTGACCGCCGCGGCCGAACGGGCGGTAGCAACGGGTGTGCCGCGAGACCGGATCCTGATCGACCCAACCCATGATTTCGGTAAAAACACTCATCACGGTCTTAGTTTGTTGCGCCACGTAAAAGATCTTGTTAAGACCGGATGGCCAGTCCTGATGGCGCTGAGCAACAAGGATTTTGTCGGGGAGACTCTGGGTGTGGATCTGACCGAACGCCTGGAGGGCACCCTGGCCGCGACGGCGCTGGCCGCCGCAGATGGTGCCGCGATGTTCCGGGTACACGAGGTCGGACCCACGCGGCGCGTGCTGGAGATGGTCGCGTCGATCCAGGGAGTGCGGGCACCCGCACGAACAGTGAGGGGACTGGCATGACTGCACTGCCTGAACTGGATGTCACCGATGGAGTGGTGGGCCACCGCTGGCTGACCGACCACAGCTGGAACCGGCCGAGCTGGACCATCTCCGAACTGGAGGCCGCCAAGGCCGGCCGCACGGTCTCGGTGGTGCTGCCCGCCCTCAACGAGGAAGAAACCGTCGCCTCCGTCGTCGGGACCATCACCCCGCTGCTGGGCGGGCTGGTCGACGAGTTGATCGTGCTCGATTCGGGTTCCACCGACGACACCGAGATCCGTGCGGTCGCCGCGGGGGCCCGGGTGATCAGCCGTGAGGTCGCGCTACCCGAGGTTGAGCCGCAGCCGGGCAAGGGCGAGGTGCTGTGGCGGTCGCTGGCCGCCACCACGGGCGACATCATCGCCTTCGTCGACTCCGACCTGATCGACCCCGATCCGATGTTCGTTCCCAAGCTGCTGGGCCCGCTGCTGACCACCGACGGTGTGCATCTGGTCAAGGGGTTCTACCGGCGGCCGCTCAAGGTCAGCGGCGCCGAGGACGCCAACGGCGGCGGCCGGGTCACCGAACTGGTGGCGCGCCCGCTGCTGGCCTCGCTGCGCCCCGAGCTGAACTGCGTGTTCCAGCCGCTGGGCGGCGAATACGCGGGTACCCGTGAGCTGCTGACCTCGGTGCCGTTCGCGCCCGGCTACGGCGTGGAGATCGGCCTGCTGGTCGACACCTACGACCAGCTCGGCCTGGACGCCATCGCGCAGGTGAACCTGGGCGTACGGGTGCATCGCAACCGGCCGCTGACCGAGCTGGCATCGATGAGCCGGCAGGTCATCGCGACCCTGCTGTCGCGCTGCGGGATCGCCGATTCGGGGGTGGGGCTGACGCAGTTCTACGCCGACGGGGACGACTTCACCCCGCGGGTGTCGTCGGTGTCGCTGGCCGACCGCCCGCCCATGGTGACCCTGCGCCCGCGCTAGGTGTCGTATGCGTGAGGCAGTATCGAGGACGTGACACTGATACTGCTGTACCTGGTGGTGCTGGTTCTGGTGGCCACGGTGCTGTTCGGTCTGGGCAGCGTCATCTTCGGCCGGGGTGAGACGTTGCCGCCGCTTCCGCGGGGGACGACCGCCACGGTCCTGCCTGCCTCGGGCGTCACCGGTGCCGATGTGGATGCCATCAAGTTCGCCCAGGTCGTACGCGGATACAAGACCAGCGAGGTGGACTGGGTGCTGGATCGGCTGGGCCGCGAACTCGATGCGGTCCGTGGGGAACTGGCGGCAGTTCGCGCGGCCTACGGTGTGCCCGCCGACTTCGATGACGACGCTGACCTGACTGTCGGCACCGCCGACGATGACCTGACTGTCGGCACCGCCGACGCCGAGGTGTCGGCCACCGCAGGCGAGGTCCGCACCCCGGAGGAGCCATGACCGACGATGGCCGGATTGTCGGCACCGCCGACGACGGCCGGATCCGGTGCGGTTGGGTGGTCCAATCCAGTAGTGCCGCCGCGGGCGACACTCTGTACCGCGACTATCACGACACCGAGTGGGGCCGGCCGCTGCGGGATTCCGGCGCGCTGTTCGAGCGGATCAGCCTGGAGGCCTTCCAGAGCGGGCTGAGCTGGCTGACCATCCTGCGGAAGCGGGAGAACTTCCGCGCCGCATTCGACGGGTTCGACGCGGCCACGGTCGCGAAGTACACCGACGACGACGTCGAGCGGTTGATGGCCGACACCGGCATCGTGCGCAACCGGGCCAAGATCCTCGCGACCATCGCCAATGCCAGGGCAGTCACCGAGCTCGACGTCGATTTGGGTGAGCTGCTGTGGTCATTCGCCCCACCGGCCCGGCCGCGGCCCGCTGACCTGGCCCAAGTGCCTGCGGTGACCACGGAATCGACAGCCATGGCCAAGGAACTCAAGCGCCGGGGCTTCAAATTCGTCGGCCCCACCACGGCATATGCGTTGATGCAGGCCACCGGGATGGTCGATGACCACATCGCGGCCTGCTGGGTCCCGGCACAGTAATTGTGACCGGTAAAACATGCCTTCGGTCGGTATCCGACGGGTCTTTGCACAACCATCGCCGCGGATAAGGAACAATAGGGGTAGTTCAGTAGCATTTCAACGCCGGGTGTCGCCAACGAGTGGGCGGCTTCGGCCCCAACCTGGCCCGCTGACGCGGGTCGGCGAAGTTGGAGGGAGCACTCGATGGCGGCGATGAAGCCCCGGACTGGTGACGGTCCACTGGAAGCAACCAAAGAGGGGCGAGGGATCGTGATGCGAGTACCGCTGGAAGGCGGTGGGCGCCTCGTTGTCGAACTGACTCCAGACGAGGCCGCTGCGCTGGGTGACGAACTCAAGGCCGTCACCAGCTGATCGACCTCGCAAGGTGTCCGCTCAGGCGGACACCTTGCGGTATATCTCCAGGGTCTGCTCAGCGATGTGCGCCCAGGAGAATTCTGCGATGCAGCGCTGGCGTCCTGCCTCGCCGTACTTCCTGGCGGTTTCCGGCTCGGCCACCAGTGAGTTGACCGCGTCGGCCAGCCGCATCTCGAAGAAGCGTGGGTCAGTCGCGTCGTAGTGCACGAGAAGCCCGGTCTGCCGGTCGGCGACGACCTCGGGGATACCGCCGACGTCGGAGGCGACCACCGGCGTCGAGCAAGCCATCGCTTCCAAATTCACGATACCCAATGGCTCGTACACCGATGGGCACACGAAAACTGTTGCAGCGGAGAGTATTTCGCGGATCTTGTTGATCGGCAGCATTTCGCGCACCCAGAACACGCCGGTGCGGGCCCGGGCGAGTTCGGCCACCGCCGAGGACACCTCCGCCGCGATCTCAGGGGTGTCGGGGGCGCCGGCACACAACACCAGCTGCACCTCGGGGCTGAACCGGTGGGCCGCGGCCACCAGGTGGGCCACGCCCTTCTGGCGGGTGATGCGCCCGACGAACGCCACGATCGGGCGGCTCATGTCCACCCCGAGCTCGGCGAGCACCGAGTCCTGGTCGGCCGGCGAAGTCGGGTACCAGACGTCGGTGTCGATCCCGTTGCGCACCACATGGACCCGGTTGGGATCGAGCGCCGGGTACGTGCGCAGCACGTCGTCGCGCATACCGGAGCTCACGGCGATCACCGCGTCGGCCGCCTCGACCGCGGTGCGCTCCACCCACGAGGACACCCGGTAGCCCCCGCCGAGCTGTTCGGCCTTCCACGGGCGCAGAGGCTCCAGTGAATGCGCGGTCAGCACATGGGGGATGCCGTAGAGCAGACCGGTCAGGTGCCCGGCCATTCCGGCATACCAGGTGTGCGAGTGCACCACCGTGGCCGCCGCCGCGGAGTTGACCATGTTGAGGTCCGCCGACAGTGTCGACAGCGCCGCGTTGGCCCCGCGCAGCGCAGGATCGGGCTGCGCCACGAAAGCCCCGTCCCGCGGGGCTCCCATACAATGGACGTCGACGTCGCAGAGCTGACGCAACTGCGCGACAAGTTCGGTCACGTGCACACCGGCACCGCCGTACACCTCGGGTGGATATTCCCGAGTCATCATGGCCACCCGCATATCCGAGACGGTAGTAGGTCGCCGTGGGTCCAGCTACACGCCGCACACTTCTGTTGCCATTGGCTGGCCGCGGTGCTGGTTGGCGGATAGGTTTGGACGCATGAGGGAGTTGCCACATGTGCTGGGCATCGTTCTGGCCGGGGGAGAGGGCAAACGGCTGTATCCGCTGACGGCCGATCGCGCGAAGCCGGCAGTTCCCTTCGGCGGCGCCTACCGGCTGATCGACTTCGTGTTGTCCAATCTGGTGAACGCCCGATATCTACGGATCTGCGTTCTGACGCAATACAAGTCGCATTCACTGGACCGTCACATCAGCCAGAACTGGCGCCTGTCGGGCCTGGCCGGTGAGTACATCACCCCGGTGCCGGCCCAGCAGCGGCTCGGCCCGCGCTGGTACACCGGATCGGCGGATGCGATCTACCAGTCGCTCAACCTGATCTACGACGAAGACCCGGACTACATCATCATCTTCGGTGCCGACCACGTGTACCGCATGGATCCCGAGCAGATGCTGCGGTTCCACATCGACAGCGGAGCCGGCGCAACCGTCGCCGGGATCCGGGTGCCGCGCGCGGAGGCCAGTGCGTTCGGCTGCATCGACGCCGACGACTCGGGGCGCATCAGGGACTTCGTGGAGAAGCCCGCGGATCCGCCGGGCACGCCCGACGATCCCGAACAGACCTTTGTGTCGATGGGCAACTACATCTTCACCACCAAGGTGCTCATCGACGCGATCCGCGCCGACGCCGACGACGACCACTCCGACCACGACATGGGTGGCGACATCATTCCGCGGCTGGTGTCCGACGGGATGGCGGCGGTCTACGACTTCAACAACAACGAGGTGCCAGGGGCCACCGAACGCGATCACGGTTACTGGCGCGACGTCGGAACGCTGGACGCGTTCTACGACGCGCACATGGACCTGGTGTCGGTGCACCCGGTGTTCAACCTCTACAACAAGCGCTGGCCGATCCGCGGTGAATCGGAGAACCTGGCGCCGGCCAAGTTCGTCAACGGCGGTTCGGCACAAGAGTCGGTGGTCGGTGCCGGAAGCATCATTTCGGCTGCCTCGGTGCGCAACTCGGTGTTGTCCTCCAACGTGGTGATCGATGACGGCGCCATCGTGGAGGGCAGTGTGTTGATGCCCGGGGTGCGGATCGGCCGCGGCGCGGTGGTGCGCCACGCGATCCTCGACAAGAACGTGGTGGTGGGTCCGGGCGAGATGGTCGGCGTGGACCTCGACAAGGACCGGGAACGGTTCGCGATCAGCGCGGGCGGTGTGGTCGCCGTCGGCAAGGGTGTGTGGATCTGACCCGTCTGGACGTCAGTCCGGGTTCATTCCCAGGGGTCGACCGCGGCCGGTCGGGGTGCCGCATTGCTGCGGGCGTTCACGCCGATCTTGGCCTCGCCCCGTCGCTTTCGCCACCGCCAGAGCCGGAAGGCGCCCCAGATCAACACCAGCAGCGCCACGAGCACCAGGATCGGTAGCAGGATCGCCACGAAGACCAGACCGACGCTCGTGACGTCTTCGACGGTGGACAGCACGGGTGCGGCGACCCCGGCGGTGGCGACGTTGGCGGCTGGTCGCACCGTCGACTTGGTCAACGACACGACCAGAGCGGTGACGGCGCCGATCGCCACCGGAATCCACTGGCCGGAATGGGCGAATGCGCCCGGGTCGGCCACGGCGGCGGTCTGGGACGCGGTGCCCGATCCGAACACGATGCCGCCCGCGGTCGGGCGGACGAAGGTCTGGATGGTGTCGTTGACGGAGTCGAGCGCGGGGATCTTGTCGGCGACCACTTCGACGATCAGCAGCACCGCGACGATCGCCATCACCCAGCCGTTCTCCAGCCAGGACCATCCCGACGGCAGTGACACCAGATGGGTGAAGCGTGACAGCAGACCCAGCGCCAGCAACGGGATGTAGGCATTGAGCCCCGCCGCAGTCGCCAGGCCGAAGCCGGTCAACAGTTCCATCACTGCAGTATGCGGCTAACTCGCACTGGTGCCGGGCGGTTCGCCGTTATCCGCTCTGGGTCGCGTTGCGCCAAGCCAGCGGGTTCAGTTCGCGGTAGGGATCCTCAGCCCGGAGGGTCAGCAGTTCGTCCAGGCTCTGCTCCAGCGATTCCTGGGTGCGCTGCTTGACGGTGGCCACCCAGTTGTCGTTCGCCACCCGTGCCGGTTTCGCGGTGCCGATCGGCTCGGCGAAGCGCAGATACATGCGCTGCGGCCGCGGGATCAGAGTGGGGCCGAGGCCGCGGACCAGCGGTATGGCCATATCGCGCTGACCGGTCAGCTTCTCGCCGACGGTCCGGCTGAGCCGGCCCAGCCAATGGTCACGGGTCGTCACTCCCACGTAGACGTCGTCGCCGCCGACGAGCGCCACGGGGACGATGGGATAGCCGTGTTCGACGGCGACGCGCGCGAATCCCGCGCGGCCCTCCCAGCGCAGTTTGTATTGCTCGCCCTTGAACTTGCCGATCTCGCGGCCACCGCCGGGAAACACCATGACCGGCTCGTCGTGTTGCATCAGTTCGCCGGCGCCCTCGGGTGATCCGACGACGGCCCCGCACGCCGCCATGAGGTCGGAGACAGGCCGGGGCATGTCACCGAACCGGCGGTCGGTGAGTGGCCGTACCCGTATCCCGATCTCGCGGCGCACCACGTACGGGATCAACAGGGTCTCGGTACCGAACTGGGTGTGGTTGCCCACCAACAGAAATCGTCCGTCGCGGGGCAGATTCTCCAAGCCGTCCACATAGGGCCGGTAGAGATTGACCAGCGGGTCGACGCCGTCGGCGACGGTCTCGACCGCGCGGCGCAGGGTCTGGACGTGGCTGGGTTGATTCATGATCTCGTCGATCTTGGTGACGGACATCGCCGCGGCTCCTCGGGCTGTGTTGATTCGAGTAGGGCTGGTGCCGTCCGGTCGGGGGATTCGCCGATGCGTTCGGACCTGTTGGCACCACGATACCGAACGAACTAGTTCGTCTGGTTATGATTCTGCGGTGAGAAGCACGACGGAACTGCGTGGTGAGATCCTGGCGGCGGCGCGCGCCGAGTTCGCCCGGTACGGACTGGCCGGGGCGAGGATCGACCGGATCGCCCGTACCGCACACGCCAGCAAGGAACGCCTCTACGCACACTTCGGTGACAAGGAGGCCCTGTTCCGCGAGGTGTTCGCCGCCGACGGGGCCGAGTTCTTCCGATCGGTCACCCTGCGTGCGGACGATGTCCCCGAATTCGTCGGGGACATCTACGACCTGGCCTGCCGTCGGCCCGAGCATCTGCGCATGATCACCTGGGCCCAGCTGGAGGGTTTCACCCTCGATGAGCCCCAGGCCGACGGCGCACCCGTGCACGCGCAGGCGGTGGCCGCCATCGAGGCGGCCCAGGCCGGCGGCCACGTCGACCCGGCCTGGAACCCGGCCGATCTGATCGCGATGTTGTTCGGGATCGGCCTGGCGTGGGCCCACCTACCGCATCCCGACGCGGCCACCGATGATCCGGCCGTCCTGACCTCGCGCCGGGCGGCCGCCGTCGAAGCCGCCACCCGCGTCGTGGCTCACCAGACGTAGGGCAGAAGCCGGTCGCGGACCTTCCGGGCGTACGCGTCGTAGCCGTCGAGCTCGGCGCGCAGCAGCTTCTCCTCGTCGACGATGCGCATGGCGAGTACCGCCATGCCCGGGAGCATGAACAGCAGCCCCCAGTACGAACCGAGGGCAAGCGGGATGCCGGCCATCATGACGACGTTTCCGGCGTACATGGGATGGCGGACGAACCGGTACAGGCCGGTGGTCACCACGGTTTGACCGGACTCCACGATGACGTTGGCGGCCGCGTAGCTGTTCTGGCTCACCACCAACATCGCGATCCCGAGTCCGGTGGCCACCAACGCGTTTCCCACCACCGACACCCAGGCGGGCACCACCGACCAGCCGAACCGGTGGTCCAAGACGCTCACGATGATCATCGCCGCAAGGAACGTGAATGCCAGTGCGCTGGCGATCTTCTGCACCGGTCTGGTCTCGGCGGCCGGTCCGGCCCGCATTCGTCGTCGCAGTGCGTCCGGATTGTGCACCGACAGGTATCTGCTCGGAACGAGGGTGGTCAAGGCGAACACCACGATGAATGCCCACCCCTGCCAGTAATGGAACGTTCCGGCCGGGCCGAACACCAGCGCACCGAATACGACCAGTCCGATGACGGCCGACACGGCGGTCAATAGACCGATTTTCACCTCACCCTCCTCACCAGACGTAGGGCAACAGCCGGTAGGGGACCTTCTGGGTGTACTCGTCGTAGCCGTCGAGTTCGGCGCGCAGCATCTTCTCCTCGTCGGCGATCCGTACTCCGAAAACCGGTATCGAGACGATGGACACGAGCAACGCCCAGTAGGACCCCAGCGCCAGCGGGGTGCCGAACATCATCAACACCGCGCCGAAGTACATCGGGTGACGGACCAGTCCGTAGAGACCCGTAGAGACAAGCTGTTGTTCGTCCTCCACCTGGATGCTGGCGCCGGCGAAGCTGTTCTGGAAGACCACTGTCTGCGCCAGGACGAGGCCGACCGCGACCAGGGCGTTGCCGAGGACGACCACCGCGGTCGGCACGCTGGACCAGCCGAACCGGTGGTCGAGGGCGCTGAGGACGAACGCTGCGACGGCCGAGCCCGTGACGGCCCAGATGACGATCTTCTGCACGATCCTGGTCTCCGCTGTCGGCCCGCCGTGTAGGCGCCGCTGCAGGGCCGCGGGGTCCTTGACCGCGAGGTACATGCTCGGTACCACGGTGGTGGCCATGAACACGGCGATGAAAACCCAGGCCTGCCAATAGTGGAACGTGCCGGCCGGCCAGAACAGCGTCGCGGCGAAGAATGCCAGACCGAGCACTCCCGATGCGATTGCCTGAAGCACGAGTTTCATCAGTTGTCTCCTATCGGGTTCACACCGCGTCACGGTTGCGATAGATCCAGCCCGCGACGGCCGCCAAAGCCGTTGCGGCGATGAGCATCACTGCCAGTGCCATGGCGGGGAACTGGCTCGGCACGGTGGTCTGCCCCACCGGGGACAGCTCGATCAGCCATCGCGGCAGCCGCAGCAGCGCCCCGAGATACAGCGCGGTGATCACGAACGTGACTGCCAGCCAGGCGATCCAGGGCGCGCGCAATGCCACGGCCAGCGCCGCGATCGAGGCCACCACGGCCAGCGCGGGCAGAAAGGCCAGCGCGGCCAGGGTGAGGCGGATGATCGTGCCCGGCTCGCCCAGCGTCAGTCCGGCGCCCAGGCCGTTGCCCAGGCCGGCGCAGAACATCAGGATCGCCGCCCCCGCCAGTGCACACCACACCGCACCCAGCAGCCACCGCCACCGCGACACCGAACCGGCCAGCACCGGCTCGCCCAGCCCGTTCTGCTCGTCGGCGTACACCCGCAGCACCACCGAGGCGACGTACGCGCTGGCCGCCGCGGCCAGGAACTGGGTCATGGTGGTGTAGATGCCGTCGTTGCCCGTCGTGGACAGCAACCGGGCGATCAACTCGTTGGTCTTGGCGGCATCGAGCAGCGCCTTGGTCATCGAGCCGAACACCAGCCCGGCCACGAACAGTCCCACGGCCCAACCGATCGTCTGGCCCCGTTGCAGCGTGAGGTGCAGTCGCAGCGGGCCGGTGATCGTGGGCGCGTCGGGCTTCTCTCCCGTCGATGCGATGGTGCCCGCGTCGTATTGACGACGACTCTCCAACACCGCGGCCAAGGTCATCAGCCCGACGGCCAGGATGGCCAACAGCCCGAACGGCCACCAGCGCAGATCGGTGAACGGACGCATCTGCTGTGCCCACGCGATGGGGGAGAACCAGCTCAGGGCGCTGCCGGAGTTGTTGATGACGTCCCCGGCCCCGCGTACCAGCGCGGCCACCGCGAGCGTCCCCATCGCTGCGCCCGACGCGGTGCGGGCCTGGCGCCAGAATTGGGCGGTCACGGCGGCGACCGCGCCGAACACCATGGCTACCCCGGTGATGCCCAGACACATGGCGGCGGTGTCGATCACCGCGAAACCGGTGGATGCCATCGCCAGGGTCATGGTGAGTGCCAGCACGGCGTTGAGCCCACCGACCAGGATCAGTGCGGCCGCGGTCCGGGCGTACCGACCAACCACCGAGGAGAGCACCAGTTCGGCGCTGCCGTTCTCCTCCTCGGCCCGGGTGTGGCGAATCACGGTGAGAATGGCCAGGATCGAGGTCGCGATGGTCAATGTGAGAGTCAGCTCGTTGGCCATCATCACGCCGAGGTCGGTCTCGTTGACGCCGAACATCGGGCCGCCCAGCATCGTCCCGGCAGGTGTCTTGAGCAGGTTCACCCGGGCCAGCCGCTGTTCCTCACCGGGGTAGGCCAATCGAATAGCGTTGGGCGCGTAGACCATCATCAGGGTCAGCGCGCCGGCCCACACGCTGAGCCGTACCCGGTCCCGGCGTAGCGCCAGCCGCAACAGTGTCGCGGTACCGGTGAACGGCGATGTGGTACTGCGGACCGGACCGGTGGGCCTGACCGGAGCGCTCGCGGTGGTCACCGGCTCGCCTCCTGGTACTCGCGCAGGAACATGTCCTCCAGGGATGCCGGTGCGACGTTGAGATCTTCGATTCCGAGGTCGGCCAGGTGCTCCAGGACGAACTCCAGTTCGGCCCGGTTCACCGAGAAGCTCACTGTGCCATCGCGGCTCGTGAAGTCATGCACGTACGGGGTGTTCTGCAGTGCGCGGCCATCGGAGCGGGTGCGCGCCGTGACCTTGGTGCGCATCAGGTGCCGCAGTTCGGCGAGGGAGCCGGAACGCACCGTGCGCCCGGACCGGATGATCGTCACGTTGTCGCAGAGCTTTTCCACTTCGGCCAGGATGTGGCTGGACAGCAGGACCGCGGCGCCCTGGCCGGCGACCTCGGCCACACATTGCTGAAATGCCCTTTCCATCAACGGGTCCAGTCCTGATGTCGGCTCGTCGAGAATGTAGAGCTCGGAATGGCAGCTGAACGCCGCGACGATGGCGACCGTCTGCCGGTTGCCCTTGGAGTAGGTGCGGGCCTTCTTGTGCGGGTCCAGCTCGAACCGTTCGATCAGGTCGTCGCGGCGCCGGGTGTCCACGCCGTTGCCGCGCAGCCGGCACAGGAAGTCGATGGCCTGCATGCCGGTCAGGTTGGGCCACAACGTGACATCGCCGGGGACGTAGGCGATTCGGCGGTGTAGGGCGACCGCGTCGCGCCATGGGTCGCCGCCGAGCAGTCGCACGGAACCCCCGTCGGCGCGCAGCAGACCGAGCAGCACCCTGATCGTGGTGGACTTGCCCGCGCCGTTGGGCCCGAGGAAGCCGGTGACGTCGCCGGGGGAGACCGTCAGGTTCAGTCCATCGAGGGCCTTGGTGTGCCCGAAAGACTTTGACAATCCGCGGATTTCGACGGAGTTGTTCACGCTGGCTCCTTGGTGTCGGTCTTGGTTTCGGACTCTGAGCTGAACGGGATGCCTTGTTCGCGTTGGTGCAGGAACGCCTCGTACATGGTCGAGTCGGTCATCAGGCCCTCGGTGTAGAGCTCAAGGGCGGGCAGCATCATGTCTTCGCCGTAGTCGCGCAGCACCCGGCGCAGATCCGTTGGGTCGTCATGCATCTGGAGGTACAGCAGAAACCCGCCGCCACTGCAGATCGCCATGAACCGCGCCCGGGCCCGCGGGTCGCGGCTGGGTTTGAGCACTCCGGTGCGCACGCCCTCTTCCAGGTATTCCTCGGCGTTGGCAACCATGGTGCGCCAGAACGTAGTCGCCAGGTCACTGCCGGACTGCATGCTGCGGACCAGGTAGGCCATCAGCGGCGCATAGGACTCGATCTCGGACATCTGGGCCAGCCAGGTCGCGGGGTCGCTGCTCTGCAGGGATTCGGTCTTGGCCTCGCGCACCACCTCTGCCACGTAGGCGTCGCACGCCTTGCGTAGCCCTTCCTTGGAGCCGAAGTGGTGGATCACCAGGGCGGCGCTGACGCCGGCGGCCTCGGCGATGGTGCGCAGCCCCACGCTGAATCCGCGCTGCCCGTACTGCTCGATCGCGGCGTCACGGATCCGGGCCATCGCTGTTCGATCATCGACTGAACGCATGTTTAATACGCTAAACATGCGTTCAGTTCGCGGTCAAGGGGATGCCGCGTCAGGAATCTGTAAAGAAAAATCCGGCCTCACCCCAAAGCGAGGGGTGAGGCCGGGAGGGAAGCGAGGAAAGTCAGTCTCGAGCGGCGGCCAGCAGGCCGTCGCCCAACGGGATCAGCACCGGGGTGAGTCGTTCGTCCTCGGCGATCAGCCGGGCCGCTTCGCGCACGGCGCTGACCTCGGCATCATTGGCCGAGGCGTCGCCGGCCCGGCCGCCGAGCGCGGCCCGGTGCAGCACGATCGCGCCGCCGGAACGTAGGAGGCGCACCCCCTCGGTCACGAACTGCGGCTGGTCGATCGGCTCGGCATCGATGAACACCAGGTCGTAGGACTCGTCGGCCAGGCGGGTCAGCACCTCCTGGGCGCGCCCGCTGATCAGGCGGGTCCGCCCGGGGCCGACACCGGCCTCGTGGAACCCCTGCTTGGCGATGCGCTGATGCTCGGGTTCGACGTCGATCGTGGTCAGCACGCCGTCGTCGCTCATGCCGGACAACAGCCACAACCCGCTGACGCCGGCGCCGGTGCCGACTTCGACGACCGCCTTGCCCCCGGTGAGCCGCGCGAGCACGCTCAGCAGGGCTCCCACCGCCGGGGTTACGGCGCCTGCGCCGAGTTCTTCGGCCCGCTCACGCGCAGCCGCGACGATCTCGTCTTCGGAGATCGACCGTTCGGCATGCGTGACGATCGCCTCGGCGTGACCGGGGTTGGAGCTGACCATGCCCGCAGCGTAGGCCAGACCCCGGGGGCGCCGTCGCGACACGCCCGTGCGTGGCGGTTATCACCGACGGATATTCGCTGGTTCGGGCAGGTGACCGGACGTATCGTCGGCATTCTCAGGGAAAGTTCAGATTGCTCATATATCCGCCACACCGGGATCAGGAACGGTATCCGCATGGAACACGGCGCCCGCTGGCGCACTGCCCAGCACAACCAGGACAGCAATCGGAATAACGAAGTGATCAGTCGTGTTGAGCTGAGTGAAATCTGTGATCAGGAGGATCCGACGAGCACCACCGCTGTTACCTCGAACCCCGCCACCCAACACGCCCCGGTGTCAATGGCACATCTGGAGCAGTTCACCGCGGGCGAGTGGGTCGAGCCGTCCGATGAATTGACCGGTACCGCGGTTTTCGACGCCACCGGCGACCAGGCCGCCATGCCGTCATGGGACGAGCTGGTGCGTCAACACGCGGACCGGGTGTACCGACTGGCCTACCGGCTCTCGGGTAACCAGCACGATGCCGAGGACCTGACCCAGGAAACCTTCATCCGGGTGTTCCGCTCGGTGCAGAACTACCAGCCGGGAACCTTCGAGGGGTGGTTGCACCGCATCACCACCAACCTGTTCCTGGACATGGTCCGTCGCCGTGGCCGCATCCGGATGGAAGCGCTGCCCGAGGACTACGACCGGGTGCCCGCCGACGACCCGAACCCCGAGCAGATCTACCACGACTCGCGGCTGGGGGCCGACCTTCAGGCCGCCCTGGACTCACTGGCGCCGGAGTTCCGCGCCGCGGTGGTCCTGTGCGACATCGAGGGTCTGTCCTACGAGGAAATCGGTGCCACGCTGGGCGTGAAGCTCGGAACCGTGCGCAGCCGCATTCACCGCGGTCGTCAGGCGTTGCGCGATTATCTGGCGAAGAACTCGCCGGAAACCGCCAAATCCGCCTAGCGGTGGTTGGTGTCCAGCGCGCCCGGTCGCGCTACATTCGGGTCAGGACATTTGGTCGTGGCGAGAGGAGCTGGGCGATGGTCGACCCGGGACATGTGTTCCGTCGGGCATTCTCCTGGCTGCCCGCGCAGTTCGCTTCCCAGAGCGATGCGCCGGTCGGCGCGCCTCGCCAGTTCGGTTCCACCGAGCACCTCTCGACCGAGGCCATCGCGGCCTTCGTCGATGGTGAGCTGCGGATGAGCGCTCACCTTCGGGCCGCACACCACTTGTCCCTGTGCCCGGATTGCGCGGCCGAGGTCGATGCCCAGGGCCAGGCCCGGGCCGCATTGCGGGACTCCTGTCCGATAGCCATTCCGAATTCCCTGTTGGGACTGTTGTCGCAGATACCGCACCACAGCCCGCAGCCTTCGGCCGAGGTCGATGAACAGCCTCCCTTTGCTGATGACCCGACGCAGAGTCGGCGTAAGCGCCGGTAGGCTGGACACAAGGCGATCAGTGACCGGCGTCGGCCTATCTGGCTGGGGCGGGCGCTCCAACAGAGAGTGATACACCGGTGACCAACCAGGACCAGTCCGACGAGAGCGGCCGTCTGGAACCGCGCCCTGTCGAGCGGCCTCCCGTCGACCAGTTGTCGCAGCGGACGTTCGGCCGTCCCACCGGCGTCGATGGCTCGTTCCTCGGTGCGGACAAGTACCAGGACCAGGGCGAGTACGCCCCCAAGGACCAACCTCCGGATCCGGTGCTGGCCGAGGCGTTCGGACGTCCCGGGGGTGCCGGTGACTCACTGCAGCGCCACCCCACCGACGCCGGCGCGCTGGAGGCCGAGAAGTACGCCGGTGACGACGATTTCGACGATCCCTGGCGCGATCCGGGCGCCATGCCGGCGCTGGGCGTACCCGCACAGGCCCCGGCCGCACCCGTGATCGTGGCGGCCCCGATCGGCAAGCTGGGCGCCCGCGAGGTGCTGTTCGGCGGCCGGGTGTCGTGGCCGTCGCTGTTCATCCTGTTCATCGTCGCCGGATTGATCGCCTTCATCGGCGGCTGGGTCGGGCAGAAGACGGCAGGCACCGTGCAGGCGTTCACCACCTCCAAGGTGACGCTGGAGACCGGTGACCTCCCGTCGCCGGACGCCGGCCGGTTCGCCACGGTCGCCGCGGCGGTCGAGGACTCGGTGGTGACCATCGAGGCCAAGAGCAAGACCGAGGGCTCACAGGGCTCCGGCGTCGTCGTCGACGGCAAGGGCTACATCGTCACCAACAACCACGTGATCTCCGATGCCGCGAGCAAGCCGGCTGACTACCAGATCACCGTCGTGTTCAACGACGGCAAGGAAGTACCGGCCAACCTGGTCGGCCGTGACCCCAAGACCGACCTGGCGGTGCTCAAGGTCGACAACGTCGACAACCTCGTCGTGGCGCGGATGGGTGATTCCGAGAAGGTGCGCGTCGGCGAGGAAGTCATCGCGGCCGGCGCCCCGCTGGGGCTGCGCAGCACGGTCACCCACGGCATCATCAGCGCGCTGCACCGGCCGGTGCCGCTCTCGGGTGAAGGTTCCGACACCGACACCGTGATCGACGGGCTCCAGACCGACGCCTCGATCAACCACGGCAACTCCGGTGGCCCGCTGATCAACATGTCCTCCGAGGTGATCGGGATCAACACGGCCGGAAAGTCGTTGTCGGACAGCGCCAGTGGCCTCGGCTTCGCGATCCCGGTCAACGAGGTCAAGCAGGTTGTCGAGAACCTGATCAAGGACGGCAAGGTCGCGCATCCGACGTTGCTGCTCAGCGCCGTCACGGTGAGCAACAGCGTGGCCTCGGGTGCTCAGGTCCGCAACGTCAACGCCGGTGGCCCGGCCGACAAGGCCGGCATCCTGGAGAACGACGTCGTGGTCAAGGTCGGGGACCGCAAGGTCGCCGACGCCGATGAGATGGTGGTCGCGGTACGTCAGCTCAAGATCGGGCAGGAAGCCCCGATCGAGGTGCTCCGCGACGGTCGGCCGATGACGTTCATGGTCACGCCGATCGGCGACGATCAAAAAGCGCAGTAGCAATGTTTGCGAACATCGGGTGGGGAGAGATGTTGGTCCTGGTGATCGCCGGTTTGGTGATCCTGGGGCCCGAGCGCCTGCCCGGTGCAATCCGATGGACATCGAATGCCCTGCGTCAGGCACGTGACTACGTCAGCGGTGCCACCAGCCAGTTGCGCGAGGACCTCGGCCCGGAGTTCGACGATCTCCGGCAGCCCCTTGCCGATCTGCAGAAGCTGCGCGGCATGACCCCGCGGGCCGCGATCACCAAGCATCTGCTCGATGGTGACGACTCGTTCCTGACCGGTGCCTTCGATGACCGCAAGACGGACCAGCCGTCGGTGCCGGGCGACCGGCCGGCGGATGCGCTCAACGGGCAGCCCGCGGCCGAACCGCCCGCCACGCCGGCAGACAAGCCGGCCGGCACGACGTTCGACCCCGACGCCACCTAGCGGCGGGTGGTATCCAGACCCAGCGACATCCCGGCCAGGCCGCGTTTGCGGGCCGACAATCCCTCGGCGATCTTGCGCAGCTCGGCGCCTGCCGCTGACTCGGGCGCCGACAACACGAGCGGCACACCGGAATCACCGGCCGCCACGAGCGCCGGGTCCAGCGGAACCTGGCCCAGCAGCGGCACCTCGGCGCCCACCGAGCGGGTCAGCGAGTCGGCCACCTGACGGCCGCCGCCCTCACCGAACAGTTGCATGACCGTGCCGTCGGGCATCTGCAGGCCCGACATGTTCTCCACCACGCCCGCGATGCGCTGGCGCGTCTGCAGGGCGATCGCACCGGCCCGCTCGGCCACCTCGGCGGCAGCCATCTGCGGAGTGGTCACCACCAGGATCTCGGCACCCGGGATCAACTGGGCCACCGAGATGGCGATATCGCCGGTGCCAGGTGGCAGGTCGAGCAGCAGCACGTCCAGATCGCCCCAGTACACGTCGGCCAGGAACTGCTGCAGGGCCCGGTGCAACATCGGCCCGCGCCACACCACAGGGGTGTTCCCCTGGGTGAACATCGCGATCGAGATGACCTTCACGTCATGGGCGATCGGCGGCAGGATCATCGAGTCGACCTGCGTGGGCCGGTCGCCGGTGCCCATCATGCGCGGCACCGAATGGCCGTAGATGTCGGCATCCAGCAGGCCGACGGACAGCCCGCGGGCGGCCATCGCGGCGGCCAGGTTGACCGTCACGCTCGACTTGCCGACGCCACCTTTCCCGGAGGCCACCGCGTAGACCCGGGTCAGTGAGTTGGGCTGGGCGAACGGGATCACCGGCTCGCGGGAATCGCCGCGCAGCATTTTGCGCAATTCGCCGCGCTGCTCGTCGTTCATCACGTCCAGGCTCACCTTGACGGCGCCGGTGCCGGGAACGTCGGTGACGGCAGCCTTCACCAGGTCGGCGATCTCGTTCTTCTTGGGGCAGGCCGCGGTGGTCAGGTAGATCTCGACGTGCACGCCCTGGTCGGCCTCGATCGAGATGTTCTTGACCATGCCAAGTTCGGTGATCGGCTTCCGCAATTCGGGGTCGATCACCTTGGCCAGCGCGGCGCGAACCGCGGATTGCAGCTCAGTGGCAGATTCGGACATCACCGCCGAGTCTACGGCGACGGCACTGCCACCAGGATTCAGCCCGGCCTCAGGCCGGTCCCGGGGCGGGCCCGGGGGCCGGTCCGGGCATCGGACCGAGTACCGGTGCCGAAGGCGCGGCCTCGATCGGCGGGCCAGCCGGAGCCGGAGCCGGGGCCGGCGGCGGGGCCAAGGGGCCGATCGGAGCGGGCGCCGCAGGTGGCGCCTGCGGCGGTCCTGGGGCGGGTGGCGGCGGGGGAGCCTGCTCGCCCAGGCAGAACACCACACACGCGGGCTGACGCGGTTGCTCCCACGGCGGGACCCACGGCGGCGGGGCGGCCGGCGTCTCCGACGGGATGGCCTGCGCCGGACCCGGCAACGGGCCGAGCACCTGCCCGGGGGCGAAACCGGGAACGTTCTGGGTACCGGTCTCATTGCGGTTGAGCAGCGGAATCAAGGCCAGCGGATCGCCTGCGGGGAGCCCGGTGGCATCCGCGGGCAGTCCCGGGCCGAGGCCTTCCGCGTGGTCCAGATGGGAATCGCCGATCGGCGGAATGGACCCGGTGATCTCGGGCAGGTCGACCGGCACCACGCCCGTGGCATACGCCGCGGCCCAGCCCAGGACGTTGCGGGCGTAGGCCACCGAGTTGTTGTACCGGAGGATGGCCGTCATGACCTGGGATTGATCACGCAGGTTGAGCCCGCCGCTGCACAGGTAACGGGCGGCGGCCAGCGCCGAGTCGAACACGTTCTGCACGTCGGCCTTGCCGTCACCGTCGCCGTCGGAGGCGTAGCGGGCCCAGGTTCCGGGCAGGAACTGCATCGGCCCCATGGCCCGGACGTACGAGACCCGTCCGGCCTGCGCGCTCTGGATGATGATCTCGTTGCCGGGCAAGGTGCCGTCGAGTGCCGGGCCGTAGATCGGGCGGACGGCAGTGCCGCGGGCATCGGTGGCGCCGCCGTTGGCGTGCCCGGATTCGATCCGCCCGATACCGGCGAGCAGATTCCAGCTGATGCCGCAGCCGGGGTAGGCCGCGGCCATCATCCGTTCGGCATTGCGGTACGCCTTCAGTGATGTTCCTGGAATGCCAAGGGCGCCAGGGCTGTTGACGACGAACGCGGGCGGGGGAGCCGAAATCGTGTTCATCGCCTTGATGCGGAAGTTCGTCGGCGGCCTGGCCGCGGCGACCACCGCGGGACCCGAGCGGTCGATTTGGGGTTCGACAGAGGCCAGCGGGGTGACGGCGGTGTTGGACACGCCGGCACCCGGGGCGGCCGATCCGGCGCCGGCGACCAGCACGATGGGGGCCAGGACGGCTACGCCGAGCGCAGGTGAGCGCACAAGCTGGCTCATCCGGCGCCGAGCGGTGGCGATCACCGCTCCTCCCCCTACGCGCACTTACCCGTCCTTAGGTCAGCTTTGGCCAAATACCATGTTGTGAACCAAGTCACCATACATAGTCCTGGTTTCTGTTGTTACGACAATCGTTGACAGCGAGATCAACCACTGCGTTTGGACCTGCGCTCGCCGCCGTCGGCTTTGCTCGCGACTGCGCGCTCGGTATCGGCCGGCAAGGTGAGTTCGGTGATCAGATCGCGCAGTTCTTCCAACTCGCGGCGCAGGTAATCGCGCGTCGCGACCTCGCCCACCGCCAGCCGGAGCGACGCCAGCTCGCGGGCCAGGTACTCGGTGTCGGCCTTGGTCCGCTCGGCCCGGCGCCGGTCCTCCTCCAGCGAGACCCGGTCCCGGTTCTCCTGCCGGTTCTGGGCCAGCAGGATCAGCGGGGCGGCATAGGCGGCCTGGGTCGAGAAGGCCAGGTTGAGCAGGATGAACGGGTAGGGGTCCCACTGAAACGCGAAGACGCCGATGTTCAGCGCGATCCAGATCAATACGAAGATCGTCTGGATCGCCAGATATCGGCCGGTGCCGAGGAACCGGGCGACGGATTCTCCCACCTGGCCGACGGCTTCGACGTCGACGCGCAACCCGAAGCTGCGGCGCGTGCGCGGCGTGTCCAGCCGCTGGCGCGCGGTCGATTCGCTCATGAGCCCGCCACCGGCAGCTCGGGTTCATCGCGTTCCCGCCAGTCGTCGGGCAGCATGTGGTCGAGCACGTCGTCCACCGACACCGCACCCAGCAGGTGGTTCTCCTCGTCGAGCACCGGCCCGCACACCAGGTTGTAGGCGGCGAAGTAGCGGGTCACCGCGGCGAGCGAATCGTCCGGGCTCAGACTCGGCAGGTCGGTGTCGATGATGCCGCTCACCAGGGCGGAAGGGGGTTCTCGCAGTAGTCGCTGCAGGTGGACGCAGCCCAGGTACTGACCCGTCGGAGTGGCGGTCGGCGGCCGGGTGACGAAGGCCATCGAGGCCAGAGCGGGCGTGAGGTCCGGGTCGCGTGCCCGCGCCAGCGCCTCTGCGACGGTGTTGTCAGGCGCCAGGACCACGGGCTCGCTGGTCATCAGACCGCCCGCGGTGTCGGGTGAGTGGGCCAGCAGCCGTCGCACATCCTCGGAGTCCTCGGGGTCCATCTCCAGCAGCAGCGCCTCGGCGTCGGCCGGGGTCATGGAGCCGAGGACGTCGGCGGCATCGTCGGGATCCATCGCTTCGAGGACGTCCGCCGCGCGTTCGGTTTTCAGCTGGCGCAGCACCGCTGCCTGCTCGTCCTCGGGCAGCTCCTGCAGCACGTCGGCCAGACGCTCGTCGTCGAAGGCCCGGTACAACTCGTAGCGCCGCTTGACCGGCAGTTCGCGGAGCGCCTCGGCCACCTCGACCGGGCGTTGACCCTCGAACTGCTCGAGCAGCGAGGCCACGCCCTGGTCGGGCATCGCGAGACCCGACGGGGTCAGCCCGTGCACGTTCTGCCACTCGACGACGTGGATGTTGCTGCGCCGCCCCAGACGTCGCTGTGGGCGCACCGCCACCCGGGTCACCACCCAGTCCCGGGTCCGGGTCTGTTCGATGCCCAGATCGACTACCACGAGGTCGATTCCGGCCAGCTGTTCCAGATCCGGATCGTCGATCCGCACCCGGGTCTCCAGCACCTGGCCCAACACCAGCACCTCGCCGGGGCGTTGGGCGAAGCGGCGCAGCGACACACTGCCGGTGGCCAGTGTCACCGAACCCGGTTCGATCGCGGTGACCCTCAGGATAGGAACGAAAATCCTTCGCCGGGTGAGCAATTCGACGACCAGGCCGAGAACCCGCGGTTGCTGGCGGACGATGCTGATACTGATCACCACATCGCGGACACGGCCGACAGACTCCCCGTCGGGACCCAGCACCACCATCCCCGCTAGCCGGGCCGCGTAGACCCTGTTCACCGCCGCCATGAGTCAAAGGGTAGAGAGTGTTGTCGTGGAGAACACGTATCGACCCCGTAGAACGTGCCTCTCGGTTCCGGGAAGCAGCCTGAAGATGATCGAGAAGGCCAAAAGCCTGCCCGCTGACGAGGTGTTCCTGGACCTGGAGGATGCGGTCGCTCCCGAGGCCAAGGAATCGGCCCGTACGCAGGTGGCGGCGGCGCTGGCAGACGACGGCTGGGCCGGCCAGCTGCGCGGGGTGCGGGTCAACGACTGGACCACACCGTGGACCTACGCCGATGTGATCGAGGTGGTCACCGGGGTTGCGGCCGCCGGCACCGACTTGGACCTGATTGTGTTGCCGAAGGTGACCGAGGCGGCCCATGTCCAGGCCCTCGATCTGCTGCTCAGCCAGCTGGAGGCCACCCACGGCCTGGAACCCGGCCGGATCGGCATCGAGGCGCAGATCGAGAACGCGCAGGGACTGACCAACATCGACGCCATCGCGGCGGCCCCACGCGTGCAGGCGCTGGTGCTC
Organism: Mycobacterium sp. NPDC004974; assembly: GCF_053600815.1. Taxonomy (NCBI): domain Bacteria; kingdom Bacillati; phylum Actinomycetota; class Actinomycetes; order Mycobacteriales; family Mycobacteriaceae; genus Mycobacterium; species Mycobacterium sp. NPDC004974. The sequence goes on along the minus strand of NZ_JBSGAQ010000003.1, from coordinate 167,568 downwards.
GGCCCCGGGGACATGGCGGCCAGCCTCAACATGCGCACCCTGGAGGTCGGTGGGCAGCCCGACGGATACGACATCGGCGACGCCCACCACCACGTGCTGATGCGCATCCTGATCGCCGCGCGCAACCGCGGTATCAACGCGATCGACGGGCCGTACGTGAAGGTGCGCGACGTCGACGGGTTCCGCCGGGTGGCCGGCCGTTCAGCCGCGCTGGGCTACGACGGCAAGTGGGTTCTGCATCCGGACCAGATCGAGGCGGGCAACGAGATCTTCAGCCCACGCCAGGCCGATTACGACCATGCCGAGCTGATCCTCGACGCCTACGAATGGCACACCTCGCACGCCGGTGGGGCCAGGGGAGCGGTGATGCTGGGCGACGAGATGATCGACGAGGCCAGCCGGAAGATGGCGCTGGTGGTCGCAGGCAAGGGCCGGGCGGCTGGGATGACTCGGCTGGCCGAACCGTTCCGGCCGCCGAGCTGAGGCGGGTCGTGCAGTGCCGCACCGCAATTCGATGCGGCCTGCTACGTGGAGGATATGCCGATCAGGAACAACAGAATCCAGCCCCCGTTGAGGAGGGTGCCGAGCACGCCGATGATGATGCCGGCGATTGCCAGGCCCCGGCCTGATTGTCCGCCCTGCGGACCGAAGCCGGATTGCCCGCCCTGCGGACCGAAGCCCGCCTGCTCGCTCCGCGTGATCTGGTTCAGCGCGGTGATCCCGAGACCGATTCCGACCAGGGCGGGAAGCAGTCCGATCGCGCACATCGCGAGCAGTGGCAGCGACATGATCGAGGCCACCAGCGATCCGATGGCCACGCTGTTGGTCGTGCCCGACGGCGACATCCCGTAGCCGCCGGGGTATCCGGGGCCGGTTGGGTACGCGGGGTATCCCGGCATGCCGTAACCCGGCGGAGGCGGATACCCGGGCACTGGCGGGGGATAGGGCGGGGGATAGCCGGCCGCGCCCGGGTACGGCGGTGGCGGCGCGTAGTCGTGTGGGATGTCCGCGGGATAGTCGATCGCGGGCGGATACGGCGGGCTGGCCTCGTAGCTCTGCGGTCCCAGCTCGTAGGACGGTTGCGCCCCGCCGCTGTGCGGCCGATCCTGGGAATGCTCGATGGAAGGTGCTTCGTAGCCGCCGGACAACGGTTCCGACGGCTGGGAGCCGGGGTCGGATGGCGGCGTTTCGCCCGCGTTGCCGTCCGGGTTTGTCATGCTGATCAACCTAGCGCACGGACGGCAACGCCCCGGTCGCGTGACTGCGGCACCAAATCCGGTGCCAGGGCGTTGCTGTAACGAGAGCCGCCGCCGAGCAGGCGGTGCGGAGGAGAGTGAAGATCGATGACGAGCCCATTTCAGTCCGGTCAGACACCGGGTGCCGCGCCCGCTGCGCGCGGCGCGTTGCCGACGCCGCCCAAAGGCTGGCCAATCGGTTCCTACCCGACGTACGCGGAGGCCCAGCGTGCCGTCGACTACTTGTCCGACCAACAGTTCCCGGTGCAGCAGGTGACGATTGTCGGGGTGGATCTGATGCAAGTCGAGCGGGTCACCGGTCGGCTGAGCTGGCCCAAGGTGCTCGGCGGTGGTGTGCTGTCGGGTGCCTGGCTCGGCTTGTTCATCGGCCTGATCCTGGGTTTCTTCAGCCCCAACCCGTGGAGCGCACTGCTCACCGGCCTGGTCGCCGGTGTCTTCTTCGGCTTGATCACCTCTGCCATCCCTTATGCGATGGCTCGCGGCACAAGAGATTTCAGTTCGACGATGCAGCTGGTCGCAGGCCGCTACGACGTTCTGTGCGATCCGCAGAGTGCCGAGCAGGGTCGGGATCTGCTGGCGCGCTTGACGATCTGACCTCATATGCGGCCGCGGGCCGGCCGCGGTGGCAAATGTCCGCAGGTCACGATTGTGACGCGGCACGCCCAAACTGTTGCACATAAGCGGGCAGAGCTCTACGGTTTGCGCGCGGGAGCCGCTCTGGCGGCGACATCGAATGCGAACGGGAGGCACAGCGGTGCGCGCTCGGCGGCTATGTGCTGCGGCAGTGGCCGCGTTGACGACGGCCTCGGTGCTGTCTGCGTGTGGTAAGGCCGATGGCGGGATCGTCATCAACTACTACACGCCGGCCAACGAGATGGCGACTTTCACCGCCGTTGCCAAACGCTGCAACTCCGAACTCGGCGACCGCTTCACCATCAAGCAGGTGAGTTTGCCGAAAGGTGCTGACGACCAACGGTTGCAGCTGGCCCGGCGGCTGACCGGTAACGACAAGACCCTCGACATCATGGCGCTCGACGTGGTGTGGACCGCCGAGTTCGCCGAGGCGGGCTGGGCGGTCCCGCTATCAGAGGATCCGGCGGGTGAGGCGGAATCCGACGCGCTGGACAACACCCTGCCCGGTCCGCTGGAGACCGCCCGCTGGCAAGGCAAGTTGTACGCATCACCGATCACCACCAACACCCAATTGCTTTGGTACCGAGCCGATTTGATGGCTGAGCCGCCGTCCACCTGGGACGGTATGGTGTCTGAGGCGAACCGCCTGCACGCAGCGGGCAAGCCCAGTTGGATTGCGGTGCAGGCCAAGCAGTACGAGGGCCTGGTGGTGTGGTTCAACACCCTGCTGGCCAGTGCGGGAGGGCAGGTGCTCTCCGATGACGGGAAGACCGTCACGCTGACCGATACACCGGAGCATCGTGCGGCGACGGTCAAGGCGCTGGAAATCATCAAGTCGGTTGCCACTGCGCCCGGCGCCGATCCGTCGGTGACCCAGACCGATGAGGGGACTGCCCGACTCGCACTCGAGCAGGGCAAGGCCGCCCTCGAGGTCAACTGGCCGTTCGTGCTGCCCTCGCTGCTGGAGAACGCAGTGAAGGGCGGAGTGAACTTCCTGCCGCTCAACGAGCGTGCCGACCTCGCCGGGGCCATCAACGATCTGGGCACCTTCTCGCCCACGGACGAACAGTTCGAGTCTGCCTACGAGGCCAGCAAAGATGTGTTCGGGTTCGCCAACTATCCGGGCGTGCGCGAGGGGGAGCCGGCCAAGGTGACCCTGGGCGGGCTGAACCTCGCGGTGGCCAAGACCAGCCAGCACAAGGCCGAGGCCTTCGACGCCATCCGATGCCTGCGCAACGTCGAGAACCAGCGCTACACCTCGGTCGAGGGCGGGTTGCCCGCGGTGCGCGAGTCGCTCTACGACGATCCGGCGTTCCAGGCCAAGTACCCGCAGTACGCGATCATCCGTGAGCAGCTCACCAACGCCGCGGTGCGTCCCGCGACCCCGGTGTATCAGGCTGTGTCCACCCGCATTTCGGCCACCCTGGCCCCGATCACCGACATCGATCCGGAGCACACCGCCGATGAGCTGACCGAACAGGTGCAGAAGGCCATCGACGGCAAGGGGCTGATTCCATGAGCCGCACCGACAACCGCACGTCCGAACGCAAGTTGGCGTTCGCGCTGATCGCGCCCGCCGTGATTCTGATGATTGCGGTGACCGCGTACCCCATCGGATATGCGGTGTGGCTGAGCCTGCAGCGCTACAACCTGGCGGCCCCCGACGACACCGCCTTTGTGGGGTTCGCCAACTACCAGACCATCCTCACCGACCGCTACTGGTGGACGGCGTTCGCGGTGACGCTGGCGATCACCGTCGTCTCGGTGACCATAGAGTTCGTACTCGGCATGGCGCTGGCACTGGTCATGCACCGCACCATCTTCGGTAAGGGTGTGGTCCGTACCGCGGTGCTGATCCCCTACGGGATCGTGACGGTGGCGGCCTCCTACAGCTGGTACTACGCCTGGACGCCGGGTACCGGTTACCTGGCGAACCTGCTACCCGACGGCAGCGCCCCGCTGACCGAGCAGCTGCCATCGCTGGCCATCATCGTGCTCGCCGAAGTGTGGAAGACCACCCCGTTCATGGCGCTGCTGCTGCTCGCCGGCCTGGCGCTGGTGCCGCAGGATCTGCTCAACGCTGCCCAGGTCGACGGCGCCGGAGCCTGGACGCGATTGGTGAAAGTGATTCTGCCGCTGATCAAACCGGCCATCCTGGTCGCGCTGCTGTTCCGGACCCTCGACGCGTTCCGGATCTTCGACAACATCTATGTGTTGACCGGAGGTGCCAACAACACCGGGTCGGTGTCGATCCTGGGGTACGACAACTTGTTCAAGGCATTCAACCTCGGATTGGGTTCGGCCATCAGCGTGTTGATCTTCCTGTCGGTCGCGATCATCGCGTTCATCTTCATCAAGATCTTCGGTGCGTCGGCGCCCGGTGCAGACGTGGAGGGACACCGATGACCGAGCGAGTGGGTGCGCGGCGCGCGACCGGGTGGACGATCGTGAACATCCTGGTGGTGCTCTATGCGTTGGTACCGGTGTTGTGGATCCTGTCGCTGTCGTTGAAACCGACGTCAAGCGTCAAGGACGGCAAGCTGATTCCGACCAAGATCACGTTCGACAACTACAAGGGCATCTTCAGTGGCAACATCTTCACCTCGGCACTGATCAACTCGATCGGTATCGGTCTGATCACCACGGTGATCGCCGTGGCGATCGGCGGCATGGCCGCCTACGCCGTGGCACGGTTGGATTTTCCCGGCAAGAAGCTGTTGGTGGGCGTAGCCCTGTTGATCGCGATGTTCCCGCAGATCTCGCTGGTGACCCCGATCTTCAACCTGTGGCGGAGCATCGGGTTGTTCGACACGTGGCCCGGGCTGATCATTCCCTACATCACGTTCGCACTGCCGCTGGCGATCTACACACTGTCGGCGTTCTTCCGGGAGATCCCATGGGATCTGGAGAAGGCCGCCAAGATGGACGGGGCCACTCCGGCCCAGGCCTTCCGCAAGGTGATCGCGCCGTTGGCGGCCCCGGGCATCGTCACGGCGGCCATCCTGGTCTTCATCTTCGCGTGGAACGACCTGCTCCTGGCGTTGTCGCTGACCGCGACGCAGCGGGCAATCACCGCACCCGTGGCGATCGCGAACTTCACCGGCAGTTCGCAGTTCGAGGAGCCGACCGGGTCGATCGCGGCGGGCGCGATGGTCATCACCATCCCGATCATTATCTTTGTTCTCATCTTCCAGCGGCGCATCGTCGCTGGCCTGACATCCGGTGCGGTAAAGGGGTAATTGGATGGCCGAAATTGTGTTGGACCGGGTCACCAAGAGTTACCCCGACGGTGCAGGCGGTACCAGAGAAGCCGTCAAAGAGTTCTCGATGACCATCGCCGACGGCGAGTTCATCATCCTGGTGGGGCCGTCGGGCTGCGGTAAGTCGACCACGCTGAACATGATTGCCGGGCTTGACGACATCTCGTCGGGCGAGCTGCGCATCGGGGGCGAGCGGGTCAACGAGAAGGCGCCCAAGGACCGCGATATCGCGATGGTGTTCCAGTCCTATGCGCTCTACCCGCACATGACGGTGCGCCAGAACATCGCATTCCCGTTGACCTTGGCCAAGCTCAAGAAGGACGAGATCGCGGCCAAGGTCGAAGAGACCGCCAAGATCCTCGACCTGACCGAACTGCTCGACCGCAAGCCGGCCCAGCTGTCCGGCGGGCAGCGTCAGCGAGTGGCGATGGGCCGGGCGATCGTGCGCCGCCCCAAGGCATTCCTGATGGACGAGCCGCTGAGCAACCTGGACGCCAAGCTGCGCGTGCAGATGCGTGCCGAGATCGCGCGGCTGCAGAGCCGGCTGGGCACCACGACCGTCTACGTGACGCACGATCAGACCGAGGCGATGACGCTCGGTGATCGCGTCGTGGTGTTGCTGGCCGGCGAGATCCAGCAGATCGGCACGCCTGACGAGCTGTACAACAACCCCGCGAACCTGTTCGTGGCCGGTTTCATCGGATCCCCGGCGATGAACTTCTTCCCGGCCACCTTCACCGACGTCGGGGTGCGGCTGCCGTTCGGCGACGTCACTCTGACGCCGCAGGTGCACGATCTGCTGGACCGTCAGCCCAAACCCGACAACATCATCGTCGGAATCCGGCCCGAGCACCTGGAGGATGCGTCGCTGCTCGACGGGTACGCCCGGATCCGGGCGCTGAGCTTCGGAGTGCGTGCCGACATCGTCGAATCGCTCGGTGCGGACAAGTACGTGCACTTCACCATCGACGGTGCCGGCGCGGAGGCGGCGCAGCTCGCCGAGTTGGTCGCCGATTCCGGGGGCGGTGTCAACGAGTTCGTGGCTCGGGTGTCGGCAGAATCCACGGTGGCCAATGGTCAGCAGATCCAGTTGGCGTTCGACACCTCAAAGTTGGTGATCTTCGATGCCGAAACCGGAGCGAACCTGACCCGTACCGAGCCCGTGGCGGCCGAGGAGCCCGAGGAGCCCGAGACCGAAGAAGCCGAGGCACCCGAGGCGCCCGAGGCAGCTGCACCCGCCGAATCGGCCGAACCGGCCGGAGAACCGACAGAAGAGTGATCGACGTCCTGGCTGCGGTTCGCGCCCATGTGGTCGAGCACTTCGGTGCGGTGGGTATCACCGCGGAACCTGTCAGCGCCAGCGTCACCTTCCTGGGAACCGAGCGCATCGACGTGCTGCGGTTCGGGCCGGACCTGCGGGCCGGGGGTACCGACAGTGCTGGCAGGGATCTGTATCACTATGTGACGCTGGGCTGTTCGCGGCACCCGATGTTCGATCCGACTGAGCTGGTCTCCGATCCGATCCACGGTCCCCGGGCCGAGGTGGTGCTGTCGCTGCGGGGGCCGACCCCCGGCGGGCTGGCCCGGTCGCTGGCCGTCCTGGCTGCCGCGCCCGCCGTGGAGGGGCTGATCCTGGAGGCCGACGCGCTCGTCGACCTGGAGACGCAGTTGTTCGACTCCGCACCGTTCAGTGCATTCCTGTTGGGCCCCAGCGATATCGGCGAGGTAGTCCTGTCCGACCCGCTGTCTCCGGTGACGGTGCTCTCGGCTACGCCGATCACTGCCACCGAGGCCGCCTGGGTGCGGCTCAAGGGTGCGGATGCGATGCGCGAGGCGTGGCAGACCGACGGGGTCGACGTGCTCGATCCGACCCGAAGGGCCGCCAGCCCAAGCTGATCCGGGCTAGAGCCAATCGTTGTGACGGAACGTGCGGTACAGCACGAAGCAGATGGTGGCCATCGTCAGTAGCACGGCGGGATAGCCCCACGTCCACTGCAATTCGGGCATGTGTTCGAAGTTCATCCCATAGATCCCGGCCATCGCGGTGGGTACCGCGGCGATCGCCACCCACGCCGAGATCTTGCGCATGTCGACGTTCTGCTGCATGGCGACCTTGCCGAGCGCGGCCTGCACCAGTGAGCTGAGCATCTCGTCGTAGCTCGTGACGCGGTCGGAGGCCTGCACATTGTGGTCGTGCACGTCGCGCATGTACCTGCGCACCTCGACCGAGATCAGGTCGTTGTGGTCGGTCAGCAACCGGGCCAGCGCGAGCGTCAACGGCGCCACGGCACGGCGCATCTCGACGACCTCCCGCTTGAGCAGGTAGATGCACTCGATGTTGGTGTGCGTGCGGGGGGAGAAGATGTCCTCCTCCATGGCGTCGATGTCGGTTTCCATCAAGTCGGTCACGTCGAGGTAGCTGTCCACCACGTGGTCGGCGATCGCGTGCATGACGGCGAACGGTCCGAGTTTGAGGATGGCGGGCGAGGATTCGAGCTGTTTCCGGACCCCGGCCAGTCCGCCGTGTTCGCCGTGCCGCACGGTGACCACGAAGTCCGGCCCGACGAAGATCATGATCTCGCCGGTCTCGACGATCTCGCGGGCCAGCGCCACCGACTCGTGCTCGACGTAGTTGATGGTCTTGAGCACCAGGAACAGGGTCTTGTCGTACCGTTCGAGCTTGGGACGCTGGTGGGCGTGCACAGCATCCTCGACAGCCAGCTCGTGCAAGCCGAAAACGTCTGCCACCGACTGCATCTGGAATTCGTCGGGTTCGTGCAGGCCGATCCAGACGAACGCCTTCTCGCCTGCGGCCTGCAGTTCGCGGACCTTGTTCAGTGCCGCCGCGTGGGTGTATTTGCCGGGCAGCCGGTCGCCACCGCTGTAGACACCGCAATCGACCATGGCCCGCGCCACCGGAACGTGGATCGTCCTGGCGTCGGGGTCTGCGGGCCGGGTCCTCGCCGTGGCCCGCAGGGCCGGTGGCAAGGCGCGGAATGTGGGCATCGTTTCCGGCCTTCCTGGGCGATGTGCAGCAACCTGATCAGCACAACGAATGGTACGCGTACCTACTGTTAAGTAACGCTCACCAGCGGGGAACCCGCCCCTGTGAGAATTGGCATTGAAGTACCCTTGCGCCGTGTCGGAAAGTACAGTCGCCTCCTCGTCCGAGCGCTCGTCAGCGGAGCGCACCCCGCAAGTTGTCATCGAAGACGCCGAGATCTTCGATCATCACGAAGGCGGAAAGCTCTCGGTCGAGTTGAAGGAGCCGCTGGATACCCAGCGTGCGCTGTCGATCGCCTACACCCCTGGCGTCGCCCAGGTGAGCCGGGCGATCGCCACTGATCACACCCTTGCCGCCAAGTACACATGGGCCAACCGCCTGGTCGCGGTGGTCAGCGACGGTACCGCGGTGTTGGGCCTCGGCGACATCGGCCCCGCGGCGTCGCTGCCGGTCATGGAGGGTAAGAGCGCGCTGTTCAAGTCCTTCGGCGGGCTGAACTCGATCCCGATCGTGCTCGCTACCAAGGATCCCGACGAGATCGTCGAAACCCTGATCCGGCTGCGTCCGACGTTCGGCGCGGTGAACCTGGAGGACATCTCGGCCCCGCGGTGCTTCGAGATCGAGCGCCGGGTCATCGAGGCGCTGGACTGCCCGGTCATGCACGACGACCAGCACGGCACGGCGATCGTGGTGCTGGCCGCGCTGCTGGGCGCCACCAAGGTGCTCGAGCGGGACATCCATGCATTGCGTGTGGTCATCTCGGGTGCCGGTGCGGCGGGTGTCGCCTGCGCAAACATCTTGCTGAACAAGGGCATCGCCGACGTCGTCGTGCTCGATTCGCAGGGCATCGTGCACTCCGGCCGGGACAACCTCAATGCCTTCAAGGCGGAGCTGGCCGGGCGCACCAACCCGCGCAAGCTCACCGGCGGTGTGGCCGAGGCGCTCGAGGGCGCCGACGTCTTCCTCGGGGTGTCGGCCGGCGTCGTGCCCGAGGAGCTCATCGCGACGATGGCGCCCAACGGCATCGTCTTCGCACTGTCCAACCCGGATCCCGAGATCCACCCGGACGCCGCCCGCAAATACGCGGCGGTCGTGGCGACCGGGCGCAGCGACTTCCCGAACCAGATCAACAACGTGCTGGCCTTCCCCGGGGTGTTCCGCGGTGCGCTCGATGCCGGCGCCCGCCGCATCACGGAGAAGATGAAGGTGGCGGCTGCCGAGGCGATCTTCTCCGTCGTCGGCGATGATCTGGCCGTCGACCACATCGTGCCCAGTGCGCTGGATCCGCGGGTCGGCCCTGCGGTTGCGGCCGCGGTCGCGGCGGCGGTTGACCCCGCAGAGTCCTGAGCTCACGAATGCGCCGCACCCTGGCGTCGGCACTACTGCTGCTGTTGGCGCTGGTGGCACCGGTGTTGGGGGGATGCGTGTCCAACTCGGCCCCGGCCGCTCTTGCGGTCGGGGCGGGTCCGGCGCCCGAGTCGGTGCTGCTCGGTCATCTCTACGCGGCGGCGCTGCGCTACTACGGCACCCCGGCGGTGGTGACCGACACCGATGGCGTCCCCGGCGTGCTGGATTCCGGATCGGTGACGGTGCAGCCGGGGTTCACCGGCAGGTTTCTGACCGAGCTCGATCCGAGCGCCACGGCACGCGCGGATGAACAGGTCTACCGGGATCTGCTGTCGGCGCTACCCGAAGGTGTCGCGGCCGGCGACTACACCATGTCGGCGCAGGACAAGCCCGCGCTGGTGGTCACCGAGGCCACGGCCACGGCGTGGGGTGGGACCGATCTGAGCGCGCTGCGCCGTAACTGTGCCAAGGCCCGGCCGGGTGCCGTGGCGTCGATGCGTGTGCCCGCGGCAGTCGGGTCGTGCACGCTGCCCGAGGCACTCGTGTTCCCTGATGACAAGAGCCTGTTCGCGGCCCTGCGGGCCGGCAAGATCAACGCGGCCTGGTCGACGACGGCCGATCCGGCCATCCCGTCGGACCTGACCGTGTTGGCTGACAAGACGTCCCTGATCCGCGGCGAGAACGTGGTGCCGCTGTATCGCCGCAACACGCTCGACGAGCGCCAGATCCTGGCTCTCAACGAGATCGCCGGTGTCCTCGACACGGGGTCACTGGCCGATATGCGCAGGCAGGTCGCCGAGGGCAAGGATCCCGGTGCGGTGGCCGATGCGTTCCTCCAGGCCAACCCGCTGGGTCACTGAGCCTTCCCGGTCAGCCGGGCAGGCGCCGGTTGATGACCAATCCGGCCACAGTGGCCGGCGCCAGGGCCATCACTCCCAGCCAGTCCAACGGTGAACACCGCGAACGAGCACACCAACAGCAGTGCGGGTACCTGCCGCCATCGTGAAATCCGTTGCGGGGCAACGCTGGAAAGCGGGTCCAGAGTCGCGAAGCGCAGCACGCGCCTGCGTTGTGACACCTGCGCCACCGCATACCAGGCGCACAGGGCCGGTACCGGTGTCTGCTGCTGTCAGGCTCAGGCGTGGCGGATGCGCAGCGGCATGTCCGGGTCGGCGTGCCCGCCGATCGCCTCTCGGATGACAGCGAGTACGCGCGGGTCTGTCGCGACGTAGACCTGGCGCTTGCCGTGCCGTTGGGCGCGCACCAGGCCGGCCAGCTTGAGCTTGCCGAGGTGGTGGCTCACGGTGGCCAGGCTCTGTCCGGTCTTGTCGGCCAGGGTGCCGACGTCCTGTTCGCCGCGGGAGAGCAGCCACAGGATGTGCAGACGTACGGGCGCGGACAGCAACCCGAAGGTGGCCGCGGTGTCTTGCAACAGCCGCGGCGGAAGCTCGTCGTCAGCTGGCGTGGGGTCGGGCACGGAACTCCTCTCGATGGCATCTGCCAGGCTGACGGATTTCTAACAGTTGTGCAAGCGTTTGACTGTTCGGATGTCTTGGGTTCTACTGGACTGCGACGCCGCACCCGCGGCGAACGGCGGCTTGGAGGTGGACCACATGGTCGAGGGAAGTAGTACCCGCCTCCGCGCACGGACGCAGCGCAACCTGTTGCAGTCCGTCTAGCCGGCCTCGGTCCGCGCGGAGCACAAACCCCACCCAAGGAGCCTCCGACGCGATAAGGACCGGATCATGACCTCACCCGGGATTCACCGCAGTGCGGGCCGTCTCGACGCGGTCGGCGACGTGATGCCGCTGCGCGAACTGGCCGAGGCGCCGGTGTTCACGGTGTTCCAGCAGATGGACGCGACGCCGCGGGGACTGACCGAAGCGCAGGCGGCTGAACGGCTGCACCGCCACGGCGAGAACCTCCCAACAGCCGCCGAGGACGGCTTCTTCGCGCGGCTCGCCGCGGCACTGCGCAGTCCGTTCGTCGCCCTGCTCAGCGGACTCGCCGCGATCTTCGTGGCCGTCGGTGACCCGCGCGGATCCATCACCGTGGCCGTAATGGTGGTCCTCGCGGTCGGGCTGCGGCTGTGGCAGCAGACGCGGACGGTACGGGCGACGCGACAGCTGCGCACCCTGGCATCGGCCACCGCGACGGTGCGCCGCCGGGCCGACGAATCCGAGGAACCGCTCGCGCGTGAAGTGCCCGTGAGCGACCTGGTGCCCGGCGACGTCGTGACGCTGCGGGCCGGCGACGTGGTGGCAGCCGATCTGCGGCTGCTGTCCTGCACCGACCTCCTCATCGACCAGTCGGTGCTCAGCGGTGAGGCGCTGCCGGTGCGCAAGAGCGCCTCGGTGGCCGACGGCGCCGCGGCCGGCACCGGGATCATCGAATCGGCCAGCCTGTGCTTCGCGGGATCGGCCGTGGTCGCGGGAAGCGGTACCGCGGTGGTGGTGGCCACCGGAAGTCAGACCTACGGCGGATCGCTCGCGCGCGATGCCGCTCGCGTGCGCACGGAGTCCAGCTTCGACATCGGGGTCCGCACCGTCGGCTGGACCCTGATCCGGTTCATGCTGGTGCTGGTCCCGATCGTGTTCGTGGTCAACGGATCAGTCTCCGGAATCTGGTCCCAGGCAGCGATGTTCGCGGTGGCGGTGGCGGTCGGCCTGACCCCGGAGATGCTGCCCGTAATCGTCACCTCCAATCTCGCACGGGGTGCCACCCGGCTGGCCCGCGACCGGGTGGTGGTGAGCCGGCTCAACGCCATCCAGGATCTGGGTGCGGTGGAGGTGTTGTGCGTCGACAAGACCGGAACCCTCACCGAGGACCGGGTGGTCTACGCCAACAGCATCGACGTCACCGGCCGGATCGATCACGGGGTTGCCGAGTTCGCCTACCTCGCATCATTTTTCGCCGATGAGTCGCACGACCGGCTGGACGCCGCGATGTGCGAGATGCTGGCCGAACACGGCATGCCGTTGCTGGCCGAGGCCGCTTTCGACAAGGTCGACGAGATCGCCTTCGACCCTGCGCGCCGCCGCTCCAGTGTGGTGGTGCAGCGCCAGCCGGATGAGCATGTACTGATCTGCAAAGGTGATCCCGACCGGGTGCTGCCGCGCTGCTCGCGGGTGTGGCTGGAGCAGGCGGATGTCGCGCTGGGCGACGACGTCCGGCTGGAGGCCGACGATCTCGTTCAGGCTTACCGCAGGCAGGGCATGCGGGTGCTGGCCGTGGCGGTCAAGCCGGGACCCGCCCGCCTGGAGCATTACCGCGAGGACGACGAAACCGACCTGATACTGGCCGGATTCGTGGGATTCGTCGATCCGGTACGGGCCAGCGCGGCGCCCGCTGTCGGCCGGCTCGCCGACTGCGGCGTCGAGGTGAAGATTCTCACCGGCGACAGCGCGATCGTCGCCCGGCAGGTCGCCGGCCAGGTCGGGGTCGACCCGGAGCGGGTGTTGGTCGGTACCCAGATCGACCGGATCGGCGACCACAGGTTACCCGCGGTGGTAACCGGAACGTCGGTGTTTGCCGAGTTGGGGCCGGGGCACAAGGTCAGGATCGTTTCCGCGCTCCGCCAAAATGGCTGTGCTGTCGGCTTTCTCGGTGACGGAGTGAACGACGTCGCGGCGTTGCGCACCGCCGACGCCGGGATCGCTGCCGACACCGCCACCGACGCGGCCAAGGACGCCGCCGACGTGATCCTGTTGGACAAGGATCTCGAAGTGGTGGCCCGCGCGGTGGTCGAGGGCCGGCGCACGCTGGCCAACACCATGAAGTACGTCAAGATCACCGCCGCGTCGAACTTCGGCAACGTGTTGTCGGTCGTCGCCGCAAGTGTTCTCCTGCCGTTCCTGCCGATGCTGCCCATCCAGTTGATGGTGCAGAACCTGCTGTACGACACCGCACAACTGGCCTTGCCGTGGGACCGGGTCGAGCGTGACTACCTGCGTGCGCCGCGACGGTGGCCGTCGGACGGCCTGGTCGGCTTCATGGTGGTCTTCGGTGTGCTGAGCTCGATGTTCGACCTGGCCACATTCGCCGCGCTGTGGTGGATCTTCGGGGCCGGCCAGAACCCGGCGATGTTCCATGCCGGTTGGTTTGTCGAAGGCCTGCTGACCCAGCTCGCGGTGGTGCTGGTGCTGCGCTCGACAATGGCGCCGTGGCGCGGCGCGCGCCCCGCCCGCATCGTGGTGGCGGCAGCCGCCGTCGTGGCGGGTGTGGGTCTGGTTCTCGGGTTCACCCCGTTGGCCGGTTTGCTCCAAATGAGTCCGTTGCCAATGACATACGCACTGTGGTTGACCGCGGTCGTGGCGGCGTACGGACTCGCCGCGCACGTGGTCAAGCGCAGGTACCTTCGCCGGCACCGTAGCTGGCTGTAATTCCTTCACGATTTCGAAAGCGAGCGCAGGATGACGACTGCGGAGATGTTGCTGCGCCTTGGGACCGGGGTGGGCCTGGGGGCACTGATCGGACTGGAGCGCCAGTACCGGGCGCGTATGGCGGGGCTGCGCACCAATGCGCTGGTGGCCGCCGGGGCCACGCTTTTCGTGGTGCTCTCGGCGCACGGCTTCGCCGGTGCCACCGCTGACCCGACACGGGTGGCCGCCCAGATTGTGTCCGGTATCGGATTTCTCGGCGGCGGGGTGATCCTGCGCGAGGGATTGACCGTGCGCGGGCTGAACACCGCGGCCACCCTCTGGTGTTCGGCGGCGGTCGGTGCGCTGGCGGGGGCCGGCATGTACGTCGAGGCGGTCGCCGGTGCCGGTGTCGTGGTCGCCGTGCACGTGATCCTGCGGCCGGTCGGGATGTTCGTGGACCGGCAGCCCGACACCGGGACCGAGACCCCGACCACCTACACGTTCCGCGCGATGGCCGCCGACAGCGCCGAGGCGCACGTGCGCACAGTTCTGGTAGATGCACTGTCCCGCACCGATTTTGCGCTGCAATCGGTGCAGAGCACGCACATGGCCGACGGCGACCGGGTCGAGGTGTGCGCGACGCTGAGGGCACCCGGGCGTGACGACAAGGGCATGGAGACGGCGGTCAGCCGGTTGTCGTTCGAGCCGTCGGTGATCAGTGTGCGGTGGCAGATCGACGAACCAGAGACCAACGAGGATCAGGACTGAGGCGATATGGCTGTGACACAAACCTTTCCGACCCGCGGCGCTCTGTCGCGACCGTCCCGCAGCGTGGCTGCCGACGTGCTGGTGTTCGTCGGCGCGGCCGCGGTGCTGTGGGTGGTCGTGCGGCTCGTGCAGAGCGCCGCAGTGCCGTGGCAGGTGACCTCCGCCCCGTCCTCGGTGTCCACCGATCTGGCGAATCTGCCGTACTACGCGGGCCGGTCGCTGTTGCGCATGTTCGCCGCGCTCGGGCTGTCGCTGGTGTTCACCTTCGTCTACGCCACCGCCGCGGCACGCTTGCGGCGGGCCGAGAAGGTGCTGATCCCACTGCTGGACATCCTGCAGTCGGTGCCGATCCTGGGCTTCTTATCGATCACCATCACCGGCTTCATCGCGTTGTTCCCGGGCTCGGAGCTCGGGCTGGAATGCGCCGCGATCTTCGCGATCTTCACGTCGCAGGCCTGGAACATGACGTTCTCGTTCTACTACTCGCTGAAATCGCAGCCGCGTGAGCTGGATGAGGCCTGTCGTCTGCTGAGACTGTCTCGGTGGCAACGGTTCTGGCGGGCGGATCTGCCCGGCGGCATGATCCCGCTGGTGTGGAACGGCATGATGAGTTTCGGCGGCGGCTGGTTCTTCCTCACCGCGGCCGAGGCGCTCAGCGTCAACAACCACGAATTCGCGTTGCCGGGTATCGGCGCGTTCGTCGCCGCCGCGAGCGACGCAGGTGAACTGAACAAGGTGCTGGTGGCGATCTCGGTGATGATCGTGATGGTGGTCGGGGTGAACGTGCTGTTCTGGCGCCCGCTCACGGCCTGGGTGGAACGGTTCCGGATGGAGGATTCCGAGGCGGCGCAGGCGCCGCGCAGTATCACCCTGGACGTGTTGCGCCGGTCGAATGTCTCGCGCCTGGTGGGACGTCCGCTCGGTTTTCTGGTCTACCCGATGGATCGGGTGATGTCGGTGTTCGGCGTCGCCGAGCGCCCACTACGGACCGCGATGGCCCGGCGCCGGTTGGGGGACTGGGTGTTCGGGGTCGTTCTGGCGGTACTCATCGGGTACGGCTGCTACCGCGCGATCGGTTTCATCTCGAGCACCGTCGGTCTCGGCGAGGTCGGCGATGCACTGCTACTCGGGCTGGCAACCTTTGCCCGGGTCGTGGTGCTGGTGGCGGTCGCGACCGCGATCTGGGTTCCGGTGGGGGTGTGGATCGGATTGAACCCCAAGGTGTCCCGGCTGGCGCAACCGGTGGTCCAGGTGCTGGCGTCGTTTCCGGCGAACTTCCTGTTCCCTCTGGTCACCGCGGTGTTGCTGTTCACCGGCATCAGCCTGAACATCGGCGGCATCCTGTTGATGGCACTCGGTGCGCAGTGGTACATCCTGTTCAATGTCATCGCGGGGGCCAGCGCGATCCCCAACGACCTGCGCGAGGCCGCCGCCAATCTCCGGCTACCGCGAATGCTCTGGTGGCGCAAGCTGATTCTTCCCGCGATCTTCCCGAGCTATGTCACGGGCGGCATCACTGCCGCGGGCGGGGCCTGGAATGCGTCGATCGTGGCCGAGGTGGTCAGCTTCAACGGCACCACGCTGACCGCAACCGGTCTGGGTGCCTACATCACCCATGCGACCGCGGCAGGCGACGGCGGCCGCATCCTCGTCGGCGTGATCGTCATGAGCATGTACGTGGTCGCGACCAACCGGCTGTTCTGGCGTCGCCTGTACACCTTGTCCGAACGCCGATTCTCCTTGTCCTGAAACGAAATCCGATGGAGGTTCCCATGACCGACAACGTACTGGTCAGCGTCGACGGCGTGAGCAAGAGTTTCACCGGGTCGGCCGGTGACTCCCTGCTGGTGCTCGACGACATCAAGCTGGACCTGCGGGCCCGCGAGGTCGTCGCACTGCTGGGCCGCTCCGGCTCCGGCAAGTCGACCCTGCTGCGCACGATCGCCGGCCTGATCGCCCCGACGAGCGGCTCCGTCCGTTATCGCGGCACCGAGCTCAACGGCGCGAATCCAGGCACCGCCATGGTGTTCCAGACGTTCGCGCTGATGCCGTGGCTGACCGTGCAGGACAATGTCGAGCTCGGCCTGGCCGCCCGCGGTGTGTCGCCGTCACGGCGGCGGGCGCAGGCCCTGGCCGCGATCGACATGATCGGCCTGGACGGGTTCGAATCGGCTTATCCGAAGGAGCTTTCCGGCGGCATGCGGCAGCGGGTCGGGTTCGCCAGGGCGCTGGTGCTGGAGCCGGATCTGCTGTTGATGGACGAGCCGTTCTCCGCGCTGGACGTGCTGACCGCCGAGAACCTGCGCACCGAGCTGATGGCGCTGTGGACCGGAGGGCAGTTCCCGACCCAGGCGATCTGCCTGGTGACCCACAACATCGAGGAGGCCGTGCT
Source organism: Mycobacterium sp. NPDC004974 (assembly GCF_053600815.1). Lineage (NCBI taxonomy): Bacteria > Bacillati > Actinomycetota > Actinomycetes > Mycobacteriales > Mycobacteriaceae > Mycobacterium > Mycobacterium sp. NPDC004974. Next base: position 150,547 of record NZ_JBSGAQ010000003.1, on the reverse strand, counting down.
GCTCGCCGATCGGGTCATCGTGCTGGACGCCAACCCCGGCCGGATCCGCGCCGAGGTCAGCGTGGACCTGGCCCGGCCCAGAGACCGCCGCGCTCCGGCGTTCGAGGCGCTGGTCGACAAGCTCTACGAGCTGTTGACCGGTACCGAATCCGGTGCGGCGCGGCCCGAATCCACCGAGGCGACCCCGACGAGCGTCCCGCTGCCGGATGCCACCGTCGGCGGCCTGGCCGGGCTGGTCGAGATCGTCTACGCCAGAGGCGGGAAAGCCGACCTGCCCGACATCGCCACCGAACTCAACTTCGAGATCGACGACCTGCTGCCGCTCGTGGACGCCGCGGCCATGCTCGGGATGTTGCACGTGCGCCACGGGGACCTCGAATTGACGGTTACCGGAGGTGAATTCACCACCGCCGACATCCAGTCGAGCAAGCGGATCTTCGCCGAGCAAGCGCGCACGCGGGCGCCGTTGGTCCGCACCATCTGCACCGCGCTGGGTACCAGCTCCGATGGAAACCTGCGGGCCGGGTTCTTCCTGGATCTGCTCCGGCGTGGGTTCGGTCCGGACGACGCCCAGCGCCAACTCGACATCGCGATCGACTGGGGTCGCTACGGCGAGCTGTTCGACTACGACACCGACAGCGACCAGATCTCGGCAGATCCAGTGGCCGGCGTCAGCGCGGGATCATCCGACCCATCGCGGAGGCGAACAGCTTCTGGTAGCCGGAGCCGGTGATCCGCACGATGACGTCGAGGATCTTGGCGTCGGCCCCGACCAGCACGCGCGCCTTGTCCTTGCGCACGGCCTCGAGGATGATCGTGGCGGCGCGCTGGGGAGTGGTGTTGGCCAGCTGCCGATCGAAGGTTTCCGCGAGCGCCTTCTGGTCCAGTCCCTCGGCGACGGTGGCATTGCGCGCGATGGCGGTCTTGATCCCGCCCGGGTGCACACACGTCACCTTGACCGGATGCTTGGCCAGGGCCATTTCCTGACGCAGGGCCTCGGTGAAGCCGCGCACCGCGAACTTGGCCGAGTTGTAGGCGGCTTGGCCGGGAACCGAGAAGATGCCGAACAGGCTGGAGACGTTGATGACGTGCCCGTCGCCGGAGGCGATCAGGTGCGGCAGGAAGGCCTTGGTGCCGTTGACGACGCCCCAATAGTCGACGTCCATCACCCGCTCGATGTCCTTGAACTGGCTGATCTCGACGTCGCCGCTGAATGCGATGCCTGCGTTGTTGTAGATCTGGTTGACCTTGCCGAAGTGCTCCTTGACAGCGTCGGCGTAGAGCAGGAAAGCCTCGCGCTCGGTGACGTCGAGCCGGTCGGTCTTGACCTCGGCGCCGATCGCCTTGAGGCGTTCCTCGGTGACGGCCAGGCCTTCGGTGTCGACGTCGCTGATCGCCAATTTGGCGCCCGAGCGTCCCAGCTCGATGGCCAGAGCCTGTCCGATGCCTGATCCGGCGCCGGTTACGACGGCGACCTTTCCGGCGAAGCCTTCCATGCCCACTCCCTTGTGTCGTTCGACCTTTTGTCGAGATTAGCCGGTACCCGCGGTCTCGCGTTCGTCGGCTGGCTTGGTGGCGGTCACCAGGTGAGTTCCCACATAAGGGCCGCCCCACCACATCCGCCAGCCGAGATTTCGTCGCCGCACGTCTTGCCAGCCGATGGCGCGCAACCGGTCGGTGTGGCGCCGGGTGTCCCAGATATCGGCGATCGCCAATCGCCCACCGGGGCGCAACACCCGGGCGGCCTCATCGAGTGCGCGGGACCGGCCGGCGCGATCCGGGATGTTGTGAATGGCCAGGCTGCTGACGATGACGTCGACGCTGGCATCGTCGAACGGCAGCGCGGTCATGTCGCCGGTGTGTACCTCGACCCTGTCGGCGACGCCCTCGGCTGCCGCGTTGGCCAGAGTCTGCTCCGGCGAGTTGCCGGTCTGATCGGCACGCCACAGGTCGACGCCCAGGGCGCGTCCGTCCGGTAGCCGTTTGGCCGCGGCGTGCAGCACCGCGCCGCGCCCGCAGCCGAGATCGAGCAGCGTCTCATCGCCCCGCAGGGCCAGGTCGTCGAGGATGTCGCGCCACACCGCGAACTTCCCGCGCCGCGTGGCGTGCACGAACAATCCGACGGTGGTCGCCAGCAACGCGGCCAAACCCCCTGCGAGCAAGCCGGTTCGGTGTCGACCGCGAACGATGCCGATGATCGCCGTGATCAGCAGGCCGATGAACGCGCCGCCGGCAATCGCGGCCTGGTTGCGTGCCGACACCTTGTTGTAATCGCCGTCGAATCCGTAATCCGGGGAGTCCATTTCTCCCACGGTAGGGCTATGACGCCGCCGCGCGCACCGGCCGCCATACCTGCGCCAGGGCCTCCAGCGGAATTCCGAGGGCGTCGCTCAGTCCGACGACCGTGCCGAACGCGGGGGAGGGCAGCCGGCCGGTCTCGATCTTGCGCAGGGTCTCCGGGGAGATGCCGGCATGTTCGGCCACCTCGTCGAGCGAGCGGGCGCCCCGGGCGGCGCGCAGGGTCTCGCCGAGCCGTCGGCCGGCCGCGATCTGTGCGGGTGTGAGCGGGGTGCGGACCACGGCTCCACGGTAGCGCCGGTATTTATATACCGCTAGTGTTGGTATTTAAATACCGAGGAAGGTGTAGACATGATCGAGCTGAAGACCGACGCCGAGATCGAGAAGATGCGGGTCACCGGGCGGTTCGTGGCCGAGGTGCTCAGCGAGCTGAGTGGGCTCGCCGCGATCGGAGTGAACCTGCTCGACCTCGAACACCACGCCCGCGACATGGTCAAACGCCGCGGCGCCGAGTCCTGCTACTGGGACTACGACCCGTCGTTCGGCAAAGGTCCGTTCCGCAACGTCATCTGCCTGTCGGTCAACGACGCTGTGCTGCATGGCCTTCCGCATGACTACCGGCTGTGCGACGGCGATGTGCTCAGCATGGACTTCGCGGTGTCCATCGATGGTTGGGTGGCTGACTCGGCGCGCACCGTGATCGTCGGAACCCCCGCGGCCGCCGACGTGCGACTGGTCCGGGCCACCGAGGAGGCGCTGGCCGCCGGAACGGCCGAAGCACGGCCGGGTAACCGGCTCGGCGACATCTCGGCCGCCATCGGCGCCGTCGCGGCCGACTATGGCTACCCGGTCAACCTCGAATTCGGTGGGCACGGGCTGGGCCGGACCATGCATGAGGACCCGCACGTGCCCAACCGCGGCAATCCGGGCCGCGGCATGAAGTTGCGGGCGGGGATGACGCTGGCGCTCGAACCGTGGCTTGCCGCCGGCACCAACCGCATCGTCTACGACCGCGACGGGTGGACCATCCGATCGGCCGACGGCTCCCGTACCGCCCACACCGAGAACACCGTGGCGATCACCGAGTCCGGCCCGCTGGTACTGACGTGCTGACTCTTGCTGCCGCCTAGTGCTCGGGGCGCAGCAACAGTGTCGCGACGACGCTGATCACCGCGGTGGCCACCAGGTACCCGCACGCCAACCAGGGGGTGCCGCCGCCCGCCGCGATCAACGCCGTCAGGATCAGCGGGGTCAGGCCAGAGGCGTAGACCCCGGAGAGCTGATACACCGTCGACAGCCCCGTGTAGCGGGTGCGGGTCGGGAACAGTGACGCGTACAGCGTGCCCTGCGCGCCGTAGAACCAGGCGTGAATGACCCCGAACGCCAACAACATTCCCACCGCGTACGCCACGATGTTGCCGGTGCCGAACAACGCGAACGCCGGGAACACCACGACCGCGTACGCGGCGATGCCCGACGCGTAGACGGCCTTCGGGCTGAACCGGTCGGCCAGCAGACCCGACACCGGCAGCAGCACCGCCATGAGCAGCGCTGCCGCGGTCACCACGGTCAGGACGGGCACCTTGCCCAGGTGCAGGGTCGCGGTGGCATACGAGATGGTGAACACGCCCCAGGTGTTGAACGCGGCGCCCTCGCCCCAGCGTGACAAGAGGCCCAGCACGGTCGAGCGCAGCGTCGGGGGACGGAAGATCTCCTTCACGGGGACCGCCGAGCGTTCGTCGTCGTCGCGCAGCTTCTCGAACGCCGGGGTCTCGGCCACCCGGAACCGCACCACGACGCCGAAGATCACCAGCACGACGCTGAACAGGAACGCGATCCGCCACCCGTAGGCCTGGAACGCCTCGGCCGACAGCCACAGCTGCAACAGCACGAACACTCCGGTGCCGAGCGCCAGGCCCAGCGCCAGCCCGACCTGGGGGATGCTCCCGAACAATCCGCGGCGATGACGAGGGCTGTGCTCGACGGCCAGCAGCACCGCGCCGGCCCACTCACCGCCGAGGGCGAATCCCTGAACCACGCGCAACACCAGAAGCAGGATCGGCGCCAGCACACCGATCTGCGCCGCGGTGGGCAGCACACCCATCAACGCGGTGGCCGTGCCCATCAGCAGCATCGTCAGGGCGAGCGTCTTCTTGCGGCCGATCCGGTCGCCGATGTGACCGAAGACGAATCCGCCGATGGGCCGGACCAGGAACCCGACCGCGAACGTGGCGAACGCCAGCATCGTGCCGACGAAAGAGCTCTGGTCCGGGAAGAAGGTGTGGTTGAACACCAGGCTCGCGGCCGTGGCGTACAGGAAGAAGTCGTACCACTCGATCGTCGTCCCGAGCACGCTGGCCAGGACCGCGGTGCGCACCGTGGCGGGATTGGTGGGTGTCGCTGGGCCCGTCTGGGCGGGGGCGGCGACGGGCGTCAATGTCACCCTAGTTGTCTAGTTAGCGCCACTCGCCCCGCCCAGCGTTGTGCGCACCCTGATCGAAACCCGCCCCGAAAGAAGCGAAATGGTCGCTACCGTCGTGCGGCAGCGACCATTTCGTTGACTTCGGAGATCAGGGAAGCTGGTTACCCGAAGGCCAGATCGATGATCTCCTGCTGTTCGACGGCATGTACCTTCGACGACCCCGAGGACGGAGCCGACATCGCGCGCCGCGAGATCCGCCTGATCGGGGTGAAGTAGTCCGGCAGCACCTCGGGCAGGGTCAGGCCCAGTGACGGCCATGCACCCTGGTTGGCCGGCTCCTCCTGTACCCAGAACTTCTCCGTGGCGTTCGGGTAGCGGTCCAGAGTCTCCGCCAGCCGGCGCCGCGGCAGCGGGGCGAGCTGTTCGAGACGCACGATCGCGACGTCCTCACGGTTGTCCTTGGCCTTGCGTGCCGCCAGGTCGTAATAGATCTTGCCGCTGCACAACAGGACCCGGGTGACCTTGCTGCGGTCGCCCTCACCATCGGTGTAGGAGGCTTCCTCCAGCACCGAGCGGAACTTGTTCTCGGTGAAGTCCCGGATGTCGCTGACGGCGGCCTTGTTGCGCAGCATCGACTTCGGGGTGAAGACGATCAGCGGACGCTGGATGCCGTCGAGGCCGTGGCGGCGCAACAGGTGGAAGTAGTTCGCCGGGGTCGACGGCACCGCGATGGTCATCGAACCCTCGGCCCACAGCTGCAGGAAGCGCTCGATGCGGCCCGACGTGTGGTCGGGGCCCTGGCCCTCGTGGCCGTGCGGCAGCAGCAGCACGACGTCGGACAGCTGACCCCACTTGGCCTCACCGGAGCTGATGAACTCATCGATGATCGACTGGGCGCCGTTGACGAAGTCGCCGAACTGGGCCTCCCACAACACCATTGCGTCCGGGTTGCCCACCGAGTAGCCGTATTCGAAGCCCACCGCGGCGTACTCCGACAGCGCCGAGTTGTACACCAGGAGCTTGCCGCCGGTCGGGGTGCCGTCGGTGCTCGTGGCCAGCAGCTGCAGCGGGGTGAACTCCTCGCCGGTCTTGCGGTCGACGATGACGGCGTGGCGCTGGGTGAACGTGCCGCGCTGGGTGTCCTGGCCGCTCAACCGGACCAGCTTGCCCTCCGAGATGAGCGACCCGAGCGCGAGCAGCTCGGCGAATGCCCAGTCGACCTTGCCTTCGTAGGCCATCTCCCGGCGCTTCTCCAGCACCGGCTTGACGCGCGGGTGCACGGTGAACCCGTCCGGCAGGGCCAGGTGGGCATCGCCGATCCGGGCCAGCAGCGACTTGTCCACCGCGGTGGCCAGCCGCTGCGGGATCTGCTGGTCGGACTCGACGGACTCGCTGGGTTCGGCGGCGTGCTTCTCCAGTTCGCGCACCTCGTTGAACACCCGCTCGAGCTGGCCCTGGTAGTCGCGCAGGGCGTCCTCGGCCTCTTTCATCGAGATGTCGCCGCGGCCGATCAGGGCCTCGGTGTAGGCCTTGCGGGAGCCGCGCTTGGTGTCGATGACGTCGTACATGTACGGCTGGGTCATCGACGGGTCGTCGCCTTCGTTGTGTCCGCGGCGGCGGTAGCACAGCATGTCGATGACGACGTCCTTCTTGAACGCCTGGCGGAAGTCCACGGCCAGCCGCGCCACCCAGGCGCAGGCCTCCGGGTCGTCGCCGTTGACGTGGAAGATCGGCGCACCGATCATCTTGGCGACGTCGGTGCAGTACTCGCTGGAGCGCGAATCCGTTGGCGCCGTGGTGAACCCGATCTGGTTGTTGACCACGATGTGGACGGTGCCGCCGGTCGTGTAACCGTTGAGCAGCGCGAGGTTCAGCGTCTCGGCGACCACGCCCTGGCCGGCGAATGCCGCGTCGCCGTGCAACATCAGCGGGACGACGGGGTACTCACCGGAGACGTCGGCGTCCCTGCTGCCGTCCAGTAGATCCTGCTTGGCTCGGACCAGGCCCTCGAGCACCGGGTCGACCGCTTCGAGGTGCGACGGGTTGGCGGTCAGCGACACCTGAATGTCGTTGTCGCCGAACATCTGGATGTAGTTGCCGGATGCGCCGAGGTGGTATTTCACGTCGCCGGAGCCATGCGCCTGCGACGGGTTCAGGTTGCCCTCGAACTCGGTGAAGATCTGGCTGTAGGGCTTGCCGACGATGTTGGCCAGCACATTGAGCCGGCCGCGGTGTGGCATGCCGATGACGACCTCGTCGAGCGCGTGCTCGGCGCACTGGTCGATCGCGGCGTCCATCATCGGGATGACGGTCTCTGCACCTTCGAGCGAGAAGCGCTTCTGCCCAACGTATTTGGTTTGCAGGAAGGTCTCGAACGCCTCGGCCGCATTGAGCTTGCTCAGAATGTACTTCTGCTCGGCGACGGTCGGCTTGTCATGCTTGATCTCGACGCGTTCCTGCAGCCAGCGTTGCTGCTCGGGCTCGAGGATGTGGGTGTACTCCACGCCGATGTGGCGGCAGTACGCATCCCGCAGCACCGACAGCACATCGCGCAGCTTCATGTGTTGCTTGCCGGAGAACCCGTCCACCTTGAACTCGCGGTCCAGGTCCCACAGCGTCAGCCCGTGGGTGTTGACGTCGAGGTCCGGGTGACTGCGGAACCGGGTGTTGTCCAGCCGCAGCGGGTCGATGTCGGCCATCAGGTGGCCGCGGTTGCGGTAGGCCGCAATCAGTTCGATGACGCGTGCGTTCTTGTCGGCGATGGAGTCCGGGTTGTCCGTGCGCCAGCGCACCGGCTCGTACGGGATGCCGAGTTCGCGGAAGATCTCGTCGAAGAACTCGTCGTCCAGCAGCAACTGGTGGATGGTGCGCAGGAAGTCACCCGACTCCGCGCCCTGGATGATGCGGTGGTCATACGTCGAGGTCAGGGTGATCAGCTTGCCGATGCCCAGGTCGGCGATGCGTTCCTCGCTGGCGCCCTGGAACTCGGCCGGGTACTCCATGGCGCCGGCACCGATGATGGCGCCCTGGCCCTGCATGAGCCGCGGCACCGAGTGCACGGTGCCGATGGTGCCCGGGTTGGTCAGCGAGATCGTCACGCCGGAGAAGTCCTCGGCGGTCAGCTTGCCGTCGCGGGCCCGCCGCACGATGTCCTCGTATGCTGCGATGAACTGGCCGAAATGCATGGTCTCGCAGCGCTTGATCGCGGCCACGACCAGTGAGCGGCTGCCGTCCTTGCCGGGCAGGTCGATGGCCAGGCCCAGATTCGTGTGGGCCGGCGTGACCGCGGCGGGCTTGCCGTTGGCCTCGGCGAAGTACCGGTTCATGTTCGGGAACTTCTTGACCGCCTGCACGATGGCGTAGCCGAGCAGGTGGGTGAAGCTGACCTTGCCGCCGCGGGTGCGCTTGAGGTGGTTGTTGATGACGACGCGGTTGTCGATCATCAGCTTGGCCGGGATGGCCCGCACGCTCGTCGCGGTGGGCACCTCCAGCGAAGCGTTCATGTTCTTGACGACGGCTGCTGCCGCGCCGCGCAGCACCTGCGTCTCGTCGCCCTCGGCCGCGGTGGGAGCGGCCGGCGCAGCCTTGGCCGGAGCCGCTTTTGCCGGAGGCTTCGCGGGCGCCGCCGGAGCGGCGGTTGCCGGAGCGGCCGCCGCAGGCGCGGCCGGAGTTGCTGCCGGCGCAGCCGGCGCTGCTGGCGCTGCCGGCGCTGCCGGCGCCGTCGACTGACCGTTGGCGACGGTGTTGTCGGTGGTGGGCTCAGGGGAGTAGTCGACCAGAAATTCGTGCCAACTCGGATCCACCGAAGAGGGATCCTCGCGGAACTTGCGATACATCTCCTCGACCAACCACTCGTTCTGCCCGAATGGTGAAGGTGAACTGCTCACGGCAGACACTCGCCTCGATTCTTATGTCCGGCTCGCCGTCACAAGGAGGCTTGCCGCTTGTGTTTCTTCTGTGGGCGGTTGACCCCGCTCGACCGCCGCATAAAGGCTATCGCCTTTCGGCGCGACCCGAGGTCGGCATGGGCCTCAGGACTTTGCGGACGGCAGTACATGCAGCGTTGCAGGCCACCGCGGCGGGGGCGCGCCGAACGCCTGGCGGGCGTTGGCGACGATCTTCTTACCCATCAGCCGGTTGCCGACACCGCCGATGACAGCACCGATACCCACCGGCAGCATCTTGCCGAAAGCCATCGCGCCGCGCTTGAGCGTATACCGCTTGACGAAGTACTTGACCAGCCGGGAGTTGAGCTGCGAGACGGCGGGCAACGGTAGGGTCGCGGCACCGTCGGACAGCCATGCGCCGCTGGTGCGTCCGGTGCCCAGGAGGTCGGCGATGGCGTGCTTGCTGTCATCGCCGACGAGCACCGAGAGCACCAGGGCGCGGCGCCGTTCGCGGTGGTCGGCGGGGATGCCGTGGACCTCGGCGACCGCCAGCACGAACACCGACGTGGCTTCGAGGAACACGACTGTCTCGCCGGCGACGGCCGACAGGGCCACCAGGGTCCCGATGCCCGGGAACGCCGCCGCGGAGCCGACGGCGGCACCGCTGGCCATCACTGCGGCCAGGTAGTGCTTCTCGAGCCGGGTGACGATCTGGGCCGGGGTGGCATCGGGCTGGTTGCTGCGCAGCCGATCCACGTACGCCTTGACCGCGGGCGCCTGGACCCGTGAGCTGCCCTCGATGATGGTCGAGAGCACCCTGGCGGCGGCGCTGGGATCTTCGGACGCCTCGACCGTCGCAGGCAGTTGTGGCTTGGACCGCGCACGCACTTCGGGGCCTCCCAGGTGTGAACCCATCGTTGACTGCCAGGCTAACGCGTGACCTGACGCCGGGAGAACGAACGACGACCGGCTGCGGGTGCCCGAGGGTGACGGCTGTCACTGCGTACGTCCGCCGGACGTGACGGGGAACAAAAAACTCAAATGCGGGGCTGTTCAACTTCATGGCATCATCGCCCGACGTGGGGCAGGCAGCATCGGCAACAGCGCACACTCGGATGCCGGGCCGGATCCGGATGATCCTGGTGCTGGGCGCCCTGGTGGCGCTGGGGCCGCTGACCATCGACATGTATCTGCCGGCGCTGCCCCGGATCGCCGACGAGCTCTCGGTCTCCTCCTCGGTGTCGCAGTTGACGCTCACCGGCACCCTGGCCGGCCTGGCACTCGGCCAGCTGATCGTCGGCCCGCTGTCCGATTCGCTGGGCCGCAGGCGTCCCTTGATGGCGGGCATCGTGCTGCACATGGTGGCCTCGGTGCTGTGTGTACTGGCGCCCAACATCGCGATCCTCGGGCTGGCCCGCGGACTGCAGGGCATGGGTGCGGCGGCCGCCTCGGTGGTGGCCATCGCCGTGGTCGGTGACCTCTACAGCGGCACGGCGGCGGCGACGGTGATGTCGCGGTTGATGCTGGTGCTCGGGGTGGCTCCGGTGCTGGCCCCGTCGTTGGGCGCGGCGGTGCTGTTGCACGGGTCCTGGCACTGGGTCTTCGTCGCGTTGGTGGTGGCGGCCGGCGGACTGTTGGTGATGGCTGCGCTCGCCCTGCCCGAGACGCTGCCGGTTTCGCACCGGCGCCCGCTGGCGGTGGGCGGCATCATCGGCACCTACGTCGAGCTTCTGCGTGACTCGCGGTTCGTGATCCTGGTGCTGGTCGCCGCGCTGGGCATGTCCGGGCTGTTCGCCTACATCTCGGCCGCGCCGTTCGTCCTGCAGGGCCATTACGGTCTGGACCAGCAGGCGTTCGCGCTGGTGTTCGCCGCGGGCGCCATCGCGCTGATCGGCTCCACACAGTTCAACGTGGTGTTGCTGCGCCGGTTCTCGCCGCAGGCCATCACGGTGGCGGCGCTGACCTGGTCGACGCTGGCCGGCGTGGTGTTCGTCGCACTGACCGTCGCGCACGTGGGCGGGCTGTCCGCGTTCTTGGTGCCGGTGCTGGCGATCCTGGCCGGGATGGGCCTGGTGCTTCCCAATGCCCCGGCGGTGGCGCTGTCGCGCCATCCCGACGCTGCCGGAACGGCGGCCGCGCTGCTGGGCGCGGCGCAGTTCGGGCTCGGTGCCGCGGTGGCACCCGCGATCGGGGCCCTGGGCAACGGTGCGCCGGCGTTGTCGTGGGTGATGACGGCCGGCATGGCGATCGCCTTGGCGGCGCTGCTGATGGTGGGCCGGCGTAACGGTGACGACGATGCCGGCGAATACCCAGGCGACACGCTCGACGTCGCTCCGGAGGCGGTTGTCGAGCCGGCCTGACCCGTCCCGGGTAGCGTCGGCTGGGCGCGCCAACAACCCAAATTAGGTCGGACCCGAGGCCCAACCCACCACATTCGACATGTCTCCAGTGCTGAACGCCCGCACCCCGAGCCCGCAGGGCAGGGTGTCCGCGCGTCCGGAGAATCCGTGGAACGCGCTGTGGGCCATGATGGTCGGCTTCTTCATGATCCTGGTGGACGCGACGATCGTCGCGGTCGCCAACCCCACGATCATGGATCAGCTCGGTGCGGACTACGACGGGGTCATCTGGGTGACCAGTGCGTACCTGCTCGCTTATGCGGTGCCGTTGCTCGTCGCCGGTCGGCTCGGCGATGTGTACGGGCCCAAGAACCTCTATCTGGCCGGACTGGCCGTGTTCACCTTGGCCTCGCTGTGGTGTGGTCTGGCCGGCAGCGTCGAGATGTTGATCGCCGCACGCGTGGTGCAGGGCATCGGCGCGGCGTTGTTGACGCCGCAGACGTTGTCGACGATCACCCGCATCTTCCCGCCCGAGCGGCGCGGGGTGGCGATGAGCGTGTGGGGTGCGACCGCCGGGGTGGCCACCCTGGTCGGGCCGCTGGCCGGTGGCGTGCTGGTCGGGGGACTGGGCTGGCAGTGGATCTTCTTCGTCAACGTGCCGATCGGAATCCTGGGTCTGGCGCTGGCGGTGTGGTTGGTTCCGGTGCTGCCGACCCAGCCGCACCGGTTCGACGTGCTGGGCGTGGTGTTGTCCGGCGTCGGCATGTTCCTGATCGTGTTCGCGCTGCAGGAGGGGCAGTCGCGGGACTGGGCGCCGTGGGTGTGGGCCACCGGGGCCGTCGGCATCGCGGTGATGGTGGCGTTCGTGTGCTGGCAGGCGGTCAACACCGCCGAGCCGCTGATCCCGCTGCGGATCTTCAAAGACCGCGACTTCAGCCTGGCCAACGTGGGCGTCGCGACGATCGGGTTCGCGGTGACCGCGATGATCCTGCCGTTGATGTTCTACGCCCAGACCGTGTGCGGGCTGTCGCCGATCCGCTCGGCCCTGTTGACCGCGCCGACCGCGATCGCCAGCGGTGTGCTGGCACCGGTGGTGGGCCGCATCGTCGACCGGGCGCATCCGACGCCGGTGATCGGCTTCGGCTTCTCGGCCATGGCGATCGGGTTGACCTGGCTGGCGCTGGAGATGACGCCGACGACGCCGATCTGGCGGCTGCTGCTGCCGCAGGTGGTGATGGGCGTCGGGATGGCATTCATCTGGTCGCCGCTGGCCGCGACGGCGACGCGCAACCTGCCGCCGGACCTGGCCGGGGCCGGGTCGGGTGTGTACAACGCCACGCGCCAGGTCGGGTCGGTGCTGGGCAGCGCCGGTATCGCGGCGTACATGACGTCGCGCATCGGCGCCGAACTGCCGGGGGCGGCAAGTGCGGCGCCGCGCGGGGAGGGTTCGGCGGCCGAGCTGCCCGAGTTCCTGCACGCGCCGTTCGCCGCGGCGATGTCGCAGTCGATGCTGCTGCCCGCGTTCGTCGCGCTGTTCGGTGTGGTGGCGGCCCTGTTCCTGCTCGGTTTCGATGCCCAGCCCACCTTGGCGGCGGAGCCCGACCCGGAGCCCTACATCGATCCTCGTGACGACGATGACGACGACTACGTCGAGTTCACCGTGAGCCATGACGGCGACGACGACGCAGTGGACGCCGAGGCGGTGACGGATGCATTCCGGGCGGTCCCCGTGGCTCAACCGGTATCCGCTGACCCTGACCGGTGGGAGAACCTCTACGCCGAGTTCATGTCCGAGCGTGACCGAACAGTACGGCGCGATTGAGGTGACCACCGGGGTCGAACGCGGCCTTGACCGTGCGCATTGCCGCGATGTCGGCCTCGGTGCGTGACATCGCCACGTAGTCGCGTTTGCGTGAGCCGACGCCGTGTTCTGAGCTGACGTTGCCGCCGCAGTCGGCGATCAGCGTCATCATCGCGGCGTACAGCCCGGGTTCGGACTGGGTGGAGCAGCGCAGCACGTTCAGGTGCAGGTTGCCCTCGCCGATGTGACCGAACAGCACCGGGATGGCGTCTGGCGCGTGGCTGGCGATCAATTCGGCGGCCGCGTCGGCGAAACCCTGGATGGCCGACAGCGGCAGGGAGACATCGAATTTCAGTGGCGGGCCGAACAATCCGAGTACCTCGGCCACCGATTCGCGCACCTGCCACAACCGCTGCTGGGAGTTCGTGTCGACGCCGACGGCAGGTTCGCCGCAGAGGTCGGCGCCCTCGAGCGCATCGGCCAGGCGTTCGGTCTGGTCGCTGTCACCGGCCAGTTCGATCAGCAGCTGCCAGGCACCGTCGACCGGGGCGCCCACGCCGAGGTGCTCGGCGGTCAGTGCGCTGGCTCGGGCGTCGATCAACTCCAGGGCGGCGATGCCCTCGAGGTCGCGGAAGATGCGGCCGGCGCCGACCAGTGCGTCCAGGTTGGCGAACCCGCAGATGGCGGTGACCCGGTGGGTGGGGGTGGGATGCAGCCGGAGGTCCAGCCCGGTGATCACGCCGAGGGTGCCCTCCGCGCCGACGAAGAGGGAGGCCAGGTCGTAGCCGGTGTTGTCGCGTCGTACCCGGCTGTGCCGGTGCACCACCGACCCGTCGGGCAGTGCGACGTCCAGGCCCAGTACCTGCTCGCCCATGTTGCCGTAGCGCACCGTGCGCAGACCGCCGGCGTTGGTGGAGGCCATGCCGCCGACCGTGGCCGATTCCCGCGCGGCGAGGTCCACCCCGAACACCAGACCGGCCGCGGTGGCAGCCCGCTGCACGGCGGCCAGGGGAGTCCCGGCGCCGACACTGACCCGGCGCTCGACGGTGTCGACGGTGCCGATCTCGGTGAGTCGCTCGGTGGACAGCAGGATGTCGTCGTTCTCGGGCACCGTCCCGGCCACCAGCGAGGTTCGGCCGCCCTGCACCGTGACACACGCTCCGGCGTCGCGGCAGGCCCGCAGCACCGCGGCCACTTCGTCGGCGCTGCCGGGGCGGACCAGCGCGGTGGCCTGTCCGCGGTAACGCCCGGTGTGGTCGACGCAGCGACCGTCCAACACGTCGGGGTCGGTGGTGACGTACCCGGCACCGACGATCCCGGCAAGCGTTTCGGTAAGCGTTTCAGTCACCGGTCGGGTGTATCACAGGATCGGTCAGGGCCAGGAATGCACCGAGCGCGATCAGGCTGTCCGGCTGAGCCGGCAGATAGTCGGTGAGCTGGGGTGAGCGCACGATGTACGCGACATATTTGGCCCGGCTGATCGCCACGTTGAGCCGGTTGCGGTTCAGCAGGAACCCGATCCCGCGGGGCACATCGGCGGCCGAGGACGCCGTCATCGATACGAAGACCACAGGTGCCTGTCGGCCCTGAAACTTGTCCACCGTGCCGGCCTGTACCTCGGTCAGGCCCGCCGCGTCGAGAGCTCGACGCACGGTGGTCACCTGGGCGTTGTAGGGCGTCACCACCAGGAAGTGGTCCTGCCCCAGCGGCGTGCTGCCGTGCTCGTCGGTCCAGGTGGCGCCGAGCAGGCCGGTGATGGCCGCGACGATCGCTGCGGCCTCTTCGGGACTGTCGGTCGAATTGCCCAGGTGCCCGACCTCGAGTACCCGAACTCCGGGTTCGATACCGTCGAGTTTGCGTGCGCCACTGACCTTTTCGTGTGACTTCAGCCGACCGTCATAGGACAGGCGCGACACCGGGCCGCACACTGCCGGATGCATCCGGAACGAGCAGTCCAGGAAATAGCCGCGATCGGCCGGCAGCGTGTGCGCGCCCTCGACCAGCCACCCCAATGCGGAATCGTCGACCGGTGCCGGATGGGTGCCCTGGCAGACCTGGGGCAATTGCTGCGGATCCCCCAGGAGCAGAAGGTTGCGTGCGGCCGGGGCCACCGCGACGGTATTGGCCAGGTTGAACTGGCCGGCCTCTTCGATCACCAGCAGGTCGAGGCAAAGGCGCGGGACCCGGGCCTCGTTCGCGAAATCCCATGCGGTGCCGCCGATCACGCATCCGGGATGATCAGCGATGAACGACGCGAAGGCGTTCTCGCCGATCTCAGTCCACCGGGGGTCGGCGCCCTTGCGTTTCTTGGCAACCAGCGCCGCGTCCACCCCGGCGTCGATCACCTGATCCAGCAGATGCTCGATCACCGCGTGTGACTGCGCGACGATGCCGATCCGCCAGTGATATTCGTTGGCCAGGCGGGCGATGATCTTCGCCGACGTGTGGGTCTTGCCGGTGCCGGGCGGCCCGTGCACCGCGAGGTATGAGGAGTTCAGATCCAGCAGGGCCGCGGTGATATCGGCGGCGGTCTCCCCGCCGCGGGGCAGTGCCCGGCCGCTGACGGTGCGGGGTGGGCGGCGCAGCAGGACATCGGTCACCGCGTCGGCGGGCAGCTTCGGCAGACCGGCGGAGACGGTGGTTGCCGTGCTGTCGATGGATGCCTGCAGGGGCTTGGTGTTGATCGGCGGCCCGGGGGTCAGCGCGAACGGCACCTGGGCGAAGGCGTCGCCGTGTTTGGGTTGGCGTTCGGTGATCACCACCTCGGTGGGCGCATCCGGGTTGTTGCACTCGACGACGGCGGCGCTGCCGAAGCCGCGACGGTCCGGGTCGTCGGACAGGCCTGCCGGTGCCGGCGGGGCGTAGAGCGCGTACATCTCGGTGCCCAGCTCCCCGGTGTCGATGGTGCCGGTCAGCAGGACCTGTCGTTGTGGTTTGCGGGCCCGGGGCGGAGTGTGCCAGTCGGTCACGACCCGGGCTTGTTCGGCGACGAAAACACCTGTGCTGTCGGCCCATTCGTCGACAGGACTGTTGATCCGATCGAAATGACCCCACCAGAACGGTTTGTCCTCACGTTTGTGGAAACCGCGGGCCGCGGCGATGAGTGCCACCGCCTGTTGCTCGGCCGTTCGAGGTTCCACTCCGTCACCGGCGAAGCGCATCAGCTTGCGGTCGACGGCGTCGGCTTTCTCGATCGGTGCTCCGTCGCGCACCGGTTGTGGGCCGCGCGGTGGCACCTCGGCTTCGAACGCTCGATTGATCAGCCAGTCCCGCAGCCGGTGGGTGGACCGGCAGTCGTAGCGGTTGTAGTCCTCGATCTCCTTGAGTACGGTGGCAGCCTCGTCGTGGTGACCGGCGTCGCGCAGTGCGCAGTAGCGTGCGTATTCGGTGATCGAATCGGTGGCCTTGGTGACCTCACCGCCGCGCAATTCGTTACCCATGTACAGCGGTTCCAGCGATTTGATGCTGTAGTTCTCGGTGCCGACGCGAATGCTCTTGCGTACCAACGGAAGCAGATCGACGAGGATACCGTTGCGCAGCAGGTCGTCGACATCGTTCTCGCCGACCCCGTAGCGGCCGGTCAGACGCAGCAGGGTGCTGCGCTCATAGGGCGCGTAGTGGTAGATGTGCATCTTGGGAAAACGCTTGCGCCGCTTGCGGACCAGGTCCAGGAAATCGATGAGTACCTGGCGTTCGCTGGCCCGGTCGTGCGCCCACAACGGCTGGAAGTTCCCTTCGGCGCCCAGGACACCCCACAGGTATTCCAGGCCCCAGTCCTGTCCGTTGGCCGTCCACAACGGGTCGCCTTCGTAGTCGAAGAACAGGTCGCCCTTGTCCGGATCCGGCAGCAGCATCAGCGGTTGCGGATCGGCGACTTCGTAGGGCGGCTTGCCATCTGGCCGCGGTGCCACCTGTAGCCGGGCCTGCCCGCTCAGCGCGGTCAGGGCGCGCTGGGCCAACCCGGGCACCGCATCGGTGTGGTCGGCCAGTTGACGGGTGGTGGTGACACCGGCCTCGATGAGCCGGGCGCGCTGGCTGGCCCGAATTCCGGCCACCAGGAACAGGTCCTCGGTGGCGCGGATCTGCTGCTCGCATTCACTGCAGCCGAAACACGCCCGCACCGTGTCGTCGGACCACTGCACTGCGGTGCCGCCGGCCAGGTGACCGTCGAGCAGTGCCTGAAGCGCGGTGCGCCGCGGGCGGTACACCGCCAGCAGTTCGTCGACGCGGTAGCTGGATATCGCCCCGTCGCCGAGGACGAGGTCGACCTCATCGGCGACCGGCACGCCGGCGCCCGACAGCACATCGGCGTAGGCGGCCAGCTGGAGCAGCGCCTCCACCTTGACCGAGCGGGACAGTTTGGTGTCCCGCAGGCGGTAGCGCTGACCGTCCCAGATCAGGAAGTCGGCGAACCCGGCGAACCGTCCGTCGAACATCGCGGCCTGATAGATCGCCGGGTCGCGGCGTTGCGCTGCTTCGAGGGTGGCTTCGGCCGCCGTCGTCAGCCCCGCCGCCGTGTAGGTGGGCCGGCCGATCACCGTCACCTCAGAGTGCGCGCGCAGGTCCTCGAGATGGCGCTGCTCGTGTTCGCCGCCGAGTTGTGCGGTGCGAGCGAGCAGTTCGTCGTCGGACGACACCGCAGGGCCACGACCGAGCTGCGCGTCGAAGGAACGCAGCAGGGCGTACTCACAGCGGGCGGCCGCGGCCAGATCCGAGGCGCTGTAGATGACCGTCGGACCCGACGCGCCCTCGTCGGTGACGAACACGCTGCCACTGTAGGTGAGGGCACCGACATCGGGATGAAGCTAGACGTTGCCCGTCAACTCCACACCGCTGCCGTTCCAGCGGAACTTCACGGTGCTGGCCAGCCCGTGGAATCCGCCGGAGTACTGCAGCGCCACGGTGTCACCGGTGCTGACCGATTTGTCGATGCCATTGAAGCCGTAGGTGTCGGGCACGCCGGTCGGGATGAACTTGCCGAGGTGGAACAGCACCGCCCGGGTGTTGGGGTGCTCGGTGTTGGTGTTGGCCCGCACGATCACCGCCGACAGCTGTGCGCACTCGTTGAAGTTGCCCGCCACCGGCTCGGGGCTCCAGGCCTGATTGCTGCGCGGATCACGGGGCAGCTCGGAGACGGCCTTGGCGATCTCCGGGGCGGCCAGGTTCACCGCGCAGGGGTCGGCCTGTGGTGGTGCTGACGTCGGAGCGGCCTTCGGGGCAGGTGCGGACACCGAGGTCGGGGCCGGGCCGGGTCCCGCATCGGGGGTTTTGGAGACGGTTGAATCGCCCGATCCGCACCCCGCGAGAGTGAGCACAGCCGCCAAGATGGCGCCGGGGGCCATGGTGAACATTGCGACCCGTTTCACAGTTGGGCAACCTACCGCGCTCCTGTGGCGGGTTTGTGCAGGCGCGCGGCCAGGATTCCCGTCGATTGGCACTAGACTTCTGAACCGATGACCTCGCCAGACCCGGATTCGGGGGATACCGCCCCAACGTTTGCCGACCTGCAGATCCACCCTGCGGTGTTGAAGGCAGTCACTGAAGTCGGCTATGAATCGCCGTCGGCGATCCAAGCCGCGACCATTCCGGCCATGCTCGCCGGCTCCGACGTGGTCGGGCTGGCCCAGACCGGTACCGGCAAGACCGCGGCCTTCGCCATCCCGATCCTGTCCAAGATCGACACCACCAGCCGCAACACCCAGGCGCTGGTGCTGGCACCGACTCGTGAGCTGGCATTGCAGGTCGCCGAGGCGTTCGGCCGGTACGGCTCGCATCTGCCCGCGATCAACGTGCTGCCCATCTACGGCGGGGCGTCCTACACCGTTCAGCTGTCCGGGCTGAGGCGCGGAGCGCAGGTGGTGG
This sequence comes from Mycobacterium sp. NPDC004974, assembly GCF_053600815.1. Taxonomy (NCBI): domain Bacteria; kingdom Bacillati; phylum Actinomycetota; class Actinomycetes; order Mycobacteriales; family Mycobacteriaceae; genus Mycobacterium; species Mycobacterium sp. NPDC004974. The sequence goes on along the minus strand of NZ_JBSGAQ010000003.1, from coordinate 131,938 downwards.
TGGGCACCCCGGGCCGGGTGATTGATCACCTAGAGCGCGGCACGCTGGATCTGTCGAACCTGGACTACCTGGTGCTCGACGAGGCCGACGAGATGCTCACCATGGGCTTCGCCGAAGAGGTCGAGCGGATCCTCGCCGACACCCCGGAGTACAAGCAGGTGGCGCTGTTCTCGGCCACCATGCCGCCGGCCATCCGCAAGATCACCACCAAGTACCTGCACGATCCGGTCGAGGTCACGGTCAAGGCCAAGACCGCCACCGCCGAGAACATCACGCAGCGGTTCATCCAGGTGGCCGGCGCGCGCAAGCTGGACGCGCTGACGCGGGTGCTCGAGGTCGAAGAGGGCGACGCGATGATCGTGTTCGTCCGCACCAAGCAGGCCACCGAGGAGGTCGCCGAGCGGCTCAAGGCCCGCGGTTTCGCGGCTGCAGCCATCAACGGTGACATCAACCAGGCTCAGCGTGAGCGCACGATCAGCGCGCTGAAGGACGGCACGATCGACATCCTGATCGCCACCGACGTCGCCGCGCGCGGTCTGGACGTCGAACGCATCTCGCATGTCGTCAACTACGACATCCCGCACGACACCGAGTCGTACGTGCACCGCATCGGCAGGACCGGCCGGGCCGGCCGGTCCGGACATGCGCTGCTGTTCGTCACCCCGCGCGAACGCCACCTGCTCAAGTCGATCGAGAAGCACACCCGGTCGAAGGTTATCGAGGCCGAGCTGCCCAGCGTCGACGATGTCAACGCGCAGCGCGTGTCCAAGTTCCGTGACTCCATCACCGACTCGATCAATGGTCCGGGCCTGGAGTTGTTCCGTCGGATCATCGAGGACTACGAGCGCGAGAACGACGTGCCGATGGTCGATATCGCCGCGGCGTTGGCGTTGCAGTCGCGCAACGGCGAAGAGTTCCTGATGACCGAGCCGCCGCCGGAGAAGCGCCGCGAGCGCGACCGTGACGATCGGGGCGAGCGGCCCGCGCGCAAGGAGCGCCCGCCGCGCGAAGGGTTGGCGACCTACCGGATCTCGGTGGGCAAGCGGCACAAGGTCGGGCCCGGCCACATCGTCGGCGCCATTGCCAATGAGGGTGGCCTGCACCGCAACGAATTCGGCCACATCACCATTCGCGGCGACTACTCGCTGGTGGAGCTGCCGGAGAAGCTGCCCAGCAAGACACTCAAAGCCCTGGAGAACACCCGTATCTCGGGGATGCTCATCAATCTGGAGCGGGAGCATGTTGAGCGCGCCGACCGCGGCGATCGTGGGCCGCGCCGCGAATACAAGGGCCGTTCCGAGTACAAGGGCCGATCCGACAACAAAGACCGTTCGGATTACCGCGATCGCTCGGGGAAGCCGCACCGGAAGACCAAGTGACGGTCTCCAGGAGCGTGACGGGGCCGTCGGATCAGGGTGGCCTTGAGTCGATAGACACCGTGGCTTCTGCCTCGACGCGTGTCGCCGCTCTGACGGGGATCCGTGCCGTGGCCGCCATCCTGGTGGTGCTGACGCATGCGGCCTACACCACCGGAAAATACGGGCAGGGCTATCTCGGGCTGGTGTATTCGCGCGCCGAGATCGGTGTGCCGATCTTCTTTGTGCTCAGTGGTTTCCTGTTGTTCCGGCCCTGGGTGAAGGCCGCGGCCACGAATGGCGAGGCACCGTCGGTGCGCCGCTATGCCTGGCACCGGGTGCGACGGATCATGCCGGCCTATGTCGTGACGGTGCTGATCGCCTACCTGCTCTACCACTTTCGCACGGCGGGCCCGAATCCTGGTCACACCTGGATGGGGCTGTTTCGCAATCTGACGCTGTCGCAGATCTACACCGACAACTACCTGTTCGCCTATCTGCATCAGGGGTTGACCCAGATGTGGAGCCTGGCGGTCGAGGCGGCGTTCTACGTGGCGCTGCCGCTGATGGCCTATCTGCTACTGGTGGTGCTGTGCCGGCGGCGCTGGCGGCCGGGGTTGTTGTTCTTCGGCCTGGCGCTGCTGGCCGCGGTGTCGCCGGGGTGGCTGTGGATCGTGCACGATTCCACGAATCTCCCTGACGGGGCCCGGCTTTGGCTGCCCACCTACATGGCCTGGTTCGTGGCGGGCATGGCGCTGACGGTGCTGGGGCAGCTCAAGGTGCGCGGCTACGGGATGGTGTGTGTGCCGTTGGCCCTGGTGAGTTACTTCATCGCGTCGACGCCGATCGCGGGGGAGCCCACCACGTCGCCCGCCAAGTTGAGCGAGGCGCTGGTCAAGACGTTCTTCTACGCGTTCATCGCGGCATTGCTGGTGGCACCGCCCGCACTCGGCGACCATGGTTGGTACAACCGGTTTCTGGCTTCCCGCCCGATGGTCTTCCTCGGTGAGATCTCCTACGAGATCTTCCTGATCCACCTGATGATCATGGAATTGGTGATGGTCGAGGTGATGCGCGATCCGGTCTACACGGGGTCGATGTTCAACCTGTTCGTGCTCACGATGGTCTTCACCATTCCGGCGGCCTGGCTGCTGCACCGGTTCACGCGCGTCCGCTCCTGAATATTTAGTTAGGTTATGCTTACCTAACGAAGATGTTCACGGGAGGTGGCATGGGCGAGCAGAAGGCGTCGCGCGGGCTCGAAGGAGCCCTGGTCAAGCTCTGGCGGGGCGGTGACTACGAGCTGACGGTGTCGGGCCGTACCGAGCTCACGCCGAATTACCTCAGGCTGCATTTCAGTGCCGAGCGGTTGCTCGCCGAACACCGGGTGCACCCGACGATGTGGGTGCGGGGCTGGTTCCCTGACGAGGGCAAGGCCCATCAACGCGGCTACACGCTGGTCAACGCTGATCCTCAGGCCGGAACGGTGGACATCGATTTCGCCATGCACGACGGCATCGCCACCCGCTGGGCACGCGAGGCCCAGCCCGGCGACGTTCTGGACGTGACGGTCCTCGGCAGCAACTTCACGCTGCCCGAACCGGCACCGGCCGGCTACCTGATCGTCGGCGACACCGCCTCGCTTCCGGCCATCAACTCGCTGCTGGACGCGATCGGGGATGCCCCCGCGTGGGTCTTCCTGGAGGCGGGTCACGACGACGACCGTGAGCTCCCGGTCACCGGGGGCGCGGAGATCATCTGGGTGGACCGATTCGACGAGGATCTGCTGGAGACCCTCAGCGCATCGGCTTTCGACGCCTCCGACCACTTCGGCTGGGTCGCCTGCAACAACCGCACCACCCGGGCCGTGGCGCGGGTCTTCCGCGAGGAGTACGGGATCCCGCGCAGATCCATCAAGGCGCAGGCGTACTGGGTGGCCTGAGCCACCCGGATCACAGCGCGGTTTGGATCGGGGCGGGCGTCGCCGCGATCTCGTCGAGCACCTGGACGTTGTGGGCCACGTCGCGGCTCTCGCGCGCGGCGATCTCTTTGATCGCCAGATCGAATGCGCCGACCAGGCTGGGCGGGTCGAACACTGCCTGCGCCTGTTGGCTCACCTGTAGGTCTCGCGCCCAGATCGTCGCGGGCCGGGCGAATCCGGGTTCAAGGGCCAGTACCGTGGCGAACCGCCAGGCGCTGTCGCGCAGGGAGCGGATCGCCTCGTTGAGGACGAAGATCTGATGCTGTTGGAGTACGGCATAGATGTCCGCCAATGCCGGGGATAGTTCGTTGATGTCGTTGACCACCCCGCCGATCTGGCTTGCCAGCACCGCGTTGATGGTGTCGAAATCCTTGTGCAGCGAGGGTAGTCGGCCCGCGCCGACGAGACCCTGGACCGCAATGCCGAGATCCAGGACGATGTGGGCGGTGACCCCGGCGAGCATGTGCTGCACCAGGATCGGCTCGGGCTTGTCGGCCCACTCGAAGGTGGCCCGCCACGACCGGGTGGGTTTCGGGTAGCGGTCGGGGTGGAAGTACCCGTTGAGCGCATCGAAGTACCGGGACGCGAACGCCGCGTCGAGCCGGTCCATCCGCGGACCGTCCTCGAATGCCCCGTCCTCCACCGCGGTGCCGACTGCGATGGTGATCCGCTTGTACAGGGCTGCGAAATAGCCCAGCCGACTTGAGGTTTCCACGGCCCAGTCGGTAATCGTGTCGATCGCCGAGACAACTTCGGCGATGCTGGTGACCACCGGTAGCGGTGGCAGTGGCGTCGGATGGCTGCCCATACTCGAAAGTATGGGCCAGGTCAGCCTGTCCCGCCCGGCAATCGGCTACTCGACCGGTAGTTGTCCCGGTATGACGAGCGGGGCGACGAACTCGGCCAGCATGGCGCGCTCGTCGGCTTCGTTGCAGCCGGGAAAGACCAGCAGCGACACCATGACCCGCACCAGCCACCGGGCCCGCCGGCCCACCTCGTCGTCGCTGCCGTCGGCTCCGCCGGCGAGCGAACGGACGAAGCCCTCGACCAATGCCCGGATCACCTCGGAGTGTTCGGCCATCTCTCCGCCGATCGGTCGCTGTGCGGTGGCGAACCACGAGGCCAGCGCCGGACTGTCGCGCACTGCGTTCAGCGCGGTGATCACGCCTTCGATCAGCCGTTGCGCCGGATCGGTGACCGCGGCCACCTGCTCGCTGACCTCTTCGTACAGTCGGCGCGCCTCGCGGTGCACGTAGGCGGTATAGAGCGCGTCCCGATTCTCGAAATACCGGTACAGCGTGGCACGGGAACAGCCTGCGGCCGCCGCGATCTCATGCATGCCGACGGTCGCCGCGTCCTGTCGGGTGAACAGGGCGTCGGCGGCGTCGAGGATGTGGTCGGCGGCCACTTCGGACCGCCGTGCCGACAACCAGTCGCGGGGCATCAGGCCCCGGCCCGGAACGGCACCGACAACGGCCGTCGCACATAGCTGCCGCCTGCCCATGCCACCGAGTCCAGGTCGACCTCGAAATCCGGGTAGCGCGAGAGCAATTCGGTCAGCGCCACCCGGGACTGCATCCGCGCGGCCGCCGCGCCGAGGCAGAAATGCGCACCGTGGCTGAAGGTCAGGATGTTGCGCGGAGCCCGCCGCACGTCGAGTTCGGCTGCGTTGTCGCCGAATTCGCGTTCGTCGCGGTTTCCCGAGCCGTACAGCAGCAGGGTCTTCCGTCCGGCCGGGATCGTGGTGTCACCGATGGTGACGTCGCGGGTGGTGGTGCGAGCCAGTCCCTGTACCGGAGAGGTCAGCCGCAGGAATTCGTCGATCGCTTCCGGGATCAGTTCGGGATCGTCGATGAGGAGTTGGCGTTGATCGGGCCGCTGCTGCAGGAGTTGTACTGCGCCGCCGAGCATTCCGGTTGTGGTGTCGTTCCCGCCGGTGACCATGGTGAAGGTGAAGGCCAGGATCGACAGCACGCCGGCGATGTCGCCGTCGGCGCCGACGCCTGCGGCCACCAGGTGCGAGATCGTGTCGTCGCCGGGTTCGCTGCGGCGCCGTTCGATGAGCTCGGAGAAGTAGGCCATCATCGAGGCCACGGCGGCGCCGGCGGTGCCTATGGCCGCGGTGATGCCGCCGGCCGAGCTGTTGGCCGCGACGATCGCATCGGTCCAGGCGTCGAACTGGTCTCGGTCTTCCTCTGGCACCCCGAGATAGTGCGCGACGACCATCGAGGGCAGCGGTTTGAACAGCTCGGCGGCGATGTCGCCCCCGCCGTTCGAGCGCAACCCCTCGAGGCGCTCGACGACGAACTCCCGAACCTTCGGCTCGACGGCTTCTACCTGGCGTGGGGTGAACCCGCGGGAGACCAGCTTGCGGAACTCGGTGTGTACCGGCGGGTCCTGCATGACGAACGGCGGATTGTCGGCCAGGCCGATCATCTCCAGTTCGCCGTAGGTGACCGTCAGGCCCTGTGCCGAGGAGAAGGTCCCGTGGTCACGGGCCGCGGCCCAGATGTCGGCGTGCCGGGACAGCACGTAGTAGTCCTGCTCGGGATGCTCGTCGGGCACCACGTGGTGCACCGGGTCGTGGTCGCGCAGCGCGGCGTACATCGGCCAAGGGTTGGGCCAGGTGTCGGCGTCGGCGGGTACGAACCGGGCGGAGCTGTGAGACAAAGTCGCTGCCATGTCTTATTCGTACGACATCGAGCGGAATAGTGTCAATAGCTGGTTCGTGCGGTCGTACTCACCGCGCGTCGTGTAGGACAAGGTCTGCTGCGCGGTGGGCGATCATCATCGTGGGTGCGTTGGTGTTGCCCGAGGTCAATGTCGGCATGACCGACGCATCGATCACGCGGAGTCCCTCGATCCCGTGAACGCGCAGATGTGGGTCCACCACCGATCCGTCATCGGTGCCCATCCGGCAGGTTCCGACCGCATGGCCGATGCTGGCCTCGCGTTGTGCCAGCCAGGCGTGGTTCTGCTCGCCCGTGTTCCGGTATTCGCCGGCGATGCCCCGCATCGCCGAGGAATTCTCGATGATGTCGCGGGCAGTGGCGGTGCCCCTGAGAAGCCGCTGGACGTCATCGCCGTCGCCCAGGCGCTCGAATTCGATGCGTGGTGATCCGTGGTCCAGCACGACGCGACCACGTCCGCGCGGATGCATGAGCACGGTGTACACGGTGAATCCGTCGGTACGTTCGAGCCCCATCCGGCCGGAGTTGGAGTCGAGGTCGTAATGCATTGGGCTCACGGCGATTTGGAACTCATCGGTGAAGATCTGTGCCTCGAACGGAGACAGGGTGAGTATGCCTTCGCCTCTGAGCAACAGGGAACCGATCCCCTTGAGTGCACGGATGGGGCCCAGCGTATTGGCGGTGGGTACTCGAGATTCCCAGGTCTGGGTGGCGACCAGGTGATCCTGGAAGTTCGCGCCGACGCCGGGCAGATCCAACACAGCGCCCGACGGTCCGATTCCGGAACGCAACAACATGGCCGGTGAACCGATGGCACCTGCGCACACGAGGACCCCTTGGCGGGCCAGGAGTCGGCGGCCTGCACGGCTTCCACGGCCCGCACATTCGACACCTACAGCTCGGCCGTTCTCGACCAGAATCCGTTGCACGTACGTCCTGGTGAGAAGCCGGGGCCGTCTGTCCGGCGGTAGCGGTCGTAAGAAACCGCGCGCCGACGAAACCCTCAGTCCGCGGCGTTGATTGACCTGAGTCCGAGCGACGCCCAGCTGCGAAACGCCATTCTGGTCGGGGTTCAGTCGATGGCCGGCCTCGACGGCGGCCGCGATATAGGCCTCGTCGACGTCGTGATGGTGTCCGCACCACGACACCGGGATCGGGCCGGTAGCACCGCGATACGCATCCTCGCCGCCGGTCCAGGTCTCGATCGCCTTGAAATGCGGCAGCACCTCGTCGTACGACCAGCCCTGGCACCCGGCGTCGGCCCAACGGTCGTAGTCGTCGCTACGGCCACGCACATAGACCATGGCGTTGATCGACCCGCTGCCGCCGATGATCCGGCCGCCGGGAAACCGTTCGACGTCGCCATTCTTGCTGGAATCGGGTGCGCACTGGTGTTTCCAGTTCGCCGTCATGTAGAGCGAGGAGATCCCCGCCGGTATCCGGACATCGGGGCGACGGTCGGTCCCGCCGGCCTCGATGAGGCTGACCTCTGCGCCCGCCGAGGCCAAGCGCGAGGCCACGATTGATCCGGCCGAGCCTGCGCCGACGACGATGTAATCTGCGGCGTCGCTGTTGTTCATGTGGGCCCCTGATTCCGTTCGAGATTGCCTTGGAGGTCAGAACGGCGGTCGCGCAACCGTCAAACCACCCAATCGGTCGAAGCGGGGCCGACGCCTACCCACGTCCTGCCGGTACTGGTCAACGGTATGGAGTTCGGGCCAGACCTTAGCAATTGATTGTCCACTCGCCGATCTAATCGCCTCATGCGGATCGGCCCGCATTAGGCTCGGGCGTGATGAGCATCCCTGACACGCCGCAGCTACCTGCCCAGACGCCGACGTGTTACCGGCATCCGGACCGTCCCACCTACGTGCGGTGCACGCGTTGCCAGCGTCCCGTCTGCCCGGAGTGCATGCGCTCGGCGGCCGTGGGGCATCAGTGCGTGGACTGCGTCAACGAGGGAGCCAAGTCGGTTCAGGCACCGCGCACCCAGTTCGGCGGGAAGGTGCGCACGGGTGCGCCGATCCTGACCTATGCCCTTATCGCAGTGAACGTGCTGATGTTCGTGGTGCAGATGACCTCGAAGAACCTGGAGCAGGAACTCACGCTGTGGCCGCCCGGTGTCGCCGCGCACGACGAGTACTACCGCTTGGTGACGTCGATGTTCCTGCACTACGGCCTGATGCACCTGGCGTTCAACATGTGGGCGCTCTACGTGGTCGGGCCGCCGCTGGAACAGTGGCTGGGCCGGCTGCGGTTCGGGACGTTGTACGCGCTGAGCGGGCTCGGCGGCTCGGTGCTCGTGTATCTGCTGTCCCCGCTGAACAGTGCGACGGCCGGCGCCTCCGGGGCAATCTTCGGCCTGTTCGGCGCGATCTTCGTGGTGGCCCGCAAGCTCAACCTCGACGTCCGCTCGATCGTTGCCGTCGTCGTCATCAATCTGGTGTTCACCTTCGCCGGGCCGGCGCTGGGGACCGGAGCGATCAGCTGGCAGGGTCACATCGGCGGGCTGGTCACCGGTGCGGGCATCGCCGCGGCCTTCGTGTACGCCCCGCGTGAGCGCCGCAACGCGATTCAGGCCGGGGTCTCGGTGGCGGTACTGGTGCTGTTCGCCGCGTTGATCGCCTGGCGCACAACCAGTCTGCTCACCAGCTACGGGATGGCCTGAGCGGGGTCTAGATCGCCGCGCCCGGGTTGAGGATGTTCTGCGGGTCCAGCGCCCGCTTGATCCGGTGGTTGAGTTCCACTGCATCCGGGCCGATCTGACCGGCCAGCCACGGCTGCTTGAGCCGGCCCACGCCGTGCTCGCCGGTGATGGTGCCGCCCAGTCCCACAGCGAGATCCATGATCTCGCCGAATGCCAGCTGGGCCCGCGCCGCCATGTCGGCGTCGGCCGGGTCGAAGACGATCAGCGGGTGGGTGTTGCCGTCACCCGCATGGGCGATCACCGAGATCAGCAGGTCCCGATGGGCCGCGATCGCCGCCACTCCGCTCACCAGTTCGGCCAGTGCGGGCAGCGGCACCCCGACGTCCTCCAGGAGTAGTGACCCCTTGGCCTCCACGGCCGGGATGGCGAACCGGCGGGCCGCGACGAAGGCCTCGCCCTCGTCCGGGTCGGAGGTGGAAAACACTTCGGTGGCACCGCATTCGGTGAACACCTGTGCCATGAATTCGGCGTCGTCGGCTCCTGCGGCACCCCGATCGTCTGAGGCCGCCACCATCATCGCCGCGGCGTTGCGGTCCAGCCCCATCTTGAGCTTGTCCTCGACGGCGTTGATGGCAACCGAGTCCATGAACTCCAGCATGGACGGCCGGATCTTGCCGGTGATCGTCACGACTGAGTTCGACGCGGCTTCCACGGAATCGAAGGTGGCCACCACGGTGCAGGGGGAGTGCTGCGGGGGTAGCAGCCGCAGCGTAGCCTCGGTGACCACGCCGAGGGTGCCCTCGCTGCCGACGAACAGCTTGGTCAGGCTCAGTCCGGCAACGTCTTTCAACCTCGGGCCGCCCAGGCGCACCGCAGTGCCGTCGGCCAGCACGACCTGCAGGCCCAGAATGTAGTCGGTGGTCACGCCGTACTTGACGCAGCACAGCCCGCCCGCGTTGGTGGCGACATTGCCGCCGATGCTGCAGATCTCGAAGGACGACGGGTCGGGTGGGTACCAGAGGCCCTGTGCGGCAACGGCTTTCTTCACCTCGGCGTTGAGCAGCCCGGGTTGGACGACGGCGGTGCGGGTGACCGGGTCGACGGTGATGTCCCGCATCTTCTCGGTGGACAACACGATGCCGCCGTCGAGTGCCGTCGCGCCGCCGGACAACCCGGTGCCCGCGCCGCGCGGCACGACCGCCACCTGGTGCGCGCTGGCCCAGCGCAGCACGGTCTGCACCTCCTCGGTGCGGGTGGGCCGGACCACCGCCAGCGGTGTGCCCGCAGTCGGATCGGCAGCCCGGTCCTGGCGATAGGAGGCCAGGATGTCGGGGTCGGTGACGACGACACCCTCGGGGAGTTCGCTGATCAGCATCGGCAGCGCGGCGGCATTCACGCTTCGATGCTAGAAGGGCTGTCTCAGAGCGGGCGAATCGCTGCGCCCACCAGGTCGTCGGCTTCGCCCCGGCGCAGCATGAGCCGGGCGATCGCGTCGTCGGAGCCGTCGACGCGGTGCTCGTCGGCCCCTGGGCCCTGGACCCAGTTCGTTCCGGTCCAGGTGATCGCCATCGACTTCGACGGCGCGGTCAGCCTCAAGGTGACGGGCCCGCTCTCCAGCGGCTGGGCTTGGCGTAGCAGGAACAGCTCACCGAATCCGAGGATCGCTTCGATGGTGGCGGGGGAGAACGTCGAGTGCCGGTCGCCGGTGGCCACTCTCAGGTCGTCGAGGTGTACCCCGAATTCCAGGATCAGCGAGCGGAGCGCGGCGGCCACCGGGAAGTCGCCGAACGGGGCCGGTATCACCGGCCACTGACTGGGCGCCTGGTCGAACGCGGTCTGCAGATGTCCGACCGCCAGCCGGATGGCCGCCGGTAAGTCGGGGTTGGCCAGCGTGAGTTCTCTTGGCGGCGTGGTGATTTGGGCCCGTGCACGGTGGTAGGCCTCGGCGTCGCGGAAACAGACGACGGCCACGTGGTCGGCCAGGTCGTCGATTGTCCACCCCGCGCATGGGGTGGGGCAGCGGCGCTGGTCCGCGTCGAGGCTTTCGAGCAGGTCGGCGAAGGCCAGGGCCTCGTCGGTGGCGGCGGTGAGCAGATGGTCGAGGGTCATGTCGTCACGGTAGGCCCACCGACTTGGAAAAAACAAGTATCAAGTTGGAAATTCCAACTTCAGCTATTCTGGGCGTATGGCGTCACGGTCCTACGGGCAGCACTGCGCACTGGCGAAGAGCCTCGACATGGTCGGGGATCGCTGGACCCTGCTGGTGGTCAGGGACCTGCTGGAAGGCCCGCTGCGGTACGGGGATCTACTGAGCTCGCTGGCCCCGATCTCCACCGACATGCTGGCCGGGCGGCTGCGCGACCTGGAGGCGAACGGGCTGGCGCGCAAGCGGATGCTGCCCAAGCCCGCATCCACCGCGGTGTACGAGCTCACCGACGACGGCCGGGCGCTCGAGGAGGTGATCAACGCCTACTCCCGGTGGGGCCGGCATCTGATCGAGACCCGCGCACCCGGGGATGCGGTGCGTCCCGAGTGGCTGATCCGCGCGGTGCGTGCCTTCGTCAGTGCGGACCGTGACGGGCCACCGGTCACCGTGTGTCTGGTGACGCCCGAGGGGCAGGCGACCGTCGAGATCGGGCCGGACCGCATCGACGCGTGTGAGGACGGGACGGCGGCCGACGTGACACTCATGGGCGAGGCCGAGGTGTTGGGTGCGGCGATGGACCCGGCGCAGGTGCCCGCCCTGTTAGCCGATGGCAGCCTGGTGATCGACGGAGATCCCGCCGCGGTCAGGCAGTTGGCGAAAGTCTTTGCCCCGCCACGGATCAGGAGCTAGTCGAGCTCAGCCCACGGTCCGCTGGTCTCCTCTTTCGGGATCCACAACAGCGGCTGGCTCGCCCGGCAGTATTCCTGCGCCTGCTCGTCCCAGGGGAATCTGCCGTCCCGGTCGGGCCAGAACATCTGTACGACCGGGAACCATGCTTGGTGGAAGTCGATCCCGGCACCGAAGAAGTCCCGGTACCAACTGGGGTGTACCTCCCGGAGGGCCACCGAATAGTCGTCGAGGATGTCGTCACGTTCCTGGTCGGGTTCCAGTGGACGGCCGTCGCGGACTTCCTGTCCCGCGACATTGACGATCGTCATCATCGTTTCGATCCGTAGGCCGAACAGGCAGACCTCCGGACTGCGCAGGGTGTGCCACAGGCCGATCGAGTACGCCCAGTCGGCAGGGGCCTCGCCCCCGGCGCCGACGCCCATCACGTGCCAGCCGTGATCGGTCACGCTCGCGCTGATGCGGTTGTCGCGTTCCTCCCAGGCGGGGCCGTCGGCCGGGGGTGCGCACAGAAGGCAGAGGCACGAGTCGTCGCTCACCCGAAGAGGTTACGTCGAATCGTGTTCCTGTCTGGACGGCCGGTCCAGCTCGCGTAGCGCGGTCAGGAACAGCGCGACCAGGCCGAGCAGCAGCATCGGCAGGGACAGGGCCAGGAACGTCGCGTGCAGGCCGGCGGCGTCGGCCAGCGGCCCGGCCAGGATCAGCCCGAGCGGGCCTGCGGCGTAGGCCAGTGAACCCATCACCCCGACCACCCGGCCGCGCAGGTGCTGCGGTGCGGTGGTCTGCATGACGTAGTTGTAGATGGGCGCAATCGGGCCGTATACGAACCCGACGATCCCGCACAGCACCAGGATCAGTGGAAGCGGCGGCAGGAACGCGATCACAGTCATCGCCACACCGAGCGTGATCACCGCGGTCAGCATGGTGGCCCGTCGGCTCATGTACTTCGACAGCACCGCGTAGCCGAGTGCGCCCAGCAGCCCGCCGATGCTCAACGCCATCAGCACCCAGCCCAGTTCGGTTGGCTCGTTGCGGTCGGTGAAGTACTTCGGGAACAACACGGATTCCATCGGCATGTAGAGGCCGGTGGCCACCAGGTCGACGATCGCCAGCGTCCGCAATACCGGTGTGTGCCAGACGAATCGCAGCCCTTCGACGATGCCCGCGAGCACGCCCTCGGTCAGCATCGAGCGGTCCGGGGTGCCCGCGCCTTCCAGTCGTAGCACCGAGATGGCCAGGATCGAACAGCAGAACGCCCCGGCGGTCACCCACATGGTGTTGATCCCGCCGAGGGTGGCGATCAGCAGACCGCCGATGCCCGGGCCGACGATGTAGGCCAGGTTGAACACCGCCTCGTACACGCTGTTGGCGTGGTCCAGCGTCCACCCGGCCCGGCCCGCCGCCTCGGGCAACATGGTCTCGCGCGCGGTCATCCCGGCCGGGTCGAAGAACGCGCCGAGCGCGGCCAGGGCCGCCAGCACCGCGACATTGACCGCGTCCACCCCGAATATCAGGGCCAGCATCGGAACCGCCGCGACCGACAGGGCCGAGAGCAAATCGGAGATCATCGAGACCCGCCGGCGGCCCAGATAGTCGACGGCGGCCCCGGCGATCAGGGTGGCCACCAACAGGGGCAACGTCCCGGCCATCGCGACGATCGACGCATCGAGCGCGGATCCGTTGCGCTGCAACACCAGCCACGGGAATGCGACAATCGTGATGCCGTTGCCCGCGCCGGCCATCAACGCGGCGAACAGGATCAGCAGCAATGGGCCGCGCTTGGTGTTCGTCATGGGGTATCGCGGCGAATCTAACAGCGCGCCCGCACCCGCCGCGACGGAATTTCCGGCACAGTGAGTTGGTGCGATTGCCTCATCCCAGGACGGGGGTTGAGTTCACCTCGCCGGTACCGCCCGGTTCGGGGTGGCCCGGCGATCCGGCGGATGCGACGACGCCGGTGGCCAAGACCGCCGCGCAGGTGCGGCGACTGGCCGCCCGAGTGCCCACCGTGCCGGAACTGGACGCGCTGATCTCTGCCTGCCGGGCCTGCCCCCGGCTGGTCGAATGGCGCGAAGAGGTGGCTGTGGCCAAGCGAAAATCCTTTGCCGATCAACCGTATTGGGGTAGGCCGGCCACCGGGTTCGGTGCGGAGGCGCCGGGCATCTTCATCGTCGGGCTGGCCCCGGCCGCCCACGGCGCCAACCGCACCGGGCGGGTGTTCACCGGGGACCGGTCCGGGGATTTCCTGTTCGCCGCGTTGCACCGGGCCGGGTTGGCCAACCAGGCGGTGTGTGTCGATGCTGCCGATGGCATGCAGCTGATCGGCACCCGGGTGGCCGCGGCGGTGCGCTGTGCGCCGCCGGCCAACGCGCCGACCCCAGCCGAGCGCGCCACCTGCGCGCCGTGGTTGCAGGCCGAGTGGCGGCTGGTCGGGCCATCGGTGCGGGTGGTCATCGCGTTGGGTGGGTTCGCGTGGCGGGCCGCGCTGGAGTTGCTCGGTTCAGACACCAAACCGGCCCCGAAGTTCGGCCACGGCGCGACGGCGGTGCTGACCTCGGCTTTCGGCCCGGTCACCCTGCTCGGCTGCTTTCACCCCAGCCAGCAGAACACCTTCACCGGTCGGCTCACCGAGGCCATGCTCGATGACATCTTCGTCACCGCCGAACGCCTGGTGGCACAGGTGGGCGGGAACGAACCGGGCCGCTCGTGACGTTGACGCTGTCATGCGGCTTTCTGTCCTCGACCTCGTCCCGGTGCGTACCGACCAGTCCACTGCCGATGCCCTGACCGCAACGACTCACCTGGCCCAGACCGCCGACCGGCTCGGTTATACCCGCTACTGGCTCGCCGAGCACCACAACATGCCGGCGGTGGCTGCCACCAGCCCGCCGGTCCTGATCGCCCATCTGGCCGCGCACACCACGCAGGTGCGGCTGGGTTCGGGCGGGGTCATGTTGCCCAACCATGCACCGCTGGCGGTGGCCGAGCAGTTCGCGCTGCTGGAGGCCGCCCATCCGGGTCGCATCGACCTCGGCATCGGCCGGGCCCCGGGTTCCGATCCCGTCACCTCGCTGGCGCTACGCGGCGCCGCCGGCCGCGATGATCGCGATATCGAGGCGTTCCCGCAGTACCTCGACGACGTGGTGGCGCTGATGGGCGCGCGCGGGGTACGGGTGCCGTTGCCGCGGGATCTGATGCGGGAGAACTATGTGCTCAAGGCGACGCCGGCCGCGGTGACCGAGCCACGGATGTGGCTGCTCGGCTCGTCGATGTACTCGGCGCACCTGGCGGCGGCCAAGGGGCTGCCGTATGTGTTCGCCCATCATTTCTCCGGGCACGGCACTGCCGAGGCGCTGGCCGTCTACCGCGACGAATTCCAGCCCAGTGACCTGGCGTCCGAGCCGGTGACCTTCCTGACCGTCAACGCCTCGGTGGCCGAGACCACCGAGGAGGCCAAGGCGTTGCTCCTGCCGCAGCTGCAGATGATGGGCCGGTTGCGCACCGGTCAGCCGCTCGGCGCCCTCGATCTGGTCGAGGATGCCGAGGCGACGACTCTCACTCCGCAGGCACAGGCCATCGTGGCCTCCGGTCTGGCCCGCGCGGTCGTGGGCTCGCCCACCGAGGCGGCCGACCAGGTCCGGGCCCTGGCCGAAGAATTCGACGTCGACGAGGTCATGGTCAACCCGGTGGGCTCGGCTCGCCGCGGTGCCGACCCGGCCACCGCGACGGCGCGCGACACCACCCTGGAACTGCTCGCCAAGGAACTCTTCTAAGGCGTCAGCACGACCACCGGAATGGGGCGTGTTGTCCGCTTCTGGTAGCCGATGTAGCGGTTCTTGTTGCCCTTCATGTCGTTGACGATGTCCCACAGCCGCGGGTAGTCAGGGTCGCCGGGCAGCACCGGCTTGGCCGTGACGCCGAACCGCTTGGGGCCGACGTTGATCTCGACCTGCGGCTTGGCCTTCAGGTTGTGGTACCAGCCCGGAGATGTGGGCTCGCCACCTTTCGACGCCACCACGAGGTAGTCGGCGCCGTCTTGTGCGTAGGCCAGCGAATTCGCGCGCTGCTGACCGGTTTTGGCGCCGACGGTATGCAGGATCAGCGTCGACGGGCCGCCAGGGATCGTGTGGCCGATCCGGCCGTCCGTGGCTTTGTAGATCTTGTCGTGCAACATCAACATCGGGAGACCGATATAGCGCTCCCACCAGGGCATGCTCATGCGCTCAATCTTGCGCGGATTCGTCGAGCCGCGCCAACGCCGCACGTAGGAGGCGCCCTGATTCCTCACGGTCGGGGTCACGGCGCACCACCATGCCCTTGACGAACGACAGCTTGTCGCCGGCCTGGCGCGGCACCACGTGCAGGTGGATGTGGAACACGCTCTGGAAGGCGGCCTTACCGTCGTTGATCACGATGTTGTTGCCGTCGGCGTGCAGCCCGGACAGCCGGGCTGCGCGCGCGATGCGCTGGCCGATGCCGGCCATCGCGGCCACGGTTTCCGGCGGGGTATCCGTCAGGTCCACGGTGTGCCGTTTCGGGATCACCAGGGTGTGTCCCCGGGTGAACGGCCTGATGTCGAGAATGCCCAGGAAGTCGTCGTCCTCGTAGACGCGGACGGCGGGGGCTTCCCCTGCGACGATGGCGCAGAATACGCAAGACATGCCGCCACGTTAACCCCCGGCGGTGGCCGCCCATTCGGCGACGCGGCGTTCGCGCTCCTGCGGCGTGAAGTCCTCGACGCGCGTCATGACGGTCCAGCGCTGGCCGAACGGATCGAGGATGGAGGCGAACCGGTCGCCTGTGACGAAGGTCTGCGCGGGCTCACGGATCGTCGCACCCGCCTCCTCGGCCCGGGCCACCACCTCGTCGACGTCGGGGCAGTACAACCCGATCGAATGAGTTGCAGGGGCTCCGGGGGTGGGGGCAGCGATTTGATAGGCCTCCTGCGGATCGCCGAGCTGCAGCCGGCCGGTGCCGAAGTCCAACTCGGCATGTGCCACGGTGCCGTCGGGTCCGTCCATCCGCTCGGTGACATCGGCGCCGAACACGTTCTGGTAGAACGTGATCGCCGCGGCGGCACCGTCGACGCAGATGAACGGGGTCAGGCTGCTGTAGCCCGCGGGAATCGGTGTGACACTCATGTTGACCAGTTTCGTAGGCTATTGGCCATGGCCGCTTGGAAAAACGCGCCAGTGCGCGGGGTGGTCGGCCGTTCCGGCAATGTCTCGGCGTTCGACCTGCACCGGTGGGCGCCGTCGGAGGACGCCGCGAGGTTCGTCGAGCACTTCTGGTCGGTGAGTTGGGACCGGCGCGAGGCAGGTCCGGTCGAGAGCACCGTGATCACCTTCCCGGCCATGCATCTGACCCGTGAGTGGGGCGATGATGTTGTGCGCCATGGTCATCAGCTGCCCAGTACCTTGCTGCATGGTGTCGTGCCCAAGGTTTTCCGCATCACCATCAGCGGGCGCGGGGCTGTGGTCGGAGCCCGATTCCGGCCCGGGGGCTTCACCGCCCGCTTCGGTGGGGACGCTGCCGCGATGACCGGTCGGGTGGTACCTGCGAGTGACGAATTATTCGGTACACCAGCCGTTCTAAGTGAGGATGCGGCTACCGTCCACGCCCGCCTGGAAGCCGGCATCTCCGCTTCGACAGCCCCGATGGATGAGACCTACCGTGCGCTGGTCCCGTTGGTCGACCGGATGCGTGACGACGCGTCATTGCATCGGGTGGAACAGGTCATGGCGCTCTCACCGTGGAGTGCGCGGACCACGCAGCGGGTGTTCCGTCGCTATGTCGGGGTGACGGTCAAGTGGGTGCTGTGCCGGTACCGGTTGCAGCAGGCGGCGCTGGAGATCGAGAGTGTGCCCGGCGTCGATTTCGCCGATCTCGCAGTGCGACTCGGCTGGTATGACCAGGCCCACTTCATAAACGACTTCCGGTCCATGCTGGGCAGCACGCCGGGGGAGTACGCGGCTCAGCATGGAGGCGATTAGTCGTCGATATGGGTCGGCGGATCGGTGAAGGTGAAATCGAAGGGATAGTCGTGGCCCGGGCCCATCGGGTCGCAGCGCTTCACGGGCACCAGGTGGGAACTGAAACCGCTGGGCACATAGCCCCAAGTTCCGATGCAACGTTGCCAGCTGCCGTCGGGCTGGATGGGTCCGTCGCACTTGCTGATGACGTTACCGCCATACAGGCAGCCGGCACTGGCCGGCGGGGCCGAGGTGATCAGCCCGGCCGCCGTCAGCACGGCAGCCAGGCCTCCGATGATGAAGAGCTTCATGGGTTCTCCCGTCTGCAGCTACCCACGGACGCTACCGCGCAGGCAACTCGTGGGTGGCGCCTTTGTACCTTTCGCTGCGGGCAAGCAGCGTCTACACCTAATCAGAATGGTGGGGGTGGTCCGTATTCTTCGGCGAGCCAGGCTTGGTATTGGCGTTCGATTTCGAGGTCGTTGTTGAGTTCGGCGCGTAGCCGGCGTTCGGCGTTGATGCGGTCTCGGCGGTCTTGTTCGCGGGTTTGGCGGCGGGTCGGCATCATCGCGCCCCGGTTCGGGTGGTGGGCCGGCGGTTCGGGGAGGTTCAGTTCCCCGGTGGGTTGTGCCAGGGTCGGGAACAGGCCGGCGCCGTGGGGTTCAGTGGTGTAGGTGTGCCCGGTGGGTGCGGTGAATTCGACGGTGCCATCGGGCAATTGACGGTCTGACCAGCCCGCGCAGAAGGTCTTGACCAAGTGGTGGGCGCGGCAGTAGAGCTTGTTGTTCGAGGGATGCGTGGGCCCCAGCGGGTAGGGCATCGTGTGGTCGATGTCGCAGCGCTCGACGGGGGCATCGCAGCCCGGGAACCGGCACGTCAGGTCGCGCCAGCGGATGAATTCCGAGAGTGCGACCGAAGGGCGATAGCGAGGCTCACCGGCATCGGGGTCGGCGGGTTCGGCGGGCGCGCTGGGATCGGCCGACTCAAACATGTCGGGCGACTCGCTGGGTACTCCAGGTTCGGCAGGCTCGCCAGGTTCGGTGGGCTCGCCAGGTTCGGTGGTTTCGGTCGGCTCAGTCGCGTCAGACGACTCGCTGGGTTCTGCAGGTCGGGTGGGCACGTGCAGGGGCTTGAGTTTCGCCGTGGCGGCCAGGTCGCGCACCGACTCGGCGGGCAGGATCCCGTGCCCGGGTAGATATCCCGGATCATCCGAGCTGCCGTCGACGGTGGCCCGATCGGCCAGCACATGAACCACCGCCGCATCGGCCGCGGCCCGCTTCTGCGCCGCGGGGCAGTCGTCATGACCACACCGGCACGGCAGTTGGGATTCCAACCGGGCCAAGGGCCCCACCGCATCGGCGCGGCGCTGCTCATGGGTACGTGGATCGTTCTCACACACCGTGTCGGCCAGGGCGTTGAGGCGTTGATCCAACGCTGTCCCGTCGGCGGCATCCAGGTTGGCCCACACTGTGGCCTTGCCGGGGCTGCCCGGCTCGATCTGCACGAACCGTTCCTCAGCCACATCCGGGGGCACCCGCACCCCATTCGGGTCGAGTTTGGCGATCCACTGATCCACCCGATCCCGCAACTGCCGCTGCGAGAACCGCATCCACCGATGCGCCCGCGCCGCCAGTTCGGCATCCAACCCGGCCCACACCGCAGGATCCACGATGCCGGTGCGGGCAATGATGGTGCACACCACCCGATAGTCGATGTCCCCGACCGCGAACCGTGCCGCCACCTGGGGCAGCTTGTCCCGCAATACTCGAGCATGGTGAACCTGGGTCCCGGCCCGACCCCGACTGATCCGCAACGCCGCCGAGACCTCCGCGGCCACTTCCTCGAACGGATCAGTCCGCCACAAAATGCTTTCGACCAACTCCTGTTCCCGCAGGCTGTCCAACGCCCCGATCGCGGCCAACCGTGCCGCGATCGCCACCGACTCCGCCCGCGCCGCAGCACTGATCCTGTCGACCAGGGATACATCAGAATCGGTGTCGAACATACGTTCGATTATGCCACCGTCTACCGACACAAGCGCAGTTTCAGTGGATTCCGGTCTGGAGAAGCTGTAGCGCGATCGCTATCTTCCTGCCGCCTCATCGATCTTGTTGGTCATCTCCGAGACGAGCTGACCGAGGGTGTCGGCATCGGCGTTGCCTCCGCACAACTGGATTTCGGCCACGACATTGTGCCGTGGGGCGACCGCGTACTGACAAGTCCAACCGCCCGCGTCGCCGAGTTCATCCGCCGAGGAGGACAGCACGCCGTCGACTTCTGAGACATCGCCGTTGCGCCACTGGTGGGCCGACCCATCGGTATCGTCCGATTCCACGGTCTTTCCGGCGCATTGCTGCAATTTCTCTTTCGCCTTCTGGACGAATCGCCGCGCGGTGTCAGCATCGGGAAACGCTACGACTGCCTGGTCGAAATAGGCGCTCGGTCCGTCGCCGCTGTCGTCGGGTGACTGCAGATACTGCCGCCGTACGGCCGTCGATCCGCTGCCCTCGTGATCGCGTTCGGCGCCGGGGGTGCCGACCAGACAGGTTTCGCCGGGGTCACTGGTATCCCAAGTCGACTGAACACTGCCGTTGCCATCGTCGGAGTTGCCGATCAGCGTTCCGACGTGCAGGACCTTGCCGGCTTCTTCCTCGGTCAGCAGCGCACCCGACAACGCGGAATCCCCAACGGTCTTGGTCTTCTCGCCGAATCTGCCGAGCAGCAGAAGCGCCGCGACAATCACGACTACGACAACCAGGATCACCACGGCAATCATGATCAGCCGGGTGGATCGGTTGCCGGGCGGCGGGCCGGCCGGGGGTGGCGTCGGGTAACCGCCGGGGGCCGGTCCCCACCCCTGACCGGGCACAGGCTGTGGTGGCGGCCAGTTCTGCGAAGGGGGCCAGGGGCTTGTCGGCGGAAACGTCATCGATCACCTCAATCGGCTAGGGCGTGGTGGCTGAAGCGTAATAGGTTGCCCGCGACCCGGCCGCGCAGTCAGGGCAACGCCGCGGCCAGCGCCATGTGTCCCTCGAAGCCGAGCCGGCCGGCCAGGTCCCGGTACCGGTCGCGGAAATCGCGGTAGCCGGCGTCGTCGCCCTTGGCGCGGGCGATGAGAGCGCGGATCCGTAACAACATGACGTCGCGAAGGATGAGGCCATCGCCTACCGGGATCGCCACCAGTCTGGCGATCGCGGCCTCGGCCTCGTCCACGTCACCCGCGGCGCCGCGGTCCAGCAGGGTCTCCGCGAGGATTCCGGTCGCCAGGATGTTGTAGGGAAGCTGTCCACTGTGAAAGAGGTCGTCGACCGCTTCGCGCAGCACCCGGATCGCCCCGGCCCGGTCGCCGCGCTTGGCCCGTTCGCGCGCGGTGTACACATCGATGCCAACCAGCTCGGACATATAGAACCGTCCGCTCACGCACATCTGCCGTACCTGGCCGAGGATGGCCAGTCCGCGCTCCCGGTCCGCCGGCGAATCTCGGTTCAGCAAGGCGTATCCCATGGTCACTCGAGCCAGGCCGAGCGCGATGTCGTCGCCGGCGCCTTCGGTGATCTGCAGCGCCTCGTCGATGTCGCTCAGCGCGTCGTCGCTGGCGAGCAGTACGCCGCAGGACACCGTGGTGAAGTACGTCCAGGTGATGACGAGTGCGTGGGTGAATCTGTCGGTGTTGCGTGCCATGGCGAGAGCATGATCGAGGTCCGCGCGCCAACCATCAAGGCCCAGGGCCCATTTGGCGATGCTGCGTGCTGCGAAGGCCGCTGCCAGCGGTGAGCCGACGATGAAGTTGCCCTTGGTGGTGTCGCCGTCGGCCAGGTCGATCGCCATCTGGGACCAGCGCAGCACCTCATCCATTTCGCCGCTTTCGATCTTGAGCGAGATCGGAGTCGCCGACAAGCCGACGGTGAGTGCGGGATCACCGATGGACTCGATCAGGGTCATGTGCTCGGACACCTGCCGTGATGCGTCGCGCACCCGGCCCTGCAGCATCAGTTCGCCGGTCAGCCCGGCCATACCGATGGCCAGTGAGGCTTTGTCTCCGGCGGACTCGCACAGCTCCTGCAGTTCCTCGAACCGGGCGCCGGAGACCTTCACCTTGCTGCGGAAGCCATTGCCGCACACCAGAGTGCGCGGAGCTATCCGCATCGCGGGCCGGTCGGGATCGTCGGCGGGCAGCAGGTCGGCGATCTGCCGGGCGCGCTCCCAGCACATCTGGGCTGCCGCGGTATCGCGGTTGTTCGCCCACGCTCCGGCGCGCATGTGCCAGGTGTATGCCGCATGCAGGTCGCCGGCGGCTTCCAGGTGTTCGGCGATCAATGCTGCGTTCTCGTCGGCCAGTTCGGGTTCGCGGTCGGCAATGGTGTCGGCCAGGCGTCGATGCAGTTCAGCGCGATCGGACTTGAGCTGTGATTCGTAGGCGACGGTCCGCACCATCGGGTGGTGGAATGCGAACTCCGCGTGCGGGGTGTACTGCACCTGATCGATCAGCTCCGCTTCGATCAGATCCCCGAAGAACGGCTCGGTGTCCAGGCAGGCCAACAGACCGGCACTGAACCGGGACCCGATCACCGCGGCGGCGCTCAGTGTTCGTTTGGCCGCCGGATCCAGCCGGTCGATACGCGCGGCGATGGTGGCCTGGAGGGTGGCCGGCACGCTCACCCGGCCCTGCCCGTCGCACAGCACGTAGGCGCCGCGTTCGCCACGGAGCAGGCCTCGTTCGGCCAGGTCGCGCACGATCTCGAGGGCGAAGAACGGGTTCCCGGCGGCCCGCCCGGCGATGGTGTCGGTGAGGTCGGCTACGCCGTCACCGGGCCCCAGGAGCTCGGTGATCAAGGCGGAGGTCTCCGAATTATCCAGTGGCGCAAGCACTATCGTCTGTGCGCCATGGACATGACTCAATGCCCCGTGGTACTCGGGGCGGTAGGTGATCACGACGAGGGACGGAGTCTGCGGCGTCACCGACAGGAAGTCCGACAACATCGATTCGCTGACGCCGTCGATCCAGTGGGCATCCTCGATGACGTAGACCGCCGGCGTGGTCCGCGCCAGCGACGCCGCGTTGACCAGGGTGGTGAGCCGGCGTCGCCGAGCGTCGGGGTCGATCACCGGCAGAACGACATCGGGGTCGGCGATGCCGAGCAGGTCGTCGAGTAGCTCCAGACTCTCCGTGGTGTCGTCGGGGACCTGGTCTCGAACCTTCGCGCGGGCCGCCTCACGGTCCAGGTCTGCCACACCGAATCCTGCCCGCAGCAGGCCGGCGATGGCATGAAATGGGATTTCGCTGGTGTGCGACTCGCAGAATGTGGAGTTCACCGGTACACCGCGGGCGGCGGCCTTCGCCGCGAGCTCGCTGACCAGCCGGCTCTTGCCGATGCCGGGCCCGCCCACCAGCAGGACGATGCTGCCGTGCCCCTGGATCGAGCGCTCCAGGATGCCCTCGATGGCGGATAATTCCCAGCCACGGCCGACCAGGGTCGATTCGCCGACATTGAGCAGGTTGTGTGCGGAATTGAGCTCCAGTAGCCGGCGCGCCCGGATCGGCTGGTCGGCACCCTTGACCTGCACCATCTCGGGCGCGCCCAGCATCATGGTGTCTTCGACCAGGTGGGCGGTCGACTCGGTGAGCATCACTCCGCCGGGTGGGGCGACCGATTCCATGCGTTGGGCCATCCCCACGTGTTCGCCGATCGCCGTGTAGCTCATCGTGTCGGTGCCGACTTCGCCGGTGATGACCTGGCCGGAACTCAATCCGATGCGCAACTGCAGGTCGAGGCCGTCGCGGGCCTTTACCTGCACCGCCAGCAGGGCGGTCTGCTGGTGGATCTCCAGTGCGGCCAGGCAGGACCGAAAAGCATGGTCTTCCAATGCAACCGGCGCCCCGAAGATGGCCATGATGCCGTCGCCGGTGAACTTGTCGACGGTGCCGCCATATCGGCGGACCACGGCGGCGGAGTGGTTGAACAGATCGCTCATGATCTCGCGGAGCCGCTCGGCGCCCAGGGTCGATGCGATGTCCATGGACCGCACGACATCGGCGAACAAGACGGTGACCTGCTTGTACTCGGCGCCCGCTGCCGAAGTGACGGGCGCCCCGCACGCATCGCAATACCGGGCACCCGCTCGCGGCTCGGTACCACACGCGCGGCACGTCGCAGTTTCCGTCATTTCGAAGCCCCCGCCATCGGAGAACCTGCTGCAACGAGGATAGAACGCAGCAACGCCGAAAGGGTACGGATGCCACACTGGCACGATGGGACTTTTCGCCGACCGTGACGAATCGAGCAACGACCTGCGCCGACGCGTCCAGGAACTCGAGCGCCGGGTTGCCGCCCTGGAACGGGCCGCCTCGGCGGCCGGGCACCCGGTGTCAGTGCCGCCCACGGGTCAGCCCAGCGAGATGATGGCCAGCCAGATGGTCCGCCAGCTCGCCCTGCAGGGCAACAAGATCGCCGCCGTCAAACTGTTGCGCGATGAGACCGGGCTGCGGCTCAAGGAGGCCAAGGACATCGTGGACCGGCTGGCCTGACCGAACCTAACCGCCCAGTGCGGTCCGCCAGGCGTCCAATTTGTCCTCGTAGCGCATCGTCTGTGCGGGGCTGGTCGACGGCACCCGCACACTGGGCAGCGCGGGCGTGCCGACCAGGCGCCGGTAATTGGCCTCGGCGGCGGCCCCGTTGAACACCACCCGATCGAGCGTGGGACGTAAGGCGAAGAACACCGCAAAGTCGTTGGGCACCATGCTGTCCCGTTCCACGGCCGAATCGAGGCTGCCCTCCCGACGACAGGACCGCAGTACATCCCACACGGCAACGTTGTGTGCACACAGGGCCCTCACCCGATCCGGATAGGGCGCATCGGCACTGAATCCGAAGAGGGAGCCGGTGATCCGCCAGAACGCGTTGCGCGGATTGCCGTAGTACTGACCGGCAGTCAGCGACATCACGCTGGGCATATTGCCCAGGATCAGCACCCGGGGCGCCTCGCCGACGATGGGATCCAACCCGTGCAGCAGCTCGGTCACCCTCGCATGTATACCGCGCACACGCGGGCGCCCCGAACGGTGTGGGGGTTATGTCACGTTCGGGGCGCCATGTCGTGAGTCTTCAGCTCAGGTGATGGACCTCCTGCAGTCCGTACACCGGCGTTGCCAGGCCCTCGTAGCGGGCCTTGAGCTGCAACGCCAGATACAGCGAATAATGGCGGGATTGGTGCAGATTGCCGCCGTGCAGCCACAGATTGGGCTGTTGGGTGGGCTTCCACATGTTGCGTTGTTCGCCTTCCCACGGCCCGGGGTCCTTGGTGGTGTCGGAGCCGAGGCCCCACACCTTGCCGATCCGGTCGGCGACTTCCTGGCTGATCAGGTCGGCCGCCCAGCCGTTCATCGAGCCGAACCCGGTCGCGTACACCACCACATCAGCGGGCAGCTCGGTGCCGTCGGCCAGGATCACCGAGTCCTCGGTCAGCCGGTCCACCTCGCCGTGCGCGAGTTTGATGCTGCCGTCGGCGATCAGCTCGCAGGCACCGACGTCGATGTAGTAGCCCGAGCCGCGGCGCAGGTACTTCATGAACAGGCCGGAGTCGTCGTCGCCGAAGTCCAGATCGAATCCGGCGGCTTCCAATCGCGCGTAGAAGTCCTTGTCGCGCTGGCGGATTGCGTCGTAGATGGGCCGCTGGAAGTCGGCCATGATGCGATAGGGCAGGGATGCGAAGGTGAGATCGGCCTTCTCAGTGGTCATTCCCGCGGCGACGGCCCGCTCCGAATACAGGTCGCCCAGGCCGAGCTCCATCAGCGAGTCCGATTTCACGATGTGTGTCGAGGAGCGCTGCACCATGGTGACGTCGACGTCGTTCTCGTACAACGCTTTACAGATGTCGTGGGCGGAGTTGTTGGAGCCGATCACCACGACTCGCTTCCCCAGATATCGGTCCGGGCCGGGGTGGTGGCTGGAATGGTGCTGCTCCCCGCGGAAGGTCTCCTGGCCCGGGAGCGTCGGGATGCTGGGCTTGCCCGACATGCCTGTTGCGAGCACCAGCTGCGTCGGCCGCAGCGTGACGGGCTCGCCGTTGCGGTTCACCTCGACGGTCCACCGCTGCTCGTCTTCGTCGTAGGACGCCGACAGGCAGGCGGTCGAGCTCCAGTACGGCACCTCCATTACCCGGGTGTAGAACTCCAGCCAGTCGCCGATCTTGTCCTTCGGCGCGAACACCGGCCAGTTGGCCGGGAACGGCAGGTAGGGCAGGTGGTCGTACCAGACCGGATCGTGCAGGCACAGCGACTTGTAGCGGTTGCGCCACTGGTCGCCGGGGCGTTCGTGCTGGTCGACGACGATGGCGGGCACG
This sequence comes from Mycobacterium sp. NPDC004974, assembly GCF_053600815.1. NCBI lineage: Bacteria > Bacillati > Actinomycetota > Actinomycetes > Mycobacteriales > Mycobacteriaceae > Mycobacterium > Mycobacterium sp. NPDC004974. The sequence continues at coordinate 106,120 of NZ_JBSGAQ010000003.1, read as the reverse complement.
CCGAGCTGGCGCAGCCGGGCGCCCAGCGCGATACCGCCCTGGCCACCACCGATCACCACGATGTAGGGCTGCTCGGTGTAGCCGAGCGTGAGGTCCTCGTCGAGGCGCTTCTCGGACCAGGACCGCCGGTCCGGATCGGAGCCGTGCACGGCGCCCAGCGGCCGGTTGGTGCCCTTGCGCTCCTCGTGCCCCTTGAGCTCCTGCAGGGTCGTGAGGAGGGTCCAGCCCAACTCGTCGCGCAGGCGCAGGTGCCCCTTGCCGCGGCCCACCGCGGTCTCGAATTCGATGAACGCCGAGGTGACGACGGCCTCCCCGTCGAATTCCTCGGTCGGGGTCTCCGCGGTCCGGAACCCGGACGGGTCGGTGTCCGCCAGCCGCGCGGTAAGCATGTCGGCGATGCCGTCGTGGCCCTCGAGGGTCTTGAGGTTCCAGGTGAAGGCGACCAGGTCACGCCAGAAGCTGTCGGTCGCGAACTTTCCGACGACGCGTTCGACGTCCCGGTCGGCCAGTGCGGATTCGAAATCGGCCAGCCAGGCGTCAACCCGTTCCTGCGGTGACAGGGTGGCCAGCGGTGCGGCGGTGGTCTGTGTCATGTGGCTCAGCCCACACCGTGTCAAACACCGCAACAAGGGTTGCACGGGGTTGCAACCGACCCGGCGTTTGAGACCGCAACGTCTTGCAACCCTTACGGCGCACCCGGCAGGTCGCCTAAGAACGTCCACTATGAAAGCAGCCGTGTACTACGGACCGAACAAGGTCGAAGTCGCCGATGTCCCCGAGCCCGACCCCGCCCCGGGCACCGTCAAGGTCAAAGTCGGCTTCAACGGAATCTGCGGTACTGACCTGCATGAATACTATGCAGGACCGATCTTCGTGCCGACCGAGCCGCATCCGCTGACCGGCCGGCAGCTGCCGCTGACCATGGGCCACGAGTTCTCCGGAACCATCACCGATGTGGGTGCGGGCGTCACCGGCTTCGCCCCGGGCGACCGGGTGGCCGTCGAGCCGATCTACCGATGCGGACACTGTGCACCGTGCCGGGCCGGCACCTACAACATCTGTCAGCAGATCGGATTCCACGGTCTGATGTCCGACGGCGGCATGGCCGAATACACCGTGGTGCCGATCGCCATGTTGCACCGGCTTCCTGACAACGTCTCCCTCGAACTCGGCGCGCTGGTCGAGCCGATGTCGGTGGCCTACCACGCCGCCACCCTCGGTGAGGTCGGCCCGCTGCACACCGCGGTGATCTTCGGCGCCGGACCGATCGGAATCGGCCTGTGGTTCGCGCTGCGGGGCAAGGGACTCGACGACGTGTTCGTCGTGGAACCCTCGCCCACCCGCAGGTCCGCGATCGAGTCGCTCGGTGCCTTGACCCTGGACCCGACGGCCGTCGACGTCCCGGCGTTCATCGCGGATCACACCGGGGGCCGCGGGGCCGACGCGGCATTCGACGCTGCCGGCGTGGCTCCCGCGATCGAGGCGGCCACGGCGTGCGTGGGTGCGCGCAAACCGACGGTCAGCGTTGCGATCTACGAGAAGCCGCTGACGACACCGTTGCTCAACCTGGTGATGAACGAGTCCAGGATCCAGGGTTCGCTGTGCTACACCTCGGCCGACTTCGAGGCGGTCATTGATCTCATGGCGCAGGGGGTGTACGACACGAGGGGATGGGTCACTCCCATCGCCATCGATGACGTGATCGACGAGGGGTTCGAAGCCCTGCACGCAGGCAGGAAGATGAAGGTTCTGGTCGACCCGAGCGGAGGTGCATCGTGACGTTGCAGAGCAAGGTGGCGCTGGTGACAGGCGCGGGCCGGGGGATCGGTCGGGGTATCGCGCTGCGGCTGGCGCGGGAAGGTGCCGACCTCGCACTGGTCGACGTGGTACCGGACGGTATCAACGCCGTCGCCGAGGAGATCGCCGAAATCGGCTCGAAAACAACGACTTTCGTCACCGACGTGAGTGACCGCGACTCGGTCTACGCGGCGGTCGAGCACACCGCGGCCACCCTCGGTGGGTTCGACATCATGGTCAACAACGCCGGGGTGGCGCTGGTCGGACCGATCGCCGAGGTCACGGCCGCCGACGTCGCCCGGGTGTGGTCGATCAACGTCGACGGCGTGCTGTGGGGAATCCAGGCTGCCGCAGCCAAGTTCATCGAGCTGGGCCGGCCGGGCAAGATCATCAACGCCTCGTCGATCGCCGGTCATGACGGTTTCGCCATGCTCGGGGTGTACAGCGCGACCAAGTTCGCGGTGCGTGGCCTGACCCAGGCCGCGGCCAAGGAGTACGCGTCTGCGGGCATCACCGTCAACGCCTACTGTCCCGGCATCGTCGGCACCGACATGTGGGTCGAGATCGACAAGCGGTTCGCCGAACTGACCGGCGCCGCCGAGGGGGAGACATTCCAGAAGTACGCGGGCGGCATCGCGTTGGGGCGGCCGGAAACACCCGAGGACGTGGCCGGATTCGTTGCTTATCTGGCCGGACCGGATGCCGATTACATGACTGGTCAGGCGGGTCTCATCGACGGGGGGCTGGTGTATCGGTAGCCCGAGTTTGGCGTCCCGATGTGATGTGGAGCACAATCGGCGATGATGGCCGGTTCGTCGATACCTGAGCCCGCGGTCTCGCCTGGTGAGGATCCGCGGCGGTACGCCATGCTCTTGTCGGCGGTGTACGACGCGACCATGTCGGGTGACCGCGCGCCTGCGCGTCCTCGGGCGGTGATCGAAGACTCCTGGAACAGGCTGCGCGCCAAGGGGATAAACCCGGATCATCACATCCCGCCGCAGGTCGAGACGACCGGCCTGGACTTGCTGCGGCAGCAGTCCGGACTCATCGCTGTACTCGACGATGTTTCGCGAGGGCTGGACTCGGTGATCGACGAGGGCCACAACATCCTGGTGGTGGCGGATGCCAGGGGACGGGTGCTGTGGCGCTCGGGTTCGCCGCGCGTGCTCAGCCTCGCCGACCGCCTCGGTTTCATCGAAGGCGCGACCTGGAGTGAGAACGCGGTGGGCACCAACGGGATCGGTACCGCGCTGGCCTCCCATCGTGCGGTGCAGATCTTCTCGGCTGAGCATTTCCTGCGCAGCCACCACCCGTGGACGTGTGCCGGCGCGCCGATCCGAGATCCGCGGACCGGTCAGGTGATCGGCATCGTCGATGTGTCAGGCCCGGCCTCCACGGTGCATCCGACGACGGTCGCCCTGGTGGACCTGGTGGCGCGGCTCGCGGAATCGCAACTGCGCGAGGCGCATGACCGAACATTGAACCGCCTGCGTGCGGTGGCGGCGCCCATCCTGGCCAGGGTGGGCAGCCCGGCACTGGCAGTCGATGGTGAGGGCTGGGTCGCGGCGGTGGACTCCTTGCCGCTGCACAACCGGATCTTGTTGCCCGAGAGCGGGTTACCCGGCCGGGTGTGGATTCCCCCGCTGGGCATGTGCGATGTGGAGGCACTGCCGGGCGGGTGGCTGGTCCGGGTGGCCGACGACGCCGAGCCCAGCGCGGCCCCGTCGCGGGTCATCCTCGACCTACGCGATGGCGAACCGACGCTGGAGATGTCCGGCCAGTTCGGCAGCTGGCGGCGCAGCATCTCCTGCCGCCATGCAGAGATTCTGCTGGTCCTGGCGACCAGCCAGCAGGGCCGGTCGGCACCGGAGCTGGCGGAGGATCTCTACGGCGACCGGTCCAGGGTGGTGACGGTGCGCGCCGAGATGTCGCGGCTGCGTAAGCAGTTCGTCGGCCTGGTGGCCGGCAGGCCGTACCGCTTCGGGGATTCGGTGGTCGTGGACGTCCGTTATCCCCAGGACATGTCGTCGTTGCTGGCGTCCTCGACAGCTCCGGCCGTTCATGCAGCCCGTCGGTATACCTTGACCTGATGGTGGCAGACCCCACACTCCTTGACGGGCTCGACGGCGAAGCCGGCGCACAGCGTGCCGAACTGGTCGAATGGCTGTTGTCCCGCGGCATCACGGCCGACCAGATCCGCCAGGCCGGTACCCCGATGCTGCTGGCCTCGCGCCGGGTGGCAGGCGACGACGGCACCTATGTGTCGACGCGCGAGATCAGCGAGCAGACCGGGCTCGATGTCGGACTGGTACAGCGACTGCAACGGTCGATGGGGCTGGCGACAGTCGAGGATCCCGATGCCGCTGTGCTGTTGCGCGCCGACGCCGAGGCGGTGGCGTTCGCCGAGCGTTTCCTGGAGCTGGGCATCGCTCCGGACCAGATCGTGTTGATCACCCGGGTGCTCTCCGAGGGACTGGGCCGGGCCGCCGAGGTGATGCGCTACGCCGCGCTGGCGGCCGTGCTGACGCCGGGAGCCACAGAACTGGAAACCGCCAAGGCGACCGAGGCGCTGGTGGCGGAGGCGGCGCCGCTGATCGGGCCGATGATCCGCGACATGCTGTTCGTGCAACTGCGCCACTCGTTGGAGACCGAGGCCGTGACTGCCTCTGAGCGCGCCGAGGGATTGCCGATGCCCGGTGCCCGGTTGGTCACCATCGCGTTCGCCGATATCGTCGGCTTCACCCGGCTGGGTGAGGTCGTGCAGCCCGAAGACCTTGAGCGGCTGGCGAATCGGCTGGCCGACGCGGCACGTGAGGTGGCAGTCGGCCCGGTGCGGCTGATCAAGACCATCGGTGACGCGGTGATGTTCGTCAGCACCGATCCGGCGGCACTGCTGGACGCGGCCCTGCGATTGGTGGCTGCCACCGAAACCGACGAGGAATTCCCGCGGCTGCGGGTCGGGCTGGCGACCGGGCCGGCGGTGAGCCGGGCGGGTGACTGGTTCGGTGGTTCGGTCAATTTGGCCAGCCGGGTCACCGGGGCGGCGCGGCCCGGGACCGTACTGGTGGCCGAGTCCACCCGCGCGGCGATCGGCGAGACCGAAGGCGGCGAGAGCCGGTTCGGCTGGTCGTTTGCCGGAGCCCGACACCTCAAGGGCGTCAAGAATGACGTGAAGCTCTTCCGGGCCCGGCCCGCATAGAGATCTCCAGAGCTTTATCGAATCTTCATCGAACGACTAGAGCAGCCACATCGACTCTCGGGACGCTGGAGATGTGATGAAACTGATGATGCTGAGTGCCGGCGCGGTGGTCGCGGCGGCCCTGGTGGCCGGCTGTAGCAACGACCAGGCTGACAGGACTGCCGAGCCGATGACGAACACCCAGAGCACCTCGGCGGCAGCGAGCTCACCGGTCGCCGGCGAGGCTCACAACGATGCCGACGTGATGTTCGCCCAGCACATGATTCCGCACCACCAGCAGGCGGTCGAGATGAGCGACGTGCTGCTGGCCAAGCAGGGTATCGATGCGCGGGTGACTGATCTGGCCACCCAGATCAAGGGTGCCCAAGCCCCGGAGATCGAGCAGATGCAGGGCTGGCTGAAGCAGTGGGGCAACCCCCCGATGCCCCCCATGCCGCCGATGCCGGAGCAGGGCCACGGAAACATGGGCCACGGCGACATGGGCCACGGAAATATGGGTCAGGGTGGCATGCCCGCCATGCAGGGCATGGTGTCGGAGACCGATATGACCGCGCTGCGCAACGCCCAGGGCGTCGAGGCGGCCAAGCTGTACCTGACGCACATGATCGCTCATCACGAGGGCGCGATCACCATGGCGCAGGACGAGATCAAGGACGGTCAGTACCCCGCGGCGGTCGAGATGGCCCGCACCATCGTGAAGACGCAGCAGCAGGAGATCGACACCATGCGCCAGATCCTGGGTTCGCTCTAACCGGTCGGCAGGATGATCGTGAAGGTGGTCCCAGCGCCCGAACTGCTCACGCTGATGCGGCCGCGGTGCGCTTCGACCAGGGCCTTCACGATCGCCAGCCCGATCCCGGAGCCGCCGTGGTCGCGGTCGCGCGCGGTGTCGGCCCGGTAGAACCGTTCGAAGACATGGGGCAGGTGCTCGGCGGGGATGCCCTCGCCGGTGTCGGTCACCGTCAGCCTGACGCTCCGGTCGGCGGCCATGCCGGCATCGATCGTCACCCGGCCCCCGGCCGGGGTGTGTCGCAGCGCGTTGTCGAGCAGGTTGCCCAGGATCTGGGCCAGCCGGTGCGGGTCCGCCCACAAAGATGGCAGGTTCTCGTCCGCCCGCCAGCCCAGCGTCACGCCCTTGTCGTCGAACCGGTCCTGGGCCGCGGCGACCGCGGCGGCCACCACGGTGTCAGTCGCTACCGGGACCGGGGTGACCGTGGCGGGGCTTTCCTCGGCCTTGGCCAGGGCGCCGGCGTCGCCGGCAAACCGGACCAGGCGGTGGGTCTGCTGGCGCAACATCGAAACAGTCTCGGGGTCAAGAGTTCTCACGCCGTCCTCGATGGCCTCGAAGTAGGCCTCCAGAACCGAAACCGGAGTGCGGATCTCATGGGCAAGGTCGCTGAACAGTCTGCGGCGGCCGGCGTCGACGGCCTCCAATCGCCCGGCCATCTGATTGAAAGAACTTGCCAGGGAGTCGAACTCGTCACCGAGATGAGCCGGCGGAACCCGCGAGTCGTAGTGGCCGTCGGCGATGGCCGTGGCGGCCTGCGACACCTGGGTCAGCGACTTCTGCAGACGCCTGCCGAAGTACCAGGTGACGATCAGGGCCGCCAGTATCGCGACGCACGACGCCACCCCGATCGAGATCACCGTGGCATAGACATAGGCCTCTTCGGCGTGCATCTGCTCGGCGGAGTCGCCGGATACCCCTGCGCGGTGCAGATGTTCGCGGAACAGCGGCGGACCGACGATGGCAGCCACCAGTCCGGTGGTGCCCGCACCGGCGACGAGCACCAGGGCCTGGGCCGAGAGCAGTCGGGTGCGCAGGCCGATGCTCACCGTTGGCCGTCCTGCCCGGTACCCATCCGGTATCCGACCCCGCGCACCGTCATCACGTACAGCGGATCAGCCGGATCGTCGCCGAGCTTGCGGCGGAGGTGACCGATATGGACGTCGACGAGGTGTTCATTGCCGACATAGGTGGTCTCCCAGACGGATTCGAGGATCTGGCGACGGCTGAGCGCCACCCCGGGGCGGGCCGAGAGCGCGGCGAGTACGTCGAATTCGGTGCGCGTCAGCATGATCGGCTCGTCATCGAGGAACACCTGGCGGCCGTCGACGTCGATACGCAGCGCGCCGAACACGCGGCCGTCGGTCGCGGCGGGGGAGGAGACGCGCGGGCGGCGCAGCATGGCCCGGATCCTGGCCACCAGTTCCCGCGGGCTGAACGGTTTGGTCATGTAGTCGTCGGCGCCCACCGACAGGCCGACGATGGTGTCCATCTCGGTGTCGCGGGCGGTCAGCATCACCACGTAGGCGTCGGAGAACGTGCGCAGCGATCGGCAGACCTCCACGCCGTCTATACCCGGCAGGCCGAGGTCGAGGACCACTACGTCGGGGTCGACCTCACGGGCCAGTCGCAGCGCCTCGGACCCGTCGTGGGCGAGGGTGACCTCGAACTGTTCGCGGGTCAGATAGCTGGCGATGACCTCGGCGAGTGGGGCTTCGTCGTCGACCACCAGGGCCCGGTAGCCGCCCGGAATGTGCTCCATCAGCCCATAGTGCAGGAGTGAGGTGGGGGACATAGGAATTTCATACCCTAGGGGGGTATAGTATGAAGCGATATCGAATCCGGTTCAGGAGGAAACTGCATGAGTACCCAGACTGTCACGGTCACCGGCATGACCTGCGGGCACTGCGTCACGTCGGTGCGTGAAGAGGTCGGCGGCCTTCCTGGCGTGCGCACCGTCGAGGTCGACCTGTCGACCGGGTTGGTGACCATCGACAGTGACAGTCAGCTCGATCCGTCCGCCATCAGCGACGCGGTCGCCGAGGCCGGCTACGCCGTCGCGGGTTGAGCAGGGGTCGATCGTGAGTGCGCCGCAGAAGCTCATCGGGTTCGTCGTCGGACTCGTCGTGGTTTTCGCCGTGTCCTTCGGGATCGGTTCTGCGGTCACGCCGGGCAGTGTCCCCGCCGAAGGCCACGACGTCGGCCACGGTTCAGCCCATGGGGCGGGGTACACGCTGCAACTCGATGAGACTGCGCTGCCGTCCGGCACCGAGGTACCGCTGCGGTTCCGCATCGTCGACGGCTCCGGCGCCCCGGTGACCGACTACGTCGAGAGCCACGAAAAGCTGCTGCATCTGATCGTGGTGCGCCGCGATCTCGCCGACTACCAGCATGTGCATCCCGTACTCGACGATTCCGGCACTTGGAGCGTTCCGCTGGATCTGACCGAGCCCGGCGACTACCGGGTATTCGCCGACTTCGTGCCGGCCGACGGTCGTGCGGTCACGCTCGACGCGGACATGGCCGTTGCCGGGAAGTACCAGCCGCAGCCGCTGCCTGCACCTGCCACCACTGCGACGGTTGACGGTTACACCGTCTCACTCGCCGGGGTGACCAGGGCGGGGCAACCATCGGAGTTGACGCTCTCGGTCAGCCGCGACGGCAAGCCGGTCACCGATCTGCAGCCGTACCTGGGCGCCTACGGGCATCTGGTCGCGGTGCGTGCGTCGGATCTGGCCTACCTGCACGTCCATCCGATGAGCGATGCGGCCGACCCGGCCACCGCGCCCGGTCCGCAGATCGCGTTCCACACCACGCTTCCCAGTGCCGGTGAGTACCGGCTGTTCCTGGACTTCAAGCACCGCGATGCGGTGCACACCGCCGAATTCACCGTTGAGGGGACACCGTGAGCACCGCCACCGGACACGTCGTACTCGAGATCGGCGGGATGACGTGTGCCTCGTGCGCCGGACGTATCGAGCGGAAGCTCAACCATCTGGACGGCGTCACCGCGACGGTGAACTTCGCCACCGAGAAGGCCACTGTCGACGTAGCGGGTGAGGTGACGCCCGAGCAGCTGATCGAGGTCGTCGAATCCGCGGGCTACACAGCACAACTGCCCGCCACCGAACCGGGTGAGAGCCATGTCGAGGGCGATCCGACCGCCGCGTTGCGCACCCGGCTGATCGTGTCGGCGGTGTTGACCATCCCGGTGGTGGCTATGGCGATGGTCCCGGCGCTGCAGTTCACCAACTGGCAGTGGCTCTCGTTGACCTTGGCCGCGCCGGTCGTGGTGTGGGGCGCGCTGCCGTTCCACCGGGCGGCCTGGAGCAACCTGCGCCATGGCACCGCCACCATGGACACGCTCATCTCGATGGGCACCATCGCGGCGTTCGGCTGGTCGCTGTACGCGCTGTTCTGGGGTACCGCCGGAATGCCGGGTATGACGCATCCGTTCTCGCTGTCGATCTCTCAGTCGGACGGCACCGGCAACATCTACCTGGAAGTCGCGGCGGGAGTCACCACCTTCATCCTGGCCGGCCGGTATTTCGAGGCGCGATCCAAGCGGCGTGCGGGGGCGGCGTTGCGCGCGTTGCTCGAGCTCGGCGCCAAGGACGTCGCAGTGCTGCGAAACGGTGTGGAACAACGCATTCCGATCGAGTCGCTGGCCACAGATGACGAGTTCGTGGTCCGTCCCGGCGAGAAGATCGCCACCGACGGAGAGGTGGTCGACGGTTCGTCAGCGGTGGATGCCTCGATGCTCACGGGCGAATCGGTGCCGGTCGAAGTCGCCCCGGGGGACCAGGTGGTCGGCGCGACGGTCAACGTCGGCGGCCGGCTCGTGGTGCGGGCCAAGCGAATCGGATCCGACACCCAGCTGGCCCAGATGGCCCGGTTGGTCGAGGATGCGCAATCTGGCAAGGCACAGGCACAACGCCTGGCCGACAAGGTTTCCGCGGTGTTCGTGCCGATCGTCATCGCGCTCGCGGTGGGAACCTTGGGTTTCTGGATGGGCACCGGCGGATCGGTGGCGGCGGCCTTCACCGCCGCGGTGGCGGTGTTGATCATCGCCTGCCCGTGTGCGCTGGGCCTGGCCACACCGACGGCGCTGTTGGTCGGCACGGGCCGCGGTGCCCAGCTCGGCATCCTGATCAAGGGGCCCGAGGTGCTGGAGTCGACCCGTCGCGTGGACACCGTGGTGCTGGACAAGACCGGGACGGTGACCACCGGGGCGATGACGCTGCTCGACGTGTTCACCGCGCCCGGAGAGGATCCCGCCGAGGTGCTGCGGCTGGCCGGTGCGGTCGAGGACGGCTCCGAGCATCCGATCGCGCGGGCCATCGCCAAGGGCGCCCGCGAGAAGGTCGGGGACCTGCCCCCGGTGGAAGATTTCACCAACGTGGCGGGCCTCGGGGTGCAGGGCGTCGTCGACGGCCATGCCCTGGTGGTGGGCCGGCGTCAGCTGCTGGCCGACTGGTCGCAACAGTTGCCCCAGGAGTTGGATGCCGCGATGCGCGAGGCTCAGGCGCTGGGCCGCACGGCGATTGCCGTGGGGTGGGACGGGCAGGCGCGCGCGGTGCTGGTGGTCGCCGACTCGGTCAAGCCCACCTCGGAGGAGGCGATCGGGCAGCTGCGTGCCCTCGGTCTGGAGCCGATCATGCTGACCGGCGACAACGAGGCGGCAGCGCACGCGATCGCCGAACAGGTTGGTGTGCAAGAGGTATACGCCGAGGTCCTGCCGCAGGACAAGGTCGATGTGATCAAACGCCTGCAGGACGAGGGCCGGGTGGTGGCCATGGTCGGCGACGGTGTCAACGACGCCGCGGCGCTGGCCCAGGCCGACCTCGGCCTGGCCATGGGGACCGGTACCGATGTGGCGATCGAGGCCAGTGACCTGACCTTGGTCCGCGGTGATCTGCGGGCGGCCGCAGATGCCATCCGGTTGTCCCGGCGCACGCTGGCCACGATCAAGGGCAACCTGTTCTGGGCATTCGCCTACAACGTCGCCGCGTTGCCTCTGGCCGCAGCCGGACTGCTCAACCCCATGTTGGCCGGCGCCGCGATGGCGTTCTCCTCGGTGTTCGTGGTCAGTAACAGCCTGCGGCTGAGACGATTCCGATGATCGCTGATCAATCACAGGCTGGATTCGATTCACGCACAACCGGAATCGTGGGTATCGCGCGGTTACAGTTGGAAACATCGTGATATCGCGCAGCTCTCGCATGCACTCACTGTCACGGCTGGCAGCCATGATGGCGATTGTCTTGTGGGCCGGGGTACTCACCGGGCAGTGGCAGGCGACGAGCCACGACCACCCGACGCATCTGCCGCACGCGGTCTCGGCAGCGATCGGCGAGGGCGCCGATCTGATGATGCTGGACCACCCGCACGTCAGTGATGGTTCGCCTGCACACATGCCGGATGACTTCACCGCCGCCGTTCTGCCCAGGCCCTCCGTTACCCCCGCAGCGCTTTCGGTTGTGGCGCTCGTCCTCGGCTGTGCGGTGGTGTGCGCGTGCGCCGCGGTGCGCGCGCAGCGAGGTCCGCCCGACCGACACGGTGTCCTCCTCGCCGGACAGGAACTTCTGACCCGGATCTGTATCGCACGCCGCTGATCTGCCGGCGGGGGTGCCGGCGCTCAATGCGCCGTTGCCCCAACGCTGTCCAGGTCAGTTGCCGCGCGCGGCCGCGGCGGATACAGAAACGGCAAATCCATGAACCATGCCCTGTCCACCCGTTCATTCCACATCCTGCGCCGAAACCATGGTCCCAACACCATGGTCGGTCACACTCCCACCCTGTGGGTGTCCACTCCGTTCGCCGACGCCGGGCGCGGATTCTGGGCGAAACTCGAAGGTTTCAACCCCGGCGGCATGAAGGACCGGCCCGCCATGCACATGGTCGAGCAGGCCCGGGCCCGCGGCGATCTGAAACCAGGTGGCCGCATCATCGAATCAACCAGTGGCACATTGGGCCTGGGGCTGGCATTCGCCGGCACGATCTACCACCACCCGGTGACCCTGGTGACCGATCCGGGTCTGGAACCCATCATCGAGCGCATGTTGACCGCCTACGGTGCCCAGGTATCGATGGTGACCGAACCGCATCCCACCGGGGGCTGGCAGCAGGCCCGGCGGGACCGGGTGGCCGACCTGCTCGCAACCGATGAAAACGCCTGGTACCCGGACCAGTACAACAACCCGGACAACGTCGAGGCCTACCGGCCGCTGGCGCTGGAACTCAATGCCCAGATCGGTCATGTCGACGTGCTGGTCTGCTCTGTCGGCACCGGCGGGCATTCGGCCGGGGTGGCGCGGGTGCTGCGGGAGTTCAACCCGGATCTGCGCCTGATTGGGGTCGACACCATCGGCTCGACGATCTTCGGCCAACCCGCCGCGACCCGCGTCATGCGGGGCCTCGGTTCGAGTATCTATCCCCGCAACGTGGATTACGCCGCGTTCGACGAGGTGCACTGGGTCGCACCGGCCGACGCGGTGTGGGCCGCCCGGACGCTGGCGTCGACGTACTACGCGAGTGGGGGCTGGAGCGTCGGGGCGGTCGGTCTGGTCGCCGGCTGGGCAGCCCGAAACCACCCGGCCGGCACCACGATTGCCGCGGTGTTCCCCGACGGCCCGCAGCGCTACTTCGACACGGTGTACAACGACGACTACTGCCGTGAACTGGGTCTGCTCGATCACCAACCTGCCGATGAACCGGAGACGATCGCCAACCACACCGACCGCGTGGTGCAAACCTGGACCCGCTGCGAGACGGTCGTCGACCCCACGGTGGTGGCTCGATGAGCGGACTCATCACTCAGTTCCGCAGTTTCGACCTGCCGAGCCGGCTGCTGATGGTCAACCAGTTCGGCATCAATCTCGGCTTCTACATGTTGATGCCGTACCTGGCCGGCTACCTCGCCGGGCCGCTCGGTCTGGCGGCGTGGGCGGTGGGCCTGGTGCTGGGAGTGCGCAACTTCTCGCAGCAGGGCATGTTCATCGTCGGCGGCACCCTGGCCGACCGGCTGGGCTACAAGCCGCTGATCGTCGCCGGGTGTCTGTTGCGCACTGCGGGGTTCGGTCTGCTCGTCGTCGCGGATTCCCTGCCGGCGATGCTGATCGCCTCGGCGGCAACAGGTTTCGCCGGGGCACTGTTCAATCCCGCGGTGCGGGCCTATCTGGCCGCCGACGCCGGTGACCGGCGGCTCGAGGCCTTCGCCACGTTCAATGTGTTCTACCAGGCCGGGATCCTGCTGGGCCCGCTGGTGGGAATGGCGTTGCTGGCCTTCGATTTCCGGGTGACCGCCGCTGCAGCGGCCGGAGTCTTCGCGGTGCTGACCGTGGCCCAGCTGCTCGCACTGCCGCGGCACCGCCCCGAACCGGTCACCGAGCGGAGTTCGGTACTCGACGACTGGCGCAGCGTCATCGCCAACCGCGGGTTCGTGTTGTTCGCGGTGGCGATGATCGGCTCCTACGTGCTGTCCTTCCAGGTCTATCTGGCGTTGCCGCTACAGGCTGCGGCGCTGCGGCCCGGGAACGAAACGGCACTGGTGGCAGCCGTGTTCGTGGTGTCCGGCCTGATCGCGGTGGGCGGCCAGTTGCGCATCACGCGGTGGTTCTCCGACCGCTGGGGCCCGCGCCGCAGCCTGGTGGTGGGTCTGCTGGTGCTGGCGGCGGCCTTCGTCCCGATGGCCGTGGTGCCGGACGGCGACCGGTTCGGTAGCGCCGCCGCGGTGGCCGCACTGCTCGGCTCGTCCGCGCTACTGGCCCTCGGCTCGGCCGCGGTGTTCCCGTTCGAGATGGACACCGTTGTAGCGCTGTCGGGCGATCGGCTGGTGGCCACCCACTACGGGTTCTACAACACCGTCGTCGGAGTCGGGATCCTGCTGGGCAACGTGGCGACCGGCTCGCTGATCGGCGCGGCGCGCGCCGCGGACCTGGCCGAATTGGTGTGGCTGGGCCTCACGGCAATCGGGCTGGTATCCGCGGCCGCGCTCTACGCGCTGACTCGGGACGGCGGGAAGCTGGCGCCCAGCGCACCGCTTACTGCATCGGAACCGTGACACCCTCCGAGGGCTGCACGATCACGAAGCCGTTGCCGTGGAACGCGACCTGAATGGCCTCGCCGGAGCCCCTGCCGATCAGCGCGCCCGCCTTGAAGCTGGTCTTGAGTTGGGTCTGCAGGTCCGCCGACCACGCCACGACGGCATTGGTGTCGGCGAAGGTCGGGGCCTCGGAGGCGTTGAGCACCACGGGCGGGCCGTCGGTGGTCAGCGCCACCCACCCGGTGCCGCGCAGGGTGGTGTTGAACAGGCCGCCGGTGGCGATGCTGCCGCCACGGACCCGTTCGATGTTCCAGTCCAAGCTCGATGAGAAGGCCAGCACGTTCTTGCCGCTGATCGACAGGCCTGAGTTGGACAGCTGCAGCAGGTGTACGTCGAAACCCTGATCGGCCAGGAACACATCGCCCTGGCCCTGGCAGCGCATCAGCGGAAGGCCTTCACCCGTGAGAGCTTTCTTGATGAACTTCGACGCGCCACCACCCTCGAAGGCGAAGTCGACGTTGCCCTGGTAGGCGACCATCGAGCCCTGCCGGGCCATGAAGGGTTCGCCGAGGCGTACCCGCAGCATCTTCTTGTTCTGGTTGGCGATCGGCGTCGCCTCTTTCTCGCTGAACCGCCCGTCGACGAGATCCCCGCTGATGCCGTTGAACCCGTCACCCGTGGGTTGGGTCTGAACCTGGGGCTGTGGCTGTTGCGGGGCCTGCTGTGGGGCAGCGCCCATCGGCGCCTTGCCGGCCTGACCCTGATGGGACACCTGGTCGGTCCAGGATTGCCCATCCCACCACCGGTATTCGTAGCGGCCCTCGGGGTCGGGCAGCCAGCCGGGTTGCCAGTTTCCGTTCACAGTCATTCCTCGAATCGTCGGGTGGAGGCGAAATCGACACCAGGCTACAAGTCGTGGATCTCAGCAAGTACCGTGACGACTACGGTAACTTCGTCCAGATGTCCGGCGAGAGGTTCGGTGGTTGATGAAAGCCGTTATCGCGCAGCGTGGTTCGGTGAGCGTCGAGGACGTCGTCGAGCCGGTACCCGGCCATGGGCAGGTACTCGTAGCCCCTCTGGCCTGCGGGATCTGTGGGTCCGACCTGCACCTGGTCGAGTCACAGGCCGCGATGCCGGACCTGGTGCCGGCCATCGTGCTCGGGCACGAGTTCGTCGGTGAGGTGCTCGACTACGGTCCCGGCACCGAACGCATCGTCCCGATCGGTACGGCGGTCACGTCCGTCCCCTACCTGGACACCGGCGACGGGCCGCAGCTGTTGGGGCTCTCCCCGGGGGTGACGGGCGGGCTGGCCGAACGCCTTGTTCTGCAAGAGAAGCGCCTGGTCCCGGTGACGGGCGATGTCCCCGTGCACTACGCGGCCTTGGCAGAACCTCTGGCGGTGGGGGTGCACGCCGTTGCCGCGGCCGACTTGCAGCCCGGAGACGCCGTGCTCGTCGTCGGTTGTGGCCCGGTGGGGCTGTCGGTCATCGCGTGCCTCAAGGCGGCCGGGGTGGGGCCCGTCGTCGCGGCGGATTTCTCGCCCGGCCGCCGTGCTCTGGCTGAGCAGATCGGCGCCGACATTGTCATCGATCCCTCGGTGACCAGCCCGTACCAGAGCTGGGCCGAGCTGGCCGGCGCCCCGGTGCCCATGTCTCCGCTGATGGACACGCCGCAGCGAGCCAATACGGTGGTGTTCGAATGTGTCGGAGTACCAGGCATTCTGGCGACCGTGATGGAATCGGTGCCGCCGCAGACCCGGATCGTTGTGGTCGGGGTGTGCATGCAACCGGACACCATCACACCCGTAATCGGCACCACGAAGGAACTCTCGATCCGGTTCGTGTTCGCCTATCGCCCCGACGAGTTCGCCAGGGCCCTGGACTGGATCGTCAGCGGCACCGTGGACGTGGCGCCGTTCGTGACGGCGACGCTGCCGCTGGATTCGGCCACCGAGGCCTTCGCGGAACTCCGGCAGCCTGACAAACACTGCAAGATTCTGCTGCTGCCCACCTGAGCGGCCGGTCAGCTGGCATTCTGGTGCCATGGCAAAGGAAATCGACCCGATCCGCGCCCAGGGTGCGCTCGCGGTCTTCAAGCAGCACCCCGGCATGGTGCTGTTCGCGGTGTCGCCGGCGATCGTGGTGCTGGGCGCCGTGTGGTGGATAGCCGGTCCAGGCTGGGCGGGGCTGCTGCTGGTGGCCCTCGTGCTCGCCGGCGGCGCCGCACTGCTGCTCAAGCGCAACTGACCGCTTAGCCGCAAAAACCGCGTTCGCCGTGGGTGAACGCTGTCCCATCTGCGGTGTAACGGTGTAATCATGTAATCATGTACAAACATCAACACCATCGCCGGTCTGCAGATGAGGCCGCCGAATGGTTCGCGGGGCGACTGCCCGATACCTGGTTCACCGGCGACCCGACCGTGATCGTCGACCGTGAAGAGATCACCGTCATCGGCCGGCTTCCCGATACCACAGACAACCCAGAAGGCGAGACCGCTGCCCGCGCGTCCGGGCGGGCCGCCCGGTTCCGCGAGGAGACTCGTGGCGAGCGCATGCGCATCGCCGACGAGGCGCAGGGCCGTTTCGATCGCAAGGTCTCCTGGGGTGTCGAGGTCAGTGCCGGCGACGGCGGCACCGAGCGAATCCTGTTCACCCACATCGCCGTACCGGTGATGACCCGGCTCAAGCAGCCCGAGCGGCAGGTGCTCGACACCCTGGTCGACGCGGGCGTGGCGCGATCGCGCTCGGACGCGCTGGCCTGGTCGGTGCGCCTGGTCGGTCAGCACACCGAGGAGTGGCTGGACAAGCTGCGCGACGCCATGAAGTCGGTCGACGATCTGCGCGCCGAGGGCCCCGGCGCCTAGACCCGCTCGATCCCGACGTACACCGAGCCCAGCGTCGAGGTCTGCGAGAGCGGATCGATCGATGCGCGGTCGGCCAGCAGATTGCGGTTGACCCCGTAGGAGTCCGGTGCGCCGCCGTGTCGCGCGTCGAATACCCGTGAGCCCCAGCCATGGTCGAGCACGACGACCCCGCGGCGGGGCCGGTCGCTGAGGGCGGCCGTCACTTCCAGGCGCCCGACCGGCGAGACCACCCGCACCCGGTCGCCGGCCGCGATGCCCAGCGCTGCGGCGTCGTCGGGGTGGACGAGCACCTCGTTGCCCTTGCCTGCCGGATGCAGGCCCGGCAACTCGTTGAGCCACGAGTTCATCGAGTGCCGTCGGCGCCGGTTGCCCAGCAGGAACGGGAAACCCTCGGGCGCCCCGAGATCCGGTGTGGCGAGCAGTTCACGGGTCCGCGTCACGAACTCTGCCGGCGCCGCACGGACCTTGTGGTCCGGCGTCCGCAACGCCTCGCGGAACCGGCCGAACTGCCGGGGCCCGAGCACCAGGCCGTGCGGGTGCGCTTTGAGCTCGCGCCAGGTGAGCTTGTGCCCGTCGAACTTCCGTGAGGTGAGGATGATCAGGCGGTCCATCCACTGCGGCCCGAACGGCAACCCGGGCCGCCCGAAGCGCTTTCCCAGCCACCGGGTAGCGCGGACAAAACTGTTGAGACCTCTGGCGCCGAACAGCGGACGGCGCATGGCCAGCGCCAGATCGGTGAATATCCGCCATTCCTCGCGGGCACCGTCCGGCGGCTCGACAGCCTTCACGCCGTACTGCACATAGGGCACGTCGTGCATGCCGCTGGTGAAGGCCAGCAGATCATCGCGTTCCAGCCAGTGCACCGCGGGCAACAGCCAGTGCGCATGCCGGTGGCTCTCGCGCTGCACCAGATCGATGGCCACCAGGAGATCCAGCTGGGCCAGGGCCTCGTCGAGGCTGGCCCCGTCGGGTCCGGAGACCACGGGGTTACCGGAGTTGATCACCAATGCCCGGATCTGACCGCGACCGGGTGTGGTGATCTCGTCGGGCAGTTCGGCCAGCGCGTGGGCGCCGGCCACCAGATCCCGCCCGGCCAGCCGGCTCGTGTGCGGGCGGGTCGCCGCCAGCCCGGCCAGTCGCAGCGTGTCGACATAGCCGGGCTCGAAGCGGCGTCCCCCCGGACGGTCCATCCGCCCGGTGATCAGGTTGAGCACGTGCCCCAGCCATTCGGCCACCGTGCCCGCGGCCTGCAGCGACACCCCGGTGCGCGTGATGGCCATCGCCCCTGGCGCCGAGGCGAATTCGCGGGCCACCTGCTCGATGACGTCGCGGGCGATGTCGCACCGCGCGGCCAGGTCGTCGAGGTCGGCTTCGGTGGTCAGGACGCGCAGATCGCCCACCCCGGTGGCCAGCTCGGCGCAATCGCCGCGGTGCTCGCGCCCCTCGTCGAGGATCACCTTGACCATCGCCAGCAGTAGCGCCCAGTCCTGGCCGGGGCGCACCGCCAGATGCAGATCGGCGGCCTGCGCGCTCTCGGTACGGATCGGGTCGACCACGACGATGCGCGCACCCTGCTTCTGGCGGGCCAGCGCGCGACGCCAGCCGCCCGGCACCGATTCCACCCAATTCCAGGCGCTCACAGCGGGATTGGCTCCGACGATCAGGAAGTAATCGCAGTTGTCGACATCGGACACCGGCACCATCAGTGGCGATCCGAACATGGCCTCGGCCACCACGTGCAGCGCGTTCTGGTCCACCGATCCGACCGCGTACCGGCTGTGCGTGCCGATGGCGTCCAGCCAGGCGTTCATGAACACCAGGTTCGACGACGAATATCCGGCCGGATTGCCGTAGTAGGCCGCCACCGCATCTGGGCCCCCGGCCTCGATGATGCGGTTCATCCGCTGCGCGATATCGCTGATCGCCTCGTCCCAGCTGGCCTCGACATAGGTGTCACCGACCCGGCGCATCGGCGCGATGATGCGCCGCGGGTGTTCCACGACCTGACCGGCGGTGCGGCCCTTGGCGCAGAAATCTCCCCAGGTGTGCGGGTTGAGCTTGTCGGCGGCAATCTTGACCACGTGGTTGTCCTCGACCGTCACCTCGAGGCCGCACGAGGCCAGGCAGTACCGGCAGAACGTGTGCACGGTACCGGTCGCCATTACACCGACAGTACGGTTTGTAACGGATTTCGGGCGCTAAACCCGGGTCATTTCCCAGTACCGGCCATGCCGCGACATGAGCTCCTCGTGGGTACCGCGTTCGATGATCCGGCCGGCGTCCATCACCAGGATCAGGTCCGCATCGCGGATCGTCGAAAGCCGGTGGGCGATGATGAAACTCGTCCGGTCCCGGCGCAACTCGGCCATCGCCTGCTGGATCAGCAGTTCGGTGCGGGTGTCCACCGCGCTGGTCGCCTCGTCGAGCACCAGCACCCGCGGCCGGGCCAGCACCGCCCGCGCGATCGTGATCAGCTGCTTCTCGCCGGCACTGATGGCGCCGCCGTCGTCGTCGACGCGGGTGGCATAGCCATTCGGGAGGGTGTGTACGAACCGGTCCACATAGGCCGCCCTGGCCGCCTCGCGCACCTCGTCCTCGGTCGCGTCCGGTCGGCCGTAGGCGATGTTGTCGTAGATGGTGCCGCCGAACAGCCAGGTGTCCTGCAGCACCATGCCGATCGAGGACCGTAGCGACTGCCGGCTGACCGTCGAGATGTCCACGCCGTCGATCAGGATCCGGCCGGAGTCGACGTCGTAGAACCGCATGAGCAGGTTCACGCATGTCGTCTTCCCTGCACCGGTGGGGCCGACGATCGCCACGGTGCTGCCGGCTTCGGCCACCAGCGACAGGTCCTCGATCACCGGGGTGTCCGGGAGGTAGCTGAAATTCACCCGGTCGAATTCGACGCGGCCCGTGTGGATCTGCAGCGGGGGATCGGGGTCGGGCGACTGTTCCTCGGCGTCGAGCAGGTCGAAAACACGTTCGGCACTGGCGATCCCGGACTGCAGCGTGTTGTACATCCCGGCTACCTGGCCCAGCGGCTGGTTGAACTGGCGCACGTACTGGACGAATGCCTGGATGCTGCCCAGGGTGATCTGCCCTCCCGCCACCTGCAGGCCGCCGACCACCGCGACGGCCACATAGCTGAGATTGCCGATGAACATGGTCGCCGGCCCCACCAGGCCCGAGAAGAACTGCGCCCCGATGCTGGATCGGTAGACCTCTTCGTTGAGTTCGTCGAACCGCCGTTGCGATGCCTCCCGGTGCCCGAATGTCTTGACGATGGTGAAACCGCTGTAGGTCTCTTCGATATGGGCGGCCAGTCGCCCGGTGTTACGCCACTGCGCCA
The DNA here is from genome assembly GCF_053600815.1 of Mycobacterium sp. NPDC004974. Classification (NCBI taxonomy): domain Bacteria; kingdom Bacillati; phylum Actinomycetota; class Actinomycetes; order Mycobacteriales; family Mycobacteriaceae; genus Mycobacterium; species Mycobacterium sp. NPDC004974. The sequence continues at coordinate 86,080 of NZ_JBSGAQ010000003.1, read as the reverse complement.
CGAACAGCGGCTGAGAGCGGCGGGTGATCCAGTGGATCACCCACAGCGACAGCGGCACGGTGATGACGGTCAGCAGCGCCAGCAGCGGCGAGATGGTCAGCATCATCGCGAGCACCGCGAACACTGTCAGCAGTGCGGTCAGCAGCTGGCTGACTGTCATGGACACCGAGGTCTGAATGTTGTCGATGTCGTTGGTGACCCGGCTGAGTACCTCGCCGCGCTGCCGGGAATCGAAGTAAGACAGCGGAAGCCGATGCAGTTTGTCCTCGACCTCGGCCCGCAGCGCCACCATGGTGCGTTGCACGGTGACGTTCAGCAACCGGGCCTGCAACCAAACCAGCACGGCGGCAAGCACATACAGGCCCAGCGCCAACGCGAGGGTGCGGGCCACCGCAGCGAAGTCCACCCCGTGACCTGGGACCACGTTCATGCCCGACAGCAGGTCGGCGAACGTGGTGTCGCCGCGGGCCCGGGCCGCCGCGATGGCCTGCTCCTTGGTCTGCCCCGCGGGTAGCCCGCGCCCGATCACGCCGTTGAACAGCAGGTCCGTGGCGTGGCCGAGAATCCGCGGGCCGATCACCCCGATCGCGACACCGGCCACGCCGAGCAGCACCACCGAGATCGCCAGACCGCGTTGCGGCACCAGGCGTCTGAGCAGACGCAGGGCCGACCCGCGGAAGTCGCGGGTGCGTTGGGGAGGTGCGACGGGCGTCCCCGAGCGACGCAGCACGGGCCCCGTCATCGCCGGTCTCCGGTGGTGATCGCCTGCGATGCGGCGAACTCGGCGTAGGTGGGGCAGTCGGCGAGCAGTGACTCATGGGTGCCGATGCCGACGACGCGGCCGTCCTCCACCACGACCACCTGATCGGCCTCGACCACCGTCGAGATCCGTTGCGACACGATCACGACGGTCGCGTCGGCCGATACCTCGCGCAGGGCGGCGCGTACCCGGGCATCGGTGTGCACGTCGAGTGCCGAGAACGCGTCGTCGAACAGATAGACCGCGGGCCTTCGGATCACCGCCCGGGCGATCGCGAGCCGCTGGCGCTGGCCACCGGAGAAGTTGATGCCGCCCTGGGCCACCGGGCGCTGCAGTCCGTCGGGGTGAGCGGCAACGAAGTCGTCGGCCGCCGCGATCCGCAGCGCCTCCCACATTTGTTCGTCGGTGAGTTCCTGCCCCGGTGCCGCGCCGTAGCGCAGGTTCTCGGCGACGGTCCCGGAGAACAGGTAGCCGCGCTGGGGGACCAGGCCGATCGACGCCCACAGCTGTTCGAGGTCGAGTTCTCGGACGTCGAGGCCGTCGATGCGGACCGCCCCGGAGGTGACATCGTAGAACCGGCAGATCATGGCGAGCAGGGTGGACTTGCCCGAGCCGGTGGACCCTACGACCGCGGTGGTGGTGCCGCGCCGGACATGCAACGAAACCTGCTGCAGCACCGGGCGATCGGCGCCGGGGTAGCTGAACGATGCGTCGTCGAAGGCGATCTCGCCGGTGAGAGTTCGCGGTCGGACCGGATCGTGCGGGCTGGTGATCTGGGGACGGGTGGACAGCACGCCGGTGACGCGCTCGGCGCACACCGATGCGCGCGGGATCATCACCGCCAGCACCGCCGCCATCAACACGGCCATCAGGATCTGCATGAAGTAGGCCAGGAACGCGATCAGTGAGCCCACCTGCATGTGCCCGGTGTCGATGCGCAGCCCGCCGAACCAGATCAGTGCGACGCTGGAGATGTTCATGACCAGGGTGGTGGCCGGCAGCATCAGCGCCTGCCACCGCCCGGCGTCCAGTGCGGTGGCCGAAAGGGCCTGGCTGGCCTCGGTGAACCGGCGTTGTTCGACGGGTTCGCGGGCGAACGCCCGGATCACCCGGATGCCCGACAGCTGATCGCGCAACACGCGGTTGATCCCGTCGATCAGCCGTTGCATGCGACGGAAGATCGGCCACAGGTGGCGGATGATCCAGTAGTTGGTCAATGCCAGCACCGGCACGCTGACGAGCAGCAGCCACGACAACCCGGCGTCCTGGTGCAGCGCCATGAGGATGCCGCCGACCGACATGATCGGAGCGGTGATCAGGATCGTGGCGGTCATCTGCAGCAGCTGCTGGATCTGCCCGACGTCGTTGGTGGTTCGGGTCAGCAGCGATGGGGCGCCGAAGCGGCCGGTCTCCTCGGCCGAGAACGTGGTGACATGGTGGAAGATCGCCGAGCGCAGATCGCGGCCGAAGCTCATGGCTGCCCGCGACCCGAAGAACACCGCGCCGATGGCGCATGCCACCTGTAGACCGGTGACGCCCAGCATCACTCCGCCGAGCTCGACGATGTGCCCGGTGTCGCCCGTGGCCACCCCGTCGTCGATGATGGCCGCGTTGACCGTCGGCAGGTACAGCGAGGCCAGGGTGCTGATCACCTGAAGTGTCGCGACGACCGCGAGCAGCCGCCGGTACGGCCGCACGTACTGTCGCAGCAGCGCCCAGAGCATCTGGCTACTCTCGCACACCGGCGCGGTGTCGTCGGTGTCCAGCTGCCGTCGTGTCCTTGCTGGTGAAAGTCCAGGTCAGTCGGCATGTCGGGATAGGACATAGGTGTTGCCGCTACAGTGCATGGCGTGACTGTCCGCACGGCCGCCATGCCACGATTCGCCCACGCCAGAGCCTTCGCGGTGTTGGCTGCGGCAATGGTTCCGGTGTTCGCCGCCTGCTCGTCCGGCGAGCCGGCATCCCCGCAGGTTCCGCAGACCGAGTCGCCGAGTGCCGGTGGAACGGGCAAGCACGGCCCGCACTTTCCGCATTGCGGTGGCGTGACCGACCAGACGGTGACCGAGTTGACCCAGGTGCAGGGGCTGGTCAACACCGCGACCAATTCCTCGGGCTGCCAGTGGCTGCAGGGCGGCAGCATCCTGGGACCGCACTTCTCCTTCACCTGGTTCCGGGGCAGCCCGATCGGCCGCGAACGCAAGACCGAGGAGCTGTCGCGGACCAGCGTGGAGGACATCAACATCGAGGGCCACGGCGGTTTCATCGCCGTCGGGGAGAACCCGCTCAAGGCCGGTGACGTGAACCTGTGTGAGATCGGCATCCAGTTCGACGACGATTTCATCGAATGGTCCGTGAGCTTCGATCAGAAGCCCTATCCCGATCCGTGCGAGGTCGCCAAGGAGCTGACCCGCCAGTCGATTGTGAATTCCAAATGATGACGCGACTTGGGATCAGAGGACCGATGGCTGTGCTCGCCGGGCTGGCGGTGTTCGTCGGGCTGACCGGCTGCACCACCACGGTGGACGGCACCGCGGCCAAGGAGGGGTCCAGTGGCGGCCCCAGCAACAACAAGTCCGAGAAGACCTACCCCAACCTGCTCAAGGAATGTGATGTCCTGACCCAGGACATCCTGGCCAAGACGGTGGGTGCCGACCCGCTGGACATCCAGAGCACGTTCGTCGGCGCGGTATGCCGCTGGCAGGCGGCCAACCCGGCCGGCCTGGTCGACATCACCCGGTTCTGGTACGAGCAGGGCAGCCTGGCCAACGAGCGCCAGACCGCCGAGAAGCTGCAGTACGCGATCGAACAACGCCGGATCGCCGGTGTCGATTCGATCGTCATGAGGCCCAACGGGCTCAACGGTGCATGCGGCGTGGCCAGCGACGCGGCCGGTGTAGTCGGCTGGTGGGTCAATCCGCAAGCACCGGGCATCGATGCCTGCCCCATGGCCATCAAGCTCATGGAACTGACGCTGGCCACCAACTCCTAGCGAGGCACGTGGAAACGCACCAGCGTCGCGCCGCCGAGCTCGAGCTGGTCCCACGGGTGGCCGGTGCGCAGCATGGCGATCGCCGAGGTCGGGAACTTCAACGAAATGCTCTCCGCCGCAGCGCGGTTGGATCCGTCGGCCAGGCCGAGCGCGACGGCGGACATGGCGGGTTCGTGCCCGATGACCAATACCGTGGAAGGGTCGGTGCCGAAACGTGACGACACACCGTTGATCTCGTCGATGACGGTGCCCGGCCGGGCGTCGTAGATGCGTTCGGCGAACTGCACGGGTGCCTCGATGCCGGTGCGTTCCAACGTCTGACGGGTCCGCGTCGCCGTCGAGCACAACACCGCGTCCACCGCGGGAAAATTGGCTCGGATCCAGTCGCCGGCCAGCGCAGCCTCCCTGATGCCGCGGGCGGCGAGCGGACGGTCGTGGTCGGCCACCCCGTCGGGATAGTCCGACTTGGCGTGGCGCATCAACAGCAGGGTTCTGATCGGACTGATCGGATTAGCCATTCCAACCAGGTTAGGCCATGCCGCTGCAGGTCCCAGGACTTGTCGGCCCCCGGTTTTAGACTCGCCTTGCTCGGAAGATGAACCCACAGGCAATGGACACAGAAGGGACGGGGCCCGATGCGTTTTCTGCATACCGCCGACTGGCAGCTCGGCATGACCCGTCACTTCCTGAATGGTGAGGCGCAGCCCCGCTACTCGGCGTCGCGCCGGGAGGCTGTGGCGGCCCTGGGCCCCGTGGCCGCGGCCGCGGGTGCGGAGTTCGTCGTGGTGTCCGGGGACGTCTTCGAGCACAACCAGTTGGCCCCGCGTGAGGTCAGCCTGTCGCTGGAGGCCATGCGGGCCATCGGCGTGCCGGTGTATCTGCTGCCCGGCAACCATGACCCGCTCGATGCCGCGTCGGTCTACACCAGTGCGCTGTTCACCGCCGAATGCCCGGACAACGTCGTGGTCCTCGATCGTGCGGGCGTGCACGAGGTGCGGCCGGGGCTGGAAATCGTGGCGGCGCCGTGGCGCTCCAAGGCGCCGACTTCGGATCTGATCGGGGACGTGCTGGCCGATCTGCCCGCCGACGGTGTCACCCGCGTGGTGGTCGGCCACGGTGGCGTCGACATCCTCGATCCGGACAAGGACAAGCCGTCGCTGATCCGGCTGGCCGGCGTCGAGGACGCGCTGGCGCGCGGTGCGGTTCACTATGTGGCATTGGGGGACAAGCACTCCCGCACCGAGGTCGGGTCGACCGGCCGGGTCTGGTACTCGGGCTCACCCGAGGTGACGAACTACGACGACATCGAATCCGATCCGGGACATGTGCTGCTGGTCGAGATCGACGAGACCGATCCGCACCGCGGCGTCCGGGTCGACTCCGAGCGGGTGGGCCGCTGGCGGTTCGTCACGCTGCGCCGTGAGGTGGACACCGACCGCGACGTGGCCGATCTGGATCTGAATCTGGACCTGTTGGAGGACAAGGAACGCACCGTGGTGCGTCTGGCGCTGTCGGGCTCGCTGACGGTGACGGACAAGGCCGCACTCGACGCCTGCCTGGACCGTTACGCCCGGCTGTTCGCCGCGCTGACGCAATGGGAGCGGCACACCGAGATCGCGGTCCTGCCCGCCGACGGAGAGTTCGACGACCTGGGAATCGGCGGGTTCGCAGCGGCCGCGGTGGACGAGTTGGTGGCCACCGCCCGCACCGACGGCGCCGGCGCCGACGACGCGCGGGCGGCACTGGGGCTGCTGCTGCGCCTGGTTGAGCGGGGGAGTGCGGCATGAAACTGCACCGCCTGGTCCTGACCAACTACCGCGGCATCACCCACCGCGAGATCGAGTTCCCCGATCACGGTGTGGTGGTGGTCAGCGGCGCCAACGAGATCGGCAAGTCGTCGATGATCGAGGCGCTGGACCTGCTGCTCGAGGCCAAAGATCGCTCGGGCAAGAAGGAAGTCAAGCAGGTCAAGCCGACGCACGCCGATGTCGGTGCCGAGGTGATGGCCGAAATCTCCACCGGCCCTTACCGGTTCATGTACCGCAAGCGCTTTCACAAGCGCGCCGAGACCCAGCTGACGGTGCTGGCGCCGGTCCGCGAGCAGCTCAGCGGCGACGAAGCTCATGAGCGGGTGCTGGCCATGCTCGCCGAGACGGTGGACACCAACCTGTGGCAGGCCCAGCGGGTGCTGCAGTCGAGCTCGACGGCACCGGTCGACCTGTCGGGCTCGGATGCACTGGCCCGGGCACTGGATGTGGCCGCGGGCGAGGCGGTCGCGCTCTCCGGGGACGAGCCGCTGCTGATCGAGCGCATCGACGCGGAGTATCTGCGCTACTTCACCGCCACCGGTCGGCCGACCGGCGAGTGGGCGGCAGTGACCAAGCGGCTCGCGGCCGCCGAGGGTGAGGTGGCGCAGTGTGCTGCCGCAGTGGCCGAGGTCGACGATGCGGTGCGCCGGCATGCCGAACTCACCGTCGAGGTCGCCGGTGTCGCCGGTCAACGCGAACAGGCCCGGGCCGGCCTGGCCGCGGCCCGCAAGGCCGCCGATGAGGTTGCCGCACTGCTGCAGCGGCTCAAGGAGGCCGAGGTGGTCGCCGAGGCCGCCCGGGTAGCCCAGGCCGCGTCGGCCGCTGCGCTGATCGAACGCCGACGGCTGCGCGCCGAGCTCGAAGAGCGCGCCGCCACCATCACCGAGTTGCAGGCCGCCCTTGGCGTGACCGAGGGTGAAACCACCACGGCCCGTGAGGTTCACGAGGCTGCCGAGGAAGCGGCCGAACAGGCTCGGGTGGCAGCGCAGGAACATGAAGCCCGGGTGGAGACGGCCCGCACCACGCTGACGCGCATGACCGATCGCGACGAGGCCGACCGGCTGGCCACCCGGCTGAGCAAGATCGACGCCGGAGTACGGGATCTGGACCGGATCAAGAGTGAACTCGCTGAGATCACCCTCGACGATGCTGGGATGCGGACCATCGAGACCGCCGCGGTGGCGGTGGAACGTGCCGCGGGACAGGCTGAACTCGCCTCGGCGCGAATCGAACTCGTGGCCGTCGCGGACCGCGATGTCCGGGTGGATGAGGCGCAGGTATCCCTGGAGGCAGGCCAACCCTGGTCGGTCAACACCACTGCAGACACCGAGATCGATGTGCCCGGGGTGCTCACGGTCCGCGTGGTGCCGGGCACCCCCGCCGCGCAGACACAGGCCCGTCTCGACGAGGCGCAGAACGCGCTGACCGCCGTGCTGGCCGCGGCCGGGGTCGGCGATGTGGAGGCCGCGCGTGTCCTCGACGCCCGACGCCGGGAACTGCTCGGTAGCCGGGACCGGTTGCGCGCCACGGTCGATGCGCTCACCGGTGAGGACGATCTGGCGGATCTGCGCTCACGGCTGACGCAGTTGCGGGCCGGCCAGCCCCACGAGGCCGGGCTGTTCGAGCTGGCCGGGCCCACCGACACCGCCACCGCCCGAACCGAGCTCGACACCGCTGTGGCAACGCACCGCCAGGCGGTGGCCGACAGTGAGACCAGCCGCAAGGTGGTGGCCGCCGCGGCCAAGAAGCTGTCGGAGAAGTCGACCCGGCTCAGTGTGCTGCGCGACAAGCTCACCACGGCCCAGGCGGAGATGACGGTGGCCGGCGGCCGGTTGGAAGTCCAGCGCGCGCAAACCGGCGACGACGAGCTGGCCGTCAAGGCCCAGGCCGCCGATGAGGAGGCCGGTGCCTCCGCGGGCCGGGTGGCCGCGCTCCGTACTGAATTGTCGGCCAACGAACCGGATTCGGTGAAGGCCGCGCTCGACGAGGCGGCGCGCCGCGCCGCGCTGCTGGACACCCGTCACGAGACGGCGGTCGAGGGGTTGCGGGAGGTGTCCGCTCAACTCAAGGTGTACGGCACCCAGGGGCGTAAGGGACATCTGGATGCCGCCGAGACCGAACGTGAACATGCCCATGCCGAGTATCTACGGGTGCACCGCCGGGCTCGCGCGGCCGAGACGCTGCGGTCGGTGATGGCGCGCCACCGTGATGCCACCCGGCAGCGCTACGCCGATCCGTTCCGCCTCGAGGTGCAGCGGCTGGGCCGGCTCGTGTTCGGTGAGGATTTCGAGGTCGACGTCGACAGCGATCTCAACATCCGGACCCGCACATTGTCGGGGCGGACGGTCCCGTACGAATCGCTGTCCGGCGGCGCTAAGGAGCAGTTGGCGATCGTCGCGCGGCTGGCCGGTGCGTCCATGGTGGCCAAGGAGGACAGCGTGCCCGTCATCATCGACGACGCGCTCGGTTTCACCGATCCGGCCCGGTTGACCAAGATGGGCGCGGTGTTCGACGCTGTCGGCGGGGATGGGCAGGTCATCGTGTTGACCTGCAGCCCGGAGCGCTACGCGAGCGTCGGCGGCGCACACCACATCGAACTGAGCGCCTGACGCAGGACGTGTCGTCGTTTTCGACGCCGGGGTCGCCTCTCCTGTGGACCCTAGGCCTGGGACGTCACTCCCGCACTCAGAAGTAGGCGTTGGCCGGAACGGGCGTGCCGTGCAACAGGTTCTGGCCGATCACCCGTGCCTTGTAGGCCACCGGGTTGTGCAACGTGATCGTGCGGATGTTGCGCCAGTGCCGGTCCAGGTTGCGCTGCCGGGAGGCGGCACTGGCCCCTCCGAGTTCCAGCAGTCGGGTGGCGGCTTCGGGGGCGACGTCGTCGAGGTGGACTTTGACCTTGGCGACTTTGAGCTGCGCTTCCGCGGCGAGGCGAGTATCGGGAACCCCGTCGACCGCGGAATCGGTCGCGGCTCCGATCGCCGCGGCTGCATCAAGGACCGCGGCCCGCGCCACATAGGCCGTACTGGCGAGAACCCCGAGCTGGCGTTGCAGCAGGGGATCGTCGGTCGGCCGCTCGGTGACGGCATGGCTGAAGTTGCGTTCGCGGGAGCGCAGTAGCGTCACACCGTCGTCGACGACATTGGCCAGGATGCCGGCGACCACCGCATGGATGAACAACTGGAGCGAGGCGTATTGCACGGTCGGCACCGGTTCGGCGTCATACGGTGTGTCGGTGAGTATCTCGTCGGCGGCGACGGCGACGTCGGTGAATGTCGTGGTACCCGTCCCGGTGCGGCGCTGACCGAATCCGTCCCAATCGTCGACGAGCCGCACTCCTTCCCGGTCGGTGGGTACCAGGACGTTGGCCACCGAGTCGTGGTCGGTGGTTGCGGTGACAGTCAGATAGTCCGAGAACAAGGTGCCGGTGCTGTAGTACTTCTCGCCGGTCAGCCGGAACCCCGACCCGGCTGGATCGGCCAGCAGCCGGGTGTTGAACACCAGGCTGCCCACGGCCAGGGAACCCTTCTCGCTGAACGCGTTACCGAAGATCTTTCCCTCGGCGATCTTGCCCAGCCAGCGCTTGGACACCGGATCGTCGGCGCCGCGCAGCCGCTCCTCGGTGAACCAGAAGTGGGTCCGGAAGATGTGGGCCACGATGGGATCGGCCTTGGCCACGTCAATCACCGCGGAGAACAGCTGCGGCACAGTGAATCCGGCACCACCGAGGGACTCGGGCAGGCGCAGGGTGCCGAACCCGGCGCGCTTGAGCGCGGCGACCTGATCGAAGGGATTCTCGTCGTTGAGGTCGCGGTCCTTGGCGCCCGCGGCGATCGAGGCCAGCAGGTCATCCCACTCCGGCGTACCGGGCAAAACACGGGTCACGTTCTCGACGGTCGTCATGGCACCGTTGTATCCGCATCGCCTATGGGTGGGCACGCGTTTGGATCAGCCCGAACCTAAGCCACCTAGACCGCCCGCAGGCCATACACATACGTGGTCAGGTACTCGGCGATCACCGGGGCCCGGACTTCGGCCGCGTCCGGGATGGTGATCAGCAGCGCGTACAACCCGACCAGAAATGACACGCCGTTGTGCATCACGTCCACGTCGGCAGGGATCTCATTGCGTTCCTGCGCCCGCTGCAACTCCTCGACCACAGCGACGATCACGGGATGACCGGCCCACTCCTCTGACGGTGGCCGGGTGGTGGAAAAGTGCAGGGCCAGAAAATCTTTGAACAAACGGAGACCAAGGCGCCGTTCGAGTTTCTCCAGCATGCGGACGGATTCGGCCAGGGTGGCCCGCACATCGTGCGGTGTGGCGAAGAACCGGGTGAGTTCGGTGGCCATGCGGACCTGCTCGCGTTGTTCCAGCTCCACCAGGATGTGTTCCTTGGTGGGGAAGTGGAAGAAAAAGGTGCCGTGGGCGACACCGGCGGCCGACGCGATCGCGGCGGTATCGGCCGCCGCCATACCGTCGCGTTTGAACTCGGAGATCGCGGCCCCCAGCAGCCGTTCCCGCGTCTGGAGGCCTTTGCGGCTGCGTGGTGGTCCAGTGCGCACGGCCCGATGCTACGACACCGACAAACTGACTGCACTCAGTATTGACTCTTTCAATTCGTACCGACTGCCGTTACGGTTTCGACAACAAGTGCTTCTGACTCAAGTCAGTTTTGGAGGTTGGCGTGCAGATCCTGGAGCAGGTTCAAGACCTGCCTGAAGCCGGGAACATCAAGGCCCAGTGGGTGAGCCTGTGGACCGGGCCGGTTGTCGGCGCGGTGCTGCTGGTGGCGCTGCTGGCGTTCCCCGGCTTCTGGCCGCCGATGTCGCCGACCTGGAACGCACAACAGGTCGCCGAGTTCTACGCCGATCACAACGCCTGGATCCGATTCAGCCAGGTGACGTTCAACCTGTGCGGGATCCTGATCCTGCCGTTCTTCATGGTGATCGTCGTCCAGATGAAGCGTATGAAGACCCAGAGCCATGTGTTCGCGTACTGCTACCTCACCGCGGCGGTCAGCGGCGCCACGATCTTCGCGCTGTCCAACGTGTTCTTCCTGGTGGCCGCGTTCCGTCCGGACCGCAACCCCGAGCTGATCCTGCTGCTCAACGACCTGGCCTGGATCGTGTTCGTCGCGCCGGTGGGCATGGTGGTGTCGCAGTTCGCGCTGCTGGCAGTCGCGGTCTACTTCGACAACGGGCCCGACCCGGTGTTCCCCCGATGGGTAGGGCATTACTCGCTGGCCACCGCAGTGGCCATGATCCCGGCGGCGGGCGCGGCGGTGTTCCACACCGGGCCGCTGGCCTGGGACGGCGTGCTGGCCTTCTGGTTGCGCAACGGTGCCTTCGCGGTCTTCGTCGTCGTGATGTTCTTCGTACTGCGTCGCGCGGTGCTCAACCAGGCCGTCAACGAGGGCGTAGTAGAGGGCACTGCGGCATGACGACAATGACAAAAGCGCCCCCGGGCAAGCCCGATGTGCGGTTGATGACCTGGTTCTTCCCGATCTGGTACGGAGCTTTCGGCGTCATCATCTGCATCCTCACCCGGGTGACACCGCCACCGCGGCCCGATGTCACCGCGGCCGACAAGGTGGCGTTCTTCACCGAACACGGTCTGACCATCAAGATCGGCTTCTGCCTGCTGCTGATCCTGCTGGGCGGTGCGGCGATGACCAACGGACTGGTCGCCTATCAGATCAAACGGATGTCGGTGGGGTCGGTGTTCGCCTACGGCTACATCGGCGGCATGGGCGTCGGCGCGCTGCCCGGGTTTCTGTTGGTGTCGGTGTGTTTTCTGACCGCGGCCTTCCGGCCCGACCGTGACCCGGAACTGATCAGCTTGCTCTATGACCTCGGAATGCTTTCGTACAACGGCTCATTGGGCTGTTTCACGGCTGCCTACCTGGTGTTGGCGATCGCCATCCTCTACGACAAGAACAACGTGTTCCCGGCCTGGTTCGCGTACGTGACAATCTGGCAGATCATCACCGAGGTGATCGCCACCCAGATGTTCGTCTTTTCGTCGGGACCGTTCGCATGGAATGGCTCGATCGCGTTCTGGTGGGCAGTGGTGGTGTTCTCGGTCTGGCTTTCGGCACTGATCGTGCTGTTGCGGCAGGCCGCGATGCGTGAGGCTGCAGAAGAGCCGGGACTGGAATGAGTGACGCAATGACGAGTAATCCGGTTCTGGCGCAGTCTGACTCGCAACGGCGAGCCGCATCCGGACGCCTGCCGGGCGACGGCCACATGTGGGTGATGGTGCTCGGTGATCTGGTCATCTTCGGTGGCTACTTCATCGTCTTCATGATCTACCGGACCATGCATCCGGACGAATTCCTGCGTGCTCAACAGCATCTCGACATCACCATCGGTGTCGTCAACACGGTGATCCTGCTGACCAGTTCCTGGTTGGTGGCCCGGGCCGTGCTGGCCGCTCGGGCCGGCCGCCCCGAGACAGCGATCCGGCTCACCTACGCCGGCGGTATCGGCGGCGTGATGTTCATGGCCTGCAAGGGTTATGAATGGGTGGTCAAGATCCGGGCCGGCCACACCAACTCGGAGATGTTCTATTCGTTCTATTACGTGCTGACGGGTGTACACCTGATCCACGTGCTGATCGGGCTCATCGCGTTGGGTGTGATCGTGCGGGAATTGCGCAATCCGGCCCGCCGTCGGACATCGGTGGTGGAGGCGGGCGCGGTCTACTGGCACATGGTCGACCTGCTCTGGGTGATCATCTTCGGCCTGCTGTACGTGGTGAGGTGATCATGACCGACAAGGCCGTGACTCAGACGTGGCTACTGCTGGTCGCCATCACCGTCGGATCCTGGTGGCTGGCGCCGGCCCAGTACTCGGATGCCCTCCGAGCCAGTGTGCCGATCACCGCGCTGGTGCTCGCGCTGACGCTGATCAAGTCTCGGTTGATCATCCGGCAGTTCATGGAGGTCCGGACCGCGCCGACGTGGCTCAAGCTCGCCACCGACGGGTGGCTGGTGGTGCTGTTCGGGGCGATCTTCGCCATCTATCTGATGTGAACGTTGCGCGGCACAATGGAGCGCAATGACGATGAACGCCAAGCGCAGGCGGGTGCACGACAAACTGGCTGCGCTACCGGGGGTGCGGGCGGTGCGACGCCCGGTCAGTCCGGGTTCCGACGAGCAGTTCGACCTGTTCTACGTACGGGCCGGGCGCAAATCCGCGCACCCGGTGGTGATCATCCCGGGTGGTCCCGGCGTCGCATCGATCCAGCCCTACCGCGCTCTGCGCAGGCGCGCGGCCGCGGCCGGGTTCGACGTGATCATGATCGAGCACCGGGGCATCGGGATGTCGCGGCATACCGATGGGGGTGCGGATCTGCCTCCGGCGGCCATCACCGTCGAGCAGGTGGTGGATGACATCGCCGCGGTGCTCGACGACGCCGGTGTGCACGAGGCGGTGCTCTACGGCACGTCGTACGGCAGCTACATCGCCGCGGGGTTCGGGGTGCGGCATCCCGACCGGATCGCGGCGATGGTGCTCGACTCTCCGCTGCTGTCCACCGCCGATATCGAAGTCATGCGCAGTGCCATTCGCGGGCTGCTGTGGGAGGGCACAGACCCGGAGACCGCCGGCCTGGCGCCCAAGGTGCGCCGCCTGGTGGCCGATGGGGCGTTGGCCACCAGAGGGGGAGAGCTGGCCGGCCTGCTCTATGGGTTGGGCGGTGCCGCACTGCTGGACCGCCAACTCGATCTGCTGCTGCGCGGGCGCACGCTGGTGTGGTCGGGTCTGGCCCGGCTGAGCCGGCTCTCGACGCGAAAAGCGCCGTACCGCAACGAGGTAGATCTTGTCGGGCGGATCGCGTTTCGCGAGTTGAACTACGCCGGCGTGCCCGACGGCCTGCCGCTGGACCCGGCTCTGGAGATGGCCGACATGATCGGCAGCGCGAAGTTCTACGAACCGTTCGAAGCCGAGCCCTTCGACTTGCTCGCCGAGCTGCCGGAGTTCCACTGGCCCACCGTCGTGCTGTCCGGTGGCCGGGATCTGACCACTCCGCCGGCTGTGGCCGAGCGGATCGCGGCACTGGTCCCCGAATCCGTGTTGGTTCGGATGCCGACGGTGGTGCACAGTGTCGTCGACACCCGCGAGCGTGCTGCGTTCGCGGTGATCCGTGCGGTGCGCGACGGTGTGGCCGAACAACTTTCGGCCACCGCCGCCGAGCTGGACGCCCTGCCTGCACGTCCCGTGATCCGGGTGGCGGTGTCTGCGATCGCGGTGGCCACTGTCGTGGAGACGGCGCTGCCCACTGCCAAATGGCTGTGCCCGGAAACTACTTGAGGAAGCCGACCTTGGTGTAATCGGTGTCGGCCAGCCCCGGGGCCCCGAAATTGGCCAGGTTGCTGCGCACCGCCACGTTGCCGGGTGATTGGAACAGCGGGAGGCTGAACACCTCGGCGAACAACATCTGGTCGAGCTCGTTGGCCAGGGCGCGCGCCTTGACCGGGTCCAGTTCTTCCAGCGTCTGCTCGATCTTGGCGTCCACCTCAGGGCTGCCGATCCTGCCGAAGTTACTGGCCCCGTCCTGCGTATAGATCTGGGTCAGCGAGCTCAACGGGAAAGCGTCGCCGAGGAAAGCGAACTGGGCAATGTCGAAGTCGCCCTTGATGATGTAGTTGGTGAAAAATCCCGTGCCCGGCTTGGTGTCGAGCTTCAGGTTCACCCCGATCTGGCCGAGCATGTTCTGCGCGATCTGGGCCACCTGCCGGGTGCTGCCCGCGTCGTAGAACACGTTGCGGATGACGAGTTCCTTGCCGTCCTTCTCCCGGAACTGCCGTCCCTCAGGCACTTTCCAGCCCAGCGCGTCGAGTTCGGCCTTGGCTTTCTCGGGATCGAAGGCCACCGACGCCGCGTTGTCCTGATAACCCTGCTGGCCCGCGACGTAGATGTGGTTGTTCAGCGGCACCGGATTGTCGGTGAGACCCCGCTGGGTGATGTTGGCGATGGCCTGCCGGTCGATGCCCTTGGCGACCGCGCTGCGCAGGGCCGGATCGGCCAGGATCGAGCCGGGCGCGCCGTTGAAGGTCAGGTGGTACCAGCTGGCCGACGGCGCCCGTCGGATGCTGATGCCCGCGGTCTTGCGGGCGATGGTCAGTTCATCCAGCGACGCGGTACCGGTTGCGTCGATGGTGTTGTTCTGCAGCGCCGGGATGCGGGCGGCGTCATCGAGCACCAGGTAGGTGATGGTGTCCAACACGGGAGGGGGACCCCACCATTTCGGGTTGCGGCTCAACGTGATCCGCTGTGCGCCCCGGTCGATGTTGGACACCACGAACGGGCCCGCCGACGGCCCGGGCTGGGTGAGTTGAGCCTTGTTGAAGGCCTCGGGGGTGGCGGTCATGCTCTTGGGCAGCAGGCTGCCGTTGCCGGCGAACATGCCCTGCCAGTCGGCGTAGGGCTTGGCGAAGGTCATCACGGCCTGGCGGTCGTCCACGCCGCGGGTCACCGAGGCTACCCGCTCGAAGCCGTTGGGCGCGGCGATGACGAACGCCGGGTCCTTGCCGCTGTTGGCCTCGGTCTGGGACTTGATGTCCTCCCAGGTGATCGGGGTGCCGTCGGTCCACACCGCCTTGGGATTGATCGTGTAGGTGACGACCTGCGGGTTGGTGCCGGTCAGTTCGACATTGGTGAAGTAGTTGGTGTTCACGCTCGCCGACCCGTCGGCCGCGATCACGAAGGCGCGGGGCATCGTGGATCTGGTGAGCGCGCCGACGTCGCCGGTGTTGCCGTCGAGGTGCAGCGGGTTGAAGTTCGGCGGGAACTCGGTCAGTGCCAGGCGAAGGTTGCCGCCCTGGCGCAGGTTCGCCACATCCTGCGGATTCATGTCGTTCGTGGTGCCCACCTCGGCGTTACCCCCGGCCGACGGGGTTTCCCGCTCGCCGCCCGAACACCCGGCCAGGGCCAGTGCGGTGACCGCTGCGACGACGGCGAGGCGTCGGATCTTCAATCCGTTCATCTCGCCGATGCTAGAGGGAGCCGGGGCAATTTGGGGACAGGACCCCGAGGTGTCAGTTGGCGGTTGCTGGGTCTGCGGGGGCCGATACCGTGATGACGGGGTGTGGTTGACGGGGAGGGGCGTCGTGACGGACACAGATGCAGGCGATGTTCGCTGGCCGCTTGCGACGCGGATCGGCTTCCGGTTCGGATCCTGCTACTTCGGCCTGTTCGGCCTGGCCTGCCTGCTGGGGTTGACCCCGATCCTGCTGGCTGGGGTGGGGATCAGGCTGCCGTGGTCGTCGGTGTCGGGGCTGCTCGCGACGCTGCGCCCGCCCATCGAGTGGACGGCGTCGCACATTCTGGGGTTGCGGGTCGAGAGTACGCAGGTGGGCAGCGACAGCGCCTTCCAGTGGACCGCTCTGTTTCTCATGGTGGTGGTGTCGACGGTGGCCACGCTGCTGTGGTCGGTGCTGGACCGCCGTCGCGGCGGGTATCCGCGGATGTGGGCCTGGATGTCGCTGTACTTGCGGTTCGTGCTGGCCGCCGCGATGTTCTATTTCGGGATGGCCAAGGCCATCCCGACACAGATGCCATTCGTCCTGAACCGCCTGGTCGAGCCGTTCGGCAATTTCAGCCCGCAAGGCGTGCTGTGGACGCAGGTGAGCATCTCCCAGCCGTACCAGATTGCGCTCGGCTCGGCTGAACTGCTTGCCGGTGTGCTGCTACTCATCCCGCGGGCGGTGCCGGCGGGAGCGCTCCTCTGTGCAGTCGACATGACGCAGGTCTTCCTGCTCAACATGACCTACGACATCCGACTCAAGACGGTCTCGTCGATGCTGCTGATGATGAGCCTGTTCCTGCTGGCTCCGTATGCCGCGCGGCTGGCTGCGGCGTTCTTCTCCGATCAGGCGGTCCCTGCGGCGCGTACACCGCAGCTGTTCGCCGCCCGGCGGGCCAACCGGATTGCGCTGGTGGCCCAGTTGATTCTCGGCGCGAACCTGCTCGGCGTCATCGCCGTGCAGAACTGGCGGCAATGGGCCAGACCGGTCCCGGAGTTGTACGGCATCTATCAGGTCGACGGTTTCTCCGCCGAAGGCTACCGGCGTGATCCGCTCCTGACCGATGAATTACAGTGGCGCCGAGTGATTTTCGACCGATCGTTCAGCATGGTCGATCCCGTGAGGCTGACCATCCAGCACATGGACGATTCGTTCGAGGAGTACGGCGGCACCATCGACCCGGGCCGGCATTTCATCGACCTGAACCACTACGTCGAGGTGGGTACCTTCAAGGAGACGCCGGTGCGGGTGCGCCTGACATATTGGTGGCCGGGTCCGAACCGGTTGGTCATCGACGCCGACGACTACGCCGGGCACCGCATCCACGCCTGGTGCACCAAGGTGGATCCGAATTCGTTTCCGGTGGTGGAACGTGGGTTCAGTTGGGTCCGTGAGGGCTCGTACAACAGGTGAACTCAGTCGACCGGCTTTGGTTGCGGAACCGCGGCCAGCAACTTGCGGGTATAGGCGTGCCGCGGGTTGGCGAACACCTCGTCGCCGGAGCCCTGTTCGACGACCGCCCCCTTGTGCATCACCGCGACATCGTGAGCCAGGTGCCTGACCACCGACAGATCGTGGGAGACGAACAGATAGGCCAGGCCGAACCGGTCCTGTAGGTCCAGCAGCAGGTTGATGATCCCGGCCTGGATCGAGACATCGAGCGCGGAGACCGGTTCGTCGAGTGCGATGATCTTGGGCTGCAATGCCAGGGCGCGGGCGATCCCGATGCGCTGTTTCTGCCCGCCGGAGAACTCGGCCGGATAGCGGCCCGCGTCGGCGCGTCGCAGGCCCACCAACTCGAGTAGCTCGGCCACCCGCTCGTCGATCCGCGGTTTGTCGAAACCGTTGGCGGTCAACGGCTCTGCCAACACATCCGACACCGGCAGCCGCGGGTCCAGTGAAGCCACCGGATCCTGGAACACCACTTGAAGGTCGGTGCGCAGGGCGCGGCGCGTTCGCCGGTTCAGGGTGGCCACGTCGGAGCCGAGGACTTCGATCGAACCCGACTGCGGTGCAGACAGATTCAGAATCTGGTGCAGGGTGGTGGATTTGCCCGATCCGGACTCGCCGACGATGCCGAGGGTGCGGCCGCCGCGCAGGTCGAAGCTGACGTCGTCGACGGCCCGGACCTCACCGACCTGCCTGCGCAGCACCGCCCCTTTGGTCAGTTTGTAGGTCTTGGACAGGTTGCGCACCCGCAGCACCACGTCGGCATCGGCGGGCCGGGCCTCGGGGGCGGCGGTGGTGCCGGTGCCGGTCACCTGATAGATCTCGGCGGCGCTGTGCCCGCTGACCTGGTCGGTGCGGATGCAGGCGGCGTGGTGGCCCGGCGCCAATTCGATCAGTTCGGGTTCGGCGGCGTCGCACTCGTCGATGGCCAGCGGGCAGCGCGGGGCGAAGGGGCAGCCGTGCGGCGTCGTGGTGAGCGACGGCGGCGCCCCGGGGATCGGGACCAGGCGGGTGCCCTGCGGGGCATCCAGGCGTGGCACCGAGCCGAGCAGGCCGACGGTGTAAGGCATCCGGGCCTTCTCGTACAACCGGGTCACCGGAGCGTCCTCGACAGCCCGCCCGGCATACATCACCATGGCGCGGTCGGCGAATTCGGCCACCACCCCGAGATCGTGGGTGATGATCAGTACCCCGGCGCCGGTGACGTCGCGTGCGGTCTTGAGTACCTCGAGAATCTGGGCCTGTACCGTGACGTCGAGGGCGGTGGTGGGCTCGTCGCAGATCAGCAGATCGGGGTCGTTGGCGATGGCGATGGCGATGACCACCCGCTGGCGTTCGCCGCCGGACAACTCGTGCGGGAAGGCCCGGGCACGCTGCTCGGGTTGAGCGATGCCCACCAGCTCGAGCAGTTCGACGGCCCGGATACGGGCCGCGCGTCGGCCCAGATCGCGGTTGTGGACGGTGAGAGCCTCGGCGATCTGATCGCCCACGGTATAGACCGGCGTGAGCGCGGACATCGGGTCCTGGAACACCGTTCCGATGGTGTTACCGCGGACCTGTGACATCTGCGCGTCGGACAAGCCGACGAGCTCCTCGCCGCGCAGCCGCACCGATCCGGAGACTTCGGCGAATTCGGGCAGCAGCCCGACCACGGCCATGGCACTGGCCGATTTCCCGGCGCCGGACTCGCCGACGAGCGCGACCACCTCACCGGCGCCGACGTGAAAGTTGAGGCCCCGCACCGCGTGTACCACGTCGGTGTCGGTCGGAAAGTCCACCGTCAGGCCGGATACTTCGAGTAGTTCGCTCATCGGCGTGCCTTCTTGCGTCGCAGCCGGCCGCTTCCCGGGTCGAGTGCGTCGCGCAGGCCGTCACCGATCAGGTTGGCACACAGGATGATCAGCACCAGTACCCCGGCCGGGAACAGGAACACCCACGGGAACGTGGTGGCGGATTTGGTGCCGTCGGCGATCAGCGTGCCCAACGATACGTCGGGCGCCTGGATGCCGAATCCCAGGTAGCTCAAACCGGTTTCGGACAGGATCGCCACCCCGACATTGAGCGCGGTGTCGATGATCAGGATGGATGCCACGTTGGGCAGGATGTGCCGGACGATGATGCGCCAACTGCTGACACCCATATAGCGTGCAGCCAACACGAATTCGCGCTCCCGCAGGCTCAGGGTCATCCCGCGCACGATGCGCGAACTGATCATCCAGCTGAACGCCGAGAGCAGCACGATCAGCCAGAACACCCGGTCGGACTGGCTCAACCGCGGCGTGACGATCGCGATCAGGATGAAGCTGGGTACCACCAGCAGCACGTCGACGATCCACATGAGCGTGCGATCGCGCCAGCCGCCGAAGTATCCGGCCACCGATCCGACCGTGGCGGCGATGACGGTCGAGATGAACGCCACGCAGACACCGATCAGCATGGATTTCTGCATGCCGCGCAGGGTTTGGGCGAAGATGTCCTGCCCGAGCGCGTTGGTGCCGAACCAGTGGTCGACCGACGGCGGCTCTTGCAGCGCGTAGTAGTCGAGGTCCGAATAGCTGTAGGGAAGCACCGACGGCAGCGTGTAGCAGGCCACGAACATGATCACGAGAAGTGCCAGCGACACCACGGCGGGCCAGTTGCGCAGGAACCGCCGGAACACCAGGGTGCGCCGGGTGGCGAACTCCTCGGTGTGCAGACCCGAGCGGGCCGCGGCGGCATCACCGGTGGGGGCGGAGGTCTGGGTCATGTGACTCTCACCCTCGGGTCGAGCATCGCGTAGATGACGTCCGAGAGCAGGCCGGCGACCAGGATCACGGTGCCGGTGAACACCGTGATGGCCGCGATGATGTTGGTGTCCTGGGTGGCGATGCCCTGTACCACCCATTCGCCCATGCCGTGCCAGCCGAAGATCTTCTCGACGAACACCGCACCGGTGACCAGCCCGGCCACGCCGTACGCGAACAGGGTGGCCATCGGGATGAGTGCCGTTCGCAGCCCGTGCTTGAACAGGGCGCGACGCCGGGTCAGCCCTTTGGCCCGCGCGGTGCGGATGAAGTCCTGGCCGAGCACGTCGAGCATCGCGTTGCGCTGGTAGCGGCTGTAGCCGGCGATGGCTATCAGCGCCAGCGTGAGCGTCGGCAGCACGAGGTGCTGGAGCCGGTCGACGAACTGGTCCCAGGCGCCGCCGACGGGCACCGGCGCCGTTTCCCCCGTGTACTCGAAAATCTGGACGCCCAGTACCGAGTTCACGTTGAGCGCGGCGAGGATCAGCATGTTGGCGATCACGAACGATGGTGTGCTGATCACCAGCAGGGACACCACGGTGATGACGCGGTCCGACAGCCGGTACTGGCGGATCGCACCCCAGGCCCCGACCACCACGCCGATCACGGTGCCCGATATCGCGCCGATGACGAGCAACCGCAAGGTCACCCCGATGCGTCGCCACAACTCGTCGGCTACCGGTTGGCCGGTCACCGTGGTGCCGAAGTCGCCGCGGACCGCGCCGGCGGCCCAGTTCGCGTAGCGCAGCGGAATGGGCTGGTCGAGGCCTAGCTCAGCGGCTTTTGCGTCGATCGCGGACTGCGGTGGCCGCGGATTGCGCTGCTCGAGACTGTCGAGCGGTTTGAAGTTCAGCGACGTCAAGGTGAACGTCAGGAACGATGCCAGAGCCAGCAGCACGATGTAATTGAGCAGCCGGCGCGCCAGAAAGCGCGTCATCCGGTTCTTCCCACCCACGGCTGCATGCCAGACAGGGTAGATCAGCCGGAACCGGAATCCGGTCACCGTCGTCGTGTGAGATCACGGGCGCGCCCGCACTCGGTGGGTAACTGACAGTCGAGCCACAGCCTCGGCATAGAAATCGGTAGTTCACTGAATTACATGAAGGTCAGCGGGCTCAAGAATGTGAAAGTGATCGCTGCGGTAACCGGTGGTGCGGCAGTGGTGGGGCTGGGAGTCATCGGAGCCATTTCGGACGGTGTCGGGGCCCCGGGCTCGCCGGCGCTGGCGTCCGGATCCCATATGAACGTCGGCCAGACCAGCACGGATACGACGCCTCCGACTGCACCGGCGGTTTCGATGGCCGTACCTGGGATCAGGGGCTATACGCCGCCGTCCGGATTCGCCGTCACGCACTGATCGCCGGGCGAGGCGCCTGGTAGTGGTTTCGCCTCCGGCCGCATCGGATATACGAGGCGGCGGGAGGTGAGCGCATGGGTTGCGCGAAGGAAAACAATCAGCGAAATCTGAAATTGATCTCTGCCGGCATCGGCGCGATCGGCGGGTTAGCCACAGCGATGCTCGGAGTCGGGGTGGGCGGTGGTCTCACCGGCGCCCAGCAGCGGGTCGAACCGCCTGCCATCACCACAGGACAGACCGTCACTCCGACAACTCCGCCGACGGCTCCGGAGACATCCGAGGCCTCACCGACGGTATCGGCGACGACTCCGCCTGGGTTTGCCACTCCGCACTGATCACGGCTGATCCCGTCAGCCGGTAGGCGACGCGGCCGGTTTACCTTGCCCGTGGGTCCCGGGTAGGGAGGTCTGTATGACAGGAGCCGAACGCAACAAGCGGACCAACCATGCGATGGCCGGTGTGGGAGCGATCGCACTGGTGATGATGTGCGCCCTCGGCGCGATGCTGGCCGAGGCGCCGACGAGCGCGGCGGTGCCTGCGGTCAATGTCGGTGAAACCGTAACGAAGACAACAGCTCCCAGTGAGTTGGAAACGTCTTTCGCGAAGCCGACGGTGAAAGCGCAACTGCCCGACGGCTACGGCAACTAGGGGGAGGGCCGACGGTTCGGGGCCTCACCGATGCTGGTGACGGTCGGCCTTTCGGTTGATGCCGGCCCGGTGCGGGTGGCCCGGACCAGGACCCGGTCGTCGACCCCGAACGGGGTCTGGGCGGAGGCCGGCAAGGTGTAGCTCTGGATGAACCCGTCGTTGCTGCGCACCGTGACCGAGGTGGCCGTCAGTTCGGTGATCGTGCCGGTCTGCGTCAGCGCCGTGGTGTAGCTGCCATCGTGGTCGGCCAGCACCGACTCGCTGTGGACGGTGGCCGGGTCGGGCCGGTCTCCCGGCCCGCGCATGCCGGGCGGTGGCCCGGGAAAGCCCGAGCTGTGGGTTTCGGTGGCGGCGTAGATCGTCGCGCCGCCGAGCCCGGCAATCGCCGCCGCAATGCCGACTGCGGCGGCCGTGTGTCGGATGCTCATGCGGTCCACGGTGCAGGTGTTGTCTGTGAGTCGGCTGTGTGCGTGCTCTGCGCCGGATATGGCCCTCTTTCACAGCTGGCGCATAGACAGCGCTCAGTTCGGGCCTATCGAGCCGGCGAATACTGAACGGGTGAGCATGACGACCAATGGCACCGATTCCGAGTCCGGGCGCGCTGTCATGCGCCGCGCCGACGGCAACCCGATCCAGGTCCTGGTGGTTGACGACGAGCCCGTATTGGCCGAACTGGTGTCGATGGCGCTGCGCTATGAGGGGTGGGACATCGCCACGGCAGGAGATGGCGCGAGCGCGATCACCGCGGCCCGGGAGAACCCGCCGGATGTCGTCGTCCTCGACGTGATGCTGCCCGACATGAGCGGTCTGGACGTTCTGCGCAAACTGCGCGAGCAGATTCCCGGCCTGCCGCTGCTGCTGCTGACCGCCAAGGATTCGGTGGAGGACCGCATCGCGGGTCTCACCGCGGGCGGCGACGACTATGTCACCAAGCCTTTCAGCCTGGAGGAAGTGGTGCTGCGGTTGCGGGCACTGCTCCGGCGCACCGGGGTGACGAGCGAGGACGGCGGCGCGAAGATCATCGTCGGCGATCTCGTGCTCGACGAGGACAGTCATGAGGTGACCCGCGGCGGTGACTCGATCACATTGACTGCCACCGAGTTCGAGCTCCTGCGATTCATGATGCGCAACGCCAAGCGGGTGTTGAGCAAGGCCCAGATCCTGGACCGGGTGTGGAGTTACGACTTCGGTGGCCGGTCCAACATCGTCGAACTGTATGTGTCGTATCTGCGCAAGAAGATCGACAGCGGGCGCGATCCGATGATCCACACTCTGCGCGGTGCGGGTTATGTCCTCCGTCCCGCGCGCTGAGGTGACTGCCGGGACCGGAAGCGCCACTCGGTGGTGGTCACCGCGGACCTGGTCGCTGCGCGCCCGGCTGGTTGTCACCCAGGTGGCCCTGCTGGCCGTGGTGTGCGCCAGCATCGGGGTGGCCACGGAGTTTGCGCTGCAGCGGTTTCTGATGCACCAGCTGGACGAGCAACTGATCGAGGCCGGAAGGCGCTCGGCGGCCATCTTCGAATTGCCGCCTCCGCCACCGGGATCCCCGCCTCCGCCGGGGATGCGCGGCCACCATCGCGTGCCGTTCGATCCAGAGGAAGGGCCGGGCCCCGGATTTCTCAACGCGCCAGGGCAGGCCGCTCGCACGGTCGGTGCCGTGGTGTCGCCCCATCGGCCCGTGGATGCCGGGGTGATCACGGGTGAAGGGGAGCGGATCGAGGTGACCGCAGCCGCGGCGGCACAGCTGGCCCAGATTCCGGGAACCCGGGATCCCCAGACCGTCGACCTCGACGGGTTGGGCCGCTACCGGCTGATCGGCCTGCACCCGCGCCACGGCGGCTCGCAGATCATCGTGACCGGCCTGCCGACCGCCGTCGTCGACGACACATTGTTGTGGGTGCTGGGAATGTTCTGCCTGCTGGCGGCCATCGCATTGATCGCCGCGACGACCGCGGGCACGCTGATCATTCGGCGTCAACTCGCCCCGCTGTCACGGGTTTCGGCGGCGGCACGGAAAGTGGCCGATCTCGAACTCGATCGTGGGGAAGTGCAGCTGCCCACGCGGATCGTGCCCGTCGACCCGGCCGTCGCCCACACCGAAGTCGGTCAGCTGGGCACCTCGCTGAACCGGATGCTCGACCGCATCGCCGGCGCGCTGTCGGCCCGCCACGCCAGTGAGACCCGGGTACGCCAATTCGTCGCCGATGCCAGCCATGAGTTGAGAACGCCCCTCGCGGCGATCAGGGGTTACACCGAGCTGGCCCAGCGCAAACGCGATGACCTGCCCGCCGATGTGGCCCACGCGATGAATCGGGTGGAGTCCGAGACGACGCGGATGACGCAACTGGTCGAGGACATGCTGTTGCTGGCCCGCCTCGATGCCGGCCGGCCCCTGGAACGCGAGAGCGTGGACCTGTCCCGGCTCGTGGTCGACTCGGTCAGCGACGCGCACATCGCCGGCCCCGACCACCAGTGGGCACTCGACCTGCCCGAGGACCCGGTGATGGTCGAGGGGGATGAGGCCCGGCTGCATCAGGTACTGGCGAATCTGCTGGCCAATGCCCGGACCCACACCCCAGCGGGAACCTCGGTCACGGTTGCGCTGAAGCCCGGCAACAATGACGAGGGCGCGGTACTGCTGAGCGTCGCCGACGACGGCCCCGGTATCCCGGCGGCATTGCTGCCCGACGTATTCGAGCGGTTTGCCCGCGGCGATTCGTCGCGGTCACGACGGGAGGGCAGTACCGGGTTGGGCCTGGCGATCGTCGCCGCAGTGGTCAAGGCGCACGGTGGCACCATCGAGGTGTGCAGTACCGCCGGTTCGACCGAGTTCGTGGTGCGGCTGCCTGGGACGAGCTCACAGGGCACACACAGGACGGACCAATCGGACACCTAGCGGCCGCGGCAAACATGGAGGAGTGACCCTTGTTGCCGCAGATCCCGCTGCCGAGCAGGAGACGGCAACGCCGGCTGCCTCGGGGCCCGGCCGTACGAATCCCGGCCCCTCCAGCCCGGTCGCCCGACACATCGCGCTCGCGGCGTTGTTGGCCGGCACGGCCGTGCTCTATCTGTGGAACCTGTCGAGCAGCGGGTGGGCCAACGCGTTCTACTCGGCCGCGGCGCAGGCCGGGGCCCAGGACTGGACCGCCATGCTGTTCGGGTCCAGCGATGCGGGCAATGCCATCACCGTCGACAAGACACCTGCGGCGTTGTGGATCATCGACCTCTCGGTGCGCCTGTTCGGACTGAACTCGTGGAGTGTTCTCGCGCCGCAGGCGTTGATGGGTGTCGGAGCGGTCGCGATGCTCTACGCCGCGGTGCGCCGGGCCTCCGGCCCGTGGGCCGGTCTGCTGGCCGGTACGGTGCTGGCGCTGACGCCGGTGGCCGCATTGATCTTCCGGTTCAACAACCCCGACGCACTGCTGGTGCTGCTGCTCGTCACGGCGGCCTACTGCGTGCAGCGCGGGATCGAAAAGGATGCCAGCCGTTGGTGGTTCGTGGGCGCCGGGGTCGCGGTCGGCTTCGGGTTCCTCGCCAAGATGTTGCAGGCGTTCCTGGTGCTGCCGGCCGTTTCCGCCGCGGCGCTGATCGCCGGAGACCGCCCACTGGGCCGGCGGGTGCTCGATGTCGTCGCCGCCGGTGTCGCCATGGTCCTCAGCGGTGGTTGGTATCTGGTGTTGGTGGAGCTGTGGCCGTCCTCGGCACGGCCCTATATCGGTGGTTCGCAGAATGACAGCATCGTCGAATTGGCCCTGGGCTATAACGGTTTGGGACGACTGACCGGGGACGAGACGGGCGGCCTGGGAAACCTCAACTTCGATGTCGGGCCGGGCCGGTTGTTCGGATCCCAGATGGGCGCCGACATCGCCTGGCTGCTGCCCGCCGCCCTGATCTGCCTGGTGGCCGGGCTCTACCTGACCCGCCGCGTGGCCCGCACCGATCCGACCCGTGCCGCTCTGATCCTGTGGGGCGGTTGGCTGTTGGTCACCGCGGTGGTGTTCAGCTTCATGAACGGCATCGTGCACCCCTACTACACCGTCGCACTCGCCCCTGCGATCGGCGCGGTGACCGGGATCGGCGCCACGCTGCTGTGGCGGCACCGCGCCGATATCCGTGCCGCCACAGCGATGTCGGGTGCGGTGCTCGTGACCGCGATCCTGACGGCGGTACTGCTGGCCCGCCACGACGATCCGTATCCGTGGCTGCGGGCCGCGGTGGCAGTCGGCGGAGTGGGGGCGGCGGTACTTCTGCTCATGGTGGGACGGCTGGATCGCCCGATGGTGCGGGTGACCGCGGCGCTGGCCGTCGGGGCCTGTCTGGCCGGTCCGGCCGCATACTCGATCGCCACCGCGGCAAGTCCGCACAACGGGGCGATACCGTCCGTCGGGCCGTCGCGCGGCGGCGGTTTCGGCGGACTGTTCGCCGCACCGGAACCCGGTCCGACTCTGACCGCGACGCTGGCCGCCGATGCCGACCGCTACACCTGGGCGGCAGCAGTGGTGGGTTCGTCCAATGCCGCTGGATACCAATTGGCCACTCGTGCACCGGTAATGGCCGTCGGCGGTTTCAACGGCACCGATCCCGCGCCGACGCTTCAGGAGTTCCGACAGCTGGTCGACGACGGCGCGATCCACTACTTCATCCGCTCCCACATCATGGCGGGCGGATTCGGCGGACATATGCCGAGCGGCAGCCAGGCGTCCACCGAGATCGCGGAATGGGTACAGGCCCACTACAACCCGGTCGCCGTCGACGACGTGACCATCTACGACCTGACACAGCGTGCGACGAACACATAGCAGGCGCATAGCTTCGCCCCACCCAGATCACAAGCCGCCGGAGAACGATGAAGTCATGACAACCTTGGTCCAAGACCCCGAGCAGCGGTTCCGATTCGCGTCACGGCCCAACGCCGCACTGGCCGCCCGGGAGGCCGGGGTTCCAGTGCTCGACATTGTCGTGCCGGTGTACAACGAGCAGGCGGCGCTTGCCCATTCGGTACGGCGGCTGCACCGCTACCTCGAAGAGAACTTCGCCGTGCCCGTCCGCATCACCATCGCCGACAATGCCAGCACGGACGACACCCCGCGTATCGCCGCCGAACTCGCCTCCGTACTCGACGGTGTGCGGGTGGTGCGACTGGAGGAGAAGGGGCGCGGACGCGCACTGCGCGCCGTGTGGTCAACCTCGGACGCACCGGTGCTGGCCTACATGGACGTCGACCTGTCCACCGATTTGGCCGCGCTCGCGCCGTTGGTGGCGCCGCTGATCTCCGGTCACTCCGACCTGGCCATCGGCACCCGGCTGGGTCGCGGCTCACGGGTGGTCCGCGGAGCCAAGCGCGAGTTCATCTCGCGCTGCTACAACCTGATCCTGAAATCAACTCTGGCAGCTCGGTTCTCCGATGCCCAGTGCGGATTCAAGGCGATCCGGGCCGATGTTGCCCACCGGCTGTTGCCGTATGTCGCCGATACCGGGTGGTTCTTCGACACCGAGCTGCTGGTGCTGGCCGAGCGCAGTGGCCTGCGTATCCACGAGGTGCCGGTGGACTGGGTGGACGATCCGGACAGCCGGGTCGACATCGTCGCCACCGCCACCGCAGACCTCAAGGGCATCGGCCGGTTGCTACGCGGATTCGCCAACGGCTCGATCCCGGTGAACACCATCGCCGCGCAGCTGGGATCGTCGCGGAAATCGGGTGCCCCCCGATCCCTGCTGCGCCAGGCGGTGCGCTTCGGCGCCGTCGGCGTGGTGTCCACGCTGGCTTATCTGCTGCTGTTCACGGCGCTGCGGGCCGGCGTCGGCGCCCAGGCCGCCAATCTGGTGGCCCTGCTGGTGACCGCGATCGGAAACACCGCCGCCAACCGCCGTTTCACGTTCGGTATCGCCGGCGCCGGCAACATCACCCGCCATCATCTTGAGGGGTTGACGGTGTTCGCGATCGCGCTGACGATCACCAGCGGATCCTTGGGACTCCTGCACTTCGTGGCGCCCGTGCCGCACCGCGGCGTCGAACTTGCAGTGTTGGTGGCAGCCAACCTGTTGGCCACCGTGGTGCGCTTCGTACTGTTGCGGGGGTGGGTATTCCATCCCTCGCGGACGCGGCGTGCCGCCGGGTCGAACCGAGAGACAGGGCTATGACGACCATCGTTGACGCGGCACCGGCTTCCGCGGAAGCGACCGCGGAATCTCCGAAGGCTCTGACCCCGCGCTGGGTTCGCCCCTCTTACTGGGCTCTGCTGGCCGGCACCGCGGTGCTCTACCTGTGGGGCCTGGGATCGTCGGGATGGGCCAACAGCTACTACGCAGCCGCGGCCCAGGCCGGCACCCAGTCCTGGAAGGCCTGGCTGTTCGGGTCATTGGACGCCGGGAACGCCATCACGGTGGACAAGCCGCCGGCCGCGATGTGGGCAATGGGGTTGTCAGGCCGGCTGTTCGGCTTCAACGAGTTCACCATGCTGCTGCCACAGGCACTGATGGGCATTGGTGCGGTGGCACTGCTCTACGCCACCGTGCGGCGGACCAGCGGTCCCGGCGCCGCGCTGATCGCCGGGGCGGCGCTGGCGTTGACGCCGGTGGCGGCCTCGATGTTCCGCTACAACAATCCCGATGCGCTCCTGGTACTGCTTCTGGTGCTCGCCGCCTACTTCATGGTGCGCGCGGTCGGCCCGGTATCGGCCAGGGCCAGCGCCGGGTGGGTGGCACTGGCAGGATGTGCGCTCGGTTTCGCCTTCCTGACCAAGATGCTGCAGGCGTTCCTGGTCGTGCCGGGCCTGGCGTTGATGTTCCTGGTGGCCGCACCCGCGGTCGGTATCTGGAAACGATTGGGCACCTTGCTGATCGGCGCGGCGACGATGGTCATCTCGTCTGGTTGGTACATCGCCCTGGTGGCATTGTGGCCGGCCGACTCCCGGCCCTACATCGCCGGTTCGACCGACAACAGCCTGCTGCAACTGGCATTCGGCTACAACGGCCTGCAACGCATCATGGGGCAGGAGGGCCCGGGGCCTGGCCACGGCCCGGGCGGCCCCGGACCCGGTCAGGGACCCGGCGGCGGCGCCAACCTGATGTTCGGCGGCGATCCGGGCATCGGCCGGATGTTCGGAATGTCCATGGGTACCGAGGCATCGTGGTTGTTGCCCGCCGCGCTGATCGGCCTGGTGGCCGTACTGTGGCTGACGCGGCGCACCGCGCGGACCGCCGGGCTGCGGGCCGGCCTGGTGATGTGGGGCGGCTGGCTCCTGGTCACCGCCGTGGTGTTCAGCTTCATGGACGGGATCATCCACCCCTACTACACCGTGGCGCTGGCGCCCGCCGTGGCCGCGGTCGTGGGCATATCGGTCGCCGAATTGTGGCGGGTTCGTGCACGGCTGGCTTCGCGGCTGGTACTGGCGGTCATGCTGGCCGGCACCGGGGTGTGGGCCTTCGTCCTGCTCGACCGGACCCCCGACTGGCTACCGGCGCTGCGCTGGATCGTGCTGGTCGGCTCGGTGCTCATCGCGGTGGCCCTGGCTGTCGTCGCCCACCGTCCCGGCAGGCTGACCGCGGTGGTGGCCTTGGCCGCCATGATGTTCGGCTTCGGTGCGACCGCGGCCTACACCGTGGAGACGGTGGCTGCGGGTCACAGCGGTGGACCGATCGCGATGTCGGGTCCCGAGCGGGACTCCGGGTTCGGCGGTCCAGGTGGGCCGGGCGGCCCGCCGCCGGGCTTCGGGCGAGCCGATGATCCGGCCCTGGCCGAGCTCATCTCGGGCGCCGAAGGCCGTTGGGCCGCAGCGAGTGTGGGGTCGATGATGGTCAGCGACCTCGAGCTCAGGACGGGGGAGTCGCTGATGGCGATCGGCGGGTTCACCGGCAGTGACAACTCGCCGACACTCGCGCAGTTCCAGCAGTACGTCGCAGACGGTCAGGTCCGGTACTTCCTGGATCGGCCCGAGGGCGGTCGCGGTGGACCTGCAGGGCCGCCGCGCGAAGAGCACGGGAGTGCCGCAGAGATCACCGACTGGGTGAAGGCGCACTTCACCAAGACCCTGGTCGGCGACACTCCGGTGTACGACCTGTCGTCGCCACGTCCCTGACGTCCCGACTGCGGCGGCCGTCCTGCACCCCCGGCAGGACGGCTGTCGCTCGTTCCACGCAGCGGGCACCCCATCGACTCAGCCTGATTCTGCCGCTAGCCGTGCCGCCCATTGCGGGGTTAGCGTCGAAATATGTCTGTCACCGATCAGTACCTGGCCAACAACGAGGTCTATGCCGAGACCTTCACCGGGCCGTTGCCGCTGCCGCCGAGCAAGCACGTCGCGGTGGTGGCGTGCATGGATGCCAGGCTGGACGTGTATCGGATCCTCGGTCTGGGTGACGGCGAGGCACACGTCATCCGCAATGCCGGCGGTGTCATCACCGATGACGAGATCCGGTCGCTGGCCATCAGTCAGCGTCTTCTGGGGACCAAGGAGATCATCCTGATCCACCACACCGATTGCGGCATGCTGACTTTCACTGATGACGGTTTCAAACAGCAGATCCAGGACGACACCGGTATCAAGCCGAACTGGGCGGCTGAGTCATTCGTCGACCTCGAAGAGGACGTGCGTCAGTCATTGCGGCGGATCGAGGCCAGCCCGTTCGTCACCAAGCATGAGTCGTTGCGCGGCTTCGTCTTCGACGTCGCCACCGGCAAGCTCAACGAGGTCACGCTGTGAGGATGCCTCGTCAGTGCGTCGCGCAGGGCTGAAGCTCGCGTTGGTAGCGCTACGGCGGGAATCCGGCCGTTTTTTCGCCACAGCGCTACGAACGCGAACGTCGCACTTGATTTTCGCGGCAGGCTCACCCCACCTTGTACGTCGCGATGGCCTTGGCCACCGCCTCGCCGTCGGGCGTGACGATATCGACGTCGCAGTTCACCAGGGACCTGCCCTGGCGCAGCACGCGCCCGAGGCCGATCAGATCGGTGGCCCGCGCCGGCGCCAGATAGCTGATGGTCATCGAGACCGTCACTCCGCGAAGCGAATCCGGAACCTCGGCCTGAGCCCAGGCCGCGGCCATCACCGTCACGTCGGCCAACGCCGCGATCGCACCGCCGTGCACCATGTCGGCGATCGTGATGTTCGAAGGATCCCACGGCAACCGCAGCCGGACCTCGGGGCCCTCCAGCGTTTCGGCAACGATCCCGAGCTTGGTCACGAAAGGCGACTGGGGCAGGAAATCCGCCATCACGGCCGGGCCGGTCTGGATACTCATGGCCGCCAGTGTGTGCCGACGGCGGTCGGCGTCTCAATTACCTGCGGGGTAACCGTCCCGGCTCGTGGGGGCGGGCAGCTGTGATGTCAGTACCCGAGAATCCGCCCTTCCCGCGTGGCATGGCGCTGCTGGTGGCCGGCAGTCTCTTCATGGAAATCCTGGACGCGACGATCATCACGCCGGCCATCCCGCTGATCGCCGCCTCGTTCGGTGTCGAGGCCATCGACGTCAACGTGGCGATCTCGGCCTATCTGGTCACGGTGGCGGTGCTGATCCCGGCCAGCGGCTGGTTGGCCGACCGATTCGGCACGCGCCGAGTGTTCATCGGGGCCATCGCGGTGTTCACCTTGGCCTCGGTCGGCTGTGCGGCGAGTACGTCGCTCCCGATGCTGGTGCTGATGCGGATATTGCAGGGGGTCGGCGGCGCCATGATGGTGCCGGTCGGCCGGCTTGCCGTGTTGCGTCAGAGCGGCAAGTCGGACCTGGTGCGTGCCATCGCATTGCTGACCTGGCCGGCGCTGACCGCGCCTGTGTTGGCCCCCGTTCTGGGCGGGGCGATCGCGACGCTGGGCAGCTGGCGATGGATCTTCGCGGTCAACATTCCGATCGGCGTGATCGGAATTGTTCTGGCGCTCAAACTCGTCCGTGGCGAGCCACAGCGCACGGCCCGATCTTTGGATTGGCCGGGTCTGCTGGCGCTCGGCTCGGGGATTGCTGCGGCCCTGATCGCCCTGGAGAACATCCGGGTCTCGGGGACCGACTGGGGTCTGGTCGGCGGGTGCGGCGCCGCAGCGGTCCTGCTGCTCGCCGGCGCGGTGTGGCGGCTGCTCACCGCGACGGCCCCGCTCGTGCAGTTGCGGGTGCTGCGGGTGCACACGCTGCGCATCACCGTGGTGGCCGGGTCGCTGTATCGACTGGTCATCACCGCGGTGCCGTTCCTGCTCCCGCTGCAGTTCCAGCTGGAGTTCGGCTGGACGCCGCTGGCCGCCGGTGTCATGGTGGCCGCGCTGTTCGCCGGGAACCTGACCATCAAGCCGGCCACCACGCCGCTCATGCGCAGATTCGGCATCCGCACCGTGCTCCTGGTCAACGGGCTGGCCTCGGTCGCGTGTTTCGGCCTGCTGGCCCTGGTGCGGCCGGGCCTGCCGGTGGTCGTGATGGCCGTCGTTCTCTATCTGAGCGGGGCGCTGCGGTCGATCGGCTTCACTGCATACAACAGCCTGGCGTTCTCCGATGTCGAGGGGGAGGAGCTGACGCATGCCAACACGCTCAACGCCTCGGTGCAGGAGCTGGCCGCCGGCCTCGGCATCGCGGTGGCGGCGTTACTGCTCAGCCAACTGACCTCATATTCGGTGACCTACCTGGTTCTGGGCGCTTTGCTGGCGCTGACCCTGCTCGCCACGGTGCTCCTGCCCCGGCAGGCCGGGGCCCACGTCAGCGGGCACCGGCCTGACGGGTAGACCACCATTGACACCGCGGCGACCGGGCGGCTAGATTCCTGGCCATGCTTGCAATTCTGGCCATTCCTACCAACTTAATGGGGAAGTGATGACCACAGCGCAGAAATCCGATCAGCAGACCGGCCGTGCCGGTCACTACGAGCTGAGCCACCTGCGGTCCCTGGAGGCCGAGGCCATCCACATCATCCGCGAGGTCGCCGCGGAGTTCGAGAAGCCCGTGCTGCTGTTCTCCGGCGGCAAGGACTCGATCGTCATGCTGCACCTGGCGGTCAAGGCGTTCGCGCCGGGGCGCCTGCCGTTCCCGGTCATGCACGTCGACACGGGCCACAACTTCGACGAGGTCTACGCGGCCCGTGACGAACTCGTCGAGCACTACGGTGCGCGGCTGGTCGTCGCCAAGGTGCAGGACGATATCGACGCGGGGCGTGTGGTGGAGACGATCCCGTCCCGCAACCCGATCCAGACCGTCACGCTGCTGCGCGGCATCCGGGAGAACAAGTTCGACGCGGCCTTCGGCGGGGCCCGGCGCGACGAGGAGAAGGCCCGCGCCAAGGAGCGCGTGTTCTCCTTCCGCGACGAGTTCGGCCAGTGGGACCCCAAGGCCCAGCGGCCCGAGCTGTGGAACCTGTACAACGGTCGTCACCACAAGGGCGAGCACATCCGTGCCTTCCCGATCTCCAACTGGACCGAGTTCGACATCTGGTCCTACATCGGCGCCGAGAAGATCAAGCTGCCGTCCATCTACTACGCGCACCAGCGCAAGGTGTTCGAGCGCGACGGCATGCTGCTGGCAGTGCACAAGTACATGCAGCCCCGCAAGGACGAGCCGGTGATCGAGAAGACCGTGCGGTTCCGCACCGTCGGCGACGTCACCTGCACCGGCTGCGTCGAGTCAACGGCCGCAACGGTTTCCGAGGTGATCGCCGAGACCGCGGTGTCTCGGCTCACCGAGCGTGGCGCCACCCGCGCCGATGACCGGATCTCCGAGGCCGGAATGGAAGATCGCAAGCGAGAGGGTTACTTCTGATGTCGACGCTTCTTCGCATCGCCACCGCGGGATCCGTCGACGACGGCAAGTCCACGCTGATCGGACGGCTGCTGTTCGACTCCAAGGCTGTGATGGAGGATCAGCTGGCCGCGGTCGAGCGGACCTCCAAGGAACGTGGCCACGACTACACCGACCTGGCTCTGGTCACCGACGGCCTGCGGGCCGAGCGCGAGCAGGGCATCACGATCGATGTCGCCTACCGCTATTTCGCCACGGCCAAGCGCAAATTCATCATCGCCGACACCCCGGGCCACATCCAGTACACCCGCAACATGGTGACCGGGGCTTCCACTGCACAGCTGGTGATCGTGCTGGTCGACGCGCGCCACGGCCTGCTCGAGCAGTCCCGCCGGCACGCGTTCCTGGCCTCGCTGCTGGGCATCCAGCACATCGTGCTGGCCGTGAACAAGATGGACCTGATCGACTGGGACCAGGAACGCTTCGAGGCGATCCGCGACGAGTTCCACGCGTTCGCAGCACGATTGGACGTGCACGACGTGACGACGATCCCGATGTCGGCGCTCAACGGCGACAACGTGGTGACGAAATCCGATGTGACGCCCTGGTACGAGGGACCGTCTCTGCTGAGTCACCTCGAAGACGTCTACATCGCCGGTGACCGCAACCTGGTCGACGTGCGTTTCCCGGTGCAGTACGTGATCCGTCCTCAGACTCACGAGCACGCCGACCACCGCAGCTACGCCGGCACCGTGGCCAGCGGCGTGCTGCGTCCCGGTGACGACGTGATCGTGCTGCCGGCCGGAAAGCCCACGCGCATCACCCAGATCGACGGCCCCAGCGGTGTCGTCGAAGAGGCGTTCCCGCCGATGGCGGTGTCGATCAGCTTGTCCGACGACATCGACATCTCGCGCGGCGACATGATCGCCCGGCCCAACAACCAGCCCCGGGTCACCCAGGACTTCGACGCCACCGTGTGCTGGATGGCCGACGAGTCGTCGCTGGAGCCCGGTCGCGAGTACCTGATCAAACACACCACCCGCACCACGAGGGTCAAGATCACCGGTCTGGACTACCGCCTCGATGTCAACACCCTGCATCGGGACAAGTCCGCCAGTGCGCTCAAACTCAATGAGCTGGGCCGTATTTCGCTGCGTACCCAGGCCCCGCTGCTGCTCGACGAGTACAGCCGCAACGCGGCCACCGGATCGTTCATCCTGATCGATCCCAACACCAACGGCACCGTCGGCGCCGGCATGGTGTTGCGCGACACCCGCAACGAGACCGCGAGCCCCAATGCGGTCCGGCACGATTCGCTGGTAACCCCGGGGGATCGACTCAGCCGTGGCCGCACCGTGTGGTTCACCGGCCTGTCGGGCTCGGGCAAGTCCTCGGTGGCGATGCTGGTCGAGCAGAAACTGCTCGAAAAGGGCGTGCCTGCATACGTTCTGGACGGCGACAACCTGCGCCACGGCCTCAACGCGGACCTCGGCTTCTCGATGGCCGACCGGGCCGAGAACCTGCGCCGGCTGGCCCACGTCGCCGCGCTGCTGGCCGACTCCGGCCAGATCGTGCTGGTGCCTGCGATCAGCCCGCTGGAGGAGCACCGTGAGCTGGCCCGGAAGGTGGCCAACGAGGGCGGCGTCGACTTCTACGAGGTGTTCTGCGACACCCCGCTGGAAGACTGCGAACGTCGTGATCCCAAGGGTCTGTACGCCAAGGCCCGGGCCGGTGAGATCACCCACTTCACCGGCATCGACAGCCCGTACCAGCGGCCGAAGAACCCGGATCTGCGGCTCACTCCGGACCACGGCACCGCTGAACTGGCCGACATGGTGATCGAGCTGCTGGAATTACCGTCGTGAACGATCACGAACTGGCTGCCCGGCTGGCCACCAGGGCCGGGGATCTGCTGCTCGACGTCCGTGCCGACTTTGCCGATGCCTCGGCCGCCGAGCGAAAGGCGGCCGGGGACAAGCAGTCCCACGATTTCCTGATGGCCGAGCTGGCCGCGCTGCGTCCCGGCGACTCGGTGCTGTCCGAGGAAGCCACGGCCGACGAGCGGGCCGACCCGGCACGGCTGAGCGCCGAACGGGTCTGGATCGTCGACCCGCTCGACGGCACCCGGGAGTTCTCCGAACTCGGCCGCGACGACTGGGCCGTGCACGTGGCGCTGTGGAGCGCAGGCGAACTCGTGGCCGGCGCGGTCGCGCTGCCCGCGCAGAACACCACGCTGTCCACCCCCGAGGTGGCCGCACCGCGTCCCTTCGACGGTCCGCCGCGGGTCGTGGTGTCGCGCACCCGCCCGCCTGCAGTGGCGCTGGCCGTCCGCGAGGCACTCGGCGGAACCCTCGTCGAAATGGGTTCGGCCGGAGCCAAAGTCGCCGCGGTGGTCCGCGGAGTCGCTGATGTGTACGTACACGCCGGTGGTCAGTACGAGTGGGATTCGGCCGCGCCCGTCGCGGTGGCCCGTGCCGCCGGCCTGCACACCTCACGCATCGACGGCTCGCGATTGGTCTACAACTCGGCTGATCCGACGCTGCCCGACCTGATCGTGTGCCGGCCCGAGCTGGCCGAACGGGTCTTGGCCGTCACGGCGGGGTAGTCCCTCACAGAAATCGGTGCGCAGAACCCATCCCGAGCCATGCCAGGATCCGGGCATGGGGTTCTACGACTGCCGATGCATGCTGACCGGTGTAAGCGTCGATTTCGTCGGCGCTACGGCGGTGATTCTGCGCTGCACCGCGGCTGGTTACGAACCCGTCGCGCTGGGGCTCTCAGGCGAGTACGACGGTTACGGCACGATTGACGGCATCCCAGACGATGGAAACTCGACACTGGTCTACGAGTACTTCGCGCGTGAAAGCCGCAGTGGGCGATTCACTGCCAGGATTCACCCATTGGAGGATCTCGTCGAGTTCGACGATGACGACTTCAACCTCGATGCGCTGATTGGTCTCATCGAATCCTCCTGGTCGTTGTCGCCGACCTTCGAAGGCGATGACCTCGAGGTCCTGCCGTTGGCCGTTCTGGACGGGGACCCGCTGGTCTTTGCCTTGATCGCACAACCCATCTGGGATGCCGTCGCCGCCGCTGTGCCGGGTGAGGCATCGCTTCACGCGGCATTCGGCGAGGCCACCGTTCCGCAGGAGATATACGGCAGCCATCTTGCCGATGTCGACCGGCAGCTACGTGACTTTGCCGCGGTCCACGCGTTCGTACGCGCCCGCCAACTCCGTTGGGCCCCACCCGCCGATCCCGCTCAGCGATACCCGACCGAGATGGGCTCCCAGCGCGACAACGACGAGAACGCCGAGTTCATCGCGCAGGCTCGTGCCGACTACCGCGACAGCCCGGTCCTGTTGGCGGGCCTGGATGCGTACGAGAAGCGGCTGCTGGAGTCGTGATCCGACGGCCTACCTCGCAATCCCGTCGGGGAGCTGATCGGTTCCGACATTCGGACAGGCGAGCTTCAGTTCGTGGAGCGTGCTGAATGAATTCTGGTATCCGCCCATGTAGTTCTTGTCAGGCCACCCGTTCGGCGGCGCGCTGGGATTGCCCTGACTGAACTGGTGCAGTGCGTCCGCGAATGCCAGCGCTTTCCGTTTCAAATCGGGGTCTTCGATCGACGCGGCTTCGTCCCGAGCCGCTGCAGCCGCTTCAGCGGCCTTTCGGGTCACGTTCGGGTCGGCGACTCCGTCCCCTCCCGGGAGGGCGCCTGCCGTGACGAGGTGGTGGGCAATCTGATCGACGCGTTGGCAGTCCGCGCTCGGGGCCTTCTCGCTCGGTGCGGTGACGATCAGGATCACCGCGATGGGCGCCGCGACAGCGCCCATGACCAGCGTGATCTTGCCTCTCGACCAATCCGGTAGTCCCACCGATGCAGCCTAACCACCGCCGCTGGTCACTAGGCTCATCAACATGACCCGCCCCACGCTGCGCGAACTGGCCAGCCTCCCCGCCGCACCGGCCCGCCTCGCCGATTCCACCCTGGTCCTGATCGACTGCCAGAACACCTACACCCAGGGAATCATGGAGCTCGAAGGGGTGCAGGCCGCGCTCGAGCAGACGGCGCAATTGCTCGACCGGGCCCGCCGCGCGGGCATACCGATCATTCACATCCAGCACTCCGACGGTCCGGGCTCGCTGTATGACATCGAGGGGGAGAGCGGTGCGATCGTCGCGTCGGTGGCTCCACGCGAGGGAGAACCGGTGGTGGTCAAGCAGTTCCCCAATTCATTCGTCCAGACCGACCTCGACGATCGGCTGAAAGGCCTCGATGCGTCGAACCTGGTGCTGGCCGGATTCATGACGCACATGTGCGTCAACTCCACCGCGCGTGGCGCCTTCAACCTCGGATACGCCCCGACGGTGGTGGCCGCCGCCACCGCCACCCGTACGCTGGCCGGCCCCGACAGTGCACCGGTGCCCGCCGCGGTCATGCAGTCGGCGAGCCTGGCCGCGATGTCGGACTTGTTCGCCATCGTGGTCCCGGA
Organism: Mycobacterium sp. NPDC004974; assembly: GCF_053600815.1. Lineage (NCBI taxonomy): Bacteria > Bacillati > Actinomycetota > Actinomycetes > Mycobacteriales > Mycobacteriaceae > Mycobacterium > Mycobacterium sp. NPDC004974. Next base: position 48,054 of record NZ_JBSGAQ010000003.1, on the reverse strand, counting down.
CGCCGCGGGGATTCCTGATTAGGCACGCCGACCCAGCGGGCACCCAGCTTCGGTGCATCGGTGCGGGCGATGAGTGAACTGGCACAATCCTGAGCATGCGGATGTCGGCGAAGGCGGAGTATGCCGTCCGAGCCATGGTCCAGCTCGCGACGGTCGCTGACGGCGAGCTGGTCAAAACCGATGACCTGGCCAAGGCGCAGGGCATCCCGGCGCAGTTCCTGGTCGACATCCTCACGGCCCTGCGCACCGATCGGCTGGTCCGCAGCCATCGAGGCCGCGACGGCGGCTACGAGCTGGCCCGTCCGGCCGGTGATATCAGCATCGCCGACGTGCTGCGCTGCATCGACGGACCGCTGGCCAGCGTGCGCGACATCGGGCTGGGAGACCTGCCGTACTCGGGTCCTACAGCGGCGCTGACCGATGTCTGGCGTGCACTGCGCGCGAGCATGCGCTCGGTGCTGGAGGAGACCAGCCTGGCCGATGTGGCGGCCGGTTCGCTGCCTGGTCACGTCGACAAGCTGGCCGACGCCTACCGCGATCAGGAGCACAAGCGCGGTCACCGCTAGTCGCAGCGATCAGCCCCCGTACGGGCGCGTGATGATCTCCAGGTAATGCCCCGACGGGTCCTGGAAGTAGACCCCGCGGCCGCCGTCGTTGTGGTTGATCTCGCCCGGGTGCTGACCGTGCGGATCGGCCCAGTGCTGGATGCCGCGGTCGTGGATCTTGCCGTAGATCGAGTCGAACTCGTCCTCGGACACCAGGAATGCGTAGTGCTGCGGCCGGACTTCGTCGTCGGGGCCGATCTGGGCGTAGTCCAGGCTCACTCCGTGATTCAGTGTCACGGCGAGAAACGGCCCGAATTCCTGCGGGCCGGGCAGCCCGAACAACTCGGTGAAGAACTCGGCTGAGACCCGCCGATCCTTGGCGGCGACGATCGTGTGATTGAAGGTGATTGCCATTCAGTCCAGTAAACCGCTGGACGGGTGGCCCCGGCAACGGTGCAGGATAGAGACCATGCCCAACACCCAGATCCTGGCCGGGCCACAGGTGCGGCTGCGGCCACCGGTTGTCGAGGACGCCGAGGTGCTGTACACCCGCATCGCCTCCGATCCCGAGGTGACGAGATATCTGTCTTGCCGCCCGCACTCGGGGGTGGCCGAAACGCGCCGCGTCATCACCACGTTGTTCAACGCCGGTGATGAGCAGACCTGGTTGATCGAAGTCGACGGCGAGGTGGTCGGGTTGTGTGCGCGGCGTCGCCCGCAGCCGTTCTCGGTGGAGTTCGGTTACTGCCTGGCCCGTCAGTGGTGGCGCCGGGGCCTGATGTCGGAAGCGGTTTCGTTGATGCTGACCGACGTGCAGCCCGATCCCACGGTGTACCGGGTCACGGCGTACTGCCACGTCGACAATGCCGGCTCGGCCGGGGTGCTGCGCCGGTGTGGTCTGTCACTGGAGGGAAGGCTTGCGCGGTGTGCGACGTTCCCCAATATCAGTGACGAACCGCAGGACGTGCTGCTGTTCGGGAAGGCGGTGCGGTGATGGGCACATTCGATGTTCGCGGGCTGCGGCACCCGGTGATCGTGGCGCCGATGGCCGGTGGCCCCTCGACCCCGGAGCTGGCCGCGGCGGGCAGCGATGCCGGCGGGCTCGGGTTCCTCGCGGCCGGATATCTCACCGCTGATGCGCTCGTCGAAAGGATCACGGCCGCACGCGGTTTGACCACCGAGCCACTCGGGGTGAATCTCTTTGCGCCGCAACCCAGTGCGGGTACCCCAGAACAGATCCAGGCCTATGCCGCCGAATTGGCCGGTGAAGCACAGCGCTACGGTGTGGAACTCGGTGCCCCGCGCTACGACGACGACGCCTGGGCGGCCAAGCTGGACGTGGTGTTCGATCTACGTCCCGAGGTGGTGTCGTTCACTTTTGGATTGCCCAGCGAGCCCGAGGTGGCCCGGCTGCGCGGCGCCGGCATCACCACCGTGGGGACGGTGACGACGCTGGACGAAGCCTGGCTGGCGGTGCACCGCGGGGTCGACGTCCTCGCCGTCCAGGGGCCGGGAGCGGGGGGACACCGCGGCACGTTCGATCCGGCGGCCTCGCCCGCATCGCAGTCACTGGACCATCTGCTGGCCGACGTGCTGGCGGCGGTGGATATCCCGGTCGTGGCCGCCGGCGGGCTGATCACCGCCGACGATGTCGCGGGGGTGCTGGCTGCCGGTGCGGCGGCCGCCCAGCTCGGCACCGCGTTCCTGCTGGCCGATGAAGCCGGGAGCAGCCCGGTGCACCGCGCCGCCCTGCAGAGTTCTGAGTTCACCGAAACCGTTGTCACCCGGGCGTTTTCCGGCCGCTATGCCCGCGGGCTGCGCAACCGCTTCATCATCGACCACGACGGTCAGGCCCCGCTGGGCTACCCCGAGATCCATTACCTGACAAGCCCGGTACGCAAGGCCTCGGTGGCCGCAGGCGATCCGCAGGGCACCAATGTGTGGGCCGGAACCGGGTGGCGCCAGGGCCGGACCGGTTCGGTGGCCGAGATCATGGCCGGGTTGGCGTAGAGGTCGAACGTGGACGGTTGAAATTGCACTCAGGGTCGTGAAAGTCGAGAAATCACGACCCTGCACGCAATCTCACAACTCAGCTTCTAGCCCGTCCCGGACCCACCCGCTCCACCACGACGTCGCCGTCGTCGGAGCGGACGGTGATCTCGGCGGCCGCGGTGTCGGGGTCGGTGGTCTCGGGCACCCGTACCTCTGTCGATGCTCCGGATTGTGCGTGTACGAGATACGGTCCCCGCTCCGGCAGTCCGATCACGACATCGCCGTTGCGGCTCACCGCATCGACGCGGCGCGGCGCGGAGTCGCGGAAGTCAACGGTGATGTCACCGTCAGACGTGGTGGCGCTGAATTCTTCGGTGACCGCGATCGGGTCGCGCGAGACGATCTCGCCGTCGACGGTGTGGGCCTCGACGCGGCGGGCAGCGCCGCGCAGGATGATCGCCCCATCGGTGACGCGGGAGATCAACTGGTCCACGTCGGCCTGCGCAATCACCGTGCCGATCTCCTGCTCGGTGCGCACCGTCAGCCGCCGGGCCTGCTCCGGCGGCACGGCGATCGTGATCTCCCCGCCGCGGGCCCATGCCAGCATGCGAGAGGGATTGCCCGCGATGGCGATCCGGGTCTCGTTGCCGTCTGTGGTGACCTGCAGTCGGTGCGCGCCGCTGTGAGAGGTGTTCACCAGGCGTAGATCCGCGGTGGCATCCCGAGTTTCGCGGTCCGCGGTGATACGGATCGCGACCGGGATGCTCGCGGTGTCGATCACCAGTGACCGCATCGTCGCGGGCAGGCCCTGGCGATCGGTGACGACCCGGACGGCACTCACGGCCCAGGCCGCCACACCGAGCGTGGCCACGGTGCCGGCCACCAGCAGCGTCGCCGCGGCGATCAGGACGAGGCGGAATGTGGTGCGTCCACCGGGGTTCAACTGAGGCGGCGGGTTCACCGGCGGCGGAGGGGCGATGGTGGTCACGATGGAAAGTCCTTCCCGGTAGGGATGTTCGGTCTAGGTCTCGAGGTAACGCAGTACCGCCAGCACCCGGCGGTTCTCGCTCTCGTCGGGAGCGAGGTCGAATTTCGTGAAGATCGAGGCGATGTGTTTCTCGGCCGAGCCGACGGAGATGTGCAGCGCGGCGGCGATGGCTGAGTTGGTTCTGCCCTCCGCCATCAACTGCAGGACGTCGCGCTCGCGCGGGGTCAGCTGGTCGAGGGCGCTATGGCGGGCCGAACGTAGCAAGATCTGTGACACCACCTCGGGATCGAGCACCGTGCCTCCGCCACCCACCACCGCGACGGCGTCGAGGAATGCAGGCACATCGGCCACCCGGTCTTTGAGCAGATAGCCGAATCCTCTTGTGTCCGAGGCGATCAGATCGGCTGCGTAACGCTCTTCGACGTAGTGGGAGAGCACCAGGACGGGGGACTCGGGGTTCTGGCTGCGCAGTAGCGCCGCCGCCCGGATGCCCTCATCGGTGAAGGTCGGCGGCATCCGGACGTCGAGAATGGCCAGGTCGGGGTGATGCTCGTTGACCAGGCGCAGCAGGTTGGTGGCGTCGGGTACCCCGGCGACGATCTCGTGCCCGGCGTCGGCCAGGATCCGCTCGATGCCTGCCCGCAGTAGCGCCGAGTCCTCGGCGATCACGATCCGCATGGCAGCACCGCCGTGACGATCGTCGGTCCGGTGGCGGGGCTGGAAACCCCGAAGGTCCCGCCTGCGGCACGTACCCGTTCGTCCAGACCGCGCAGACCCGTCGCGTTCTCGCCGGCATCGATGACTGCGGCGCCCTGACCGTCGTCGAACACCGAGACGTGGAGCACGTTGGCGGTCTCATCCAACCGCACGGTGACGACGGCCTGAGTGGCGTTGGCATGCTTGGCGATATTGGTCAGCGCCTCGGCGACGACGAAGTAGGCGACCGATTCCACCTCATCGGGCAGCCTGCGCGGAAGTTCGATGTGCAATGTGGTCGGTACTCCGGAGGTCTCGGCACGGTGCACGACCGACGACAGCGCAGCGTCGAGACCTCGATCCGACAGGATCGTCGGGGCGATACCGCGCACCACGTTGCGCAGTTCCACCAGTGCGCTCTTGGCGTCATCGTGGGCCTCGGCGATCAGTGCCTTGGCGGCGGGCGGATCCGAATCCAGCTTGGTCTGGGCCAGCCCGATCGTCATCGCCAGGGACACCAGCCGGGGCTGCACGCTGTCGTGCAGATCGCGTTCGATGCGGTGGCGTTCGGTCTGCGCCGAGGACACCGCTCCCTGCCGGGCATCGGCCAGCGCGTTGACCTGGTACTCCAGGGCTGCGGTGGGCGACGGCGACAAGAGCCAACGGTCGATCGCGGCATCCATGGCGGGGGCGAGGATCAGGATGGCTGCCGCGGCGATGACGGCGACGATCGCCAGCAGCCAGGCGATCGGCGGCGAGAGGAAGATCAGCCCGGCGTCGTTGTCGCTCTGCCGGATGGCGACGGCAGCGGCCGGACCCAAGAACGCGAAGGCGAGTAACGCGAACGCGAGGCCGGCGGCCAGCATGTCGTAGGTCATCCGAAGGTAGTGGTGGCATACGGCTTTCCAGAACCGGGTACTGCTGATGTCCAGCCACTGCTGGTGCGCCCAACCCTGGAACCCCGTGTGAGGCGACAGCTGGCGCGGCGGAATCCCGATACCGAGGCCGAACACCGCTTCGCTGCGCGTTCGCTCGACCCACTCGACACCGCGCATCAGGTAGATGAAGACCACCCCCGAGAGCAGGAATCCGATCACCGAAGGAATCGAGGAGAACCCGATGACCATGATGGACAACGGAATCCAGAACCACACCAATGCCACTGCGGCACCGGTGATCATCGATGCGGTCGGCACGAGGCCGATGTTGCGTGATGTCGTCACGGGCTCAGGCGCCGGCGGGGGCGATACGGGCAGGACCGGCGATCCGGTTTCGCTGATTGCGACCATGCCCTTCAACCTACGAAGTTGCGCGGCCCGGCGACACAGCGTTTTCCCCAGACCCGGGTGGGGGATAACCACCCCTGTCCTTCGCCGATGAGTTTCTCCCGGCGGATCGGTCTACCCGCTGTCGCCCTCTCGAAACGCTTAGGAGCAACCCATGACCGTCCTGTCCACATCCGACACCCATGCCGAAGGCCCTGTCGCCAAGTCGCTGAGCCGCAAGATCGGAATAGGGATCAGCGGGCTTGTCGGTGCCTTTCTCGTGTTCGACGCATTCGGCAAGTTCACCCTTCCCCAGCAGGTCAAGGACGGAACTGCCGCCCTCGGTTTTCCCGATGGGCAGGCTCTCGTGATGGGAGTCGTCCTGGCGGTGTGCGTTGTCGTCTACGCCGTCCCGCGCACGGCGGTGCTGGGCGCGGTGGGCATCACCGCCTACCTCGGTGGCGCGGTAACCGCGAACATGCGGGTCGAGGCACCGCTGTTCAGCCACACCCTGTTCGCGGTCTATCTGGGTGTGCTGATGTGGATCGGACTGGTGCTCCGACGCCCCGAGCTGCTCAGGGTCGCCGGCCTGCGCCGTTGAAACCTACTTCGGCGCGGTGAGCTCCAACGCGATGTTGTCGGGGTCGCGGAATTCCAGGATGTAGGAGGGGCCGATGTCTTTGACGGGTTCGTGCGCGATGTCCAGATCGTCGAGGTGCTGCGCGGCATCGTTCAGCTCCGCGAGGTTCTTGAGCCGGAAGGCCAAGTGGTCCAGCCCGGTTCGGTTCTCGTCGAACGCGTCGCGCCCGACCGGACGCAGGCCGATCAGCGTTGCCCCGGCGTCGTAGATGACGCCTCCGTGCAGAAAACTGAGAAGGGCGCGGGTGGAGGCATCGGCGTCCTGCGGCAGTTCGATCAGAATCGGCCAGCCGAAAACGCTCTCGTAGAACTGCCGGGACCGTTCGATGTCGGTGACCGTGAGCCGCACATGGGCGACCGAGGACGTGGTGATGGCCATGGGGTTCATGCTGCCACCTGGACGTGACAGAATCCGTGCGTGCGCGTGGGAATGACGATGCCGGTCATGGAACCTCAGTTGGATGCGACGACGCTGCGGTCCTGGGCGCACGTCATCGACGGAGGCCCGTTCTCGTCGCTGTGCTGGGGCGAGCGCATCGCCTTCGACAATCCCGACAGCCTGACCTTGCTGGGCGCACTGGCGGCGTGGACCGACCGGGTACGGCTGGTGACCACGGTGGTGGTGCCGCAGTTGCATGACCCCGTGATGCTGGCGAAAGGGCTGGCGACCGGTGATCTGCTGAGCGGCGGCCGGTTGACCGTGGGCATCGGCGTCGGTGGCCGCCACGAGGATTACCACGCGGTCGGCGCCGACCCGTCGTCCCAGACCCGGCGGGGAATGGCCGAGCGCGTCGCGGTGATGAAACGGGTCTGGGCCGGTGAGAAAGTCACCGACTCGGTGCTTCCGGTCGGGCCGCCACCGGTTCAGACCGGTGGCCCGCCCCTGCAGATCGGCTCCATCGGGCCGAAGACCATCCGTGACGCCGCGGCCTGGGCCGACGGCGTAGCCGGCACGACTCTGGATCTGGATCTGACCCGCCAGGCCGAGTTGTTCGACATCGCCCGCACCGCCTGGGCCGAGGCGGCCAAACCCAAGCCGCACCTCGCCACGTCGTTCTGGTTTGCGCTCGGTAAACCCGAGGAAGCCCGCGCCCAGGTGCACCGGCACCTGCGCCGGTACATGAACTGGATCCCGGCCGAATATGTCGACGCCATGGCTCCCATGACCGGTTGGGCCGGCACCGAAGAGGAGTTGATCGAGGTGCTCGGCAAGTTCGAGGACATCGGTACCGACGAGGTGCACCTGATCCCCACCAGCTCCGATATCGACCAGTTGCGCCGTGTGGCCGAGGTGGCCAAAGTCTTCGCCTGAGGCATCCTGGCCGGGCCACTCCAGCAAAACGTGAGCAAGATCATTCCGAGGCCTGCCGCGTAGTCTGGGTCTCGAAATCGCGATGAGTTCCCCTGCGTTGTCGTCTTCAAGGTGAACTGTCTGCGGCGCCCTCGAATACCGAGTAAGCGCATGATAGATCGGCGTACCACGCGGCTGTTAACCCGGCGGTTACCTGCTGTTCGGTTACGGTGACCGGTCCGGTCGGGTGCAATGGGCTGCGGCCAGGGGCCACCCCATGCAGGCGCAGCTACAGCAAACGATCTCGGGCGTCTGACATGGCAGGACGCCAGCGGGGTTCTGGGACTAGCGTGTCAAATTGGCGTCGCCGTCAGGCGATGCCGGACACGACAGTTGGGGACTCAGAATGCAGAAGAGTTTGATCGCCACGACCCTCGCCGCGGGGGCCATCGGCGCTGCGGTGGCGCTGTCCGCGCCCGCGTCGGCCGATTCCAAGGGCAACAGCACCGTCGGGTGCTCGCCGTGTGACCGTGTGTCTTCGTCGGTCACCGATGCCGTCACCGACGCCGCCAAGAGCGCGCTCACCGGTGGGGTCGATCTGCCCGAGAGCCCCATCGTCGACAAGTGGACGTCGTTCCCCGGTAAGACCGCTGAGAAGTGGACGTCGTTCCCCGGCAAGACCGCTGAGAAGTGGGCGACGTTCCCCGGCAAGACCGCAGAGAAATGGGGAAGCTTCCCGGGCAAGGTTCTGAAGAAGTGGACCGGCTTGGGCTGAGGCCGACCGAAGGCACCAAACCCCTCACGAGCGTGCGGCAGGCAAGCCGCACGCTCGTGTGCTGTCTGCGGGTTAGCTGAAATTTCACTGATCCAAACTGTTCTCGCAGCACAGCCCGCCCCCTGAAATAGACGCAGCCCGGTTCACCGACCAAAGGAGCTCGTCTCAATGGCTGCGCCCGCAAGGCAGTTGCACCTCAACGCATTCCTGCGCAACATCGGTCAACACGAAGCGGCGTGGCGTCTTCCGGAAACCGATCTGTCGGGCGTCACCGACATCGCCCACTACATCGAACTGGCCCGCATCGCCGAGCGTGGCAAGCTCGACGCGGTTTTCTTCGCCGACCATCCAGTCCTCAAGGACCAGACCGAGTTTCGCCCGTTCGATGCGCTCGACCCGATCACGCTGGTTGCCGCGCTGGCCGGGGCGACCACCAACGTCGGGCTGATCGCGACGGCGTCGACCACGTACAACGACCCGTACGGTTTGGCGCGGCGGTTCGCCACACTCGACCACGTTAGCCGAGGCAGGGCTGGCTGGAACGTCGTGACGACGGCCAATGCGTCGGCCGCGGCCAACTTCGGGGTGCCGAATCACCCGGACCCGGCCGATCGGTACCGGCGTGCCGATGAGTTCCTCCAGGTCGCGTTGAAGTTGTGGGACAGCTGGGAAGACGACGCGATCGTCGGCGACAAGGTCGCGCCACGCTTCGTTGATCCCGCCAAGATCCACGCGATCAACCACTCCGGCCGGCATTTCGATGTGGCCGGGCCGCTGGAGGTGCCGCGTTCCCCGCAGGGACATCCGGTGCTGTTCCAGGCCGGGTCTTCCGAGCCGGGTAAGGATCTCGCGGCCAGGTACGCCGAGGCCATCTTCACCGCGCAACCCACAGTGGACGAAGCCCGCGACTTCTACCGCGATGTCAAGGCCCGTATCCGGCGCTACGGTCGCAACCAGGACCAAGTGCACATTCTCCCCGGGCTGTCGACGATCATCGGTGGCACCGAAGCCGAGGCGCGCGAGCGGCAACGCGAGTTCGAAGAACTCACCGTGCCCGATTACGGGCTCGAACAACTGAGCGCCATCGTCGGATTCGCGGTCACCAAGGACGATCTGGACCGGAAACTGAGCTTCCCGGCCGAGGATCCGGGCGACACGTTCATCAAGAGCCGGCTTGCGCTGGTGAAGCGGTTGGTCGAGACCGACAACCTCACCGTACGTGAGCTGCTGCTGCGGCTCAGCAGCGGTCGGGGACACCGGTTGTTCGCAGGCACGCCCGAACAGGTGGCCGACACCATCGAGGAATGGTTCACCACCGGCGCCGCTGACGGTTTCAATCTCATCCCGCCGGCCCTGCCGTCCTCGCTGACCGACTTCGTCGACCACGTCGTCCCAGAGTTGCAGCGCCGCGGCATCTTCCGCGAGGAATACACCGGCAGCACACTTCGTGACCACCTCGGTTTGGACCGGCCGGCCAACCGATTCACCACCGGCGCGGACGCTCCCGTGTCGGCCGCGAGCTGACAGGGAACCAGATATGCGTAATCCGTTGACCCGCTTGACCCGGGTGATCCTGGCCGCCGGCCTCGTCGCGGGCGTGGTGGCCGGCTGCCAGTCGTCCGGATCCGGGGCGCAAGGCAGCGGCGGACTGTCCGCGGATGCACCGCTTCCGGTGGCGGTTCCGGAGGGGACCAGCCTGGTGGTCGCCGACGACGCGAACCGGCTCAAGACGTTGTTCAAACTCTCCGGTGAGCAGGACCGGCTCAGCGCCGACGTGACCTACGCCAACTTCAGCAGCGGACCGCTGCGCCTGGAGGCGATCCGTTCGGGCAACGCGCAACTGGGCCGGGTCGGCGATGTTCCGCCCATCCTCGCGCAGTATTCGGACGCCGGGGTGCCGATCGTCGGGGCGGTGAAGTACGACGGGAACGGGCTGGTGCTGGCAACCTCACCGGGTTCGGGTATCAAGTCACTGAAAGACCTGGCAGGCAAGAAGATTGCGATCAACGAGGGCACGGCGCAGCAGGCGGTCGTGCTACGCAACCTCAAGTCCGCGGGCCTGAGCATCAAGGACGTACAGCCCATCAATCTGGGTCTGGCCGAGTTCGCCGACGGCCTGCGTGCCGAGCAGGTCAACGCCGCGGTGCTCAAGCAACCGGACCGCGTCCGGTACCTCGCGTCCACGCAGGGGGAGGGGAGCATCGAAATCCCCAATGCCCCAGGTGCCTATCCCGGCCTGTACTACGTCTACGCCAGCAGGGAAGCGCTGTCCGACCCGGCTCGCGCGGCGGCCATCCGCGAGTTCGTGATCGCCTGGTACCGCGCCGAACAGTGGCTCAACGACAACAAGCAGACCTGGATCGACGAGTACCTGATCAAGGATCAGAAGGTCAGCCCGGAAGACGCAAAGGCCATCGCCGCGGCCGACGGAAAGTCCTCGGTGCCGGGGTTCACCGATGAGCTGATCACCACCCAGCAGGAGACCATCGACCTGCTGCAGCAGGCGGGCGCATTCTCCGGGAAGCAATTGCCCGCCAAGGACGAATTCGATTCCCGGTTCGCCGATCTCAATGCGACGTCGACGGGCAAACAGTGACCACCGTCCAGACGGCGCCCGCTTCGGCGGTGACAGTGGGAGCGGCGGCTGCCGGACGCCAGGATTATCCGCATCTGGAACACCGGTCGGGCAGTGAACGTCGCCGGCGGCTGGGGCCGGGGCGCGCCATCCCCGCGTCGCTGGCCGTCGGACCGCTTCTGCTGGTTGTCATCTGGATCGTCACGTCGCAGCTGGGCATCCTCGATCCGCGTACCCTGCCGCACCCGCTGGACATCGTGCGCACGATCGGCGAGATGTGGTCGGACGGTCGGTTGCCCACGAACATCCTCGCCTCACTCAAGCTGGCATCGATCTCGTTGGCCATCGGCGTGGCATTGGGTCTGGTGCTCGCGTTGATCTCGGGGCTCAGTCGCATCGGCGAGGCCATCGTCGACGGGCCCATCCAGGTCAAGCGCGCGGTGCCGACCCTGGCCATCATCCCGCTCGCGATCATCTGGTTCGGCATCGGCGACACCATGAAGATCATCATCATCGCCACCAGCGTGCTGATTCCGGTCTACATCAACACCACCGCACAGCTCAAGGGTGTCGACCTGCGCCACGTCGAACTCGCTGAAACCGTTGGGCTTTCCCGCAGTCAGTTCATCCGCAAGGTGGCCATCCCCGGTGCCCTGCCCGGTTTCTTCACCGGGCTGCGGCTCGCGGTCACCATCTCGTGGACCGCGCTGGTGGTCGTCGAACAGGTCAATGCGACCAGTGGTATCGGCTATCTGATGACCCAGGCCCGGCTGTATGGGCAGCTGGACGTCGTGGTGGTCGGCCTGCTCGTCTACGCGGTGTTCGGACTCACCGGCGACTACGCGGTCCGGGCCATCGAGAGGAGAGCGTTGTCGTGGCGGCGCGCACTGGGAACCTGACCGACGAAGTCGCCGTCGTCCGGCAACTGAGCCGATCATTCGGTGGCACAACGATTCTCGACGCGGTGGACCTCAGCATCCGCAAGGGTGAGTTCGTGGCCCTGCTGGGGCGCAGCGGCTCCGGCAAGAGCACGCTGCTGCGGGCGCTGGCCGGGCTGGATCACGGAGTCGCCGGAACAGGGGACCTGTTCGTCGCCCGCGATGTGTCGGTGGTGTTCCAGGACTCCCGGCTGCTGCCGTGGGCGCGGGTGCTCGACAACGTCGCGCTCGGTTTGTCCGGTCGCGAGGTCAGACAACGGGCGAGCACGGTGCTCGCCGATGTCGGCCTGGCCGGACGCGAACAGGCCTGGCCGTACGAGCTGTCCGGGGGTGAACAACAACGGGTGGCGCTGGCCCGGTCGCTGGTGCGCAATCCCGCGCTATTGCTGGCAGATGAACCCTTCGGGGCGCTCGACGCGCTCACCCGGGTTCGCATGCACCACCTGCTCAAGGAACTGTGCGCGAAGTACGAACCCGGGGTCCTGCTGGTGACGCACGATGTCGACGAAGCCGTGACGCTGGCTGATCGCGTGCTCGTCCTCGACGGCGGATCGTTCGTCGTCGATCGTCACCTGGACTTCCAGACGCCGGGTGCCCGCACCTACCGCAACCCTGAGTTCGTCGCGCACCGCGAGGCGCTGCTCGCCGCGCTCGGCGTGGGGGAGGCGGAGGGTCACAAACAGATCAGTGGTGACCCGCTGTAAACGGATCACCACTGATGCGAGGCGGTGTTCGGAGGTTTACTCCTCACCACCGCCGGACCACTTGTCCTTCAGCTTGCCGGGGAAGTCGCTCCACTTCTTGGCGACCTCGCCGGGGGCTTTGGCCCACTTGTCGGCGGTGTTGGCGGGGAAGCTGCCCCACTTGTCGGTGATGTTGCCCGGGAAGGTGGCCCACTTGTTCGCCTGAATCTCGGTGGCGCAGGACCACTTCTCGCCGCTGGTCGGCGTGTAGCCATCCTCGCTGTTGATCTTGTCGACGATGTCGGAGCAGTTCGGTGCCGCCGCGGCCGGCGCGGCGAGTGCGAGTCCGGCGCCCAAGGCTCCAGCGGCCACCGCTGCTGCGACGAACTTCTGCATGCTTTTGTCCCCCCACTGACGGAATCCCGAAATGTTGGGGTCACTGTATACCCTTGGGGCAGTTAGCTGAAGGCTTTTCTTCCGCTGCTTTGGAGTCCGGGTCCACGTTCCGCTCAGGGCAGGCAGGACTCTCGGAACCGGGGTAGCGATGGATTCAAACTTTCGTTCGCCAGAACCGCACGGTCGGGTGAAGTGGCGATCATGCGGAGTCGCCGTTCTGGGCCAGGTGCTCGGCAAGTAATGCGCCGGCATTGCGGATGTGCCGGGCCATCGCGCCACGGGCCTTCTCGGGGTCGTTGGTCCGCAGATGCTCGATGATGGCGCGGTGATCCTGGGCCGAGGCCTCGGGCCACCCTTCCACCGCGGCGAAGAATTTTCGCGGTGCGTATGCCAGCGTTGTCTTGATTAGCCAGCGCATCTTGCGCGATCCGCTCAGCTCGTAGATCAGGGCGTGGAACTGATGGTTGAGGCGTTCCTCTTCATCGAAATCGTTGGCGGCAGCGGCACGTTCGAGCGCCTCCTGGATGCGTTCGAGTTCATCGACCGCGGTCGGCGTGATCGTGGCGGCAGTGCGGGCCGTGAGCTCACCGCCCAACAGCGCCTGGGCGTCATAGATGTCGCGAATGTCGTCGCTGGACAGCGCGGTCACCATGAAACCGCGCCGAGGCTCCACGGACAGAAAGCCCTCGGTCTGCAGTTGGAGCAGGCCTTCGCGCGCCGGAGTGGCGCTGATCCCGAGTTCATCGGCGACCGTTTCCGGTCGGATGAACTCTCCGGACTGCAGCTGTCCCGAAACGATGAGTTCGCGAACGTGGGCCGAGGCGACGTCGGACAACCGCATCGGTACGAGTCTTTTCGAGTTCCCGGTCATGGCATGCCTCAGATGTCGAGTCCGCCGCGTTTGACCAACTGCTTGGCGATCACGCCGCGCTGGATCTCGTTGGTGCCTTCACCGACGATCATCAGTGGCGCGTCACGGAAATAGCGTTCGACGTCGTACTCGGTGGAGTATCCGTAGCCGCCGTGAATCCGCACCGCGTTGAGCGCGATTTCCATCGCGGTCTCGGAGGCGAACAGCTTGGCCATGCCGGCCTCCATGTCGCAGCGCCCGCCGGCGTCGATCCTCTCGGCCGCATCGAGCAGGAGGCTGCGGGCGGCGTAGAGCTTGGTGCCCATGTCGGCGAGCATGTTGCCGACCGATTGGTGCTGCCAGATCGGCACCCCGAAGCTCTCCCGGTCCTGCGCGTACTGCAGTGCGTCGTCGAAGGCGGCCCGGGCGACCCCGGTTGCCCGGGCCGCGACCTGGATTCGGCCGACCTCGAGTCCCTTCATCATCTGCGCGAAGCCACGTCCTTCGACGCCACCGAGCAGTGCCTCCGAATCCACCTGGCAGTCAACGAAATTGATCTCACAGCTCTCGACGCCCTTGTATCCCAGTTTCGGCAGGTCCTTCGAGACCGTGAAGCCGGGGACCTTCTCCACCAACAGGATCGACACCCCCTTGTGGGCGGGGCTGGCGGCCGGATCGGTCTTGCACAGCAGCGCCACGAGGCCGGCTTTGCGGGCGTTGCTGATCCAGGTCTTCGACCCGTTGATCACATAGTCGGATGCGTTCTTCGTGGCGACGGTCCGCATGGCCTGCAGGTCGGAGCCGCCGCCGGGTTCGGTCAGCGCCATCGTCGCGCGGAGCTCGCCGGTGGCCATCCGCGGGAGGTATTTCTGCTTCTGTTCCTCGGTGCCGAACTGCAACAGGAGCTTGGAGACCACGGTGTGTCCGCCCATCGCTCCGGCCAGGCTCATCCAGCCGCGCGCCAGCTCCTCGGTGACCTGTGCGTAGCACGGCATCGAAACCGCGGCGAAGCCATACGGTTCCGGGATCGCCAGCCCGAAGATGCCCAGTTCCTTCATCGCCTCGATGAGCTCTTCGGGATAGGTGTTGGCGTGCTCGAGTTCGCGGACCACGGGCCGGACCTGCTTGTCGACGAAGTCGCGGACGGTACTGACGATGGCCTGCTCTTCGGCGGACAAGGTGATCACTGCGGCATCCTCCCTGAAAACTCTATAGAAAATATTCTATAGAGTTGCGGAGGTTTGGCACTCCGGGTTGTTCCGAGCGTTGGCATGCTGCCGCACGACCGGCGCTGCTGTCACTGTGTTGCAGTGCCGGTTCGCCTCGGTCCGGCCTTCATTTGGGCCGCCGGGTGCAAGGCTGGAATGGCGAGTTAGGTCCGTGGCATCAACTCACTTGCCGACGTCAGCGAACTGGTTATGTCGGGCATAGCGCTTGCGGTCATGGCCAATGGGGAGACGTAACTGCGCAGGGCGACGCGCCGAACGGACAAACCGGCAGGTAGGGCGGCATGTCCGACCCGACCGCTACAGTGGCGAATGTGGGATACGGAGGACGCAGGAAAGGCGGCGGTGGCAATGTCTGCATACGTGACTGATCCCGCAGGGCTAACTAATCGTGCAATTTCGGAATACGCCGAAAGGGTCGGCCAAGGTCATAACATCTACGACGCTGATGGCTGCGCCGACATAGATATGCTGCTCAAGCGACTCGGCGGCGAAGTGCAGCTCGCAACGGACGAGGAATCGCTCTATGTGCGCAGTCGGGGTAACTTCACCGTGTTTATTCCGCACTTCACTTCTTCTCGGCGAGACCGGTTCACAATTGCCCACGAGCTAGGTCACTACTTCCTCCATTACTTATACCCGAAAGAGTTGGAAAGCAAGAAGTTCGGACGTGGAGGACGTGACCGGGCGGAAACAGAAGCGAATGTCTTCGCATCAGCGCTGCTGATGCCCACCGAAAAATTTACTGAGGCATATCAGGAACTCGAAAGCGACCAGTGGTTGCTCGCAAGCAGATTTGATGTATCACCCCGTGCGGCAGCGGTGCGTGCCGAGGTGCTCGGTCTCAAGTGCCAATGAATAATGGCGAGAGCGTCTCGCTGCTATTTCTGTCATGCGATCTGACTGGATCGACCAGCTTCAAGCAGACAAATCCGGATGACCTTCCCGAGCCATGGCAGAAGGTTTTTCTGCAGTTCTACCGAGAATTTCCCCAGCGTATTGCTACAACCCAAAGTGAGCTTGGCACAGTTGATCTCAACTTCAATCTGTGGAAGCCAATCGGTGACGAGCTGATATTTTCGTGTGAAGTGCGGTCGGAAGACGACGTCTTCAACGCGGTGCGTACGTGGCTAAAGTCGATGAAAGATTACGAGACGCATTCGCTGGACGACATACCTATGGGCACAAAGGGCGGTGCGTTTATCGCTACGTTTCCGGGCCCGGACAGTCGGTCGAGTGTTCCGCGCAAGCCTTTTGCTGAAGAGTCCGACGATGACGTTGTCGATCTGAACAGAATTGCATTAGAAACCATAGATCACGAGAAATTCGTGTACGACTACTTTGGTCCGAGTATCGACACGGGTTTCCGCGTTATTGGTGAGTGCGATTCTCGGTATTTCACCCTGTCTGTCGAAGTTGCGCTAGCGATTCTTGGCAGGTCGCGCGCGCCTGGCATTGTAAGAAAAGAAGAAGACACTCGAGATCTTATGTTACTCAAATTCGTTGAGCTGAAGGGCGTTTGGAAGAATCAACGGTATCCGATCGTTGCAATCGACACCGAGTTTGATGACCCTGTGAATGCAGCATATAGAAAATTTGAGATGCGCGGAACGCCCGACGAATTGCACGAACTTTGTTCCGCGTGTTATCACAGCGGCAAAGAATGGCCGTCAAAAATCTACTTACCCGGTTCGTGGGCCACTACGTACCAGGAGAGGCCGAAGCACGCGCTTGCGGACTATGTGCCCGCGACTACGTCTGAGGGTGCTGAGGAGTTGGCAAAAGACGAGCCGGAGGATGCGCTTCCGTTGGAGGGCGAGCTCGATCTAGGGCTGGTGCCTAAAACTGATATCGCCAGGGCGTACCTCACTGCGCTCCCTGCCGATCGTGAGATTCATGGCTACATGCCGAACGGTGAACTGCTATGCGGGCTGATCGGCGACGACGGCAACGAGCCGTATGTGCCAAATATGCCAGAGCCTGACCTGTTCGATCCGTACGAGTCCGACGTTTGCAATACGTGCAAAGCGCTGTGGAATCTCCTGCCGGACGATTACCCCCATCCCGATCCTGACAGTTACGG
Organism: Mycobacterium sp. NPDC004974; assembly: GCF_053600815.1. Classification (NCBI taxonomy): domain Bacteria; kingdom Bacillati; phylum Actinomycetota; class Actinomycetes; order Mycobacteriales; family Mycobacteriaceae; genus Mycobacterium; species Mycobacterium sp. NPDC004974. Next base: position 31,112 of record NZ_JBSGAQ010000003.1, on the reverse strand, counting down.
AGATAAAGGCCGCCCGTAGTCGATCTGGCGGTACACTTCTGCCGCCGATGGTCCTGTTCGTCGCCCAGCATTGATCCAGGACGCCTTTCCTGGCGTCTCCAGCGGGCTTAAGCTCAGCAGCAGGACGGCCCAAAGGCTGAGGTGCTAAACCTCGAAAACCATTCGGCCATAGCACTTTTCGGTTGACGCGAATCGCGACGGTTCATCTGTCACCAACCCCACAACTGCTCTACCCGGTGCGCGTTGAGGCGATCCTCTGCAGCGCCAACAAAACTTCCGACCTGCGTCTGAGTGCGACTGCCTCCGCAGGCCATCACATATTCGCAGCGGAAGTGCGCTACCGCGTATCCGAAAGCTGTTGACAGTCATGGCAATCTGCGGAGCGGTTTCTCCGCAAGCGTTTCCTGCTCTGCAGCGGACTGGTCAGATGAGCCACCACGACCGCAACGGTCACCCGATCACCGAGACGGAAAAGCTCACGCTGTATGCCGATCTGGCCTATCGGCAGGTAGCGGCGTTGGTGTCTCGCAACGGGCGAGTCGAACTGATCACCTGGTGGCTCGGCGGTGCCCCGTCGCTGCTGTTCTCGACGACTGTCATCGGTGGCCCCAACGTCGGCGCAATTGTGTTCTACCGGAATGAACTCGACGCGCGCTTCGGCCACCAGCGTGCCGTCGGAGACCTGCTGGCGCGGCGACATGTGTGGTTCCGGCGCAGTCCGTTCAGGAAACCCGGCCCGATGGTGCTCATGCCGTCGGCGGTAAATCTGGCCGCTGATCGTTGCCGACGGCACAGCTACCCGTTCCGAGGAACTGCATGCTGCCGGTGTGGACGTGCCTGAGAACGTCAGGCGGGTTCTTAGGCGGGGGAGCGGTGAACGGCTTCAGCGGCTATGTCCGCCGCCCACTCGGGAGGTTGGCCCTTGGCCGAAAGGAGACGTGCGGCTATAACTCCGTCCGGCGTCAGACGCACGCGTTCAAAAACCTTTCTGTCTCGATTGGTTGACGTTGAGACGACCTCAATCAGACCGCTGTCTATGAGCCGCTGATACGCCGCCGGGCGACCATCTGCTTCAGGCCAGTGAACATAAACAGTCGGTTCCTTATCGACGGAGAGCGTTTGGATGCGTGTGCGCACGTTGGCGATGAAGCCGCCGAGCACTTGGATCGAACGGATCGGCAGGCCGCGCAGTATTTCAGCGACGCGTTCGCCTTCGTCTTGCGTCGGCCAGGTCTCTAACAGGTTGCTCCACTCGGCTGTTCGTTGCACGCGGCGAACGCGGTCGTTGTGTTCTACTTCAGTACCTGTGGAAACGGCTCCTGCAGAACTTAGCCAGTTGTTCTTGATCGCCTCCTTGAGCCGTGACTCCAGTGCACTTTCCAGCGCGGACGCATCCTCAGCTTGATCACCAGTCGGCTCCTGACTAGTGACATCTTCGATTGCAGCCGGAACTGCCTGACGCACAAGGGCTTTAAGCACAGTATCGAACTGCCCACGCTGATTTGTCAGCAGCGATGCTGTCGTGGCCCGCATGTCGGCGAGGGCCGACTTTGTCTCGCCACTCACCTGTGTGGCTTGCTGCGCTTGCGCCATCGTGACGATCAACTGTGCCGCGAACGACAACACTGCCAGCGCCAGCGCGACCGTGGACAGCGTGTCGACATCTTTGATGGTGAGGATGACGATCACTGTCACGAACAGCGCGAGGCTGAGCGTGCCGAGGATGGTGGTCACGACGGGCCACGCGATAGTCATCCCACGCGATGGCTGCGGATCGCTCGCGCCAGCTTGATCACCGATGTTGTCCTGCATGTGAGCAGGTTGTCATCAGTTCGGGGCTCCAGCCAGCATGTCTCCGGCGTGCCGGACCGCCCAATTTCTGCGAGCACAGCGGTGACGCGCTCTAGCGCGGCGATCACGGCGGGGTCATCAGGGTCGGATCCCTCGGCGGCGATGGCCGCCCGTTCGAAGTCATCCATGGGTCGTTAGACGCAGCGGGGGAGGGGGGTGACCGGTTCCCTGCAATCACGTATCGAGGCGCATTAGAGTCCCGCACATGGCTGGCGGGGGGGACCCACGGGTCCAAGCATGAGGATGGCATTCGGGCTTGGTGGAAGAAGGGCGGATGGAGGATGGTCGCGCTGCTCGCAGCGGGCCTCGCCGTCGGGGCAGTGGTGGAACACTGCGCCGGCCTGATTCGTCACTTGCCGCACATTCCCACCGATCCGAAGGGCCCGACCTGGGCTGAGATCCTCATGCTTGTTCTCACCGCCGCGTTGCTGGGCGTCGGCGGCCTCGCGCTGTCCACTGTCAAAGAGGCCCGTAGCGCCCGCAATGGGCAGTACATGACGGAACTGTCGCGGCGGTGGGACGAACCCCTCAACCGGGACGTGCGCCAGAGGGTCCAGTGGTACGCGGAGAATGGGCTGGATAACTTCGACCACACCGTGGAGGCGAAACCACCCCAAAGGCTCAGGGAAGTCATGGTGGAGCTCCGCAAGCAGAACGACCGCGACTATCGAACGTTGCTGACTGATCCAAGCTATCTGGAAGACATCGCGATCATGGTCTACCTCGGGCAGATGGACCCTGACCTCGTGAATGAGTCACTCGGATTCCACGTCCCGTACCGCTGGAGTCTGTGGAGGCCGACCATCGAGGCACTCCGGGACATGGACGAGGCGCCGACCCGGTTCGAACGCTTTGAACAGCTCGCTATGGACATTGCGCGAAGGGACCCTAAGACGAGCAGGCTCGGAGCCGACGGTGAGATCGAATGGAGCGACTTCCGGGAGTGATGTCCGCTACGTCTGACGCTGGTCAGAGGCCTGAGATGGGATTGCACACACATCGCACGTGTTAGCTGGAAAAACCTGTTTCCGCTGGTAGGAAGAGTGCCCCCGGCAGGATTCGAACCTGCGGCCTTCTGCTCCGGAGGCAGACGCTCTATCCCCTGAGCTACGGGGGCGCGGGCTGGAGACCAGCTGCGCCGATTGGGCTTGCATAGCGTAGCGCATACAAGAGCGAATACGGATTCGGGGCGCGGGGACCCAAGACCATAGGATGGACCCTCGTGACCCCCGCTGACCTTGCAGAGCTGCTCAAGGCTACTGCCGCCGCAGTGCTGACCGAACACGACCTGGACACCGCCGCGTTGCCCGACACCGTCACGGTCGAGCGCCCGCGCAACCTTGAGCACGGCGACTACGCGACCAACCTCGCGCTGCAGCTCGGTAAGAAGGTCGGCGTCAATCCGCGCGAGCTGGCCGGCTGGCTGGCCACCGCACTGGCCGCGGCCGACGGCATCGCCGCCGCCGAGGTCGCCGGTCCCGGCTTCGTCAACCTGCGCATCGAGGCCTCCGCGCAGGGCGTCATCATCACCAACGTGCTCGACGCGGGCGCGGCGTACGGCAACTCTGCCGAGCTGAACGAGAAGGTCAACCTGGAGTTCGTCTCGGCCAACCCGACCGGGCCGATCCACATCGGCGGCACCCGCTGGGCTGCGGTCGGCGACGCGCTGGGCCGGCTGCTGACCACACAGGGCGCCGACGTCACCCGCGAGTACTACTTCAACGACCACGGCGCCCAGATCGACCGGTTCGCCCGCTCATTGGTCGCCGCGGCCAAGGGAGAGCCGGCACCGGAGGACGGCTACGCCGGCAGCTACATCAACGACATCGCCGCGGCGGTGCTGGCCAAGCAGCCCGATGCGATGAGCCTGCCCGACGATGAGCGGCAGGAAGCCTTCCGTGAGATCGGCGTGGACTTGATGTTCACCCACATCAAGGAATCGCTGCACGAGTTCGGCACCGACTTCGATGTGTACACCCACGAAGACTCGATGCACACCTCCGGCCGCGTCGACCAGGCCATCGCCAAGCTGCGCGAGACCGGCAACATCTACGAGAAGGACGGCGCAACCTGGTTGCGCACCACCGAATTCGGTGACGACAAGGACCGCGTCGTCATCAAGAGCGACGGCAACGCGGCCTACATCGCCGGTGACCTGGCGTACTACCTCGACAAGCGCGAGCGTGGATTCGACCTGTGCATCTACATGCTCGGCGCCGACCACCACGGCTATATCGCACGGCTGAAGGCCGCCGCGGCCGCGCTCGGTGACAACCCGGACACCGTCGAGGTGCTGATCGGCCAGATGGTCAACCTGGTCCGCGACGGCCAGCCGGTACGGATGAGCAAGCGCGCAGGCACCGTCATCACTCTCGACGATCTCGTCGAGGCCATCGGCGTCGACGCCGCACGGTACTCACTCATCCGCTCCTCGGTGGACACCCCGATCGACATCGATCTGGCGCTGTGGTCCAGCGCGTCCAACGAAAACCCGGTCTACTACGTGCAATACGCGCATGCCCGGTTGTCGGCGCTGGCCCGCAATGCCGCCGACCTCGGTGTCACCGCCGACACGGCTCACCTGGATCTGCTGACCCACGACAAAGAGGGCATTCTGATCCGCAACCTGGGAGAGTTCCCCCGGGTGCTCAAAGCCGCTGCCGCGCTGCGCGAGCCGCACCGCGTGTGCCGGTACCTGGAAGACCTGGCCGGCGACTACCACCGGTTCTACGACGCCTGCCGCGTGCTGCCGCAGGGCGACGAGGAACCGGGCGATCTGAACGCAGCGCGGTTGGCGCTGTGCGAGGCCACCCGCCAGGTGATCGCCAACGGACTGGCCATCCTCGGTGTCACTGCTCCGGAGCGCATGTGAACGCGCATCCCGCCGGGCCGCGGCACGCCGAAGAGGTTCACCACCCCGGCGCGCCGGTGAAGCCGCAGAGTCCCGACGAGGTCATGTTGCTGGCCCCGAATGTGTGGCCGCGCAACCTGGTTCGTGGTGACGGCGGTGTGGTGTCGATCGCCGGGGTGCCGGTCACCGAACTGGCGGCCGAATACGGCACTCCGCTGTTCGTGATCGACGAGGACGACTTCCGGGCCCGCTGCCGCGACATCGCCGCGGCGTTCGGCGGCGGCGACTATGTGCACTACGCCGCCAAGGCGTTCCTGTGCAGTGAGATCGCGCGCTGGGTCGACGAGGAAGGTCTGTCGCTCGACGTGGCCACCGGGGGCGAGCTTGCGGTGGCGCTGCACGCCGACTTCCCGCCGGAGCGAATCACCCTGCACGGCAACAACAAATCCGTCGCCGAGCTGACCGCGGCGGTCAAGGCCGGGGTCGGGCATGTGGTCGTCGATTCCCTGATCGAGATCGCGCGTCTGGACGAGGTCGCCGGAGCGGCGGGCATCGTCCAGGACGTGCTGGTGCGGGTGACGCCCGGGGTGGAGGCGCACACCCACGAGTTCATCTCCACCGCCCACGAGGACCAGAAGTTCGGATTGTCACTGGCCAGTGGCGCGGCGATGGACGCGGTACGCAAGGTGTTCGCCACCGACAACCTGCGCCTGGTCGGACTGCACAGTCACATCGGCAGCCAGATCTTCGACGTGGCCGGCTTCGAGGTGGCCGCACACCGGGTGATCGGCCTGCTGCGTGACGTCGTATCGGAATTCGGTGTCGAGAAGACGTCTCAGATGTCGATCATCGATCTCGGCGGCGGTCTGGGTATTTCCTATGTGCCGCAGGATGATCCGCCGCCGATGCAGGAGCTTGCCGACAAGCTGCTGGCCATCGTGCGTAGCGAGTCCGAGGCCGTTGGGCTCCCGACGCCGAAGCTCGTGGTCGAGCCGGGCCGCGCCATCGCCGGGCCGGGCACCATCACGCTCTACGAGGTCGGCACCGTCAAGGACGTGGCGATCAGCGCCACCGCGCAACGGCGCTACGTGAGTGTCGACGGCGGGATGAGCGACAACATCCGCCCCGCCCTGTACGGCGCCGAGTACGACGCGCGGTTGGTCTCCCGGGTCAGCGATGCACCCGCGACGCTGGCGCGGATCGTCGGAAAGCACTGCGAGACCGGTGACATCGTCGTTCGCGACACCTGGGTCTCGGAGGACATCGCGCCCGGCGACCTGCTGGCAGTTGCCGCCACCGGCGCCTACTGCTACTCGATGTCAAGCCGGTACAACCTGCTGTGCCGACCTGCTGTGGTGGCCGTGAAGGACGGCAAGGCGCGTTTGGTGCTCCGTCGGGAGACCGTCGACGATCTTTTGAGCCTGGAGGTGAGTGGTCAATGAGTGAGAAGCCCATCGGCGTAGCGGTATTGGGGCTGGGCAACGTCGGCAGCGAAGTGGTGCGCATCATCAACGAGAGCGCCGCCGATCTCGCCGCCCGCATCGGCGCCCCGCTCGAGGTGCGCGGCATCGGGGTGCGCAAGGTCTCCGGTGACCGTGGTGTGCCCAAGGATCTGCTCACCGACGACATCGTCGAGCTGGTATCGCGCGACGACGTCGACATCGTGGTGGAGTTGATGGGGCCGGTGAAGCCGGCTCGCAAGGCCATCCTGGCCGCGCTCGAGCAGGGCAAGTCGGTGGTCACCGCCAACAAGGCGTTGATGGCGCAGTCCACCGGCGAGCTGGCGCAGGCCGCCGAAAAGGCGCGCGTCGACCTGTATTTCGAAGCCGCAGTGGCGGGCGCCATCCCGGTGATCCGCCCGCTCACCCAGTCGCTGGCCGGTGATTCGGTGCTGCGGGTGGCGGGCATCGTCAACGGCACCACCAACTACATCCTGTCCGAGATGGACAGCACCGGAGCCGATTACGCCTCGGCATTGGCCGACGCCAGTGCTCTGGGTTATGCCGAGGCCGATCCCACGGCCGATGTCGAGGGCTACGACGCCGCGGCCAAGGCAGCCATCCTGGCCTCGATTGCGTTCCACACCCGGGTCACTGCCGACGATGTCTATCGCGAGGGCATCACCAAGGTGAGCGCGACCGACTTCGAATCCGCTCGTGCCCTGGGTTGCACCATCAAACTGCTGGCCATCTGTGAGCGGCTGACCAGCGATGAAGGCAAGCAACGTGTCTCGGCGCGGGTCTACCCGGCGCTGGTGCCGTTGTCGCACCCGCTGGCGGCGGTCAACGGTGCCTTCAATGCCGTGGTGGTCGAGGCCGAGGCGGCCGGTCGGCTGATGTTCTACGGCCAGGGCGCCGGGGGAGCGCCGACCGCGTCGGCGGTGATGGGTGACGTCGTGATGGCCGCGCGCAACCGGGTCCAGGGTGGACGCGGCCCGCGCGAATCCAAGTACGCCAAGCTGCCGATCGCCCCGATCGGGGTCATCCCCACCCGCTACTACGTGAACATGAACGTCTCGGACCGGCCCGGCGTGTTGTCTGCCGTGTCGGCCGAGTTCTCCAAGCGTGAGGTCAGCATCGCCGAGGTACGTCAGGAGGGCATGGTCGACGAGGGCGGCCGGCCGTGTGGTGCACGCATCGTGGTGGTCACCCACCAGGCCACCGATGCCGCGCTCTCCGAAACCGTCGAGGCGCTGGCCGATCTCGACGTGGTGCAGACCATCAACAGCGTGCTGCGTATGGAAGGAACGGACGCATGAACCCCGGGACGCAAGGAAAGACCAGCGCAGGACCGGTGCACCGGCCCTGGCCGGGATTGATCGAGGCCTACCGCGATCGGCTGCCGGTCGGCGACAACTGGACGCCGATCACCTTGCTCGAGGGTGGCACGCCGCTCATCCATGCCAAGCGCCTGAGCGAACTCACCGGTTGCACAGTGCATCTCAAGGTCGAGGGGCTCAACCCGACCGGCTCGTTCAAGGACCGCGGCATGACCGTGGCGGTCACCGAGTCACTGGCGCGCGGACAGCAAGCCGTGATGTGCGCTTCCACCGGTAACACCTCGGCCTCGGCTGCGGCCTATGCCGCGCAGGCCGGCATCACCTGTGCCGTGCTGATCCCGCAGGGCAAGATCGCGATGGGCAAGCTGGCGCAGGCGGTCATGTACGGCGCCAAGATCATTCAGGTCGACGGCAACTTCGACGACTGTCTGGAGCTGGCTCGCAAGATCACCGCGGATTTCCCGACCATCGCCCTGGTGAACTCGGTCAACCCGTACCGCATCGAGGGACAGAAGACCGCCGCGTTCGAGATCGTCGACGCGCTGGGCACCGCGCCCGATGTGCACGCGCTGCCGGTGGGCAACGCCGGGAACATCACTGCCTACTGGAAGGGCTACTCCGAGTACCACCGCGACGGCCTGTCGGACCGACTTCCGCGCATGCTCGGCACCCAGGCGGCCGGAGCTGCCCCGCTGGTGCTGGGTGAGCCGGTCAAGGAGCCCGAGACCATCGCGACCGCCATCCGGATCGGTTCGCCGGCGTCGTGGTCCGGAGCGGTCGAGGCCCAGCAGCAGTCCAAGGGCCGGTTCCTGGCGGCTACCGACGACGAGATCCTGGCGGCGTATCACCTGATCGCCCGCAGCGAAGGCGTGTTCGTCGAGCCCGCGTCGGCGGCCAGCGTGGCAGGTCTGCTCAAGTCGATCGAGGACGGCTGGGTCGCGCGTGGCTCGACCGTGGTCTGCACCGTCACCGGCAACGGCCTCAAGGATCCCGACACCGCGCTCAAGGACATGCCCACCGTCACCCCGGTGCCGGTCGATCCGGTTGCCGTCGTCGCCAAGCTCGGACTGGTCTGAGCCTGGTGAATCAGACCCTGCCCGCCGGACTCACGGCCACCGCTGTCGTCGCAGCGTCCAGCGCCAACCTCGGCCCAGGCTTTGACAGCCTCGGGTTGGCGTTGAGCCTTTACGACGAGATCATCGTCGAGACAACCGAATCCGGCCTTCAGCTGGAGGTCGAGGGGGAGGGTGCGGGCCAGGTGCCGCTTGATGCGACGCACCTCGTGGTGCGGGCCATCGAGGCGGGGCTGGCGGCCACCGGCCATCGCGTGGCCGGACTGATCGTGCGCTGCCGCAATGAGATTCCGCATTCGCGTGGTCTCGGGTCGTCGGCCGCCGCTGTCGTGGGTGGCCTGGCTGTGGTCAATGGTCTTGTGGCGCAAGCTGGTTCGGATCCGATGAGCGCTGAGCAGCTGATTCAGCTGTCCAGTGAGTTCGAGGGGCATCCGGACAATGCCGCGGCGGCAGTTCTCGGCGGGGCGGTGGTGTCCTGGACCGAAACCGATGACGACGGGCGGCCGCGCTACCGGGCGGCGCCGGTTCGGGTACATCCGGACATTCGGCTGTTCCCCGCGGTTCCGCAGCAGCGGTCGTCCACCGCCGAGACCCGCGCCGTGTTGCCCGAACAGGTCAGCCACGACGACGCGCGATTCAATCTGAGCCGTGCGGCCTTGCTGGTCGTGGCGCTGAGTGAGCGCCCGGATCTGCTGATGGCCGCCACCCAGGACGTGTTGCATCAGCCACAGCGCGCCGCGGCCATGCCGGCCTCGGCGGAATACCTGCAGCTGCTGCGGCGTTGTGGTGTGGCAGCGGTGCTGTCCGGAGCCGGACCTACGGTGCTTGGGCTGAGTTCGGCGGCGGGATTGCCTGATGAGGCCATGGATTACGGCACTGCCAATGGGTTCACCGTCAGGGAAATGTCGGTCGGAGCGGGCGTCCGCTGGACGTCTGGTGTGGTCGCCAGGAACTGACGATTGAGCGGCACGAGAAGAAGCAAACACCACACGCCCAGCGTCGATGTTGCTTGATTACTTGACCAAAGCGAGTTATTCTCGCTCTCGTCCAGCACTCGCAGGGTCTCTGCCTGCGTCGACACCAGGACGACCACCCAATCTTCTTGTGTTCTACTCGTGGACTGACGGTTCGCCGTATATCGGCGAATCCTGGCGATCGCCGTTGCGCAGGCGACGGTGTGAGCTACGCGCTCAGCGGTTCAGCTGAACGCGCATCGACCTTTGGGGAACCCTCGTACGACCTGATGAGCGAGGGAAAGAAAGGAAATCCGTGACAGATACGGACCTCTTCACGGCTGACAGCGCCAATGGCGCTGGGGATCTACCGCACGCCGTGACATCTGAAAGCACTGCGACCGCTGACACCGCGGCGCCGGCTGCTGCCTCTGCGCCCGGATCGGACACCGCGCGGCGCGCTTCGAGCGCCCGGCCCGCGTCGCTGTCGACCATGGTGCTGCCTGAGCTGCGAGCGCTGGCCAAGGAAATCGGTGTTGAAGGCGCGTCCGGTTTGCGCAAGAGTGAGTTGATCGCAGCTATCCGCGCCCACCGTGGCGAATCCAACGGTGCCGCCGAGGCCCCGCAAAAAGCCCCCGCCGACGTCCAGCCGGACGCCGGAGCCGAGGCCGCTGAGCCGCCGGCGACCCGTCGTCGTGAGCGTCGTGGTTCTTCGCGTCAGGCCGGTGCCCCGGTCGCCGACGCCGCCAATGACGACACCGCCAAGGCCGACACCGCCAAGGCCGACGCCGCCAAGGGCGACGCCGCCAAGGGTGACGCCGCCAATGAGGCCGCCAAGGTTGAGGTGAAGGCCGATTCCGCTGTTGAGGCCGCCACCAAGGACGCCGAGCCTGCCGCTGAGCAGCAGGAAAAGCCTGCCAGGCAGGACAAGCGTGACCGCCAGGAACGGCGGGACAAGCGCGAGCAGTCCGGCGACGAGAACAAGGCCGACAACAAGCAGGACGACAAGCGCGACCAGAAGCAGGACCGCGACCAGCGGCAGGACAAGGGCCAGGCCCGCGAGTCCGATCAGCAGGACAACCAGCAGAACCGGGGCGGCAACTCGTCGGGCAACAACAACGACGACGACGGCGATGGCGATGGCCGTCAGGGCCGCCGCGGCCGCCGGTTCCGTGACCGCGACCGCCGCCGCCGCGGAGAGCGTGGCACCGAGGGCGGTAACGAGACCGAACTGCGTGAGGACGACGTCGTCCAGCCGGTCGCCGGCATCCTCGATGTCCTCGACAACTACGCCTTCGTCCGTACCTCGGGCTACCTGGCCGGGCCGAACGACGTCTACGTATCCATGAACATGGTCCGCAAGAACGGTCTGCGCCGCGGCGACGCGGTCACCGGTGCGGTCCGTGTGCCCCGCGAGGGTGGTGAGAGCGGCGGCAACAACCCGCGGCAGAAGTTCAACCCGCTGGTGCGCCTGGACAGCGTCAACGGCGGTCCGGTCGAAGCGGCCAAGAACCGGCCCGATTTCACCAAGCTGACCCCGCTGTACCCGAACCAGCGGCTGCGCCTGGAGACCACGCCTGAGCGGCTGACCACCCGCGTCATCGACCTGATCATGCCGATCGGTAAGGGTCAGCGTGCCCTGATCGTGTCGCCGCCCAAGGCCGGTAAGACCACGATCATGCAGGACATCGCCAACGCGATCACCAAGAACAACCCGGAATGCCACCTCATGGTGGTGCTCGTCGACGAGCGCCCGGAAGAGGTCACCGACATGCAGCGTTCGGTGAAGGGAGAGGTCATCGCCTCGACCTTCGACCGTCCGCCGTCAGACCACACCCAGGCTGCCGAGCTGGCGATCGAGCGGGCCAAGCGCCTGGTCGAGCAGGGCAAAGACGTGGTTGTCCTTCTCGACTCGATCACCCGTCTGGGCCGCGCGTACAACAACGCGTCGCCGGCCTCGGGCCGCATCCTGTCCGGTGGTGTGGACTCCACCGCGCTGTACCCGCCGAAGCGGTTCCTCGGCGCGGCCCGCAACATTGAGCACGGCGGCTCGCTGACCATCATCGCCACGGCGATGGTCGAGACCGGCTCGACCGGTGACACCGTGATCTTCGAGGAGTTCAAGGGCACCGGCAACGCCGAGCTCAAGCTCGATCGCAAGATCGCCGAGCGCCGGGTGTTCCCGGCGGTCGACGTCAACCCGTCGGGCACCCGCAAGGACGAGCTGCTGCTCTCCACCGACGAGTTCGCCGTCGTGCACAAGCTGCGCCGGGTGCTGTCCGGGCTGGACAGCCACCAGGCCATCGACCTGCTGATGAGCCAGCTGCGCAAGACCAAGACCAACTACGAGTTCCTGGTGCAGGTCTCCAAGACCGCCCCGGGTAACATGGACGTCGACTAAACGCGAGCGACGCGCGAATGGCCCCCGTACGCGGGGGCCTTTTGCGTATCGTCAGGCAGTTGCGTCGGGGCGTAATCCGGGCATCACGTAACGCCGGACGAACGCGAGCACCGCGTCGCCGTCGCTGGGATCCAGCGTGTTCCCGGGCAAGGTCGCCAGCGAGATCAGAACTCGCGCAACCCATTCCGACGCCTCGGGGACATCGATGTCGGCGCGGACCTCGCCGCGGTCGCGGGCGGCCACCAGGTATCGCGACCAGAATTCGGCGAGATCGGGGATCATGCCCTGCACGCCGGCGCCCGCACACGCGGCGAACTCCTCGGGCTCGTCGTTGCGTAGCTTCATCAACACCGCGCCCGGATCGTCATAGGCTCGCAGGCCGTTCGCGACACCCGCGACGAGTTGGCTGTCCAAGCCGTCGACCTGCTCGAGCATGGCGTGGGCTTCCGACCAGAATGTGTCGTTGAGTCGCACGATCACCGCGCCAAGCAGCGTCGCCTTGTCCGGGAAGTGGCGATAGAGCCACCCGCGGGACACGCCTGCGGCCTCGGCCACCTCTGAGACGGTGGTCGCGCGAATGCCCTTGGTGCGCAGACATTCTTCGGCAGCGTCTATCAGTCGATCTCGCACGCTGCGGGGTGCCGTGGTGCTGGTCAACTGTGGTGTCTCCTGGTCATCTGATGGGGTTAGGTACATGATTCTGCCAAGGGTGTATCCCGTCGCGCCACAACCATGGTAGACAGTTTTCTAAATCTGTTCACTGAACTCTGGGGAATCATCGGATGGCCGAAACGCTGCAGCAGTTGCTCCGCGAGCGCGAAAGTGGCGACGCGGTCGCCATCAAGTACGGCGAACGTACCTGGACCTGGCGCGAGCACATCGCCGAGGCGAAGGCCCAGGCCGCCACGCTGATCGGGCTGGCCGATCCGCAGCGTCCACTGCATGTCGGCACACTCCTCGGCAACACCCCCGACATGCTGACCGCACTGGCCGCCGCAGCGCTCGGCGGCTACGTGCTGTGCGGCATCAACAACACCCGTCGGGGCGATGCGCTGGCCCGCGATATCGCGCGGGTCGAATGTCAGATCGTGCTCGTGGACCCGCAGCACCGCGACCTGCTCGACGGCGTCGACCTGCCCGGCGTCACCGTGATCGATGTATCGGAGGCCGCCTGGTCACCGCAGGAACTCACGCCACAGCGCGAGGTCGGGCCCGATGACACGTTCATGATGATCTTCACCTCGGGGACCAGCGGCGAGCCCAAGGCTGTCGAGGTGGCGCACTCCATCGTGCTGTTCTCCGCCGCGGCGCTGGTGCAGCGGTACGACCTCACCGAGGCGGACACCTGCTACCTGGCCATGCCGTTGTTCCACTCGAACGGGGTGTACGCGGGCTGGGGCGTGGCGCTCAGTTCGGGCGCGGCCATGGCGCCCGCACAGTTCTCCGCGTCCGGCTTCCTTCCGGACGTCCGCCGGTACGGTGCCACCTACATGAACTACGTCGGCAAGCCGCTGGCCTACATCCTGGCCACCGCCGAACAGGCCGACGATCACGACAACACGCTGCGGGTGGCGTTCGGCAACGAGGCGGCTGACCGCGACATCGACGAGTTCAGCCGCCGGTTCGGCTGCAGCGTGTGGGATGGCTTCGGCTCGACGGAACTGGCGATCATCATCACCCGGTCCGAGGGCACCCCGGCCGGCAGTGTCGGCCAGGGATTTCCCGGGGTGGCGATCTACGACCCGGAGACCGTCGAAGAATGCGCAATCGCAGAATTCGATGACACCGGTGCCCTGGTCAACGCCGACGCCGCCACCGGGGAGCTGGTCAACACCAACGGCAGCGGGATGTTCCGCGGCTACCACAATGATCAGGGCGCGACCGATGAACGCCTTCGGCACGGCATGTACTGGTCGGGTGACCTGGCCTACCGCGACGCCGACGGCTGGATCTACCTGGCCGGGCGCACCGCGGACTGGATGCGGGTGGATGGCGAGAACATCACCGCGGCACCCATCGAGCGAATCCTGTTGCGGCAGCCGGTGATCAGCCGTGTGGCGGTCTACCCGGTGCCCGACGAGTTCGTCGGCGATCAGGTGATGGCGGCCGTCGTGCTGCGCGACGGCCAGGAGCTCACTCCGGAAGGGCTGACCGAATTCCTTGCCGGTCAGGCGGATCTGTCGCCCAAATCCTGGCCGCGGTACGTCTGGCTCGCCGACGATCTGCCCAGCACCGCGACCAACAAGATTCTCAAGCGTGAACTGGTCGCCCTCGGCGCCGATCCGGCCGGTCGGGTGCTCTGGAAGCGCGACGGCACCACTTACTCGATTATTTGATCGTGTTGTCCCCTCGGGTCCCGCCCGTTCGTCTTGATGCTGTTAGACGATTCCCCCGAAGGAGACGACGATGAAATACGCAATCCTGATCTACCCCAAGCCGGGCACGCACGACGGTCTGCCGCCCGAGGAATATGCCGCACTCAACGCCGAGTACGTCGGGCTGCGTCAGGATCCTCGGTGCGTCGGCGGCGCCCACTTGGAGCCGGCCGAGACGGCGACGACGATCCGCAGCGGTCCGGGACAGGGACTGATCACCGACGGCCCGTTCGCCGACAGCAAGGAAGTTCTCGGCGGCTACTTCGTGCTGAAGGCCGCTGACCTGGATGAAGCCCTGGAGTTCGCGCAGCGCGTCCCGGCGATCAGGCTGGGTGGTGCGGTCGAGGTACGACCGCTCATCGATACCCCCGGGGAGGGGGCGCACTGATCGAGGCGATTTTCCAGCGCGAGTGGGGCCGGGTCCTGGCCGCACTCATCGGCATCCTCGGCGACTTCGACCTCGCCGAGGACGCCGCGCAGGAGGCGTTCGTCATCGCCGCCGAACGCTGGCCCCGCGACGGAATGCCGCAGGCGCCGGTGGCCTGGTTGGTGCGCACCGGGCGCAACCGCGCGATCGACCGGGTGCGTCGGGAACAGACTCGGCGAACCAAGACCGGGCTGCTCCGAGTCGATCAACGGACTGTGTTCCTGGACGACGTCGATCTGGACGACAACGCCATCCCCGACGAACGCCTGGAACTGATCTTCATGTGCTGCCATCCGGCGCTGGCCACCGAGGCGCAGGTGGCGCTCACATTGCGGGCCCTGGGTGGGCTCACCACGGCCGAGATCGCCCGGGCGTTCCTGGTTTCCGAGGAGACCATGAAGCGCCGGCTCTCTCGGGCGAAGGCCAAGATCAAGGCGACGAACATCCCGTTCGGGCTGCCCGCCGACCGTGTCCTGCCGGACCGCGTATCGGCTGTGCTCGCGGTGATCTACCTGATCTTCAACCAGGGGTTCACCGATCGCGACGACCTCGCCGCGGAAGCGATCAGGCTCGGGCGCTTGGTCGCTGGGCTGAAGGCCGACGAGCCCGAGGTGCATGGGCTGCTGGCCCTGATGCTGCTGCACGATTCGCGACGTGCCGCCCGGATCGTTTCCGGTGCTTTGATCCCGTTGGCCGAGCAGGACCGGTCTCTGCACGATCAGACCAAGGTCGATGACGGCCGGGCCGCCCTCGACCGTGCGCTGGCCATGCGGCGACCCGGCGGACCGTACGTGCTGCAGGCTGCGATCGCCTCACTGCAGGCCGACCCGGAGATCGATTGGCCCGCGGTCGTCGCGCTCTATGAGCGGCTCGAGTACCTGACGGGATCGGCAGTGGTCGGGCTGAACCGTGCGGTGGCCACCGCCGAGGCGGGTGATCCAGCCCGCGCTCTCGAACTCATGGACGCGCTGGAGCTCGGCGATTATCGCTATCTGCCGTCGAGTCGAGCGGAACTGCTGCGCCGCCTGGGTCGAGACGACGAGGCGCGGCAGGCGTTCGAGCGTGCCCTGCTGCTGGCCACGACGGATCCGGAACGGCGATTCCTCGAGCGCCGGTTGTCCGAGTTCCGATCGAGACCGGGGGAGGAATAGCGGCCGGTCATCCCGCGTTTAGGAGGTTGGCGGTTGACCTGGCATAATGAACCGCCGACCCTCGGTCCCGGTTCACGTCCGCGTGGGCGACCCGGGCCAACGATTGAAGAGGAACCATGAAAACAGGCATTCACCCTGAGTATGTCGAGACCACGGTGCACTGTGGTTGCGGCAATACCTTCCAGACCCGTAGCACCAAGCAGAGCGGCCAGATCGTGGTCGAGGTCTGCTCGCAGTGCCACCCGTTCTACACCGGCAAGCAGAAGATCCTCGACAGCGGCGGCCGCGTGGCCCGCTTCGAGAAGCGGTACGGCAAGCGCAAGCCTGCCGGTGATCAGGCTGCCGCAGCCGACAAGTAGCTACGTCAACGGCGCCCGATCTGTCGCATTTGCGTCAGATCTGGGCGCTGTTCTCGTTTCCGGAGAAAGTTGGAGGAGGCTGACGTGACGGATACCGCACCCGCGATCGAGGCGCTGCTCGCTGAGTACGCGGACCTGGAGCGCCAGCTCGCCGATCCCAACCTGCACGCCGATGCCTCCGCCGCCCGCAAGGTGGGCCGGCGCTTCGCCCAGGTGTCGCCGGTCGTGGGTACCTACCGCAAGTTGGATGCCGCCCGCGGCGACCTGGAGGCTGCCCGCGAACTCGCCGCCGACGACGCCAGCTTCGCCGCCGAGGTGGACGAGCTGACCGCCAAGGTCGCCGAACTCGACGCTCAGCTGACCGACCAGCTTGCCCCCCGCGATCCCCACGATGCCGATGACATCGTGTTGGAGGTCAAGTCCGGGGAAGGCGGGGAGGAGTCGGCACTGTTCGCCGCCGACCTGGCCCGCATGTACATCCGGTATGCCGAACGGCACGGCTGGACCGTCACGGTGCTCGACGAGACGTGGTCTGACCTCGGCGGCTACAAGGACGCCACCATCACCATCGCCAGTAAAGGCGATTCCGCCGACGGTGTGTGGTCGCGGATGAAGTTCGAGGGTGGCGTGCACCGGGTGCAGCGCGTGCCTGTCACCGAATCGCAGGGCCGCGTGCACACCTCGGCCGCGGGCGTGCTCGTCTACCCCGAGCCCGAAGACGTCGAGCAGGTGCAGATCGACGAATCCGACCTGCGCATCGACGTGTACCGGTCCTCGGGCAAGGGCGGCCAGGGCGTGAACACCACCGACTCCGCGGTCCGCATCACCCACCTGCCCACGGGCATCGTCGTGACCTGCCAGAACGAGCGCTCGCAGCTGCAGAACAAGGCCCGGGCCATGGTGGTGCTCGCCGCTCGACTGCAGGCACTGGCGGAGGAGCAGGCATCGGCCGACGCATCGGCCGACCGGGCCAGCCAGATCCGCACGGTCGACCGCAGCGAGCGGATCCGCACCTACAACTTTCCCGAGAACCGGATCGCGGATCACCGCATAAACTTCAAGGCGCACAACCTCGACCAGGTGCTCGACGGGGACATGGACGCACTGCTCGACGCGCTGGCCGCCGCCGACAAACAGGCCCGGCTGCAGCAGCAGTCATGACCCGGCCCGCCGGGGGAGGCACCACCCGGCTGCGGCAGACGATCGAAGCCGCAACGGCACGCCTGGCCGCCGCCGGCGTCGCCTCCCCGCGCATCGACGCCGAATTGCTCGCCGCGCACGTCGCGGGTGTCGACCGGAGCCGGCTGATGTTCCTCGACGATCCCGGTGACCGGTTCGAGCAGGCCTACGACGAACTCGTCGCCGCCCGGGCCCGCCGGATTCCCCTGCAACACCTGATCGGCACCGCGCCGTTCGGCCCGTTGACGCTCGCGGTCGGCCCCGGGGTTTTCATTCCCCGGCCGGAGACCGAGGCGCTGCTGGAATGGGCTTGGGCGCAACAACTTCCGGACAACCCGGTGATCGTCGACCTGTGCACGGGTTCAGGTGCGTTGGCGCTGGGGCTGGTCGCGAAGTGGCCCGACGCCCGGGTGCTGGCCGTGGAGAACTCGCCCGCGGCCCTGGAGTTCGCGCGTCGCAACGCGGCAGGGACGCGCGTCGAAATCTTGGACGCCGACGTCACCACCCCGGGACTGTTGCCCGAACTCGACGACCGGGTGGACCTGCTGGTGTCCAACCCGCCCTACATCCCCGAGGCTGCGGTCCTGGAACCCGAAGTGGCCGAACATGATCCTGTGCCTGCGTTGTTCGGCGGCCCCGACGGCATGTCGGTGATCCGGCCGATCGTCACGCTGGCCGCCCGGTGGTTGCGCGACGGTGCGCTCTGCGCCGTCGAGCACGACGACACCACATCCGAGCTCTCCGTCGAGGCCTTCACCCGCGACGGGCACTTCACCGAGGTCACCGCGCGCCGTGACCTTGCCGGGCGACCCCGCTTTGTGACGGCGACCCGTATTGGGAGAAGCTGAGTTGATGCGCGCACCGACCGGGGAGTCGACATGACCATCTTCGATTGCACCGACGCCGATCAGCGTGCGACCGGTATCGCCTCGGCGGTCAGCGCGGTCAAAGGTGGCCGCCTTGTGGTGATGCCGACCGACACCGTCTACGGCATCGGCGCCGACGCGTTCGACTCGGACGCGGTGGGTTCGCTTTTGGCCGCCAAGGGCCGGGGCCGCAACATGCCGGTCGGTGTGTTCGTCGGTTCGTGGAACACCATCGACGGGCTCGTTTATTCGGTCCCCTCAGCGGCCCGCGAATTGATCCGGGCATTCTGGCCGGGGGCGCTGAGCCTGGTGGTTACGCAGGCCCCCTCACTGCAGTGGGATCTCGGGGACGCCAACGGCAGCGTCATGCTGCGGATGCCGCTGCACCCGGTGGCTATCGAGTTGCTACGGGAAGTCGGCCCCATGGCCCAGTCCAGCGCCAATGTCTCGGGCCAGCCCGCCGCGGTGACGGCAGCGCAAGCCCACGAGCAACTCGGCGACAAGGTCGAGGTCTATCTCGACGGCGGGCCCGCCGAACAACAGGCCGCATCCACCATCGTCGACCTCACCGGCACCCAGCCCCGCATCCTGCGGACCGGCCCGATCAGTGCGGGGGACATCGCTAGGGTCCTTGGCGTGGAAACGTCCACGCTCACAACAACACCTACGGAGTGATCTCAGCTTGCTGCAGTACGGTTCATCGGTGATGTCGGCCGGTGACGCAGTGATCCCCGCGGTCAATTCCGGCCTTCTCGCGCTGTCGGACCGGGGGGCCGGTGTGCCGCTGCGTGAGCTGGCGCTCGTCGGGTTGACCGCCGCGATCATCACTTACTTCGCCACCGGTTGGGTGCGGGTGGTGGCCATCCGGCTCGGCGCCGTCGCCTATCCCCGCGAACGTGACGTACATGTGCAGCCGACTCCGCGGATGGGCGGGCTCGCGATGTACATCGGGGTGGCTGCCGCGGTGCTGCTGGCCTCCCAACTGCCGGCACTCACTCGGGGTTTCGTCTACTCCACCGGCATGCCCGCGGTCGTGGTCGCGGGCGGGCTGATCATGGCCATCGGGCTGATCGACGACCGCTGGGGCCTGGACGCCCTGACGAAGTTCGCCGGGCAGATCACCGCGGCCAGCGTGCTGGTGACGATGGGTGTGGCGTGGAGCGTGCTCTACATCCCGTTCGGGGGAGTGGGCACGATCGTGCTCGACCAGGTGTCGTCGATCCTGCTGACGCTCGCACTCACGGTGTCGATCGTCAACGCGATGAACTTCGTCGACGGGCTCGACGGTCTGGCCGCGGGCCTGGGGCTCATCACCGCCCTCGCCATCTGTGTGTTCTCGGTCGGGCTGCTGCGCGACCACGGCGGCGACGTCCTGTTCTATCCACCCGCGGTGATATCGGTGGTGCTGGCCGGGGCCTGCCTGGGTTTCCTGCCGCACAACTTCCACCGGGCCAAGATCTTCATGGGCGACTCCGGGTCGATGCTGATCGGCCTCATGTTGGGCGCGGCGTCGACGACC
Source organism: Mycobacterium sp. NPDC004974 (assembly GCF_053600815.1). Taxonomy (NCBI): domain Bacteria; kingdom Bacillati; phylum Actinomycetota; class Actinomycetes; order Mycobacteriales; family Mycobacteriaceae; genus Mycobacterium; species Mycobacterium sp. NPDC004974. The sequence goes on along the minus strand of NZ_JBSGAQ010000003.1, from coordinate 11,328 downwards.
GCTGCCGGGCCGATCTCGCAGAATGCCTACGGCGCACGCGACGTCTTCGCGCTGATGTCGCCGTTCCTCCTGGTGATCGCCGTGATGCTGGTGCCTGCCCTGGACACGTTGCTGGCCATCGTGCGGCGCACCCGGGCCGGCCGCAGTCCGCTCAGCCCGGACAAGATGCATCTGCATCACCGCTTGCTGCAGATCGGGCACTCGCATCGCCGCGCCGTGCTGCTGATCTACCTGTGGGTGGGCATCATCGCCTTCGGTGCGGCAGCGACGATCTTCTTCGATCCGCGCTACACCGGAGCAGTCGTGGTGGCCGCCATTCTGGTGGCGATCGTGGTGACTCTGATTCCCCTGTTACAACGCGGAAGCGAAGGCTCCGAGGACGAGCACGAGGCGAAGTACGACGAAAAGTAGTAGGCCAGGTTTAGGGGTGCCTACCATGTGTTAGTCTGCTGCCAGAACCCGAAAAACCTCGCGGGTTGCCGGCCCGGCCCATCGGTTCGACGAACCGTCAGGTGCCGATCAACGACCGACAAAGGGAGCTACCCCGTGGGTGATTCGAGCCCGCCCGCAGCCCTCCGATATTCTCGGCGGGCATGCACAGGCTTTTGCCAGGGGATAGCAACCGTTGGCACCTCCGAGGGTGCAGCTTTTTGTGACAGCGGGATTGGGGTGAAGCAGTGACGACGCCAGCGCACGACGCGCCGTTGGTGTTCCCGTCGGTGGCCTTCCGGCCGCTGCGTCTGCTGATTGTTTGCGTTGTCCTGACCGCGCTGGCCATCTTGGCCGCCGGATTCACCGGACACATTTTCTTCGGCGTCTTCTTCGGTGTCGGCCTGGCCCTCGGCTTGGTCAACGCCTTGCTGGTGCGCCGGGCCGTCGAAGCGATCACGGCCGAAGACCACCCGCTCAAGAAGAAGATGGCCGTGAACTCCGCGACACGGCTGTTGATCATCACCGCGATCGCCCTCGGCATCGCATTTGTCTTCAAAACCTCGGGCGGCATCGCGGTGCTGTTCGGGCTGGCGATTTTCCAGGCTCTGCTGGTGATGAGCACCAGCATCCCCGTGCTGCGGAAGATCCGCTCGAACGGCCTGGATGTCTTGGATACGGAATCGAAGGGTTGAGCTGACCTATATGACTCAGACGACGACCGTGCTCGCCGCCGAAGAGGGTGGCGCTGCCATCCACGTCGGCCACCACACGATGGTGTTCGAGCTGTTCGGGATGACGTTCAACGGTGACACCATCCTGGCCACCGCGGTCACCGCGGTGATCGTGATCGCCCTGGCATTCATCCTGCGGGCCAAGGTCACCTCGACCGGCGTCCCGGGCGGTGTGCAGCTGTTCTGGGAGGCCCTGACCATCCAGATGCGCGGCCAGATCGAGGCCGCGATCGGCATGAAGGTCGCGCCGTTCGTGCTGCCGCTGTCGGTGACGATATTCGTCTTCATCCTGGTCTCCAACTGGCTGTCGGTGCTGCCGCTGCAGTACGGGGGAGCGGACGGCGCCGCCGCCGAGTGGTACAAGCCGCCGGCCTCTGACATCAACTTCGTGCTGGCGCTGGCCCTGTTCGTGTTCATCTGCTACCACGCGGCCGGCATCTGGCGCCGCGGCATCATCGGCCACCCGGTGAAGGTGCTCAAGGGTCACGTTCCCGCGCTGATGCCGATCAACATCGTCGAGGAACTCGCCAAGCCGATCTCGCTGGCCCTCCGTCTTTTCGGCAACATCTTCGCCGGCGGCATCCTCGTCGCGCTGATCGCGATGTTCCCCTGGTACATCCAGTGGGCACCCAACGCGATCTGGAAGACCTTCGACCTGTTCGTCGGCCTGATCCAGGCCTTCATCTTCTCGCTGCTGACGATCCTGTACTTCAGCCAGTCGATGGAGCTGGACCACGACGAGCACTGAGCATGACCGGCTAGACCCCTACAACTGCAGGACACGAACCTCTGGCGGCACAGCCACCAGTTATCAAGGAGGATAAAAGGAATGGAACTCGACCCCAACGCCCTCATCACGGCCGGCGCGCTGATCGGTGGCGGTTTGATCATGGGCGGCGGCGCCATCGGCGCTGGTATCGGTGACGGTATCGCGGGTAACGCGCTGATCTCGGGCATCGCCCGTCAGCCCGAGGCCCAGGGCCGGCTGTTCACCCCGTTCTTCATCACCGTCGGTCTGGTGGAGGCCGCGTACTTCATCAACCTGGCCTTCATGGCGCTGTTCGTCTTCGCCACCCCGGGCCTGCAGTAGTCCATCAGCATGGGTGAACTGAGCGCAACGATCCTGGCTGCGAGCCAGGCAGCCGAGGGAGGCGGTGGGGGCCAGAGCAACTTCCTGGTCCCCAACGGCACCTTCTTCGCCGTGCTGATCATTTTCCTGATCACGCTCGCCGTGATCGCGAAATGGGTTGTGCCACCGGTCGGCAAGGTGCTGGCAGAGCGCGAAGCGATGCTGGCGAAGACCGCCGCCGACAATCGGAAGTCGGCCGAACAGGTGGCCGCGGCACAGGCCGATTACAACGAGGCGATGGCCGGGGCACGCACCCAGGCATCGGCAATCCGTGACGAGGCTCGCGCAGCGGGTCGCGAGGTGGTCGACGCCAAGCGCGCCGAGGCGAGCACCGAAGTGGCCGAGACCGTGCGCCAGGCCGATGAGCAGCTTGCTGCTCAGAGTGCCGAGGTGCGGTCGGGCCTGGAGTCGTCCGTGGACGGACTCTCGCAGACCCTGGCCAACCGAATTTTGGGCGTCGACGTGAAATCAGGTGGGACGCAGTAGATGTCGATATTTATCGGGCAGCTGATCGGCTTTGCCTTCATCGCATTCATCATCATCAAGTGGGTGGTGCCGCCGGTGCGGAGCCTGATGCAGAAGCAGCAGGACGCCGTGCGGGTCGCGCTCGCCGAGAGCGCCGACGCGGCCAAGAAGCTCGCCGACGCCGATGAGATGCATGCCAAGGCGCTCGCCGAGGCCAAGGCCGAATCGACCAAGGTGACCGACGAGGCCTCGCAGGACTCCGAGCGGATCACCGCTCAGCTGGCCGAGCAAGCCGGCACCGAGGCCGAGCGGATCAAGGCGCACGGCGCCCAGCAGGTTCAGCTGATGCGCCAGCAGCTCATCCGCCAGCTGCGGACCGGTCTGGGATCGGAGTCGGTGGCCAAGGCCGACGCTCTGGTCCGGGCACACGTCGCCGACCCGGCCGCCCAGGCGGCCACCGTCGACCGGTTCCTCGCCGAGCTGGACCAGATGGCCCCGTCGGCCGTGCTGATCGACACCGCCGCAACCGCGAAGCTGCGAGCTGCGAGCCGCGAGTCGCTGGCGGTCGTGGTCGACAAGTTCGACTCCGTCGCAGGCGGTCTGGATGCCGAAGGGCTGACCACGCTGGCCGAGGAACTGACCTCGGTGGCCGGGCTGCTGCTGTCGGAGTCGATGCTCACCAGGCATCTGGCCGAGCCGACCGACGACGCTGCCGCCAAGGTCGAGCTGGTCGACCGACTGTTGTCGGGCAAGGTCGGCAACACCGCACTGGACGTGCTGCGGACCGCCGTCTCGCAGCGCTGGTCGACCGAAGCGAACCTGGTCGACGCGATTGAACACACCGCGCGTCTGGCGCTGCTCAAGCGCGCCGAGACCGCCGGTGAGGTCGACGAGGTGGAGGACCAGCTGTTCCGGTTCGGCCGCCTCCTCGACGCCGAGCCCAAGCTCTCGGCCCTGCTCAGTGATTACACCACCCCGGTCGACGGTCGGATTGCCTTGCTGGACAAGGTGCTTGGCGACGCGGGTGGGACCGGGACGGCGGCCGCGCTGTTGGCCCAGACTGTGGGACTGCTGCGCGGCGAGCGTGCCGACGAGGCCGTCATCGACCTCGCCGAGCTCGCAGTTTCCCGCCGCGGCGAGGTGGTCGCTCACGTGACTGCCGCGGCTGACCTGACCGATGCCCAGCGGACCCGGCTGTCGGAGGTGCTCACCCGCATCTACGGACACCCGGTGTCAGTGCAGCTGTATGTCGACCCGGAACTGCTCGGTGGTCTGTCGATCACCGTCGGTGACGAAGTGATCGACGGCTCGATCTCGTCCCGACTGGCCGCCGCGGCGACCCAGCTGCCGGACTAACCCGAACCAAGAACCACCCAAGAACAAGGTAGGAAGACGAAAAACCATGGCAGAGTTGACAATCTCGGCTGCTGATATCGAAGGTGCCATCGAGGACTACGTATCCTCGTTTTCCGCCGACACCGAGCGTGAAGAGATCGGCACCGTCGTCGATGCCGGTGACGGCATCGCTCACGTCGAGGGCCTGCCCTCGGTCATGACCCAGGAGCTCCTCGAGTTCCCGGGCGGTGTGTTGGGTGTGGCACTCAACCTCGACGAGCACAGCGTCGGCGCCGTCATCCTGGGTGAGTTCGAAAAGATCGAAGAAGGCCAGCAGGTCAAGCGCACCGGCGAGGTGCTCTCGGTGCCGGTCGGCGACGCGTTCCTCGGTCGCGTCGTCAACCCGCTCGGCCAGCCGATCGACGGCCAGGGCGACATCGAGTCCGAGACCCGGCGTGCACTCGAGCTGCAGGCCCCTTCGGTGGTGCAGCGCCAGGGCGTGTCCGAGCCGCTGCAGACCGGTATCAAGGCCATCGACGCCATGACCCCGATCGGCCGTGGCCAGCGTCAGCTGATCATCGGCGACCGCAAGACCGGCAAGACCGCGGTCTGCGTCGACACCATCCTCAACCAGCGCGAAGCCTGGGAGACCGGCGACCCCAAGCAGCAGGTGCGCTGCGTGTACGTCGCCATCGGCCAGAAGGGCACCACCATCGCCAGCGTGAAGCGCGCGCTGGAAGAGGGTGGCGCGATGGAGTACACCACCATCGTCGCGGCCCCCGCGTCCGATCCGGCCGGCTTCAAGTGGCTGGCACCGTACACCGGTTCGGCCATCGGCCAGCACTGGATGTACGACGGCAAGCACGTGCTGATCGTCTTCGACGACCTCTCCAAGCAGGCTGACGCCTACCGCGCCATCTCGCTGCTGCTGCGCCGCCCGCCGGGCCGCGAGGCATTCCCCGGCGACGTCTTCTACCTTCACTCCCGTCTGCTGGAGCGTTGCGCCAAGCTCTCCGACGAGCTGGGCGGTGGTTCGATGACGGGTCTGCCGATCATCGAGACCAAGGCCAACGACATCTCGGCGTTCATCCCGACCAACGTCATCTCGATCACCGACGGCCAGTGCTTCCTGGAGTCCGACCTGTTCAACCAGGGTGTGCGACCGGCCGTCAACGTCGGTGTGTCGGTGTCCCGCGTCGGTGGCGCCGCGCAGATCAAGGCCATGAAAGAGGTCGCGGGTTCGCTGCGTCTGGATCTCTCGCAGTACCGCGAGCTGGAGGCCTTCGCGGCCTTCGCCTCGGATCTGGATGCGGCCTCCAAGGCTCAGCTGGATCGTGGTGTCCGCCTCGTCGAGCTGCTCAAGCAGGCGCAGTACAGCCCGCTGGCGGTCGAGGATCAGGTCGTCTCGATCTTCCTCGGTACCCAGGGCCACCTGGATTCGGTTCCGGCCGAGGACGTCACCCGCTTCGTCGACGAGCTGCTGGAGCATGTCAAGGCCAGCCACTCAGACATCCTCAAGAGCATCAAGGAGACCAAGAAGCTCTCCGAGGACAACGAGGAGAAGCTGGTCTCGGTGATCAACGAGTTCAAGAAGGGCTTCGCTGCTACCGACGGCAGCTCCGTGGTTGTCAAGGAGGCCGATGCTGATGCACTGGACCCCGAGGACCTGGAGAAGGAATCGGTCAAGGTCCGCAAGCCGGCTCCGAAGAAGGCCTAGGTAACCAATGGCAGCCACACTTCGCGAGCTACGCGGGCGTATCCGCTCTGCTTCGTCGATCAAGAAGATCACGAAGGCACAGGAGCTGATCGCCACGTCGCGGATCGCCAAGGCGCAGGCCCGGGTCGACGCGGCCCGGCCCTACTCCACCGAGATCACCAACATGCTCACCGAGCTTGCGGGCGCCAGCGCGCTGGATCACCCGCTGCTCGTGCAGCGGGAGAACCCCAAGCGGGCCGGTGTGCTCGTGGTGTCCTCGGATCGCGGTCTCTGCGGCGGTTACAACGCCAACGTGCTGCGCCGGGCCGAAGAACTGTTCTCGCTGCTGCGGGAACAGGGCAAGAGCCCGGTGCTCTACGTCGTCGGCCGGAAAGCCCTGGGCTACTACAGCTTCCGGCAGCGGACGGTCACCCAGTCGTGGACCGGCTTCTCCGAGCGGCCCACCTACGAGAACGCCAAGGAGATCGCCGACACTCTGGTGGCGACGTTCATGTCCGGCGCCGATGACGAGGGCGACGATGCAGGAGCCGACGGCATCTTGGGTGTCGACGAACTCCACATCGTCTCCACCGAATTCCGTTCGATGCTCTCGCAGACCGCGGTGGCACATCAGATCGCGCCGTTGGTCGTCGAGTACGTCGGGGAGCCGGACACCGGTCCGCACACGCTGTATTCGTTCGAGCCGAATGCCGAGGACCTGTTCGACGCATTGCTGCCGCGTTACATCGCCACCCGCGTGTACGCGGCACTGCTGGAGGCGGCCGCCTCGGAGTCGGCTTCGCGCCGGCGCGCCATGAAGTCGGCCACCGACAACGCCGACGATCTGATCAAGGCACTCACGCTCGCGGCCAACCGCGAACGTCAGGCGCAGATCACCCAGGAAATCAGCGAGATCGTGGGCGGCGCGAACGCGCTGGCCGACGCGCGCTAGCCGGACCAAAGACGAAAGCCTCGTAGGAAAGCGAAGAGAGAATGACTGCTACTGCAGAAAAGACCGCGGGCCGCGTAGTCCGCATCACCGGCCCGGTGGTGGATATTGAGTTTCCGCGCGGCGCCGTGCCCGAGCTGTTCAACGCGCTGCACGCCGATATCACCTATGGCGCGCTCGCCAAGACCCTGACGCTTGAGGTTGCCCAGCACCTCGGCGACAGCCTGGTTCGCTGCATCTCCATGCAGCCCACCGACGGCCTGGTGCGTGGCACCGACGTCCGCGACACCGGCGCCTCGATCTCGGTGCCGGTCGGCGACGGCGTCAAGGGCCATGTGTTCAACGCCCTCGGCGACTGCCTCGATGAGCCCGGCTACGGCAAGGACTTCGATCACTGGTCGATCCACCGCAAGCCGCCGGCCTTCGCCGACCTGGAGCCCCGCACCGAGATGCTGGAGACCGGTCTGAAGGTCGTCGACCTGCTCACGCCGTATGTGCGTGGTGGCAAGATCGCCCTGTTCGGTGGCGCCGGTGTGGGTAAGACGGTTCTGATCCAGGAGATGATCAACCGTATTGCCCGCAACTTCGGTGGTACCTCGGTGTTCGCCGGCGTGGGTGAGCGCACCCGCGAGGGCAACGACCTGTGGGTCGAGCTCGCCGACGCAAACGTGCTCAAGGACACCGCGTTGGTGTTCGGCCAGATGGACGAGCCGCCAGGCACCCGTATGCGCGTCGCCCTGTCGGCCCTGACCATGGCCGAGTACTTCCGTGACGAGCAGAACCAGGACGTGCTGCTCTTCATCGACAACATCTTCCGGTTCACCCAGGCCGGTTCCGAGGTTTCGACCCTGCTGGGTCGTATGCCTTCGGCCGTGGGTTACCAGCCGACGCTGGCCGACGAGATGGGTGAGCTGCAGGAGCGCATCACCTCGACCCGTGGTCGCTCAATCACCTCGATGCAGGCCGTGTACGTGCCTGCCGACGACTACACCGACCCGGCCCCGGCCACCACGTTCGCCCACCTGGATGCCACCACCGAGCTTTCGCGTGCGGTGTTCTCCAAGGGCATCTTCCCCGCGGTGGACCCGCTGGCTTCGTCCTCGACGATCCTGCACCCCAGCGTCGTCGGCGACGAGCACTACCGCGTCGCCCAGGAAGTCATCCGGATCCTGCAGCGCTACAAGGATCTTCAGGACATCATCGCCATCCTCGGTATCGACGAGCTGTCGGAAGAGGACAAGGTTCTGGTGTACCGCGCCCGTAAGATCGAGCGCTTCCTGAGCCAGAACATGATGGCGGCCGAGCAGTTCACCGGCCAGCCGGGTTCGACCGTGCCGCTTAAGGAGACCATCGAGGCCTTCGACAAGCTGGCCAAGGGCGAGTTCGATCACCTGCCCGAGCAGGCGTTCTTCCTCATCGGTGGCCTGGACGACCTGGCGAAGAAGGCCGAAAGCCTCGGCGCCAAGCTGTGATGAGCGCTCTAGCCCGAAAGGTGGTGTGGAATGGCTGAATTGAACGTTGAGATCGTTGCCGTCGAGCGTGAGCTCTGGTCCGGCACCGCTACGTTCGTCTTCACCCGGACCACCGCTGGTGAGATCGGCATCCTGCCGCGGCACATTCCGTTGGTGGCGCAGCTGGTCGACGACGCCATGGTGCGAGTCGAGCGCGAAGGCGAGGACGATCTGCGTATCGCCGTTGACGGTGGTTTCCTGTCGGTGACCGAGGAGACAGTCCGGATCCTGGTGGAGAACGCTCAGTTCGAAACCGAGATCGACGCCGACTCGGCCAAGCAGGATGCAGAGTCCGACGACGAGCAGACTGCGGCCTGGGGCCGTGCACGCCTGCGCGCGCTCGGCCAGATCGACTGACGACAGAGACGACAGATGAGCGCGCCCATGATCGGCATGGTCGCGCTCGTCTGCGTTCTGCTCCTTTTGGTCGGTGCCCTGAGTTACCGGCTGTGGAAACTACGTCAGGTTGGTGGAACAGCCGCCATCCTGCGTGACTTTCCCGCCGAAGGCGGTAGTGGCTGGCGCCATGGTGTGATGCGCTACCGCGGAGGGGAGGCCGGTTTCTACCGGCTGTCCAGCATGCGGTGGTGGCCTGACCGGCAATTGAGCCGGCGGGGGCTGGAAGTGGTGTCGCGTCGCGCCCCGCGTGGCGACGAGTTCGACATCATGACCGCCGCGACGGTCATTCTCGAACTTCGCGACCACAGTCCCGAACGCCGGCAAGGGTATGAGATCGCCCTGGACCGGGGCGCCTTGACGGCGTTCACCTCCTGGCTGGAATCGCGGCCGTCGCCGCGGGCCCGGCGGCGCAATTACTGAGCGGCTCCGGGCTTCCAGAGCACGTCCCCATCCGGGTTCGCCACCCGCGACAGGATGAACAGCAGGTCTGACAACCGGTTGAGGTACTTCGCCGGCAGAACGCTCACCGATTCACCGTGCTCTTGCACCGCGATCCATGCCGACCGCTCAGCGCGGCGGGCCACAGTTCGCGCGACGTGCAACAGTGCGGACAGGGGAGTTCCGCCGGGCAGGATGAACGAATTCAGCGCAGGCAGCGCCTCGTTGAACTCGTCGCACCACTTCTCCAGCCGGTCGATGTAGGCCTGCGAGATTCGCAGCGGTGGGTGCTCGGGGTTCTCCACGACGGGGGTGGACAGATCGGCGCCGGCGTCGAACAGATCGTTCTGAATCTGCCGCAATACCGCCAGGATTTGCTGATCGGGTCCGCCGAGAGCGACTGCGACGCCGATGGCAGCGTTGGCTTCGTCACAGTCGGCGTAGGCCGCCAACCTCGAATCATTCTTGGAAACCCTGCTGAAATCACTCAGCCCGGTCGTGCCGTCGTCGCCGGTGCGGGTATAGATACGGGTGAGATGAACCGCCATAGCTGAACCGTACCGGGCTCGTGGACACGTTGGCCGGGCCCGCCGGATCTGTGCGAGCAGGCGGAAACTCGACGCCGGGCTGTTTACACTAACCGGCGTGAGCGAGCGTTTCTTGGTGACCGGAGGCAGCCGGTTATCAGGCGAAGTTGCTGTCGGTGGCGCGAAGAACAGTGTGCTGAAACTGATGGCGGCCTCGTTGCTTGCCGAGGGTACGAGCACGATCACCAATTGCCCTGACATCCTTGACGTACCGCTGATGGCCGAGGTCCTGCGCGGGTTGGGCGCCACCGTCGAGCTGGACGGCGACACCGTGCGCATCACATCGCCCGACGAACCCAAGTACGACGCGGATTTCGCGGCGGTCCGCCAGTTCCGCGCCTCGGTGTGTGTGCTGGGCCCGCTGGTAGGACGGTGCAAGAAGGCGAAGGTTGCGCTTCCGGGTGGTGACGCCATCGGATCGCGGCCCCTGGACATGCATCAGGCCGGGCTCCGCCAACTGGGTGCGACCTGCAATATCGAGCACGGTTGTGTGGTGGCCGAGGCCGACCATCTGCGGGGTGCCGAGATCCAACTGGAGTTCCCGTCCGTGGGGGCGACGGAGAACATTCTCATGGCCGCGGTGCTGGCCGAAGGTGTCACCACCATCCACAACGCGGCGCGCGAGCCGGACATCGTCGACATCTGCGCGATGCTCAACCAGATGGGTGCCAAGGTCTCCGGGGCGGGGACCTCGACGCTGACGATCACCGGTGTCGATCGGCTCTATCCCACGGAACACCGGGTGATCGGTGACCGGATCGTGGCGGCGACCTGGGGGATAGCCGCGGCGATGACGCGCGGCGATATCTCGGTGACGGGCGTGGACCCACAGCACCTGCAGCTGGTTCTGCACAAGTTGCACGACGCCGGTGCCACCGTGACCCAGAACGATGACGGTTTCCGGGTGGTGCAGTACGAGCGGCCCAAGGCGGTCAACGTGGCGACGCTGCCGTTCCCGGGATTCCCGACCGACCTGCAGCCGATGGCGATCGGGTTGGCCGCAGTGGCCGACGGTACGTCGATGATCACCGAGAACGTGTTCGAAGCTCGCTTCCGGTTCGTCGAGGAGATGATCCGGTTGGGTGCCGATGCGCGGACAGACGGCCACCATGCCGTCGTGCGCGGGATCCCCCAGCTTTCGAGCGCGCCGGTGTGGTCGTCGGACATTCGCGCCGGCGCCGGACTGGTGCTCGCCGGCCTGGTCGCCGACGGCGAGACCGAGGTCCACGACGTGTTTCACATCGATCGCGGGTACCCGTTGTTCGTCGAGAACCTGCTGATTTTGGGAGCGGAGATCGAGAGGGTAAGCTCTTAGAAAGTGCCGGAGCGCAGCAAGTTTCATCATCTGCTGAAGGCCTAGCTCAGGGAGTTTGACTCCCCGCCAGTTCGGTACTAGGCTGGCGGAGTTGCCTCGGTCCGGATGAAACAAGCCAGGACGGGCAGCTTGACAAGCCAGAGAGACTTGATTAAGCTGGTGAGGTTGCCCCAAAACAGGGCAGCGAAGAAGTAAAGTCTGTTGTTTGAGAACTCAATAGTGTGTTTGGTGGTTTTTGTTTGTTGTTTTTTGGCCACGCTCTTTTTCCCGTTTAGGGTGTGGTTGTTTGTTTTTTTGATGCCAGTTTGTTGGTGTCTTTTGTTTTGATCGGATTTTTCTGA